>NZ_BAAAZI010000006.1:0-726162 GCF_039536825.1 Sphingobacterium kyonggiense
GGATAGTTCTGTTGTCCTCTCTCTTTTTTATCTTTTCTTCCAATAACATGTCAATTAGTAGTTGGTAGTTAGTATTTGGTAGTTAGACCCTTTATAGGGCGACAGTGCTAGATCAAGATATCCGATACTTAAAAGATATTCAGGTGCCTATATCGGCGGTGTCCACCTCTTCCCATTCCGAACAGAGAAGTTAAGCCCGCCAGAGCCGATGGTATTGCCGTAACAGGTGGGAGAGTAGGTCGGTGCCTAATTTTATACGGAGGCCCGTCATCGATGAGATGACGGGCCTTTCTGTTTTTGGGGTAATCCAGAACAAATGGCTTACTATCTGAATGGATTGAATGGTATTGTTCAGGCGGTCGATGCATGCAATGACCATACCGTCATCGGAGGAATTGTACCGGAACTGTATTGGTTATTGGTTACTTCCTATAGGATTCGGCGTGTTGTTATCCCGCCAATAGGTCTAACTACTCCATACTAATTACTATATACTGCCCGAAGGGCATCTAACAGCGTATCGGTCTCAAAACTGCATATGCAGTTTTGCCCCAATTATAACAATTCCATATCCTTTCTTATCAATATTATATTTCCAATTAGTTTTTTGTTAAATTCCCATCCTATTATTAATCTATTTTAACCTGAAAAACTGAAATGAAAAAGATTTTATTTTCAATTGTTGCCATTTGCACATTGAGTTTCGCGCAAGCACAACGTATTCCGTTGGCAGATTCGGCAATAAGCACCAAACATCAGATTCGTGCTAATGGCCAAAGTTTCTCTTATACGGCAAAAGCTGGAACCCAACCTGTATGGGATAATTCGGGTAAAGCAATTGCTACAGTACATTATACCTACTACACGCGGGATGATATTCAGGATCGCAGCAAACGACCTCTGGTGATTTCCTTTAATGGTGGACCAGGTTCTGGGTCCGTATGGATGCACTTGGCCTATACAGGCCCTAGATTGCTTAATATCGATGATGAAGGATATCCATTGCAGCCTTATGGTGTTAAAGAAAACCCATATACCATATTGGATGTGGCGGATATTGTATTCGTAGATCCTGTTAATACCGGTTATTCGCGTACTGGATGAGAAAGCTGATCGTTCTCAATTCTTTGGTGTCAATGCTGATATCCGTTATTTGGGTGAATGGTTAAATACTTTCGTAACTCGTAATAACAGATGGGCATCCCCGAAATATTTAATTGGTGAGAGTTATGGTACGACCCGTGTATCTGGATTAGCTTATGAATTGCAAAATTCACAATGGATGTATTTAAATGGCGTTATTTTGGTTTCACCGACGGAATTGGGTATTAAGAGAGATGGCGCACTAAGCAAAGCCTTACGTTGGCCGTATTATGCAGCAGCAGCTTGGTTTCATAAAAAACTTCCTGCAGACTTACAGAGCAAGGATTTAGAGCAAATGTTACCAGAGGTAGAGAACTTCACCATGAATGAGCTTCTACCAGCCATTGCGAAAGGATCTAGTATAGATCCAGCAAATAAAGCGGCTATCATTAAGAAAATGGCTCGCTATTCCGGATTATCGGAAACTGTTATTTCTCAAAATAACCTGGATATTTCGACCAGCTTATTCTGGAAAGAATTGCTTCGTGATCAAGGTATGACCATCGGTAGATTAGATTCACGCTATTTGGGTATTGATCTACGTGATGGTGGAGAACGCCCTGATTTTAATGCGGAACTAACTTCTTGGCTTCATTCTTTCACCCCTGCAATCAATTACTATTATGCCAATGAGCTGAAATACAAAAGTGATGTCAAGTACAATATGTTTGGAAATGTGCATCCTTGGGATAATAGCAACGACAATACAGGATATCAATTGAGACAAGCTATGGCAGCAAATCCATTCCTACATGTGATGGTGCAATCGGGTTATTACGATGGTGCTTGTGATTATTTCAATGCAAAATATAACATGTGGCAAATGGATCCATCGGGTAAGTTAGCTCCTAGAATGAGCTTTAAAGGATACCGTAGTGGGCACATGATGTACCTCCGTAAGGAAGATTTGATCAAAGCCAATGAGGATATCCGTCAATTCATAAAATTATCTACTCCTAAGCCAGATCAATCAGCTAAATATTAATTTTTTATCACATCATCGCATCTACTCATGAGGATAAGTTTAATCGTATTCGCATTATTTTTTATTTTACAACAAGGTCGGGGGCAAGGATTAGAGCTAGTCAATGATCCTAAAGGTGCCAAGTTATATTTGTCAGTAGCCAGAGCAAAAGCATCTGAGGCTTTTCGAACTAAGAGCCAACCTGCTTACCAAAGTTTAAATCAATTGCTTGATTTAGGTGATTGGGAATATGTGGAGAAACCTCTTGTTTCTAATAAAGACTTAAAACCTGTAGAAAGAGCCTTGTTAAGCGCTAAATTGCATTGGTTAAGAAATGACTTTCAAGCTGCTGAATCAGACCTTAAAAAGTTGTCTTCTCAAGATCAGACAGATTATCGAGTTCAACGTTCTTTTGCCCAATTAAAGATCGAAGCTTGGGAACTTGAAACTGCCGAGCAGATGGCTAAGCAATTATTAGCTAAAAAACCAAATGATGTAGAAACAGAATTGGTTCTTGGTCGAGCTTTAATGTTGCAAAAGAAATATAAGGAAACATTGGATCTTGCCCATGCGATGATTAAGCATAATCCTCAGGAAGCTGCTGGATATTTTTTAAAGGCAGATGTCAATTTTTGGAATCAAAACCCTAAGGAAGCTGAAGTTGCCCTTGTCGAAGGATTAAAATTAAATCCTTTAAATGCAGATGCCCGTTTCTATTATGGCTATGCTATTTGGCGTAGAATTGATGCTACGCAATTAAACGATATGGTTGCTCAATGGGAATTGGCTTTACTTATTAACCCTATGCATTTTCAATCGCATTGGCACTTAGGAAATGGCCATACTAACCTTACTTATGCGGACTATGTAGATGCTAAAGAGAAGGAAATTCGTAAAGAATTGGAAATTGCGGACTCCCTATTTACAGCCAATAACATTCAAGGTTCCTTTAAAGTAATTCAACAGGTTTCCAATAAATTCCCAAATTCGGTATTACCAGCTATGCATGAAGCTTCCTTGCTTTATGGAGATTTTGATGCACAGGATCGTAAATCAAGGTTAGATAAATCGGAAAAGTTATTTCTTGATATCTTGAAAAAGAAAAACCATTACGGCCCGGCGCATAATGGATTGGCAGCAGTCATTAAGTCAAAGCGTATTCCCTACCTGAAGACCTATTCTAAGATCATGCAGGAACTCCGTAATCCGAAGATCAGCAACATGGAGGATTTCTTGGAAATCTTTCCTGATGTGGCCTATTATCCAGGAAATGTCGCAAAAGGAATGGCATGGAATCAACTATACACTTCCACGGTTTATTTCCCCTTCTTAGTGAAACAACATCGATTATTTGTTATTCCGCCATTACATGTCGATTTAGCCTTGGCGATGAAATCTCCATATTTCCGATTTAACTCCACTTTTGATAATAGACAATGGATGGATATCCGAGGAGTAGGGTCTGGAGCAGCCGCGATTGAATATGTAGAAAGAGGAGCTTTTGAGGAACGAAATGTATTGCTCCATGAGTATGTGCATCTTTTCCATGGTCAAGTACTAACAGATGGACAGAACAGGAAGATCAAGGTCTTGTATTATAACGCCATGAAGAATGGGCTAACCTTAGATTATTATTCCCAAAACAATGAGTCGGAATACTTTGCCCAAACCTATCCAGCATACTTTGAGAAAGTAAAAGTCCATCCATTGGATTTTAAATCTATGAATACGCTATCTGATCTGAAAGGAAGAGACCCTGAGATGTATGCCTTTCTAGATGATTTGATTAGCAAAGAGAAGGCTTATTTGGCAGGGGATAAAAAAGCAATGGCTTCCAATTGGTCTCAGGTTTATCTGAATCTAGCGAATTATGCGGCAAGAAATGATTATCAAGAAGCATTTAGATTATTAGATACAGCTTTACAACACGATAAGAAATATTTACCTGCGATTTTAGCTTATGCTGATATATTGGCTGAGCAAAAACAATTTGATTTAGCTAAAACAAGAATTGAAGAAGCCAAGCAAATCAACGATAAGTATGCTCCCATCTATTTAAGCGAAGGAAAACTCATGAGCATTCAATTCCCTCAGAAAAGAAATGAATTAGCTCAACTTTACCAAAAGGCCTATGATTTGGAAACGGACTACATGGAGAAGGCCAGAGTTTCTAGTCTATTACGAAACTTTTTCTTCCAGGGAGGGCAACTCAAGGAGGCCTTAGCTGTTGCGGATGAATACGTGAAGAACGGCTCTGAAATCTCAACCTATTTAAGAGATCGAAAAGATGATGCTCGGTCATTTGCTGCTTGGCAAAGAGCCTTATTAGGTGATGAATCGCATATTAAGCAATTGGCCTATTTGGCAGGACAGAAACCACAAAACTACAGCATAAGAACCCAATATGTAGAAGTATTATTAGCCAATCAACAAACCGATGAAGCGATCAAGAACTTGAAAGAAGTCTATAGAACCTTACAAGCAACGCAAGTAGGACGTGCAGATTTCGAATTATTACTCTTTGCAGCTTACATTCAAAAGGAGGATAAAGCCAATATTCAAGAGTATCTAAATAAGTTGACTGGAACCCATGTAGATCCTATCCGCTTATCTCCATTGAATAATTTGCGCTTAGTTCGACTTTTATTACAGATTGGCGAGCAGCAAAAAGCCAAAGATCTATACAAAACCATTAAAAAGGAATCGGGATTGTTTTATCGCGCTTCTGATAGCTTAACCCAAGCCATGCTATTAAAGGTTAATGGAAAACAAGATGAAGGATTGAAAAGCCTAAAAGCAGCATTGGATATCTATCCTTACCAAATTGAAGCTTATCAAATCTATAATTCTTGGTTCAATAATCAACCAGCAAGCAAGAATAATAACAAGAAGATAAAAATTGATATCAATAATCCTCAAAAAATATAGCATCTTTACGAATTAAAATAACCGTATGAACATTTATGAACTTATATCCATATCCATCTACATGTTACTCATGGTGGGTATTGGGTTTTATTCTTGGAAGAAATCAACCAGTAATTCTGAAGAATTTTTAATTGGAGGCCGTAAGATGGGTGCTGCAGTAACAGCACTTTCAGCTGGTGCTGCCGACATGAGTGGATGGTTGCTTATGGGATTACCGGGTGCTATGTACCTTTCGGGGCTTTCTGCGGCATGGATAGCAATAGGCTTGACTATTGGGGCGTTTTTTAATTATGTGCTTGTAGCGCCGCGCTTAAGGGTGTATACAGAGGTGGCTAAAAATGCGATCACATTACCTGTATTCTTCGAGAATCGCTTTCAAGATAAAACCCAATTGTTGAAGCTTGTCTCTTCCATCTTAATTTTAGTATTCTTTACCTTATATACCTCAGCAGGTATGGTCTCAGGAGGTCGCTTATTTGAGTCTGCATTTGGAATGGATTATTATACCGGATTGTTTTCAACAGCCTTTGTTGTTGTATTATACACGTTCCTAGGAGGATTCCTAGCTGTCAGTTTAACCGACTTTGTTCAGGGTACTATCATGGTTTTAGCTTTGGTCATTCTTCCTATTGTTTTAATTAGTCAATTGGGTGGACTGGGGACTACCTTAGATATTATTGAACAAAAGGACAGTAAATTCCTCGATCTCTTTAAAGGAACGACAACCGTGTCCATTGTATCCCTATTAGCTTGGGGATTAGGCTATTTTGGTCAACCGCATATTCTGGTTCGCTTTATGGCTATCGATAGCGTAAAGGACGTTCCTAAGGCGAGAAATATCGGAATTAGCTGGATGATCTTTACAGTAGGGGGTGCGATGTTAGTAGGTCTATTCGGAATTGCATACTTGCAACAATTTGATCCTGCGACTATGAGTAAGTTTGACGGCTCTAAAGAGCATGCCGAAACCATCTTTATTCACTTATCTCGCGTATTGTTTCACCCCTTAATAGGTGGATTTCTTTTGTCTGCAATTTTAGCGGCAGTAATGAGTACCATATCTTCCCAATTGTTAGTGACTTCCAGTTCTATGACTGAGGATATCTATAAGACTTTCTTTAACAAACAAGCATCTGCAAAAAACATGTTATTGATGAGCCGTTTGTCGGTGTTGATCGTAGCCATTATTGCTATTCTATTATCCTTAAACCCTAAGGATAGTATTTTGAATCTAGTGGGGAATGCTTGGGCAGGCTTTGGTGCTGCCTTTGGACCAATTATCATCTTATCCTTATTGTGGAAAAGAACTACAGCAATAGGTGGCTTAATTGGTATGTTAGTGGGAGCTGCGACCGTATTGATTTGGGTGTATGTGCCGCATGATTACAAAGCGGTATACGAAATTATACCTGGATTTTTCTTAGGCTTCCTAACGATTGTCATCGTGTCGCTTATGACCAAACCAGTAAGTAAGGAAGTGATTGAAGAATTTGATCATGTAGAAAAAATATTGAAGAGTTAATTGATAACTCGCATATAATAAAAAGGTTGATTGTCGAACAATCAACCTTTTTGTTTTTTTCTCCACAGAGGAAATCATTGTAAACAAAAGAGCTGATCTACGGCATAGATCAGCTCCTTTTAATTAAACAATTATATTAATCTAAAACTGGGGTAACTTTATATCCTTGTTTCTTTAATAGTTTTATTAGGCCTTTTTCACCTACAAGATGCGCTGCACCTACTGCTACTAATAGAGGTTTCTCTTTTAACAAGGTCGGTAATTTTTCCATCCAGGCATTGTTTCTTTCTTTCAAAAGTTTGTCGTGACCTTCAGGAGAAAGGTAGTCCATCTCTTCCGATAACTTCTCGATATCTTTGATGTTTTCAGAGAAATATGCGGCAACCAGTTTCTTTGTAGCTGCTACTTGACTATCACTATCCTTTAAATAGTTATATAAATCTTCCGCATGGAATAGATTGTTTAATAAGTTTATTTGAAACTCTGGAGTTTCCAGTTCTGCGACAGGCTTGTCTTTTAATTCCGCGAGTTTCTTCAATTCCATTTCCATCATTTTGATGTTAGTAGGATCTGAACATGCAAAAGATTGCATGGTTAATAAAGAAAGAACCACTACAGGAGGTGCTTGATCAAAGATTTCTACTGGTAAACTCTTACTCTTCATAACACTATCAATCAGGGCTTTTTTCTTTGGATCGAAATCTTTAAAGAAATCAGGATCTGGTTTCATCAAATTTTGAATAGTGGCAAGATTATTTGGGTTCTCTAAATCTACCTCCAGTACTAGTCCTTCTACTTTTCCTGCGGCTACTTTGACTTTATCTTCCATTCTGAAATCTTCTCCACATGCCATGTGAAGTGTTCCAAATAAATAAGATTCTTTTTTCAACCCCTTACCTGAAATCTTCCATAACAAAGTATTGTCTTGGGCAAAAACCGTTACAGCTAAAAATAATGCAAATACGCTAATTAATGTTCTTTTCATGTTTTGAATGTTAGTTGTAAGTATTAGTATCTAATACCTTAATTGTGTTACAAAATATTAAAACTTTATTAAAAAAAAGACAGCCATTTCGATAAAGGAATGGCTGTCTATGCTTAATTTATATAAATTCTATAATGTAGAAAAGCTTATTTTACTTGGATGTGCTTGGTCAAAATAAATTCTATGGGTATTCTTTAAGTAATCTGAAGCTTTGGCTTTATAGATATCCATAAACTGATTAGGATTTCTATCGGCTAAAGGGAACCAAGTATGTTGCACCTGAACCATTATTTTATGGCCTTTCTTAAAGGTATGCGCTACATCTGGTAAAGTTACTTTAACCGGGGTAATAGCATTTGGTTTAAAAGGCTCCGGATTGCTAAAGCTATTTCTAAACTTACCACGTAAGATTTCACCACGAACCAACATCTGGTAACCCGGCATCACAATGTCCTTGTCAACAGGCGAGGTAGCAGAAGAACTATCCGGATAAACATCAATAACTTTAACAATAAAATCAGCATCTGTACCCGTCATAGCAATTGATAGATCGGCTACTATTGGCCCTGCCATGGTCAGGTCTTCATTCAGAACATCCGTTTCAAACACCGTCACATCTGGTCGGTTTGCCACAAAACGTTGATCAGCAATCATATATTCACGGGTTCTATTCGTAATAATTCCTTCTTGGAAAGGAACTGGTTTATTAGGGTCAGATGTATATTCTACAAATTTATTATCACCGCTAGACGCTGCTTTACTCAATTTTCCTCCCTCATTCAAATACAATTCTTGAGGCTTAGCGCTCTTTACAGGCCAAGAATCAAAGGCATGCCATTCATTTGATCCTGTAATGAATACATTGGCTTCAGCAGCTTTAAAATCACCTTCTCCTTTTAGGTAGTAATTGAAAAACGGTAACTCAAAGTTCTCTTGATAATACGTGCTAGTTTCCTGGCCGAAGCGAATATCACCAAAGGAATCTCCTTTGCCACGAACCCAACCACCATGAAACCAAGGTCCCATTACTAAAAAGGAATTATTCTTCTTATTACGCTGTTCGATTTGCTTGTAAGTCTCAAAGGCACCATAAGTATCCTCCGCATCATATAATCCACCTACGACCATAACAGCGGGTTTAACATCATTTAAATGATGTGTAATGGTTCTTGCTTGCCAAAAGGTGTCTAAGGTACTGTGCTTTGCTAGGTTGTCCCAAAACTTAACCGTATGGTCTAGGTAGTCTTTTTTAATGCCTGATAAGGTTGGGTTATCCAAGAAAAATTTGGACCAGTCTTTAGACTTCAGTTCAAAACCTTTAGGTCCGTGCTCATTGGTGATAGGCTTAGGTCTTGGCGCATCAAATGTATACATGAAACGGAAAGCATCCATTAAAAATAATGCACCACCATGGTGGAAATCATCCCCAATGAACCAATCGGTCACTGGTGCTTGTGGCGAAACAGCCTTTAAGGCAGGGTGGGAGCCAACCAAACTTACCGTAGAATAGAATCCCGGATAGGAGATTCCATAAATACCTACTTTCCCATTGTTATTGGATAAATTTTTAACCAACCAATCAATGGTATCATAGGTGTCGGTGCTCTCGTCAATTTGATGCTTATTTTCTTTTGTTCTGGTAGGTCTTATATCTTCAAATGTACCCTCGCTCATCCATTTCCCCCGAACGTCTTGATAAACGAAGATATAGCCAGCTTTCATTACCTCTGGATAACTGCCCAAACTACTCTTGTACTTGTCCTCTCCATAGGGAGCTACTGTATAAGGAGTTCGATTTAGTAAGATGGGATATTTTTTAGACTTATCCTTAGGGATGTAAATGGAAGTAAACAGCTTGACACCATCACGCATGGTGATTTGTTTTTCGATTTTGTCATAATGCTGTTTTACATAATCGGCATTTGGGGCTTGTGCCATGGCTTGAGTCCCGAATATGGCTATTAGGAACCAAACAATTAATAAATTTTTCATTTGTTTTAGGTGTTAATTTGACAAGCAAGTTAGAAAATTTTTAACTTTTTTGGCTACATTAGTCGTAAACATAATATTACAAACTATGGGTATTAAACAAGGATTTTTGGTTGAATTAGATCATGAAACCAATAACACAAGAAGAGTCTTGGAACGTGTGACTGATGAGCACTTAAATTATAAACCACATGAAAAAAGCATGACTTTAGGCAACCTATTGGGGCATGTTGTGGAATTGCATAATTGGGTAGCTGATGGATTACCACAAGACGAGTTTAACTTGGCAACCGATTATAAGCCTTTTAAACCGACTTCTGTTGCTGAGATTAAAGATGCATTGGAATCAGGATATACAAAAAACAAAGAGACGGTAGAGAATATGAGTGAAGAGGAATGGATGAAAACCTGGACATTAAAAGCTGGTGATCATGTGATTTCTCAGGTTCCTAAAATCGGTGCTTTCCGTTTTATCGTCTATAACCACTTAATTCATCACCGTGGACAATTGAACGTTTATTTACGTTTGTTAGATATCCCAGTTCCAGGAATCTATGGTCCTTCTGCTGATGAAAAAATGTAATATACTGTATTAACAGATTAATAAGAGCCAGATAATCTCCTTTCTGGCTCTTTTTAATTGGCTGATTATTAGATTTATATTTAAATTTTTAATTTTTTTTCATTTTTCATGTAATAAATGGCAATACTTGTCTGTCTTGTTATTAAATAAGCGATATAAACGATGAACCAAGAAACCTTTAAACATACGGTATTTGTCCTCAAGGATAAGCTTTACCGCTTTGCGAATAGGTTTTTAGAACATCAAGAGGATGTTTATGACTTGGTACAAGAAGTGATGATGAAGCTTTGGGAAAAACGGGAGGAATTGAGTAAGCTAGGTTCTGTTGAAGGGTATGCGATGAATATGGTCAGGAATATGGCCTATAATAAGATTGATCGTGCCGGAAGACAGGCAAAGTACTTACAAGAACTTCCACCAGATATTCAACCAGAACGGTATCCATCACTTACCCAAGAACTGATACTGAAATTTATTGACGCTCTTCCGGAAAAGCAACGATTGGTGATGTATCTAAGGGATATCGAGGAATATGAAATTGCTGATATCGCGAAATTAACAGCAATAGAAGAAAACGCGGTACGCGTCAATCTTTCTAGAGCAAGAACGGTAGTCCGGGAAAACTTAACTAAGGTTTTTGATTATGAGAAACGAAGAATTGGATCGCTTAAAGGCTAAATACTTAGCTGGGAATACCAGCCTAGAGGAAGAACGCCAGCTTAAAGAGTTGGAGGAGGATGCCTTTTTTGCTGCCTTAAAACAAGGTGATAAATCTTCTGAGCAAATGGATTGGGATTTTGATGCTTTCATGCAGGATGTCGACTCGAACGGATCAAATGAACAACAACCTAACAAGGTAAGACCATTGTTTAGAATGATCATCGGATTCTCAGCTTTAGCAGCTAGCTTACTACTAGCTTTCTTCTTAATCAGAAACAATAAAGTTGAAAATGCTACCGAATTGACTAATCATTTAGCACATCAGGAAGTGGAACCTTCGAAACCTAGGAATGAAGTAGAAACGATCCTTGATGTGCCAGCAAAAGACTTTGGTAAACAGGAAGTATTGGAAACAGAAGTAAAAACAAATCCTACGAAGCCACCTATGCATCTGGCGAGGGACACTAAGAGTACAGCACAAAACAAAGCTATTCAAGCAATAGAAGAGCTAGATAGTGAAAGTTTGTATGTAGAAGTGAATGGTGTCCGCATCTATGATGAAGAAAAGGCTTTAGAGGTAACAGAATCAGCCTTGCAATTGGCAACTGCCAACTTGAAAGCAGGGATGAAGAGTGTAGAAAAAATTAAGTATTTAAGTATTGAAATCTAAATTGATTATGAAAACGATCATGTTAATAATCAGCTTGTTCTTTGCCACTTTAGCACAAGCTCAAATATCCAAACTGGATAAAATCTTTGAACAATATAAAGAACATAAGGGTGTTACTTCCATTAAAATCGGAAAACCTATGTTCAAAATGTTGAACAAAATGAAACTTAGCGATACGGATGTCGATATGATTAAACCATTGCTTGGTAAAATCAATTCCATCAAAATGCTCGTGCTTGAAGGAGAAAATAAGGGGATTCAGACCGAAGTTTCTAATGCTATCAAAAACTTAAATTATGAAGAACTTATGGTTATTAATTCTGATGGCGATCAAATACGATTCTTAGCAGAGAATGTTGACGGAGATTTCTTTTCCAATCTATTGTTGAGCATCAACTCGGAAGAAGATACCATCTTCATGATCTTAGATGGTTCCATTAAATACGAAGATTTAAATGCATTAGTTAATAACGATAAAAAATAGCCATATGAACCGAATTATGAGATACCTAGTTGCAGCTTATTTGTTGCTTAGTTTACAGAGCTGCTTTGTTAAGAGCCGTCCCAATATGGCCTTTGTTGACCGATCACAACTTTCTAGAGAAGCAGAAGTTGTATCTATAAAAGTTCCAGGATTATTAATGAAAGCTTTCTTACGTGGGGAAATAAAAGAATTGAAGGAAGAAGATCCAATGTTGGCTCTAGCAGTAAAGAAGATCAAAGGAATTAAAATTATGGCCATTGAAGGTGGGGGAGATGGTCATCGCATCTACCAGGATTTCTCTAAATACCTCAACAAAAAAAAGTTTGAGGAAATGATGAGCATCTACAGTGATGGTGCAAAAATCAGTATCAATACCCTTATGAAAGGTGATCGTATCAAAAATGTTCTACTAGGTGTAGTAGACGATGAAGACCATGTCTTTATCGACATGAAGACCGATCTTGATCTTAATGAATTAAATCAGCTGGTCGAACATTACGAAAAAATACATCCCGATAAAAAGAAAACCTCTGAAGCATCGGTAGATTAAAAATATTTGTTTGTTGTTTAGTATAAAGGCTAATGGATTTATTCGTTAGCCTTTTGTTTTGGGAGACAACAGATGATAGACAACAGATTTGAGACAACAGATTTTAGACCTTGTAAGGGGGTGATTATTGGCGGTCGATGCATGCATCGACCGCTTAAAAAATCCCACTTTCTATCTCAAATCTCATATCTAACAGCGCAGCGGTCTATGCACTATTTTAAATCGGGCAGACATTCCGCTGCGCTCAGTGCTGCCCCTACGTATGGCGGCAATTAAAGTATAGTAACAAGTTGATTCGGTAGCACGTTAGGTAGGGGCGGTACTGAGTGAGTTTGACGGAAGGAGATTTATCTCCGACGAAAACGAACGGAATGTCCGCCCGTTAATCAAAAAGTTTAAGAGATTAATGAGGTAATGATTGGGATGAAGTGAGGTGTATGGCGGTCGAAGCATGCTTCGACCGCTTTTAAATGGCAAATCTATTATCCCGCCAAAAGGTCTAACTACTAAATACTCCCTACAAATACTGTATAAAAAGAGAGAGGCTAGATCATCGATCTAGCCTCTCTCTTTTTATACAAATTCTTTATTTAGCTAATTCTTCAGCCATTGCTTTTCCGATTTCAGCAGGAGATTCTACTACGCGGATACCACACTCACGCATGATAGCCATTTTAGCAGCAGCAGTATCATCAGCACCACCAACGATTGCTCCAGCGTGACCCATACGGCGTCCCGGAGGCGCAGTTTGTCCAGCGATGAAACCAACTACTGGTTTAGTACCATTTTCTTTAATCCAATGAGCAGCCTCAGCTTCCATGCCACCACCGATCTCACCAATCATGATGATACCTTTAGTTTCCGGATCGTTCATTAATAACTCAACAGCTTCTTTAGTCGTTGTACCAATGATAGGGTCACCACCAATACCGATAGCCGTTGTAATTCCTAAACCTGCTTTCACAGTTTGGTCAACTGCCTCATAAGTTAAAGTACCTGATTTAGATACAACACCAACACCACCTTTTTTGAAGATGAAGCCTGGCATGATACCAATCTTCGCTTCTTCAGCTGTGATGATACCAGGACAGTTTGGACCGATCAAACGAGATTTCTTATCACTCAAGTAAGATTTTACTTGAATCATATCTTTAGTAGGGATACCCTCAGTAATACACACGATCAAAGCGATTCCTGCTGCAGCAGCTTCCATAATTGCATCAGCAGCAAATGCTGGTGGAACAAAAATAATAGAAACATTAGCGCCAGTAGCATCTACGGCATCTTGAACAGTGTTGAATACCGGACGGTCTAAGTGGCTCTGTCCGCCTTTTCCTGGGGTTACACCACCTACTACGTTTGTGCCGTACTCAATCATTTGAGATGCATGATAAGTACCCTCGTTTCCGGTAAAACCTTGAACGATTACTTTGGAATCTTTATTTACTAATACACTCATTTTATCTTATTTTTTGCAACGCAAATCTACTATTTTGATATGACTTCTAAAAATCCCTAAGCTAGGTATTTTGTTATTTTTTGACAAAGCGTAGTTTATTGATCAAATCCCATAAAACAATCCCGATGGTAACCGATACATTAAAGGAATGTTTTGTGCCAAATTGAGGGATTTCTAAGGTCCCATCCGCATGTTGAATGACGTCTTCCTCTACACCATGAACCTCATTTCCAAACACCAAAGCGTACTTTTTGTCGGAAAGTGGCTCAAAGGTTTCCAAAGAAATGCTGTGATCTGTTTGTTCAATAGCATAAACCTGATAGCCTTCTGCCTTCAACTGGTTGATGGCATCCAAGGTGTCCTTATAATATTCCCAAGTAACAGATTCTGTCGCGCCTAATGCTGTCTTTTCAATTTCTCGATGTGGAGGCTGACCCGTAATCCCACAAAGTAGGATACGTTCTACCGCCAAAGCATCAGCTGTACGAAATGCAGATCCAACATTATGCATGCTGCGAACATTGTCCATCACGATAACAATAGGAGATTTTTCCTGAGACTTGAAGGTATTTACATCAACTCGGTTGAGCTGATCCATTGATAATTTGTGCATGTGCAAAGATAATCATTTCGAAAAATTAAAAATCATTTTGAATATTAGATTATGAATGTTATTTTTGCAGTCCGAATTTAAGTATAAAAGAATTATAATATTATATAGCTAAGAGAAATGGCAAATCATAAATCAGCGATTAAAAGAATTAGAGCAAACGCTGCGAAGCGTCTAAGAAACCGTTACCAAGCAAAAACTACTCGTAACGCAATCAAAAAATTACGTTTAACAACTTCAGCTGAAGAAGCTAAAGCTTTATTACCACGCGTAGTATCTATGCTTGATCGTTTAGCAAAGAAAAATGTTATTCACAAGAAAAAAGCTTCTAACAACAAATCTAAGTTAACTAAGTTCGTTAACAAGTTAGCGTAAGCTCAAGCTTTTTCCTAAAACATATTAGGGGTGCAAAACAGCATCCCTTTTCTTGTTTGTTCTCCGCCCAAGTTTCCTACTCCTACAGACTCACCCCCCTCTTGGGGTAATAGATAGGTTCTCCAAAACTTTCTTTACTTGTGAGAATAACCAAGCTTGCACCTTCTTTTTATTTCCGAACCTTTTCCGAAGTATTTCTGTCCCGTTTTCTGATAATTTCCTTCCGGTTTCCTTTGATACTCTAATGGAATTTCTTTGGATCTGATAGGGATCTTGTTCGGATCTCGTTCGGTCGGAACCGAACGAGATCCGAAGGAGTTCCGAACAAGTTCCGAAGGAGATCTGAATAAGTGTCGAATCAAACCCCTTTTTTATAGTATTTAGTATGGAGTAGTTAGTAGTTAGACCTATGTGGGAATGAAGATTTGTCACTTACAACTCAGAGCAAAGCGAAGAGTCTTTCTCCCTCAACAAATGGTCTCGTCATCCTCCATCGAAGATGAAGGAACTTCAAACTATGTGATTCAATTTTTTTAAGACAAAGGGCGACAGATAAAAGGCATCAGATATAAACCTCAAATCAATGCACCAGTAAATAGTGCCTAAATACAAAACGGACAGCATGAACTTGTTGTTCAAATGCTGTCCGTTTATAATAAATCATTTGGTATCAGATCTTTCTTTTGGTTGACGTATTTTCCTATTATGTCTAGGACGCCAGTATGGAAAGGATTCTGTTATTTTCTACTCAATAATTTGTCAATGGTAGATTTCAATTTGTTTTGATCTGTTTTGTACGGGCTAAGGTCATATAGTTCCACCTTACGGAAGTCGATTGGATGACTTTCACTTTGTAGATAAATGTAGCCCTCGGTTAAAGCTTTTCCATCAGTTTTCTGAGCCGGATCGAAATTACTTACATTGCCACCACCAATCTGAGGCTTGTTGTATTCTAATACGACTTGTCCATCGAGTATATGCTGAATGATCGAATCGCCAAGTACTAAAAATTCTGCTGTTACCCATTCGTCACCATGGTAGGTCTTCGATTTTGAGCTTAGGCAATGTGGCGTGAATAATTTGTCGTTGACTACTACATTTGTTCCGGGAGTACAAAGGTTGGAGTTCGTGCGTTCGTTCTTCCCATCGCCTCCTAAGAGCTGTCCTTCAATGGAAATTGGGAAGTCCTGGTCCTTTAGCATGGTCTTCGGATCTTGTCCATGCAACATGGCACCTGAATTTCGCCATGCCCATCCTTCACCACCTTTGCTTTGTTGATCCACAAAACGATATTCTACACGAAGCAAATAATAGCTGTATGGTTTTTTAAATGCCAAGTGGCCATACTGCTGATTGAAGTTATCATAGCCATCGTAGCGTACTTTCAGTAAACCATCTTCTACGCGAAAAGTATTGGCATAATTCTCACCGACTTCGTGCAATCGGATTTTAGGCGTCCAATCCTTTATATCCTTGCCATTGAATAATTGAATGGGCTTCGGTAACTTATCCGCTTTGGACAAGGACTGTGAACTGACAGAACAAGAGAACAGCGTTCCAATACTGAGCGCTGCAATTAGAGTTTTAAGTTTCATTGGGTTTAGGGTTTTATTATATTATAGTAATAAATTTCTGTTTTTCACATACTCACTTGGTCTTACTCCGATCACCTTATTAAAGGTATTGCTAAAGGTGGGCAGACTATTGTAACCGACCCTTAAAGCAACTTCATTGACCGAAAGCTTATCGTCCAATAACAATTTCAAGGAAGTCAACATCCGTAATATCGTGAAATATTGAATATACGACATATTTAATTGCTTTTGGAATAAACGAGCTAAAGTACGCTCAGAAATATCAAAATGTTCAGCTAAACTCTTGAAGCTAATGTTCTCCGCAATATTCTCTTCCAAGTAAGCGATGATTTGCATGAGTTTTTCATGCTTTGGATAGGGTAGGGCTAGTGGTAATTCTGTTTGGGATATTTCTGGAAGAATTAATTTGAAAGCCTTCGCAATAGAATATTTCGGTTCTTCTTCTGGAAAGATATTTCCGTTCCAACGATTGGTAAACATGATTAACTCAATCAATAGATCATTCACTGGATAGATATTCACCTTATCGAAGAAAACTGTGTCTGTATCAAACTTCGGGAAGTAAAGATTCCGCATGACCACTTCCGGATTACTCGGATGAATGCTATGTTTTACATTTGCTGGGATCCATATATAATGTCTTGCCGGCAAAAAGTAAGATTTTTCAGGTGTTTTTAAGAACACCACACCACCTTCGGTGTATAAAAATTGCCCTTTATTGTGGGAGTGTTCAACCACTTGACCCTCACCCATAACGGCGTGGTGACAATAGATACTGTTATCATAAGTATCTATTTCTGTCATATAATATCGATCAAGGTATTCCTTCTGCATCGAGTCTCTTCTAAAAATGAACGATAAATTTCCATTTTTTATTTGATAAAACCAAAATAACAGACATAAGCACTTGAGAATGATGATAGAAGTGATTAATATCATCTAATTATATACTGCTTCATTCGTATATTTATCAAAATTCAAGAAGGAATTGATTCATAAAATCACATGAAACAGAAATTCTTTTGGTTAAAGAGGGTTTTGCAAATGAACAGTCTTGTAAGTAACTGGTTACTTTTTATTTTTCGACAGAAAGTTACTGTCTAATTTTGATAATTATTAAATTAAAATAATGTTTAATATTGCCTCGCTCTTTTAAGAAAGAGGATAAAATAGGTTCTTATGATGGATAGAATACGTCTGGAAAGACTAAAAGAAAAAGTGACTACTGCAGAGGAAGCAGTTAAATTAATAGAAGATGGTATGGTCGTTGGTTCTAGTGGTTTCACCAAGGCCGGCGATAGTAAAGTAATTTTGCCAGCTCTGGCTGAACGAGCAAAAAAAGAACCTTTAAAGATTACTTTGATGACTGGTGCGTCCCTAGGTCATGGTACCGATGGTAAACTTGCTGAAGCAGGCGCCCTCAAGAAAAGAATGCCTTTTCAGGTAGACCCCGTTTTACGTAAGAAAATCAACTCCGGTGAAGTATTATTTATCGATCAACACTTAAGTGAGAGTGCAGAGCTATTGCATAATAAAAACCTTCCTGACGTCGATGTTGCTGTTATAGAAGTAGCTTTTATTGATCGCGATGGAAGTATCGTTCCGACTACCTCTGTTGGTAACTCCGTTACATTTGCTGCATTGGCTAAAAAGGTCATCTTAGAAATTAATACCTCTGTCCATGAGGATGTATATGGTATACATGATATTTACCAAGCAGAGAACTATCCGCATCGAAATGTAATACCTATTGTTGCGCCTTGGAATAAAATCGGTAGAAAGACAATTCCATTAGATCCGAATAAGGTGGCTGCCATTGTATTTACCAATGAGCATGACAGCCCAGCTGATATCGCACCTCCGGATGAAAAAACGACAAATATCGCACAACATATCCTACGCTTCTTTGAAGAAGAGGTAAGATTAGGTCATTTGACAGATCGGCTATTGCCTATTCAAGCAGGAATTGGTAAAGTTGCTAATGCGGTGTTGATGGGATTCAAACACAGTAATTTCTATGATTTAACCATGTTCTCCGAAGTATTGCAAGACTCCACATTCGATTTAATGGATGCTGGAATTTTATCTTTTGCTTCCGCTTCATCGGTTACAGTTTCCAAAGAATGTTACGATCGTGTATTCAATAACCTGCAACGCTATCGGGATAAATTTGTTCTTCGTCCTCAGAATATTTCAAACACCCCGGGCCTTATCCGTCGTTTAGGAATCATAGCAATCAATACTGCTATAGAGTTTGATATTTATGGCAATGTGAACTCTACCCATATTGGTGGAACAAAGATTATGAACGGTATTGGTGGTTCAGGAGATTTTGCGAGAAATGCTTACTTAAGTATTTTCGTGACGCAGGCCGCATCCAAAGAGAACAATATCTCACACATCTTGCCGATGGTGTCTCATACAGACCATACAGAGCACGATGTGGATATTTTGGTTACTGATATAGGTCTGGCAGATTTACGTGGTTTAGCGCCAAGAGAACGAGCGCAGAAGATTATTGACAATTGTGTTCATCCAGATTATAAAGAAGAATTGCAATCGTATTTTGATCGTGCTTGTGAACGTGGTGGTCATACGCCGCATTTATTGGAAGAAGCATTTAGCTGGCATATCCGTTTCAATGAAACAGGATCCATGAAAAAATAACATGTATATAAAGAATAAGAAAGCCCATATTATATGGGCTTTTTTATTTACTAGCTGTACAAAAAAAAGATTGCCAAAGTAAAAACTCTGGCAACCCATTTTTTGGAAAACGATAAACTTAGAGCTGAGCTCCTTTATCTCTCGTGTTCCTAATTAACCTATTATAGGCATTTCTTTATTATCTTTTTCCAGGTAAGTAGATTTGGAAACCAACACCTACACCTAAACCAGTTGCTTTATCTCCAGCATTGATATTAGCCTTAGAATAGTTATATCCTAAAGTTGCTTCCAAAGCTACAGTTTGCGTGATGAAGTGAGCATAACCTACGTTTGCACCTACGTTTAAGGAAACAGCATCACCGGCAGATGAACCACCAATACCGATATCTCCTTGTCCGAAGAAGCGTCCAGTAGCACTAGCGCCTCCAGGGAAATAATAACGAACGAATGGCGAAATACCATAACCCCACTCATTGTCCATATCTTTTACAGCTTTTAAGCCTAAGTTTGCTTGCGCACCAATGGCTAAACCATCAGATATAAAATATCCAGCTCTTGGCATTAATGAGATATTGAAAGTTTTACTCTCAAAAGCATAACCGATATTTCCAACCGATCCACCTACCATCCAATTACCAGCTTTGATTGGAGCCATGCCCACATCTGCTGAAGATTGTGGAACAGTGTTTACTTGTACTTGCGCAGTTGAATAAGTGACAGCACCTATTGCAATTCCTAATGTTAGTAGTAATTTTTTCATGGTCTTCTGTTTTTCTTATCTATAGAACAAGCCTTAGACCAAAATGTTTGAATTGGAGGTAGGAAAGCATGAAAAGAATAGGTTGTAGTTCTTTAACTACAACGCACGTCAATATTAGCCTTTACAAAAATAAATTGCCAGTTAGAGTATAAATGGTGATTGAAGATTTCTTTTGTTGATGTAAAATGAAAGAGCTTTCCAAGCCTCAAATGGACGGTCGGTAGATAACACATCAGCCCCACGGTCAATAAATTCAGCATATCGTTGGTAACCGGCTTTATCTGCAGACTTATCTAAGTTTCCAATAGTTCCTAAGATGGATTTGATGCCGTGCTGACGCAATAGACTGTACAATTCGGGTTGTGGTTCTCTCGTTCCAACAAAGGCAATTAGACGATTATCAGGAATCCCAAGGTCATTCAAACGGGTCAAGTCATCCTGGTTTTTAATCGTAGCTGAAATCATGATATCTGGTGCTAACCTGCTTACGGCAGCAGCTTGATTAGCGGTATACGTAATGATGATGGAATTGGCCTCTGCCTGTGCCTCACGTACAGCCTTAAGTACCAACTCATAGGGTACATCTCGCTTTACATCCAAAGTATAAATAACACGACCTTTTCCCCATTTCAAAACATCCAATAAGGTTGGAATACGGAAATCGGTTATTGTACTACCATTATCTTTCAAGTGTAGCTCTTGCAATTGTTCCCAGGTTTTATTGGCAAGTTTTCCTTTACCGGTAGTTGTACGATTTAAAGTCTCATCATGCATGAGCACCAACACAGAATCCTTCGTCATTGCAATATCCACTTCCATAATAGCTGGCATTTCCTTAGCTACTTCAACCATAGTCGCCAAACAATTCTCCGGATAACCTGGATGCGGTCCTCCACGATGCGCCGAAACCAAGGGAACTGAACCCTCTCCATAGGTCAGAAACTGATATAGCTCATCAACAGATTCAATTTTGAACTTAGGACTGATGGCTAATCCCTCTTCCGCAACCTCGGATGGTCCCCCTCGGAAACATGAAAATAATACAGTTGTTGCCAGGATAACGAGGGTATACCGTAATCCTGTTCTTAGCAAGGTAAAAGGCTTCATACTAAGTCTTGTTGTTTTACTAGTGCTACTAAATCTTCTAAACTGGTATTGATTTGATCGATAACAATATGGGCGCGGTCGTAATAGATAGCTCGTTCATTGAGCTTACTTTCGATGAAAGCTAAAAGTGCTTCACCCTGTAAGCCTTGAAGTGCCGGCCTTTTCTGTATATCGGAATTGCTTAATCTATTGAACAATGATTTTGGACTGTGCTTAAGGTATAGAACCGTACCATGGCTTAATAACCAATCCATATTGTCAAAATAACAAGGTGTACCGCCTCCGGTAGAAAGGATACCCACTCGATTTTCTTGCTCAAGGAGCATTTCTTTTTCCAATTCCCGAAATTTTGCTTCTCCGTGTAATTGAAAATACTCAGGAATACTCATGCCAATCTTGTTTACTAATTCATGATCTAAATCAATGAAAGGAACAGATAGTGCATTTGCCAATTTCTTTCCCCAAGTGGTTTTCCCACTCCCCATAAAGCCAATCAAGAATACCGGTTTCTCCATCTTATGGCGCCTTATCTAAATAGTTTTTGATTAACTCTTCTTTGCTTGGGAAATTAATAGAAGACCATTTCTTAATCACTGTGCCATTTAGCATCAGCATAACTCCCGGATTAGAACGAACCATACTCTTCAATGGTACAGCATCTACATAAAATGTCTCTAATACTAAATCCATCTGATCGTTTAAGTAATTAACCTCATCAGATGAGGATGCGGTTGCTAGGATAGCGCGGATATTATAATCTTCGGATAATTCCCGAATAGTATTATTGATTTTCTCCAATGCCTTAAGGTCAATTGGAGACATTTTAGAAACATTGGTACTCGTTACGATAAAGTTATAATATGGATTATTAATTACTTCTTCAGTTCGGTCTGTACCGTCCATATCAGAGATAATTAAATCAGGTATTTTAAGCTCAAATCCCTTCTTAACTAAGGTTGTTTTTGGTTCACCAATAATTTCCCAATCTTCATCTTCCCAAAGCTTCTGACTCATGTATTCTTTGTCAGTAACCTTTTTATTCTCATTGGTTTTCTTGTTTTTCATTTCGTAGATATGCTCATACACATCTGGTTCAGCTCCTTCAGGAACTTTCATTAATGAAGGGATATTATTTCCTTCCTTGTAGGGCAGGAAGTCCACAAAAGGCAAATAATATAAAGTGAAAATACCAATACCGAAAGACACAATAACGATTAATAAGGTTAAAAGATTAAGCGTAAATGGGCTTTTGATGATGGGTTTAATCTGCTTTCTAAAAATAAAAATGATAAGGATCAAGACGAGTAATACCAAATCCTTGATAAAGGATTCCCAAGGTGTTAAGGGGATAGCATCTCCGAAACAGCCACAGGATTTCACAGCACCAGATGCAGCGGAGTAAAAGGTAAGGAAGGTGAAAAATATGATGAGCAGCAAAAGTCCCCAAGCTACTTTTCTTCCAGCTAGCCCAATAAGTAATAAACCACCTAGGATGATCTCAATTGCACATAAAAAAATGGCAATCCAAGTGCTAAAGTCACTCAGGAAGCCCATGTGGAAGACATGGAAAT
Source organism: Sphingobacterium kyonggiense (assembly GCF_039536825.1). Taxonomy (NCBI): domain Bacteria; kingdom Pseudomonadati; phylum Bacteroidota; class Sphingobacteriia; order Sphingobacteriales; family Sphingobacteriaceae; genus Sphingobacterium; species Sphingobacterium kyonggiense. The sequence goes on from NZ_BAAAZI010000006.1 coordinate 22,623, forward strand.
ATTCGTCGAGTTTATAGCCAAAACCCATTGGGTCATTCGCTTTTATCAGTCCGGAGAAAATAAACAATAGACCGACTAGAATTCTAGCGATCCACAATAGAATATTAGGTTTCGTAGGTTTTGCTGAAGAATTGCTTGCTGTAAACGTCATATTTATTAAGGGTTATTTTGCTAAGCCTAACTTGATTAAGGCAAAAACGGCATAGTTCAACATATCTTGATAATTCGCGGAAAGACCTTCAGAAACGATAGTTTGTCCATCATTATCTTCGATTTGCTTTACGCGTTGTAGTTTCATTAAGATTAGATCAGTTAAAGAAGATACACGCATATCTCGCCAAGCCTCTCCGTAATCGTGATTTTTGGCAAGCATAAGATCACGCGTCTCAGTAACCTTCTGATTATACTTTTGCTCGACCTCAGAAACCGGTAATTCCATCGGGTCAGCATCCGTTAATTCCAATTGCATCAAGGCAATCAAGCAATAATTTACAATACCAATGTACTCGTCAATTACGCCTTCACCAACTTTAGAAACTTTCTTTACCTCTAACGTGCGAATACGCTGTGCCTTGATAAAAATCTGATCTGTAATAGAGGCTGGACGCATTATTCGCCATGCCGTACCATAATCACTGGTCTTTTTTAAAAACAAATCTTGACAATGACCGATGACACGGTTGTATTCTGTAGTGGTATCCATAAAGTAAATTTGATTGATTGCTCAATTGACAAATATAGTCAGAATAAACATAAGAAATTAGTCACATTTGTGTACAATTTCCCATACTTTTCTTTCATTTTTGCTCTTTACAGTAACTTTGGCGAATGAAAATCTTGTATTTTCTACTGCATGATTTTTTAGTATTTGCCATGAATTATCGAATTTCACTTTTAGTAAGGTAATAATATGTGGATTAGAAACGGGAATTGCTAACTTTAAACTTGAGGGGATAGCCTAGGAAATATTAGTGTCATCTATTAATGACTTTTGACAAGGTTTCCTAATCTTAAAAGTACAAGACATAATAAGAAAACCAGCATTTGCACAATGGCTTCAACTGTCGGGAGACTACTATGAAAGTCTGTTAGACTACAGAATAAAACACGATGAAAATACAGAAACCGGAAATTAGAGAGGTAAATATCACCCGATATATTCAACCGTTTAGAGAGGGAGGATCACTTCCAGGCCTTGTGGATGCGGATGATGGCTTTAGCTATGTAATTAAATTCCGAGGAGCTGGTCAAGGAAAGAAGGCTTTGGTGGCCGAATTTATAGGAGGTGAGCTAGCACGCTTTCTCGGATTGCGAGTGCCAGAGATGGTGTATGCTTGCCTGGATGAAGGCTTTGGGAGAACCGAACCTGATGAGGAAATCCAAGACTTATTGAAATTCTCTGTTGGAAGAAATCTTGGTGTTAGCTTTCTCAATGGTGCCATTACCTTTGATGCCAATGCTGATCAAATAAGTGAAGAAGAAGCTTCAAAAATTGTATGGCTAGATGCCTTATTGATGAATGTGGACCGTACGGCTAAAAATACCAATATGCTGATCTGGCATAAGGAACTCTGGTTAATTGACCATGGTGCAGCCTTGTATTTTCACCACAGTTGGGATAATTGGGAAGAGCAAATAATGAAGCCCTTTGTACAGATTAAAGACCATGTCTTATTGAGCAAAGCAACGCAGATTGAACAAATTGATTCAACTTATAAAGCCTTATTCACTGCTGAAAACATAAAACCTATATTGGATGTGATTCCAGATGAATGGTTAATTGATGAGGTTCGTGAGCTGTCTGCTGAGGATGTTCGCAAGGTATATGTGGAGTTTTTAACCCAAAGAGCAGCAAATTCTGCTGTTTTTGTTAATCAAATTCAACATGTCCGCTAGTACCTTATATGAGTATGCGGTGGTCCGCCTAGTGCCACGTGTGGAGCGTGAAGAGTTTGTCAATATCGGCGTATTGTTATACTGTCGGAAACAGCGCTATGCTGAATTGTTATATTTTGTGGATGAGGAGCGATGTTGTCTTTTATCCAAAGAAATTGACTTTAGCCTTATTTATGCGCATTTGCAAAGTATGCATCACATTTGTAAGGGAAATAAGGAGGGGGGAGCCTTAGCTCAATTGGATCAGACGGAACGCTTTCGTTGGTTAACTGCAAAACGAAGTACCTTAATCCAATGTTCTGCTGTACACCCCGGATTATGTGTTGATGCCGAAGAAACGCATCGACAATTATTGGAAAAACTAGTGCTTTGATAAAAAGCCTCAAAATATCGTATTAAAAATATATGAAAGAATTTTACGAACATATCTTCGATAAGCAACAGGCTGTCCAGGATATGCCAAGTAATAAACGTATAGCCCAATGGGCGATCTCACTGTTGCACTTGCTGTTCCCAGAACGCAGTTCCAGTGATTTTAAAGAGGTTGCTGATGTTAAAGCGGCCTTTCAAGTAGCAGAGTCTGATTTGTATGAATTGCTGCTAAAAACTAAAGCTTGCTCTAGCTGTAATGTGAAAAAAGTATCGGAGGATTTCTTCTTACACTTGCCGCACATTTACGAAACTATGTTAACAGATGCGCAGTCCATTATGGAAGGAGATCCTGCAGCAAAGAGTTTAAACGAGGTTATCCGCACTTACCCCGGCTTCTTTGCTATTGCCATTTATCGCATGGCGCATGAACTGCATCAGCAGGGGATTCCTTTGATACCACGTATTCTTACGGAGCATGCGCATTCCAAAACAGGCATAGATATTCATCCAGCAGCAAGGATTGATGAATACCTGCATATTGACCATGGAACAGGTATTGTCATTGGCGAAACTTGTATCATCGGTAAGCATGTGAAGTTATATCAAGGTGTAACCTTAGGAGCATTAAGTGTAGAGAAGAATTTGGCGAATACACAACGTCATCCCATCATTGAAGATTATGTCATTATCTATGCAGGTGCGACCATTCTTGGTGGCGAAACGGTCGTAGGACATCATTCCATCATTGGAGGGAATGTATGGTTAACTACTTCCGTCGATCCTTATACTACTGTTTATCATCAACCCAATTCTAAATTTATAGAAACTAAACCCATCGTATAATGGCAGGAATAATAGATACAATTGGTAATACTCCTTTAGTGGAGATTACTCATTTTCACGATAATCCGAAGGTAAAGATCTTTGCCAAATTAGAAGGAAATAACCCTGGTGGCTCCGTCAAAGATAGAGCTGCATTAAATATGATCTCATCCGCATTGGAGCGTGGTGATATCCATAAGGACAGCAAATTAATAGAAGCGACTTCTGGTAATACAGGGATTGCATTAGCAATGATTGCTTCCATGTATGGACTAGAAATAGAATTGGTGATGCCATCTACTTCTACTCGTGAAAGAACATTGACAATGGAAGCATTTGGTGCCAAGGTTACCCTATTGGAGAACATGGAAGTATGTCGTGACTATGCTGAAGAAAAGGCAGCAAAAGGAGAGGCCTTTATCTTGAATCAATTTGCTAATCCCGACAATTATAAAGCACACATTAAAACAACCGGTCCAGAGATCTGGCGTGATACAAACCATCAAATCACGCACTTTGTAAGTGCTATGGGAACAACTGGTACTATTATGGGCTGTTCGATGTATTTGAAGGAACAGAATCCTGATATTCAGATTGTAGGATGCCAACCAACAGAAGAGTCCAGTATTCCAGGTATTCGACGTTGGCCGAAAGCATACTTACCTAAAATATTTGACCCTTCTAGAGTAGATAGAGTAATTGATGTATCCCAAGCAAACGCTACGGAGAAGACACGCGAATTAGCAAAGAAAGAAGGTGTATTTGCTGGAATGAGTTCTGGTGGAGCATTCCATGCAGCGGTGCAAGTGGCAAACGAAATAGAAGAAGGAACTATTGTGTTTATCGTATGTGACCGTGGAGATCGATATTTAAGTTCCGACCTGTTCGGATAAACTACCATTTAAAAAACAAACAAGGCGGTTAATTGAAAAATTAACCGCCTTGTTTGTTTATTCTAAGCAAGCATTACTTATTATCCCTTGTCCAGATTTCAAATATCGGCGCACCTTTGGAACTTAATCCACTATGTTCCCAAACGCTATTATTTACCTTTCCATCGAATTTTAGGGTAGCACCAACACGAGTATTATCTCGAGAGAAGAAGAGAATATTCTCGACATATTTCCCATCCTTAAAACTGTAAGTACCACCTCCTGAACCAAAGAATCTCTTTTCAGCAGGATTTATCGCTATCCATTGGAAATAGCCATCTACCAATAGCTTAATAGTCTTTCGGTCTCCCCGTGGGATTTGATTGATTTTTTCATCTTCCTTACGTCCGGTTATGCGCCATAAACCATCTAATTCTTGTTTAATCGCCGGAAGACGTTTAAAGGTTAAACCATCTGCAACAACTTGGTCTTTATCTACCTTGAAGGTCATAGTTTTGGTTGTTCCAATTTTGTCAGCCTGAGTGTCGTTATACTCGACCTTAATATTGATATTTTTACCATCGTAATTAAACGGGCCTCCACTAGTACCTAAATAGCTGTCCGGACCATATATCGTGTATGAACTGTAGCCATCTATCAATAACCAAAGGTAATTGGTGTTACCATCTTTAGCGAGATAGGCACCATTGATCGTGTTTTTTCCTTGACCAAATACAATAGCCGAAAGGAATAGGGCAAATAATATAAGCGAAAATCTTTTCATGTCTCTTTGATTTGATGTTCTTAAATATATTAATAACCAATAACTTGGGCAAACAGTTTTAGTGGTTTTGATGTATTGCTTTAGAAATCATGCGGAAAGTCATGTTGTTGTATTGTTTCAACAGCTATTTTTGCTTTCCAAGGGTAATAGGTACTTTTGCGCTTTACATTAATTGATATTACATTGATCACACAGCGGTTTCTCTTTACCATCACAACTATTTTAATTGCATTGCTTTCTTTGCAGTCAGCACATGCACAACAAGACACTTCTCGAAACATATCAGCAGATACCCTAACTAAAAAGTACCAGGAATCACCTTATAGCTACAGTCCTCCGAAGTTCTTGCGTGATACGTTAAAGGCAGAAATTAAACCTGTGAGAGAAAAGAAATTTTGGCGTGCTGGTACAGAATGGTTCTTGGCGCAAGCATTCCCTGCTAGTTTCAACCGGTTTATTACGCGTGACCCTTATTCCTACATCAGTTTTAAAAACTTCTTGGACCATCAACGTTTTAGTGCTTGGGATTGGGATGATAATCAATTTACGACCAATCAAATTGATCACCCATTCCATGGACAGATCTATTTCAATGCATTTCGTAGTAACGGTTATAATTTCTACCAATCCACTTTAGCGACTTTAGCAGGTAGCTATATTTGGGAGACTGCCGGTGAAACACAACATCCTTCCATCAATGATTTAGTTAATACCAGTTTTGGTGGTGTACTGCTCGGAGAAATGATGCACCGTGTATCTCGAAATATCCTGGCTCGAAGTAGGCATGGTCATAATCGAATTGGCAATGAAATAGTAGCTACGATGGTGAATCCTGTCAATGGATTAAACCGTTTGTTAGATGGTAAATGGGGGAAGAAAATTGATGATTATTACGAGGCTGACTCTTCCATCATTTCCGCAGAAGTAAATGCCGGTATTCGACGCTTTGATGCTAAGGATGGGGATTTCCTAAATAAAGGAAAGAATGCTTTCTATGGTCGCTTACGTTTTGTTTATAGCAATGGTGAGCATAACTACAAACGTCCATTTGATCAGTTCTCCGTGAACCTGGAGTTGGGGAATGGCGATAGTACATTTATCAATGCTGTCAATGTACATGCGCTCTTATACGGCGCTAAATTCTTTAAATCAAAACGTGGGGATCACTACGGAACTTTAAATGCCCACTATAACTTCTACAATAACGATGCGTTTTTCTATGGTGCGCAAAGTTTGAATTATACCTGGCTATCCGAGTTTAAGTATAAAAAAGGAAATAGGTTAAACTTAAGTGTAGGGGCAGGGGCTATTGTACTTGGAGCTGTACCTGATCCCTATCTTTTATATGGAGCCAGTAGAAACTACAATTATGGCTCAGGGGCATCCTATCGGTTTAAAGGCGAACTGATGTTGCTGAATCGTTTCCTATTGACTGCGGATTATAATGGTGCCATATTATATACCATTTCTGGAACCGACTCCTATTACGTGCTCCATGGGCTAGAGGTTCAAGGAAGCCTAAGATTGTATAAACGTTGGTCCATTAATTTAAGTTCAGGATACTTTAACTTACAAGGACATTTTAAAGCCAACCAATACCCTGATTTCAATCGTGAATATCCTTATGGTAGTTTGTCTATTGGCTACAATATTTTCTTTTAATTTTCCAAATGAAAAGATAGAGATTTGTATTTTAACGAAATTTTAACATCCTTTATTTTGTTTAGGAACAAATCTAAGTCGTATAACAGTTAAATTTTAACATTTTATTTATGTTAATTAACTTTTGTTTACAAAATCAAATGTTGGTTTCAAATAATTTTGTCTCATTAAATAATTCACAAGAATATGATTCAAAATTACAAAGTGCAGAGCCGTATGGCGGCATTAATTCTGCTCGGAAGCTTGTTATATGGGCAGGATTTCCATGCTCAACAAGACAGTGTAAAACTCCAAAGTTTACATGGTATTAATCTTTCAGTTATTACACCGAATGTAAATTACCTGTATGAAACTGGTATTGGAGACAAAAGTGTATTGGAATTCTCTGCTGGCGTTCAATACAATTTCATGTTTCGTATGCACGATGAAACCATTCTAGGAACTACCAAAGAATCGAGCACTAGTGAGAAGTCTAAAGAGTTCACCCATTCTTTCTCTCCTTACATCGGTCTTGGATATCGGTACTACTACGATCGAGATCGTAGAATTAGAAAGGGTTCAAACGTAAGCAACAATGCCGGAAATTATATTGGGTTTAGGACCTTAAACGGTATCGAAGGCTGGACAGAAAAAAATACCAAAATCAATGGTGTTTCCACATCCGAACAATACTTCTCCTCGACCTTCCAAACCAGGAATGCCATATTCTGGGGAATGCGCAGAAACCTTGGACACAACATCATGTACAACCTAGAACTAGGACCTGAAATAAGCTATTCCAAAGGAAAGAAAGTAAAAATACAGCCGTATTTGAATACTGGGTTTAGTATGATGTTTTAGAGAGAGATCGCTGTTGCCCTGCGGGCAGTATTAAGTAATTAGTATTTAGTATAAAGACCTATTGGCGGAGTAGACCTTTCAGAATTTACTGCTCAGAGCGATGTAATGTGCTCTTTCTAATTTCTTAAAATCTATTTTTTCACGCCAATAGGTCTAAATACTAACTACTATCGACTAAATACTAATATCATAAAAAAAGGTTGACAAAATTTTGTCAACCTTTTTTTATGATATTTTATAACTAATTCTAAATCGCTTATTTGCTATCTAGTTTCTCAAATTTATCGTAGTCGATCTTTTTAGATTTGATCTTAACGGTATTTTTCAATTGATCGAAAACTTTCAATGCTTTTACCTCTTCGAATAAGCGGTTAGCTTGCTCTCTGTCTGCTAATAATTGCATTGCGAATTGTTGCAATTGCTCATCAGTAGGTTCTTCATTGATGTTGTACATTTTGATTTGCGCATAGATACGTTCTTTTGCTAAATCAACAACTTCGTCGTATTTCACTTCTAAGTTGTTTGCTGTAACGATGCGGTTTTCAATGATTGTCCATTTCAAGTTGCTCAAGAAATCAGCGAAACCTTCTTCAATTTCTTCTGCTTTCAAGTTAGGGTTAGTTGCTTGTAACCATTTCTTAAGGAAAGCTTCAGGGAATTTAGCATCCACTTTTTCCATTCCGAAAGTGTACATATCGTTACGAAGACGTTGAGCAGCATTTTGCTTGAATAAGTTCTCTACTTCTTCTTTAACTTTCTCGTTGAATTGCTCTGCAGTAGTTACATCACCATCTGGGAACAATTTATCAAAGAACTCTTGGTTTAAGTCAGATTCCTCTAAACGGTTTACATTTTTAACGGTCAATTCGAAGTTTGTAACGTCTAGGTTTTCTGCTTCTTCTTCGTTAATACCTAAAATACGCGCAAGGTCAGCAACTTTGAATGCTTTCTTCACATCGATTTTAACGGTATCATCTTTCTTAAGACCTACTAAAGATTTTTTGATTTTTGCATCTTCAATGCTGTCTGTACGAACGGAAGTAGTTTTTTCAATACCATCTTCTTTATCTTGTTTCAATGTCGCGTATAAAACGTCACCTTCCTCAGAAACCTCTGGGTTAGTCATTTTACCGTAGCTACGACGTAAGTTCTTGATACGTTCTGTAAGGGTAGCTTCGTCAGCTTGGATATCGTACTCTGTGAATTCAGTTTCGCCAGTGAATGGAGTTTCGAATTCTGGAGCAATACCGATTTCGTAGTTGAAGTTAAAGGTATCTTTAAAATCCCAGTTGTATTTCTCATCAGTTTCGCCGTCAGCAGGAAGAGGTTGACCCAATACTTCTAACTTTTGCTCGCCGATGTATTCTGCGATTTTATCATTGATCAATTTGTTGATTTCATCAAACAAAATAGATTTACCATACATACGTCTGATGTGACCTGTAGGAACCATTCCTGGACGGAATCCTGGTAATTTAGCCTTCTTTGCTTGATCCTTGATTGCTTTATCAACTTGAGGGTTATAGTCCTCTGGAGTAATCTCTACCGAGATATTCGCGTTGATGTTATCAATGTTCTGGTGTGAAATATTCATACTCGTTATTTACCTTTTTGCAATTTAAAAAAAAATCCTCCCGATAATTAGTTTCGGGAGGACATCAAGTGCGGAAGAAGGGACTCGAACCCCCACGCCTCGCGGCGCCAGATCCTAAGTCTGGTGCGGCTACCAATTACGCCACTTCCGCAGTTAGGATTTTATTGAGCCACAAAGATAGAAACCTATCCTATATATGTCAAGACTTTTTTTGCCTTTTTTACTTTATCAGCCGTAAGTGCTTGTTTGTTAAGTCCCTAAATTTTAATCTGACCTATGGTCATCTCTTATTTATTTCCAGCCTGCCTCATCATCATTCACCCGGATACGCCTTTAAACGATATTTAGGTTGTTTTTCATCCAATTTCGGCAGATTCCCTGTTCTATAACCACCTTCCTCCAATCTGCTAAAAGTATCTATATACATATGTCTCTCTTTTGTGTCACTTTTCCTCCTCTTCTTCCTTTTTAATCCTCCTTTTTCCTTACGATTTCTGTAGTCTTTTATCTGATGTCTAATCGTCTCTTACAGAGGTTTTCTTTGGTACTTATTCGGATCTCCTTCGGAACTCCTTCGGATCTTGTTCGGATCTCGTTCGGTTAGAAGCGAACGAGATCCGAACAAGATCCCTATTAGATCCAAGGAAATTCCTTTGTAATCTCGAACCAAACCCTACGTATTCTTAAGCTTAAACATACCATAACATTAAGCCAATAGGAGAGAAGATGAATCCCGAATGCTAAAAGGTAAAATGCAAAAATAGATAAAGGCCATTTTAAGTCAAATGGAATGGAAAGTTTATGTGCTTGCAGAAAAAAAGTAAAAAATATTTTGTGATATGAAATATTCTACATTACTTTGAAACACAAAGTACTTTTATGAATCAGAAAGATTTACTTCAGGAAATAGGTCAAATACGCTCGATGATGGAGAAGTCCTCCAAGTTCATGTCCATTTCAGGCATGTCGGGAGTTGTCATAGGCTGTGTTGCTTTGGTTGGTGCCGCTGCTGCTTATTTTACGGTGTATGGTACAAAGAGCGATTTTGGATATAGAGATTTCTACGTATTGGATGAACAAGTCATCTGGAAACTTGTAGGGATTGCCTTATTGGTATTATTGGCGTCCATCATCCTTGGAATTAGTATGGCTAAGGCAAAGGCAAAGAAATCAGGACAATCCATTTGGAACCCGACCAGTAAAGCTCTATTAAAGGCTATGGCCGTTCCTTTGGTAACAGGGGGGCTATTTTCTCTTATTCTGATCAGTAAAGGTGTGTTTGGCTTAATCGCGTCTAGCTTATTGATCTTTTATGGGCTTTCGTTAGCCGCTGCCAGTACCTATACTTTTCGGGAAGTTCGGGTGCTAGGGATTTTGGAAATTGTCCTAGGCTTGTTAGCTTTGGCCTTCCCTGGATATGGCATCTGGTTCTGGTCCATAGGATTCGGTGTATTACACATACTTTACGGATTAATCGTGCATAAGAAATACGAAAAGTGAGTTTAGATTTATCATTATATGACAAGGTTTTAGAAAATAGAATTAGGCTTCAGATTATGAGTATTCTGATGGCTAATGATTCCTATGACTTTAATTCCTTAAAAGAATTGCTGGAAGTGACCGATGGAAATCTGGCTTCCAATTTGAAAAGTTTAGAAAAAGAAGAATATATCAATGTCACGAAATCTTTTGTTGACAGAAAACCGAATACACGCTATAGTAAAACAGAAAAGGGAGCTAAAGCATTTGAAAATCACTTAGCAGCTCTAGAAAATTTGATAAAACAACAGTACAAGTAATTTTTTTTATACCATTACTTTGAAATACAAAGTACTTTTTAAAACTAAAAAACTAAGAAATATGAGAGGACTTCGCTTAAAATTTATGTTATGGCTTTACGATCATTCTTCCCGCATCTATGCCAAAATATTTAAAGCTGGAAAAACACCTTGGGGGATAGCTAAGGAAGAATTTCTACAATATCCTAAGAATTCCTTAGGCTATAAATTAGGTGAATTTTATAGGGATAAGGGATTTGACGTTATGCCAACCTTGGAAAACCACGATGTCTTTCACATACTTACCGAGACGGATACCCAGATCAAGGATGAGATCGCTATGCAATACCTTTTATTTGGGAACTCCAAGCTAAGCCTTTACTTAATCGGCATGTTACTCGTAGGAACATTCATATTTCCAGAACATTTTCGCTATTACCGTTCTTCTTACCGAAAAGGGCAGGCGATGAAAAAGTTTCATCATCTAGAATTTAAGGAATACTTGCATATGAACGTGCAAGTTCTTCGACAATCATTTTATACAAAACATATTTACGCATATATCAAAAACTAAACGCATGGAAAATTTTAATCAACCCACAGAAGAAAGGTTTCCGAAGGAACCTTCATTCTTCGAAAAATTGAGTCAATCAGTAATCTTGAAAGTGATCTTCATATTTTTTCTGACGCTCGTTTTATTGATACCATTAGAGATGGTAAACGATCTCATTAGAGAGCGTAAGGACCGAGGATCGAGTGTTAGCCGGGAAATAGCGATGAAGTGGGGTACAGACCAAGTCATCCTAGGGCCTGTATTGGCTGTTCCATATGATGCTATTGAGGAAAAAATAGAATCATTGCCTGATGGAAAGTCCAAAACCATTCAGACGAAAGTCACACAATATGCTTTTTTGATGCCTAATGAGGTGAAGGTTGATGGCGATGTAAAACCCGAGGTCAAAAAGCGTGGGATCTATCAAGCCATATTGTACAGTACAAAGGTTGATTTAAAGGGTAATTTTTCAGGCTTTGATTTGGAGAAATTGCCTGTCGATCAAGCGGATTTGAGATGGAAAGAATCAAAATTGATTGTTGGGATTGAAGATTTCAAGGGTTTATCCAAAAACCCGGTTATTACTTGGGCAGGTAAGCCTTATGAGATGACAAAGAATAATCAGGAAGTTCGCTTATTCCGAGAGAATTTGACGGTTACAGTACCCTTGGAAGGACCAGAATCTGTGAAGCAGGCATTTTCCTTGCCATTGGAATTAAGAGGTTCCAAGTCCTTGAATTTTTTACCATTAGCCAAGCAAACACAAATCAAAGTAAAGGGTGATTGGTCAAATCCAAGCTTTAACGGTAATTTTTTACCTGAAAAAAGAGAAGTAGGTCAATCATTTGATGCGCTTTGGAATATTCCAGCATTTACCAGGAAAGTACCTCAACATTGGTCAGGATTCCCAAGTATAATTTTTAAATTCCAAGGATTGGAACTCAATTCAGAAGACCGAATGATGTCTAGTTCTGAAGAAACCTATATGCAATCTCAGGCAGCTGCAAACGCTGTGGCATCCGGTAGCAATGAAAATATAGAGACTTCAAATGATTTGGATCTCGTGCAGATTAACTTCCTGCCATCGGTGAACAATTATCAGAAGATCACAAGAGTGGCGAAGTATGGAATCCTGGTAGTAGGATTGACCTTTGTTTCTTTGATTTTTATGGAATTGATCAAAAAGCAAAAGGTACATGTTGTTCAATATGTGTTAATCGGATTTGGTATGGTGTTATTCTATGGATTATTATTGGCCATTTCTGAGCATTTGGGCTTTAATTGGGCATACCTGGTCTCTGCATTAGCGACGATGGCCTTAATATCAACGTACATTATGGGGATTACTAAAAACCGTAAATCAGCGATGTTGTTTGGGGTCATTCTTTCGATATTTTACCTGTTCATTTATGTGTTACTGCAATTACAAGATTACTCGTTAATCGTAGGTATGATTGGTCTGTTTGTCATCTTGGCTGTTCTTATGCGTTTGTCCACCAAGATCGAATGGAATTTAGCGGATAGAAAATGATCAAATTAGGAAAGATATCTTTAAGGATGTACCTCAGCAGCATTTGGCTGCTATGGCATAGTCATAAGCGCTATTAAGTACTGAAATCTGTGTTATATTTCGCTTTGCCTGCCAACTTTAGTAAATTGGTAGGCAAAATGAAATATACTATGCGGAAAATTACCTGGATTGGCGCATGCATATTAATCAGTAATATGACTATGGCACAACGAACAATAGATGTTAATGATAAACTGGAGCGTCCAAAGCTTGCAGTTAAAACAATGAAAAGCACCGGCTCCGAAGCTTTATCACCAAAGAAATTATGGGAATTGGGTAGAGTTGCTGCCGAAGGTATTTCAGCAGATGGGTCCCAATTGATTTATTCTGTTTCCAACTATCAGTTCGAGGAGAACAAATCCGAAAAGAACTTATTTGTTATTCCAACCAAAGGTGGCGAAGCCAAGCAGTTCACCAATGAGGCTGGAGGAGAATCTGTCATTCAGGTGGAGCCTAATGGCGATGTCCTGTATATGTTTAAAGGACAAATCTGGAGAAAGAACCTTCGCGGTGGAGATGCCGTGCAGTTAAGCCATGTGGAAGAGGGATTGGAAAATGTGAAATTATCGCCAGATGGTAAACATATCCTTTTCAGCAAATCCGTTTTATTAAAACCTTATCATTCTGTTGATAAATACAAAGATCTGCCAAAGTCGGATGTCTACATCTATGATAATTTAGATTACAGGCATTGGGATACCTGGATGGATGGACGTTTCAACCATCCATTTGTTGCGACTTATGATAACGGAAAATTGGGAGAAGCAAAAGACATCATGGAAGGTGAAGCATTTTATTCTCCGCAGATGCCTTTTGGCGGTGCAGAAGACTTTTCTTGGTCTCCTGATGGACAGTCGATCTATTACGTGAGTAAAAAGAAATTTGGGACGGAATATGCTGTTAGTACCAATGCCGATATCTATCGTTATGACTTGGCAAGTGGGAAGACATCCAATGTAACTGAGGGAATGCAGGGTTATGATACCAATCCGCAGTTTAATAAACTAGGGAATGTACTTTCTTGGCTGAGCATGAAGACTGATGGTTATGAAGCCGATAAGAATGATATCTATGTATTGGATTCTAAATCCAATATTAAATTAAATCTGACTGGGCATTGGGATGGTACCGTGAATTCATATACTTGGAGCAAGGATAATAAACGCATTTATTTTGTGGCGCCTGTTCAAGGTACGGTTCAGTTATTTGAAGTGATGGTGCCTGTGAACTTCCGAGTGAAGTCCTTGCCTCAGATCAACCAATTGACAGCAGGAGATTTTGATATCACAGGTATAGTTGGCGAAACGAAAGATGGTATAGTCGTAACTTCTACTCGCATGACTCGAGCTTCAGAGGTGTTTTTCTTTCCAATCAAAGGGAAGGAATTGAGTCAGATTACAAAAGTCAATGATGCAGCTTATAGCCAGATTGCCGATACCAAAGTAGAGAGCCGTGTCACGAAAGCTTCAGATGGAAGAGATTTGTTCTCTTGGGTTATCTATCCGCCAAATTTTGATCCGGCTAAGAAATACCCAACATTATTATTCTGTCAAGGAGGACCACAATCAGCAACGACACAATCCTATTCTTTCCGTTGGAACTTTCAGTTGATGGCATCGCAAGGCTATATTGTAATAGCTCCGAACCGCCGAGGAATGCCTGGCTGGGGTGTGGAATGGAATGAGGAAATCTCCAAAGATTGGGGAGGACAGGCCATCCGCGATTACTTGTCGGCTATTGATGATCTAGCTAAGGAATCTTATGTCGATAAGAGCCGTTTAGGCGCTGTAGGAGCGAGCTATGGTGGTTACTCGGTATTTCAGCTGGCTGGTGTACATGAAGGTCGTTTTAAGACCTTTATTTCGCACTGTGGATTATTCAATATGGAGTCTTGGTATGGTACAACAGAAGAGCTGTTCTTTGCAAATCATGACCTAGGAGGTCCTTATTGGGATGCTGCGAATAATAAAACTTATACCGAATATAACCCTATGCGTCATGTCGATAAATGGGATACACCAATCTTAATCATTCAAGGAGGCAAGGATTACCGTGTTCCAATCGGACAAGGCCAAGAAGCATTTCAAGCTGCACAACTGCGCGGTATTAAATCGCGCTTTATGTATTTACCAGACGAGAATCACTGGGTACTTTCTGGACAAAACGCCCAAGTATGGCAAAGAGAGTTCTTTGGCTGGTTGAAGGAAACGCTTGATTAGTATTTAGTAATTAGTATTTAGTATATAGACCTATAACGGCCAGTATTAGTGATAAAAAATAAAGATTTTAAGGGATGCTTGCATCCCTTTTTTCATTCTGAAATATTAGGATATCAAAAGTAGGTATATAATGGTGGTGATTTAGAACAGAAAGTGTAATCTTCTATTTATGTCTTTGTACTCAATTCCTTTTAATTTCTAAATAATGAATAAGTCCCTCAATTCACGAAGAATTGAGGGACTTATTATATAAGTTGTTTTCTATAAAAAAAGCATTGTTTTTAACCCTTAAAGGTCTAAATACTAACTACTAAATACTAACTACTTATTTCGTGTCTTTCTTTCCGAAAATAGAAATCTTCAAGTATTTACCTGGGTTTTTCTTCAGGTCGTTTACTAGTTCGTTTAGACTTTCTGAGGAGTTTGCCAAGTTGTTGTACAGTTTGTCGTCGTTTAGGAGTAAGCTTAAGGATCCTTCTCCGGTATTGATCTTATTGGTGATCGCGCGTACATCTAACATCGCTTGATTAGCATTGTCGATGGTTGCTTTGATTTCTGTTTTGGAGAGATCATCCGATAAGTTATCAAGATTAGCAAGAATGCTGTTGATTTTCTTGTCGTTTTGTTTGAAGTTATTGGTGATGGACTCTAAGTTCGCTAAGATGTTAGTTAGCTTAGCGCGTTCGCTACCCATTAAACCATCAACGTCATTGGTGATTTTCTCTAGGTTTTTCAAAGAGACAGAGATACTATGAACCGAACTTTTGAAGTCGCGTTGGAAATTCTCATCCAATACGGAGTTTACACCAGACAGTACAGAATCTAATTTTACTACTAGGTTTTCGATTTTCTTTTGTAGAGGTTCTACCTTTTCCATTAGGTTGGCTTGAACATCGGAAAGAAGCGGGTCACCATTTCTGGCCATTGTAGTGCTGTTTCCCAATTCGAAAACAATAGCTTTACTTCCCAATAAGTCGGCACTGACAATGCGTGCTACCGTATTGGAAGGAATCTCGATATCATCTTTAATTTTAAATTCTGTTTTAATCTTGCCATTGGGTTGCAGGGTAAGATTGGAAACACGACCGATTTGGAAACCATTTACCAATACGGGTTTGGATACGGCAAGCCCATCCACATTGTCGTATTCTGTATAAAAGACGTTTTCACTACTGAAAACGTTGTTACCTTTTAGAAAGCTGTAACCAATAAATAACAAGGCGATAGCAATACAGGTGAGCGCACCGACCTTAGTTTCATTAGAAATTTTCAAAATGATTCGATTTTAAGAGTATCTACTAATAATTATACAGCAAGTTAAGAAAAACTTTATTTTTCAACGGATTTTCTATAGTTATTTATTGCATTGAATAAATCTGTTACGATTGCTTCTTGACCAGCAGCGGAATTCATGTAACGTTCTTCCTCCGGATTGCTGATAAATCCGATTTCGGTAAGTACCGCTGGCATACCTGCTGTTGCCAGTACTCCTAGGGATTGTTCTTTCACTCCACGGTTCGTACGATTGGAGTTTGTGAATTGCATTTGCATATAGCTGGCGATTCGGATACTCTGCTCACGATAACGGCGTTTCATCAATGAAAAGACAATATAAGTTGATGGATCTTTAGGGTCAAATCCACCGTAGTTTTCTTTGTAGTTTTCCTCCAATAGGATGGATGCGTTTTCTCGAAGTGCCACATCTTGTTCACCGGTACGTCCAAAACCCAATACCAAAGTTTCTGTTCCGGCAGCAGAGGTGTTCAATACGCGTTGCGTAACATATTTTCCACGGCTGTTTTTCACTCTTCTAGAGGTTGTCCCTCCGGAGTTACAGTGAATGGAAATAAATAAATCAGCATTGTGTTGGTTGGCTACTTTAGGTCTTGCATAGACAGGTAAGAATACATCAGTAGAGCGCGTGTAGACTACTTTTATTCCTGGGAATTCTTTTTTGATTTTATTGCCAAGTTTCAAAGCGACCTGTAAAGCGATATCCTTTTCTTTGGAGACACGTCCTACAGCGCCAGAATCATGACCGCCATGACCGGCATCCAATACAATGGTACGAAGTTCTTTTTTTGGTTTTTCTTGATCGTTGTCTTGATCAATCGGTCTAAATGCTGCAAATACAATAACAATTAAACAAAGCGCCGTGCGCCCTAATATCCTCACTACGTCTGGATTCTTGTTTACTAGCCTCTTCAATTTTTATAATTATTTGTTTTTCAAGACTCAGGTTTATACTGTAAGCAGTGATCCGCTATTACATTCCTGAGCTGGTTTTATAACGTTTTACTGCATCAACAATGTTGCCAACAATTTCAGTTTGTCCTTTTTGAGACAACATATAGTTTTCTTCATCGGGATTGCTGATAAAACCAATCTCGGTTAAAGCAGCAGGCATACTAGCAAATGCCAGTACCGCTAAGGATAATTCCTGAACACCACGGTTCTCACGTCCTAAACGAACATATTCATCTTGAATGTATGATGCAAAACGAATACTCTTATCACGATAGGTTCTTTTTAAAAGGGAGAAGATGATATAAGTAGATGGATTGTTTGGATCAAATCCACCGTAGTTTTCCTTATAGTTTTCCTCCATTAAGATATCGGCATTCTCACGCATAGCAACGGTAGATTCTCCACGTTGGAGACGGTTGTAACCACATACGAAAGTTTCTGTTCCACTAACACTTGGTCTACGGATGGTACGGGTTGTATAACGGCCGTTCTTTCCTTTTACCCGTTGATCCGAGTCTGCGGAGTTACAGTGTATCGACAAGAATAAATCAGCATGGTTCCTATTGGCTATTTCTGAGCGTTCGCGAAAAGGAACATCAATATCCTTTTCCCGTGTCAAGATAGCTTTAACACCAGGTAATTCTTTTTCTATGGCTTCTTTGAGTTTAAGCGATACTTGCAAGGTAATATCTTTTTCAGCAGAAATTCTTCCCTCAGCACCAGGAAGGTTTCCTCCATGTCCTGGGTCAATAACGATTAACTTCATCGCTTTATTGCTGTTGCTTTCCTTAACTTGATCGGTGCTTAGGTTCTTTCCATTGATTTCTCCTACAAAAAGACCAATGGATAATACAGGTAGGGTGATGCCCAAAAATATAAGGGCTAATTTTGTTCTTCGATTAAGATTCATTTCCAACTTCTCCATTTTTATACTCAACAGTGTGTATTTCGTGTAAACTGTTAAATATGATTAACTTTATTAAAATCCTAATTGTTGTTATGGATTTTTGACTATTTTTGCCAACAAGAGTTTAAAATTAGCACAAAAATAACATTCATATTTCATTTTGAAGGCTTTAAGTTGTTTTTTCCTTACCCTATTGCTTTTTTTCGTCGGTTTGTCTTGTGTACAGGGCCAGGTGGAAAGGACTTCCAAAGAGCAATCTGTTACAAATGATACCACGAAGAATGCTCTTCAGGATACCAGTAAAAACAGCTTTAAGGAGGTTTCTGGACAAGATACAGTCCTTATGAAAGATGAAGGTGGACTGGAGACGGTGGTCACCATTACCGCCAATGATTCCTCTTGGAATCAAGTGAGTAAAAATATTCTACACTTGTTCAAAGGTGCTAAAGTAAAATATCAAGGCTTTGAACTTGCCGCTGATTACATTCGATTAGACCGAAATACCAATGTTTTATTTGCTTCAGGCGTTAAAGACCATAACGGGAAATATGTCGGTAGACCCGTGGTGATTATGCCTGGAGAAGCACCAATTGCGGTGGATTCCTTGTTGTATAACTATAAAACACAAGTACCAAAAACCTTTGGTGTCATGACCGAGGTAGATGGTGGTTATATTCAAGCAAGAGAAGTTCGTAAGAATATTTACGATGAAATGTCGCTGTACAAGGGTTTGTACAGTACCTGTAATTTGCCCTATCCACATACACACTTTGGTATACAAATCAGCAAAGGTGTAATTACGCAAAAGCAAATTATTGCTGGACCATCTTATTTGGTGGTTGAAAATATCCCGTTAAAATTTATTGCTATTCCTTTTGGATTCTTTCCAAAACAAGATAAAAAGAGTTCAGGATTTTTATTTCCATCATTTGGAGAAGATGCTGCCCGTGGTTTCGCGATGCGAGACTTAGGATGGTATTTGGCTTTCAATGATTATTGGGACTCAGAGATTCGTGGTAACTTATACTCTAAAGGAACTTGGGAAGCTAGCGTTCGTACGCAATATCTCGTGAACTATAAGTTCAGTGGTAACTTCAATTTGCGTTATGGTTCTTTCGTGGAAGGCGTAGAGGGTACCCCATCCTATGGACGTAGTAAGGATTTCAACTTTACGTGGAATCACACACAACGACAAGAGGCTAATCCTGGTACCTCATTCTCTGCTGCGGTAAACTTTGGTTCTAGATCTTATCTACAACGTTCTGCTGCAGGCGGTACTTATGACATGCAAGCTGCTACTAACAACCGTATGAACTCTTCCATTGCCTATGGTAAAGTATTTGCAGATGGTAAGATCAATTTCACTTCCAACTTACGCCATGAGCAAGACTTAGCTACTGGTCGTTTGTCATTGGATTTACCAACCATCAGTTTGAACGTATCAACCTTTAACCCTTTTGACTCGAAAGATCGTATCGGTGAGCAGAAGTGGTATCAACGAATTACGGTAGGTTATAGCATGCAGGCACAAAACCGGATTGTAACAATGGATAGCTTGTTGTTCCGTAAAGAGTCGCTAAAGGATTTTACCAACGGTATGCAACATAACATACCGGTGAGTTTAAGTTTAAATGCCTTCAAATATTTTCAGTTTAATACTTCAGTTAACTATACAGAACGTTGGTATTTGCAATCTGTTCGTAATAGATTGTCTAACCAGTTGAATGGTTATAAAATGGTACGCGATACGATTCAAGGATTTAAACGTGCTTATGATTATTCGGTTTCTTCAGGTCTTTCGACCAAGGTATATGGTATGTACCCTAAGATGGGTAAGATTGAAGGTATTCGACACGTTATTACGCCTTCGGTAAACGTGAATTATCGTCCAGATTTTGGGATAGAGCGTTATGGCTATTTCAAGAATTACATGGATACCACTGGGGTAACCAGAAGGTATTCTATTTTTGAAAATGGAATTTATGGTTCACCATCTGAGGGTAAATCCTTTGGTATTGGTTTCTCCATTGATAACAATATTGAAGCAAAAATTAGAGATGACAAGGATACTACAGGATCTGGATTTAAGAAGATTCCGATTATTCAAGGTCTGACCTTCTCTGGAAACTACAATATGGCAGCTGACTCCTTGAAGTTGTCGCAGATTAGTTTCTCAGGTCGTACATCACTTTTCAATCAAAAGGTTAACATCAATTTCAGTGGATCCTTTGATCCCTATTCCTACGATAAATATACCGGACAACGGATTGATCGTTTTGCTATAAAGGATGGTAATCTTGCTCGTTTAACGAATATGGGGCTTTCCTTTGACTATAGCTTCAATCCAAAGGCTAATGAAAGAAGGAGTGATAATATTGACTCTTTGCGTAATAGTATGCCTAATATGACGAAGGAACAGGCTGATGCATTGGCAAGAATTAGTACCGATCCGAATGCTTTTGTGGATTTCAATATTCCATGGAATCTGGCGGGGTCTTTCAGTATGAATTATGCCCGTGTCTTTGACAACCAAGTCAGAAGAATGGAAACCCGATTAACCAGTACGGTAAGTATACATGGTGACTTTAATGTTACTCCAAAATGGAAAGTGCAGTTTAGTTCGACCTATGATATTGTAAATAATGAGCCTACGGCAACCCAGATCAGTATATATCGCGATTTGCACTGTTGGGATATGTCCATAGGATGGGTTCCGATGGGACGATTTAAGAGTTACAACATCACCATTCGAGCTAAAGCATCCATACTACAAGATTTGAAGTTGACGAAACGACAGAGTCATTACGTCTATTAACCACGATAAATCCATCTACTATGAAAGCTGAGATTATTACCATTGGTGATGAAATCCTGCTAGGACAAGTAGTTGATACCAACTCCGCATGGTTGGGTCAGCAGTTATTTGACTTGCAGATCCATGTTCAGCAGATTACCTCGATTACAGATTCCGAAGAACATATTTTACAAGCTTTAACCGAAGCTAGTCAACGTGCCGATGTGATTATATGCACCGGAGGTCTTGGGCCTACTCGTGATGATGTGACCAAGGCAACTGCAGCCAAGTTCTTTCAGACCGAATTAGTGCATAATGAAGAAGTTTTAGAACATGTAAAGCAGATCTTTGCAAGGTTCAATAGAACCATGCCAGATATGAATTATGGTCAAGCTTCTATCTTAGCAAATGCGGAAGTGCTGTTCAACGATTGGGGGACAGCTCCTGGTATGTGGGTACAGCAAGGAGAACAAGTATTTATATTCTTGCCTGGGGTTCCATATGAGATGAAGAATCTGATGCAACATCGTGCAATTCCTAAGTTGAAAGCATTTCACAGTGCCGAAAAGCTCGTGCTAAGATATATTTTGACTGTTGGTATTGGCGAGTCGCATTTGGCAGAAAGCATTGCTGATATTGAAGATTCCTTTCCGAGTTCAGCGCATTTGGCGTACTTGCCAAAGATCGGGATGGTGCGATTGCGATTAACCCTTAACGGAAAGGATCTGAAAGAATTAAACAGAACTGCTGATGACCTACAGCAGCGATTAATAGATCGTATAGGTTCGGCTGTTATTGCGACAGAAGACTTGAGCTTTGAAGAAGTCATTGTGCGTGATTTTGTGAAACATAATTGTACTTTAGCTACTGCAGAGAGTTGTACGGGTGGAAATATTGCTAGACTGATTACGGAGGTTTCCGGAGCAAGTGAGATGTTTTTAGGTGCTATTGTATCCTATGCCAATGAAGTCAAAGTTTCCCAATTGGGCGTTTCTGAGGAAACTTTAAAGGAGCATGGAGCAGTAAGCGAAGAAACCGTCATTCAGATGGCTAAGGGAGCTCAGGAGCGATTGCATACCAGTTATGCTGTTGCTACGAGTGGTATTGCTGGTCCAGGAGGAGGCACGGCTGAGAAGCCAGTAGGAATGATTTGGGTAGCGGTAGCAGGCAAGAATTCCGTGCAAACGAAGCTGTTTCAATTCCATGGAGATCGATTAATCAATATTGAAAGAGCTACAAATCAGGCCTTATTGATGTTATGGAATTTATATCGCCAAGAGAACCAAGATTAACCGAATTATATTTTTCACAATAAAATAATTAAACTATTAAATTTTGTTTCCTTGTGATTCGAGTTTTAATAATTAACTTAGTGGTCTTACAATCCAAATAAAAAATAGATGGCTATATATGAACTTATCCTTCCCAAGATGGGAGAAAGCGTATCAGAAGCTACGTTGACCAAATGGGTTAAACAAATTGGAGATCAGATTGACGAAGATGATGCTGTTGCAGAAATTGCTACAGATAAGGTTGATTCTGAAGTTCCTTCGCCTGTTCGTGGTATATTAAAAGAAAGATTGTTTGACGAGAATCAGGTCATTCAAGTGGGTGAAGTAATTGCCTTGATCGAGATTGAAGGTGCGGATTCAAGTCCAGCCGCTAACCATACGACCGAAGTTTCAGAACCACAACCGATAGAAGAGGCTGAGCCAACTAATGAGGTTGAAGAGGTTATAGAAGAATCCTCAACAGAAGAACAGATCCCTGGTATTTCGCAGATTGCAGAACGTCCTATAGAAACAAATCATGAGCCGAGTGATATTCATTCAGGTATTCGTTTTTATTCACCACTCGTACGTAATATCGCACAAGAGGAAGGCATTTCTCAATCCGAGTTAGATGCAATTCCGGGTACTGGTGCCGAAGGTCGTGTAACCAAGCAAGACGTTTTGAATTATATTCAGAATCGTCAGGGTGGTTCGCCATCAACAGGACAAAATAAAGTTTCCACAACTACTCCTGCCACTACTTCTACAGATAACCAAGCAAAGACTGCAACAGCTCCAGTACAAGTAGTGAAAAGCTCAGGTTCTGATGAAATAATTGAAATGGATCGCATGCGTCGCTTAATTGCAGATCATATGGTTCATTCTGTTTCTACTTCTCCACATGTATTCTCTGTGGTCGAAGCCGATGTAACCAATTTGGTGAACTGGAGAAATAAAGTAAAAGATGCTTATAAGAAAGCTGAAGGTGAGAATATCACCTTTACGCCGCTTATCATAGAAGCCATTGCAAAGGCTATTAAAGACTTCCCAATGATCAATGTTTCGGTAGATGGATACAACATCATTAAAAAGAAAAACATCAACATTGGAATGGCTGCAGCACTTCCTAGTGGTAACCTTATTGTACCTGTGATTAAGAATGTGGATCAGTTAAGTCTAACTGGTATATCTCGTTCCGTAAATGATTTAGCAGTTCGTGCTCGTGGGAATAAATTAAAACCAGATGATACCCAAGGTGGTACTTTCACCTTTACGAATATTGGGGCATTTGGAAACATATTCGGTATGCCAATCATCAATCAGCCGCAGGCAGCTATTATGGCTGTAGGAACTATTAAAAAGAAACCTGCTGTATTGGAGACTGAATTTGGTGATGTGATTGCTGTAAGACACATGATGTATATCTCCATGTCTTATGACCACCGTGTAATTGATGGTGCTTTAGGTGGAAGTTTTATCCGTCGTGTAGCAGATTATTTAGAGAACTGGGATGTTGATCGGACCATCTAATTTAAAATAGAAAATATAAGGTAATCCAAATAAGAATGCCTAATCCCTAAAAAAAGCTGTATTGTTCTGATACAGCTTTTTTATGTTTTATCCTATTGTAAAGATAGATCTACTTGATGGATTAGTTTCTTTTGAATCATATATCGATAGCGCAAGAAGAGTAGGATAGAGGATGTTAATAATCCTAATGTTAATCCATACCATATTCCTTTTACGCCTATTTGTAATTCTATTCCCAGATAATAAGCAACCGGTAATCCAACTACCCAATAGGCAAAGAAGGTGATAAAGGTTGGAATATTCACATCGCCCATACCCCTTAAAACACCTAATCCTACGACTTGGGTTCCATCGAATAATTGGAACATACCTGCTATGATTAACAATGGGGCCGCCATTGCAATTACCGTTAAATCCTTTGAAATAATATATGGTAGGTATTGATTAAATACCGCAAATATCAAGGCACAGATCAACATAAAGACAATCACTAAATGATAGGAAACCGTAGCGAATTTCTGTAACCTGAAGTAATTTTTATTTCCAAAGCTATTACCGATTTTTATGGTCGCAGCAGAGGCTATTCCACTTGCCATCATATAGGTCATTGCGGCCAGTGTAATGGCCGTTTGGTGTGCTGCCTGTTCTGTAGCACCAATCTTACCAGCAATTAAAGCAGCGCCAGCAAAAGCACCAATTTCAAAGACGAATTGCATAGCTACTGGAGCTCCTATCTTCAATACCTGCTTAATTCGGCTGAAGTCAATGAATCGAATAGAGAAATGTTGGATATAGCGTTTGAAATTCTTAGACGATAAAACATACCAAGCCATAACGGCCATCATCAATATCCTGTCAATCAAGGTGGCAATACCCACTCCACGAACACCCATAGGTTCTATACCAAACATTCCTTTTACAAGGATTATCGCTAGAACGACATTCAATATATTACCCCAGATGGTGATATTCATGGCTTGTTTGGTAAAGCCTAACCCTTCAGCAAATTGCTTGAAGGTGTTGAATACCATTAAAGGAAGAATGGAAAGACTTAATATCAGTAGATAGGGTTTAGCTGTATTTACTACTTCAGGATCTTGATCAGCATGCTGCATGGCATACATGGATCCATAATAGACAGCAAGAAACAAGATAATGGCTGAAATAATATTTAACCAAAAGCTATTGGAAAGTAGTTTGGCACATTCTTGATAATTGGAACGGCCATTCTCTTGTGCAATTAGTGGCGTTAGTCCGAAGGCAATACCTAATCCGATAACCAACACCACCATAAAAACGGAATGGACTAAGGAAACAGCAGCTAAAGAAATAGTTCCTGCAAATTGCCCAACAATAATTGTATCGGCAGTTTGCACGAGTGTATGTCCCAATTGGGATATCACCACCGGGCCTGCGAGGGCCATGCTGCTGAGGTAATAAATCTTGTTGGATTTGTAGAAATTGAACATAAAAATCGACTTGAGCCGACAAATGTACAAAGTTTAAACTGCAATAAATGTCTGAATCAAGTTAACTTTTTGTGTATTTACACAGGCATTCTTGCTAATGGCGCAATGTCCTGACCAACAAAATCCTTGATTAAGAACTTTTGGTATCCGGCAATAGCGATCATGGCTGCATTATCTGTGCAGTATTCAAATTTAGGGATGTAAACATTCCATTTATAGCGTTTTCCCATCTCGATTAATGACTCTCTTAATCCAGAATTAGCAGAAACACCACCGGCTATGGCAATCTCTTTCACCCCGGTTTCCTTCGCTGCCTTCTTCAATTTATTGAGTAAAATCGAAACAATACGGCTTTGAACGGATGCACATAAATCATCAATACGCTCGGTAAGGAAATTAGGATTCTTTTTCAATTCAGCTTGAACCAAGTAAAGTATGGCCGTCTTAAGTCCCGAGAAGCTAAAGTTTAAGTCTGGAATTTGAGGTTCTGGAAGTTTAAAAGCATCAGGATTACCAAGGTTAGCGTGTTTGTCTACTAATGGACCTCCTGGATATGGGAGGTCTAATATTTTGGCGGTCTTATCAAATGCTTCACCTGCAGCATCATCTAAAGTTTCCCCCAATAATTCCATTTCAAAGTAATTTTTGACCAAAACTATTTGCGTATGGCCACCAGATACGGTTAGACACAAGAATGGGAATTGAGGTTTTGGATCTTCAATAAAATGCGCTAGGATATGCGCTTGCATGTGATTTACTTCAATCAATGGGATATCCAATGCCAATGCAAAGGACTTGGAGAAGGATGTGCCGACCAATAAAGAACCTAAAAGTCCAGGTCCCCGTGTAAAGGCTACTGCATCTATCTCATTTTTATGTATTTTTGCCTCAGCAATAGCTTGATCTACTGTGGGAATGATGTTTTGCTGATGGGCTCTAGAAGCTAACTCTGGAACCACCCCTCCGTATTTCGCATGAACTGCTTGTCCAGCAATAATATTTGCCTTAATTTCGCCATCTATACAGATAGAGGCCGAAGTTTCGTCACAAGATGATTCTATTCCAAGGATGATGGCCATGATGAAGGAAGTAATTTAAATAAAGTACAAAAGTATCAAAAAAATACTTAAAATAACGTCTATATGCCTGCTTAGCATTCTTGCTCTGCTGACAATCGCCGTATTCTCTCTTCAATTTCCTGCTGTACAAACATTGGTTTCTAAACGAGTAGCATCATACCTCTCCAAAGAATTAAATGCCAAGGTAGAGCTGGACCATATCTACCTCAAGCCTTTCTCTGAATTGACATTGACAGGTTTCAAATTATCTGATCAATCTGGTAAACCACTTATGCAAGCCAAGGAATTGCATGCTGACTTGAAACTCCGTAAAATCTTCCAAAATAAAATAACCATTGAAGAGCTTAGTTTGGAAGAAGGATATGCCGATTTACATTTCTATAAGGACAGTTCCAACTTTAAGTTCTTGGTGGATTACTTCAGCCCTAAGAAAACAGACGAAAAGAAAAAGAAGAAAGAAATGGAGTTGAAACTCCATAATGTAACCTTAATTAATAACCATTTTAAAGTTTATAATCACAATCAAAAATACCATCCTAAAGGTGTTGATTTTGGAGATTTAGACCTAACGAATATTTCAGGGAAATTTAAAAATATCCAACAGGATACTAGCAGTCTGCAGGCGGATATTGAGAAGTTTACTTTAAAGGATAAGTCGGGTTTTCACTTGAAGGAATTATCTGCTGAAGCTTTTGTTGGTGATAAGGCCATGGAATTTGACCGCTTAAAGATTATTACCAATAATTCCAAAATGGGGCGTTATCTTAAATTCTCTTATGATGACTTTGGAGACTTCTCGGATTTTATTGATAAAATTCAAATTGAAAGTACATTAGAGAATACCTTCGTTGACTCTAAGGACATTGAATTCTTTGCTCCGGAACTGAAATATGTCAAGTTCAAAGCGCAGGTCCTACAAGCAAAGGTAGATGGGACAGTAAGTAAATTGCGAGCTGCTACAGCTCACCTTAAAACAGGGAAGGAGACAGAGCTTGTAGGTGATTTCAGTATTACGGGATTGCCTGATATCAATAAAACAATCTTTGATTTTCAATTACAAAGTCTAAAAAGTTCTGCTCAAGATGTAGAAGTTTTGGTTCCTCAATTGGCAAATAAAGCAACTTTCAAACTTCCAGAGCAACTCCACAAATTTGGAAATATTGATTTTAAAGGTACTTTCCATGGTTTATACAATTTGTTCGATGTAAATGGTAATTTTACCACTGCCTTAGGTAACTTAAAATCGACTAGCAAGATCAACATTCAGAATGGTATTGCCTATGAAGGAAATGTAGCTTCTTCTGAATTCCAGCTTGGTAATCTTTTAAACAATAATACGCTTAAGAAAACAGGATTTAACTTTGAATTCAATGGTAAAGGTCTTGAATTAGATGAGTTGCAATTGGATGCTGCAGGTGATTTAAAACAACTTCAATTAGGCGATTATCAATATGACAGTGTATTTGTCAATGCCCAATTCAAAGATAAACTAGTGGAATTAATTGGTGATATCAAAGACAAGAATATCCGACTAGGTTATGAGTCTTCCATCAATTTCCGAGAGCCAGAAACTTTTTACGATGTCTATGCTGATATTGAGAAAATCAATTTCAAGAAGATGGGAATTGTCAAAAAGGATAGTATTCTCATCTACAATACCAGTATCCATACGCAGTTAAAAGGTAATAGTTTAAATGATCTTAATGGAGATTTATATAGTGATCAAATCTCCATGAGTAGCTCCAAAGGAGAGTTCAATATTAAGGATGTATATTTCTCCGCTCAAGGGAATGAGAAGGATAGGCAATTCAATTTGAAATCCAATGTAATGGATGGTGAAATGAAGGGGGTAATCGATCTGAATACTATTGTTCCTTATTTCAAAGCATTGGCTATGCGTTATGCCCCAGCCATTGGTTTACCCCTAGAACCGTACAATCCACAGATATTTGATCTAAAGGTGGATCTTAAATCTTTTGAACCTGTATCTGCATTCCTAGACCCTAATTTAACCTTAGAGGATGGAGCAAGCTTAGAAGCACATTTCTCTTCAGAAGATTATACGGCAAGTTTCAATGCCTTTAGCCCATTTGTTAAGTACAAAGGCTTTAATCTTGAAAATATTAAAATTCAAGAGAATGCAGATGAACATGCTTTTTCATTGAAACTGAATGCAGATAAACTTATCTTCAGTGATAGCCTATTCGTTGATAATATTGAAATAAAAAATATCTTATCGAATGACAGTTTGATCTTTTCTGTCAATGGTGCGCATGAGACCGATCCTAACTACATGCGTTTAAATGGAAATATTCACTTTGCGCATAACCTACCAGCCTACATTAAGTTCACCCAATCAAAGATTATCCTTAATCGGGAACCTTGGACCTTCAATACCGATGCTGAAATGCGGGTATCCAAAGGGAAGTTTTATCTGCAAAATCTTGTAGCCAGCCAAGAGAAACAAAGAGTGACTTTTAATGGCGTACTCTCCAATGAAGATGATAAATTGGATGTTGCATTTAATCACTTTAATCTTAAGTCCCTGGAAAGCATCTTAAGCCCAATGGGAATACAGTTGAGTGGTGAATTAAATGGAAATATAGAGTTACACTCCATTTTTAAGAAACCTTACTTGTCAGCCAATGTGAATACCACGCCTTTGGTATATAACCAGATTCCGATAGGTAATCTTAAATTATTAGCTGACTTTGTCCCAGAACAGAAGATTGCGAATATTGATTTGCAGTTATTGGATGAACTCCAAAGAGGTTTGGTACTGAAGGGAACCTATATGGTAGGAGAGGGTGAACAAGAACTGAACTTGAAGGGTAATTTGAATGAAACAGAGCTAATCTTATTGCAACCTTTTGTGCGTAATTTAGCATCTAATTTACAAGGTAGAATAAATGCTGAAATCAATATTGGCGGTACACTAAAGAATCCATCCTTTAATGGTTTGGCGAAAATACCTTCTGCATCATTTGTTGTCAATTACCTGAAGACAGCCTATGTATTCCAGAATCAAACGGCTATAGTTGATAATAACATTATCCGTATTCAGAATCTAAGTTTCAGTGATGCTCAAGGGCATCAAGCTACAGCTGCTGGAAATATTGATCTGAATAACCTAAGCAATCCTTCCATTGATGTGCAGGTTGCGGCAAATGATGTAATGATCCTAAATACCACTTACAAGGATAATAATATCTATTATGGTACAGCCTATGCGACAGGAACCTTTGCCTTCAAAGGACAAACCTCTGCAATTGATATCGATATTAAGGCACGTTCGGAAAAGAATACCAGCATCAGTATTCCTTTTAATACAGCAATGACCATTTCCGACAGTGATTTTATTTACTTTGTGAGTAAGGATTCCTCCGAGAATAAAGAGAATGCCAACCGTTATTTCTTAAAGGGAATGACCATGAATATGGACCTGGAATTAACCCCTGATGCAGAGGTCAATCTTCAAACCGATCTAGGGACTCTAAAAGGAAATGGTAATGGAGAGATCTCTTTGAAGATCTCCAGTTTGGGTGACTTTGAAATGTTTGGTGATTACGTGGTCAACTCTGGTAAATTCCATTTTACAGCACAGGATTTCATTAATAAATACTTTGACATCAAGCAAGGTGGTACCATCCGTTGGACGGGATCTCCTGAAGGAGCAAACATTAACATGGTTGCACTTTATCAGCAGCGAACAAGTATTGGAGATCTTTACAATGCAGCAGGTAGAGCAGGCCAAGATGAACGTGTATTAGCTCAGGCGGATATGATTATCAAAGGTACATTGAGTCAACCTGATGTTACTTTTGATCTAAACTTTCCACAGAACCCTTATGTGAAGGATGAATTACAAGCCTATTTATCCGATGCCAATAACGTCAATCAACAAGCATTAAGCTTGATTATCCGTCGTAGTTTCTCGGCAGGTTCTTCGAATAATGATGTCGGAAAAGAAGTGAATAATACCCTCTTATCTGCAGGTACAGAAATTGCCTTTAATCAGTTGAATAATATTTTAGCCCAATCCTTAAACATCAACTTTCTGGACTTCAATATCAAGTCGTTTAACGATGCCTCAGCATCATTCCGATTCTTTAATGATCGTCTTGTACTAACAGGAGGAATTGTTGACCGAAGAAATATCCAAACAACGGATTTAACTTTCTTCTCGAATCAGGTTGCTACCGATGCGGAATTAACCTACAAGGTGAGAAGGGACGGTAGCCTTGTTTTTAGAGCCTACAATAGACTAAATACTCGAAACATACTGTTCACCCCTACAGATGATTATATCAATGCTGTGGGCCTTGTTTACCGTCAGGAATTCAATACGCTTGGAGAGTTCTGGAGAAGAATGTGGACTTTCAAAACAAAGCGTGATACTGTTCAGCCCGTTAGTCTTCCCAAGCAAGACTCTGTAAAGAATGACCTTAACCCTTTTTAGGTAAAAAGGCAATCGCCAATTCTTTCCATTCCTCTTCTAGGCTTCCTTTAAATTCTGACTTTTTAGCCCGATTATACCAATACCGAGCGTTCCATAAATCGCCTTCAACTCGATGTAAATAAGCATGCACATGTGCCGATGATAAATCAGAAAGTTGATCGACCAAATCATGAGCCTTCTTCCAATCACCCTTAGCATCATACCAAAGGGATTGTAATTGAACGGACCATGTTGATTCTGGATGTTGCTCTTGCTGAATATGTGCTGTAAATTCTGTAAGTGTCATGCTCAAAAATACAGCAATAAAAATAGATTAACTGGTATGGATTATTAAAAAAGGCTGGATTGTGAATAATCCAGCCATGATCTCTTATTTGAATTTACTTGCTAATGCTGCAAGTTTACTTGCCATATCTGTTTCAGGCGCTTTGTTTTCTCGATGATCTCTTTTTTCAGATCGTTTTCTTGGACCCTTATCCTCTGTTTTCATGGTTAGGCCGATGCGGTTTCTACGTTCATCAATTTCCGTAACTTGAACCATCACCTGCTGTTGAACTTTTACCACCTCATGTGGGTCTGAAACATAATGATTTGCTAATTGACTTAAGTGCACCAATCCATCTTGATGAACACCAATGTCGACGAAAGCACCAAAATTAGTAATGTTCGTAACGATACCCGGTAATTTCATACCAACTTTTAGATCCGAAATACTATTCACGCCTTCTGTAAAGGAGAAGCTTTCAAATTTCTCTCGAGGATCTAATCCAGGTTTGGCTAATTCATTCAAAATATCATTTAATGTAGGTAGACCAACTTCTTCCGAAGTATATTTTTGAAGATTTACTTTCTTGCGTAAAGCATCATCTTTTATCAATTCAGGAATGGTGACATTCAAGTCTTTTGCCATTTGTTCAACCAAAGCATAGCGCTCAGGGTGTACAGCTGAAGCATCTAATGGATGCTCCCCATGACGAATACGTAAGAAACCTGCTGCTTGTTCAAATGCCTTGTCACCTAAGCGAGGTACCTTTTTCAATTCCCTACGTGACTTGAATGGTCCGTTTTCTTTGCGATAATTAACGATTTGTTGAGCTAGGGCAGGACCTAAACCCGATATATAAGCTAGAATCTGCTTAGATGCTGTATTTAATTCTACACCAACTGCATTCACACAAGAGATAACCGTGTCATCTAGGGCTGATTGCAATTTATTTTGATCAACATCGTGCTGATATTGTCCAACACCAATAGATTTAGGATCTATCTTCACCAATTCTGCCAATGGATCCATTAATCGACGGCCAATAGATACGGCACCACGTACGGTAACATCATAATCTGGAAACTCCTCACGAGCAGTTTCTGATGCAGAATAAATGGAAGCACCGCTCTCATTCACCATAACGACTGTCACATCTGCTAACTTTAATTTGCGAACAAAATCTTCAGTTTCTCGACCTGCAGTTCCATTCCCAATTGCGATTGCCTCAATATCGTACTTCGATACCAAGTGCTTCACTGTTTTCTCTGCTTCTGCTAAACCACCTGCTCCATTGTGTGGGAAGATGGCCGTATTCTCTAACAGATTACCCTGAGCATCTAAAACCACCGTTTTACAACCTGTTCTAAAGCCAGGGTCAATAGCTAATAATCTCTTTTGCCCAAGTGGTGCTGCCAATAATAATTGACGTACATTGTCAGCAAATACTTTGATCGCTTCCACATCGGCACGCTGACGTGTCAATACACGAACTTCAGTTTCCATGGAAGGTTTCAATAGGCGCTTGTAGCTGTCTTGAAGTGCTAACTCTACCTGATCTGATGAGTCATTTTTAGCTTTGATGAATTGTTTGGCAATCCCTGGCAATACCGCTGTTTCCTCTACATCAACATCTAAGTATAACAATTCCTCTTTCTCCCCACGACGCATAGCTAAAACACGGTGAGAAGGTGCATCTTTCAATGATTCAGACCACTCGAAATAATCCTTATATTTCAAAGCGGCCTCTTCTTTTCCAGGTACTACTCGAGAAACAAATTTCCCTTTTTCTAAGATGACCTTTCTGGTATGTGCTCTTACCTCGGCATCCTCAGCAATCTGCTCAGCAATAATATCACGAGCACCTGCTAATGCTTCTTCCAGATTGTTTACTCCCTTTTCTTCATCAATGTAATCGGCAGCGGCGATTTCAACATCAACTTTATCCTGGGCCAATAAAACATCCGCCAATGGCTGAAGGCCTTTCTCTCTAGCCATGGAAGCACGAGTACGGCGTTTTGGTTTGTAAGGAAGATAAATGTCCTCCAGTACAGCCATCGTCTCTGCAGTTTTCACTTGCTCTTCTAGGGCAGGAGTTAATTTACCCTGCTCCGTAATAGACTTTAATACCGCTTCTTTACGCTTATCCAATTCGCGTAATTGCTGTACACGATCTCGAATTGCCGCAATCTGGACCTCATCTAAACTGCCCGTCACTTCTTTCCTATAACGTGCAATAAAAGGAATGGTAGCTCCCTCATCCAATAAGGCTAAAGTGCTGTGCACTTGTTTTTCGCTGATAGCTAATTCCTGCGATACAATTAATTCGTGGGATGTAATCATACTCAATAGAAAAAATAAGCTGTTGACTATTCATCAACAGCTTAATAATATTTTTAAAAATTATTTATTAGGCGTTTTTAGTTCCATGATCTTCTTTCGAAGCATGTTCTTCTGTAGATTGTCCTTCAGTTGATGATGTAGTTTGGTCTGCATCATTGGTAACTTGTTCGTTATTATCAAAATGGTCTTTGTAACCATAGCTGTAATAATCTTCTTCCGTAGGTGTTCTATATGGCTGATGTTCGTAAGTACCAGAAGGTGCAGAAAACTGTGGAGTTTTCTTTTCTTTTACCTCAGCATTTTCATTCCCTTCCGACTCTTGTGCGTTATTTGCATAACTTTCTGTAGGGTTTACGGAAGTGGAATTATCGCTTTCCGGTTCTTTTTCTATATCCGCCTTCACATCATCAATCTCCTTCTCAAAATTATTTATCTGATCTGAAATTTCGCGTTTTATGCCTTCAGATGCATCTTTAAACTCACGAATCCCCTTGCCTAAACCTCTCGCTAACTCCGGTAATTTCTTCCCTCCAAATAGTAATAGTGCTACCAAGATAATAACAACCATCTCTTGAGTACCAATATTCAAAAACGCTAAATTCATCGCTTCTCTTCTTTTATTTAATATGCTAAGGTAAGCCTATTATTTTTTTTCAACAATAATTAACTGTAATTATTTCGTAACAAGGGGAGACCGCTTCGCTAATAGATGGGAGATATGAGACCGCTTCGCTGTTAGACGTTAAGTATCATTAGAAAGGAATCCATTTCCAACTCAGAGCGAAGCGAAGAATCTCTCTTCCCACCCAAAAGACCACGTCACGAAGCTAGCTGAGTGAACTTCAAACTATGCAGATCAGAAATAATTAACTTATTGAATATTGAATATTGGAAAATGGATAATGGATATTGGATAACGGTCGAAGCATGCTACGACCCTACTGTTATGGTGCTTAGGGATAATAAAATCACGATTGTTTGTAGGGGCGATGCATGCATCGCCCGCATATCTCAAATTCTTTTCCCCCTTTCTATCTCACATCTCATATCTAACAGCGCATCGGTCTACCCCTCAAATTCCACCTTAATTTCCACTTTCTTACCATCATTGCCGAGTTGCCAATCTGGTCCATTTTGGATAATCTGAATTGCTTTTTGGTTCAATTCTGGGTTGCTGCTATTCTTCACCTTAAAGTCAAATGGTCGACCAAAGGAGGAGATATCAAACACAAGTGTAACTGTACCTTTTCCAGCTAGAGATTGTGCTGTTTGGTCCTTTAAGTATTTCTTGTATGCTGTCCAGCCAGCAAGTGGTTCCGATTTAAATCGACTGCTTTTACCACCATAACCAACTACGGTCACTTCTTCAACCATGCTCATTTCTGGTTGTAGTTGTACAATTTTATTATTGCTGGCGATGATACGTTTCGTTTCATATCCTAGGGATAAAATCTCCAATTCTTGGTTTTTGGAAGATAAAGGCATGATGTATTGTCCGGATGAATCCGTAACTGTTACCTCATTAGTTTTGATATCTCTGACAGTGACATGCGCCAAAGGTCTTCCCGAGTTTTGATCTAATACGCGTCCAGTAGCTATTGTCTTTTTATCTTGAGCGGAGGATAGTGGTGCAGAGCCTACAATAACATTTCGCTTCCGATCAGTATTTCCACGAAGTACTATAGTCGATTCGTTCAACGCCATATTCTCCGAGTAATAATCCTGCATTTTGTTTTGAGCGATGTAGTTATTATCTGCTTTTTCTTCCTTGGTTCTTTTTGCTCCAAAGGAGTCCGCAGACACGTGGCTTCCCGAAGGTACAGAAGGTAATGTTAAGGTAGGCCGTTGAATTTCGACTACTGCCTCATCCGATGTTCGTTTGTTCTTGGCATTCGGGTTATGAAAAGCTATTCGCTGCTCCTCGATCGGCTCATCAATTATGCTGTCGATTGGAGCTACATTGACCGTAGTGTCAGCAGGAGATGCCATCTCGGTATGTGCAATACTATCTTCATACTTAAGCGTAGATTGCTCCCTATTCATGTACCAGATCATACCGATACCAAAGGCAAGTAATAAAGTAGCTGCAATGGATAACCAACGGTATTTATTGAAATTGATGACTTTCTGCGGATGCGTACGTTCGTATATAGCACTATCCAAATCTTTTTGATCCAGTTCAGAACCTAATTCCTTCTCTGCTTCCAATCCTAGGATTAAATCCATCAACAACTCATCTTGATGAGAGGCTTTTTCTATGGCATACATCTCCGAAGGACTTAATTCCCCGTTGACATATTTCCTTAAATAAGCGATATCAAAATGATTATTCATGATTGCTCCTTTCCATGCAGATTTTCAGATTTCGCTTTCCGTTCTGAATATAACTCTTTACATCGTTCAAACTAAAGCCTGTCAAATCTGCTACTTCCTTATAACATTTCTGTTCGATGAAGAATAGCTGAATACTCTGTCTTTGCTTTTCCATTAATCCGTCTAAACAACGTTCCATGCGACTCAATTGCTCCTCTTTCTCCGAATAGTTTTCCTCCTGATGCAGGTTTACTCCAAATTCCACAAAATCATCTGTAACAATTTCAACCTTACTTTTTGCAGAACGAAGGGCCATCAAGCAATGGTTCTTACCAACAACATATAACCACCTGGGAAAATCCTGTATCGTTTGTTTCTTGACTTTTTCAATGAGTTCTTCGAAGATGTGCATCACAGCGTCTTTGCTACGCTCAGGCTCCTTAAAGTACCTTAAACAAACATAATAGAGCATCTCGCTGTGCCGTTGAAAGAGATCACCCAAATGTATAAGATCACCAGTCTCCAAGTAGGCTTGGAGGAGTTCGTCGTCAGTATGATTGGTTTGCTTAGACAAATTGTAACGGCTTAATTATGGCTGAAAAATAATTTTTTTTTCTCGTTTATGGAAATTTCATTTTTAATGCATCCCTTGAGAAAATTTACACGCTATGAAAAGAATCATCTATTTATTCGCCGTCTTAATCCTTCTAGTAGGTGCAGACCAGGCAATTGCCGCAGAAATATCAGGATATGTAAGGGACAATGCTGATAAAAAAGCTTTAGCTGGAGTACAAGTTTTAGTGAAAAATAAAAATATGGCTACGACCACTGATAAGAACGGATTCTATAAAATTAATGCAGAATCTGGAGATCTATTGTTGTTTTCCTATATAGGATATAAAACTAAAGAGGTAAAAGTCCCAAAAAGCAATAGCTTGAATGTACTATTGGATCAAGGATTTGAAGTTTTAGAAGAAATAGTGGTCCAAAGTTACGGCAAAAACACGAGGGTGAAAGGACAAATTGTTGGTAGTGCCAATATGGGTGTTAGAATTTCAATGCCTAGAGCAATGGATTCGGAGACTTATCAGGACATCAAGGAGAATACTTTTTTATCTCCCTTGAAAGACCCGCTTTCTACCTTCGCAGTCGATGTAGATGCTGCCTCCTATAGCAATGTGCGTAGGATGATCAATGCCGGTCAATTACCTCCAAAGGATGCTGTACGTGTAGAGGAAATGATCAATTATTTCCAATACAACCTTAATCCACCTACTAATGGTGATCCTGTTAAGATTTATACCGAACTATCGGTTGCTCCTTGGAATCCAGAGCATAAATTAATGCGTATTGCATTGAAAGCTAAAAATATGCCTACAGAAAAATTACCAGCATCGAATTTTGTATTTCTGATCGATGTATCTGGTTCTATGTTTGGAGCCAACCGTCTTCCTTTGGTTAAATCTTCTTTGAAGTTATTAGTAGATCAATTAAGACCAGAAGATAAAGTGGCTATTGTGACTTATGCAGGTTCAGCTGGTTTAAAACTCAAAAGTACTTCAGGAAGTCAGAAGATGACTATAAAGCAAGCCATAGATGAGTTAGAGGCAGGTGGATCAACTGCTGGTGGTGCTGGTATCAAGCTGGCATACAATATTGCAAAAGAAAACTTCATAAAAGATGGTAATAACCGTATTGTCTTAGCCACAGATGGCGATTTTAATGTCGGAGCTTCATCTGATGAAGCGATGGAAGATCTGATAAGCAGAGAACGTCAAAGCGGTGTTAATTTAACTGTGCTTGGTTATGGTATGGGAAATTTGAAAGACAGCAAAATGGAGATACTTGCCAATAAAGGACACGGAAATTACGCCTATATCGATAACATTTCAGAAGCCCGTAAGGCTATGGTGACCGAATTTGGAGGAACTATGTTTACTGTTGCCAAAGATGTCAAAATTCAGGTTGAATTTAATCCTGCCTATGTGCAAGCCTATCGTTTAGTTGGCTATGAAAACCGTTTATTGGAAGCAGAGGATTTTAATAACGATACGAAATTAGGTGGTGATATGGGGGTAGGGCATACCGTGACTGCGCTGTATGAACTTATTCCTACTGGTATCATTTCACAAATCTTTGGAAAAGTTGATCCATTGAAATACCAAAAGGATAAGCAAGCGCCTGCTGGAGCTAGCAATGGTGAATTGGCAACAGTCAAATTCCGTTATAAAGAACCGACTAGCGATCGAAGTAAATTACAACAACAGGTAGTGTCAGATAAAGCTATAGCTATTGAAAATGCAAGTGAAGATTTTCGCTTTGCTACTGCAGTTGCCGAGTTTGGAATGCTTATCCGTAATTCGGACTTCAAACAAAAAGCAAACTTCCAAAGTTTAATTACTCGCGCAAAAGCAGCTAAAGGTAAAGATGACGAAGGTTATCGGGCAGAGTTTATCCGTATGGCCGAAAATAGTAAATCATTGTTCGATACCAATGGATTTAAAGAAAGCGAATAATAATGATGGAATAACTCATTCCCATTCATAAATAGGGTGCAAAGAAAAAGAGGAATATCAAATTCCTCTTTTTTTTATATTCTAATCAATTAAATCCTTATACAATTTCTAATTAAGCTTACTTATCGTGTTTTTGTTTTTCCTTCCACTGTTGCGCAAAGGATTTATTAGCAATTTTTGGTAATTCTCTTTTATCACCCCAAGCTTTTTTGAAGAAATTGCGCACAAAGAAGTTCTTTGTTTTTCCGCCGACGAAGTCTATTAATTTACGCTTTTGTATAGCCCAGGTAAACATCTTCCAGCCTTTTTTCTCCATCGAGGTAGCCATGCCTTCTTGCACGGAATCACGACGATTTAATAACAGCATTTTCTGAATATCAATTCCCACAGGACAAACTTCTGTACACTTCCCACATAAAGAAGATGCAAAGCTTAAGTGTTTGAATTCCTTCATGCCATTCAAGTGCGGAGAGATCAAGGAGCCTATTGGTCCTTGATAGGTGGTTTCATAGGTGTGTCCACCGATATTTTGATATATAGGGCAAACATTCAAACATGCTCCACAGCGAATACAATAAAGTCCTTGACGTTGTTCCTTTTGTTCCAAAACATTGGTGCGGCCATTATCCAGAAGGATCACATACATTTCTTCAGGCCCATCACGTTCCGTTCCTTTTTTCGGTCCGGATAATAAGGTGTTATACACCGTTAAGTTCTGCCCGGTACCATGTGAAGCCAATAATGGCCAGAACAAATCCAGGTCATTCATATTCGGGATAACCTTTTCAATTCCGACTACAGCAATATGTACCTTTGGAAAGGTAGTCGTTAATCGAGCATTACCTTCGTTTTCTGTAATCGCGATACTTCCTGTATCAGCAACCAGAAAATTAGCACCCGAAATACCGATATCAGCTGTGGTATATTTCTCCCTTAGAATCTCACGAGCCTTCATGGTCAATTCTTCTGCACTGGCCTCCAAAGGTGTGTCGAATTTCTCATGAAATAACTTGGCGATATCTTCCAGACTCAAGTGCATAGCCGGAGTCACAAAATGATAAGGCTTATGACCTAATAATTGGATAATAAATTCACCTAAATCACTCTCAATGGTTTCAATTCCTTTCTTTTCCAGGAAATGATTCAATTCAATTTCCTCTGTAGCCATGGATTTAGATTTTACGACCGACTGAGCACCATGATGCTCCATGATACGCCAAATCTCTTCTTGTGCCTCTTGAATATCATTTGCCCAAATAACCCGACCTCCATTAGCCGTAAAATTAGACTCAAAGTCCAATAGGTACTTATCCAAATTCTCCATCACCTTCCATTTAATCAAGTTTGCCTTGATCTTGGAATTCTCTAAATCAAAGAATTTACTTTTTCCCTTTTCAAAAGCAACATTATATTTATCAATACCTGTATTGATAATCTGACGATGACGAGTGTCAAAAGATTTTGTCTCGCTATCTTGTAGAAATTTGTCAGCTATTGTTTGTGCCATAGGGATGGAGTTGAATTCTTGCAAAAATAAAAGTTGGCCGGGATACAGCCAACTTTTAAATATAGTAATTTAATATAAATGTTAAACGCTTATCGTCAATTATTGTTTTGGTTCAATAACATTCAAGCTTAACTCATCCAATTGTTCTTTGGCGATTGTTGCAGGCGCATCAATCATCACATCACGTCCGGAATTGTTTTTAGGGAATGCGATAAAGTCACGAATAGTTTCTTGACCACCTAATATTGCTACTAAACGGTCTAGACCAAACGCTAATCCTCCGTGTGGTGGAGCACCGTATTGGAAAGCATTCATTAAGAAACCAAATTGATCTTGTGCTTGTTCTTCCGTAAAACCAAGGTGCTTAAACATCAAAGCTTGCATATCTTTATCGTGGATACGGATGGAACCACCACCGATCTCATTACCGTTCAATACCAAGTCATAAGCATTTGCACGAACCTTTCCAGGATCAGTGTCTAATAAAGGCATATCCTCTATTTTCGGAGAAGTGAATGGGTGGTGCATCGCATGATAACGGCCACTTTCTTCATCCCATTCCAATAATGGGAAATCAATAACCCAAAGAGGAGCAAATTCATTAGGCTTACGCAATCCTAATCGATTGCCCAATTCCATACGTAATGCACTTAGCTGTGCTCTTGTTTTGTTGGCTGGACCTGAAAGCACCAGGATTAAATCTCCAGCTTTCGCACCAGTAGCTTCTGCCCATTTTGCTAAATCTGCCTGATCGTAAAATTTATCGACTGAAGATTTATAGCTTCCATCAGCTTCACATTTGACATATACCATACCCGAAGCACCAACCTGAGGGCGTTTTACCCAATCCGTTAGTTCATCAATTTGCTTACGTGTATAAGACGCTGCCTCTGGTACCGCAATACCAACTACTAATTCCGCATTATTGAAAATGGCAAACTCCTTATGTTGAGCAACAGCATTCAATTCGCCGAACTTCATGCCGAAACGAATATCCGGTTTGTCATTACCATAAGTTCTCATCGCCTCATCAAAGGTCATTCTAGGGAATTGCTCAATTTCAATCCCATGAATGTTCTTTAATAGATGACGAGTCATACCTTCAAATACGTTTAAGATATCTTCTTGTTCTACGAAGGACATTTCACAGTCAATCTGCGTGAACTCAGGTTGTCTATCCGCACGTAAATCCTCATCACGGAAACACTTCACGATTTGGAAATATTTATCTAGGCCACCCACCATTAACAATTGCTTGAATGTTTGTGGAGATTGAGGAAGCGCATAGAATTGTCCTGGATTCATTCTTGATGGAACGATAAAGTCACGTGCCCCTTCTGGAGTAGACTTAATTAAATAGGGTGTTTCAACCTCACAAAAATCTAAACTCGAAAGGTAATTACGAACTTCTTGAGCCACCTTATGGCGGAATAATAAGGAATTCTTTACCGGATTACGGCGAATATCTAAATAACGATATTTCATACGGATATCTTCACCGCCATCAGTATCATCTTCAATGGTGAATGGAGGTAACTTGGATTCATTTAGAACTTCCAAATCACTCACTTTAATTTCTATTTCACCAGTAGGAATCTTATTGTTTTTGCTGGAACGCTCAATGACGGTTCCAGTTACTTTGATTACATACTCCCGGCCCAATTCTCTAGCCTTGCTGCGTAATGCCTCATCATCCTCACTGTTGAAAGTCAGCTGGGTAATGCCATAACGATCTCTAACATCGATAAAGGTCATCCCACCTAAATCACGAGATTTCTGCACCCATCCACTTAGGGTTACCTTTTTTCCGAGGTCTGTGATTCTCAATTCGCCACAAGTATGTGTTCTATGCATGATTATTTTTTAATTTTTTTGCGTTACAAAATTATCGGATTTATGTGAGATAGACAATAGAATAGCAGAATACAACCAAAATGAACAAAAATGACCGGAAATGATAGGGGTTAATAGATAATAGATAATAGATAACAGACAACAGAAATCAGATTGGAGGATATTCTTGATGGCGGGCGATGCATGCATCGATCCTACAAACAATCGTGAAAATATTGGCAATCTTACCACAACCGTAGGGCCGAAGCCTGCTTCGACCGTTCCCCCATTCTATCTCATATCTCACATCTAATAGCGTAGCGGTCTCACATCTACTTTTTCCTTTTTTTTCTGTTGTCTTTTGTCTGTGGTCTAACTATCTATTACAAGGGTTTTCTTCGATACTCTAACGGATCTCCTTCGGAACTTGTTCGGATCTCCTTCGGATCTCGTTCGGTTCCGACCGAACGAGATCCGAAGGAGATCCCTATCAGATCCTAGGAAATTCCCTAAGTGTAGCGAATCCATATACTGTCAATATCGAGTGAAATATAACCTTGTCTTAACTTCTTCCAGACCGAATAGCTTATCGTTTTTGACCT
Organism: Sphingobacterium kyonggiense; assembly: GCF_039536825.1. NCBI lineage: Bacteria > Pseudomonadati > Bacteroidota > Sphingobacteriia > Sphingobacteriales > Sphingobacteriaceae > Sphingobacterium > Sphingobacterium kyonggiense. The sequence continues at coordinate 64,717 of NZ_BAAAZI010000006.1, forward strand.
ATCCTAATATCTACCAATTGGACAATCGTTTGAGAGCCTAAAGTTCATCTAGAAAAGAAATAGTTGAGAATAAATCTCCCACTTTGCCCCCTTTAAAGGCACAAGTGATATGACCTTGCTCCACTTCACCCCACAAGGGCAAAAAATTGGACTTGTAACAGCTGTTTGCTAGTGTTTTAGCTAGCCCAAAGAGCCAAATATAGGTCATTTGATACAAAATGTAATTTATTGTGTTTCAATATTATTGTCGCTTTTTGACCTGTTTAAGGCCTATTTTGTAGTAGATAGGCTATGTGGAAAACTTTTTTGTGGGGCATTGTGGGGGATTGTGGGAGAAAGTGTATACTTTTACATAATAATTACCGTAGAAGTATAGAAATGGAACCATTAATTGGCGAGTTTGAATGCAAGCTAGATAGCAAGGGGCGCATGGTCGTACCTGCTTCGCTCAAAAGGCAATTGCCTGATGTTGAGCGTCTAGGTCTTGTTGTGAACCGTGGTTTCGAAAAGAACTTGGTGATCTATACGCGGGAAGAGTGGAATAAGAAGATGGCTCAATTGTCGAGTTTGAATCAATATAATCCAAAGACGAGGAATTTCATCCGGATGTTTATGCGTGGTGCTACGGAATTGACTTTGGATGCTGCGGGAAGAGTTTTATTACCAAAATCGCTTTTGGAATATGCGAATATTCAAGGGGAGGTTTTCTTGCAGTGTCAAATGGATCAGATTGAGGTTTGGGCGAAAGAAGAATACGAAGCATTGATGGAAGCAGGATTTGATGAAGGTTTCTCAGAATTGGCACAAGAGGTAATGGGTAATTTTAATTTCGGGGGAATGCCAAATGAGTAATGAGATTGGATACCATGTTCCTGTCATGTTACGCGAGTGCATAGAAGCGCTAGCAATCAAACCAAACGGGGTTTATGTGGATGTGACTTTCGGTGGTGGAGGTCATTCCAAGGAGATCTTGAAACACTTAGGGCCAGATGGTCGATTATATGCATTCGATCAGGATCCGGATGCGGTTAAAAATGCCTTGGCAGATGATCGCTTTCGTTTGATTCATCAGAATTTTAAGTTCTTAAAAAATAATTTACGTCTAGAAGGGGTGAAGCAAGTGGATGGGATTTTGGCAGATCTGGGGGTCTCCTCGCATCAATTTGATGCTGCAGATCGCGGTTTTTCCATTCGTTTCGATGCCGATTTGGATATGCGCATGGATCAAATCTCGGATTTGGATGCGAAGAAAGTGTTGAACAGCTATCCAGAGGATGAGCTTCATCGAATCTTCGGCATGTATGGCGAAATTCAAAATGCTAAATCTTTGGCTAAGGCTATTGTTACAGCACGCTTGACCAAAGAAATTCAGACCGTTGCGGAATTGAAGCAGGTGATTCAGAAGCTGGTGCCAAAAGGAAAAGAGCATAAATACCATGCGCAAGTTTTTCAAGCTTTACGCATTGAAGTGAATAAAGAGTTGGAAGCCCTTCAAGAGTTTCTGTCGCAGACGGAACAAATACTAAAGCCAGAAGGAAGATTGGTCGTGATGTCTTATCATTCATTAGAAGATCGATTGGTGAAGAACTACATGGCCAAAGGGAAATTCAAAGGTGAGGTAGAGAAGGATTTCTTCGGTAATGAAATCAAACCATTTAAAGTAATCAGTCGTAAGGCGATAGTTGCCGATGCGGAAGAGGTTGCTCGAAACAATAGAGCCCGCAGTGCAAAATTGCGGATTGCAGAAAAGATTTAACGAGAGATTAGATGGCAAAAAGGAATACGATCAAGCAAAAGGAACTGAGCGAAGAAGTTCAGGAGGAGATGTCGGATGAGTTGGAAGAGAAAGTAGAAGAGACCGAGAATTTCCTCAAGACCTTTTTTTCCTCCCAAAAGCTATCTGCCTATCTAGTTACGAAGAACCTGCCATTTGTGGCTTTTCTTGCTTTGTTAGGTTTGGTTTATATCACCAATCGTCATTTGGCAGAGAACACGGTTCGCCGAATTGACAAATTGGGAAGAGAGGTGAAGGAATTGAGTTGGGATTATAAATCCTTGAATGCCGAGTTGATGAAATTAACAACGCAGACAGAGATTGCCAAACGGGCAGACACACTGGGATTAAAAGAGCGGACAGAGCCGCCAATTAAATTAGAAGTAATAAAACAAGAGCAAAAGTAATCACAATACCAAAAATGAATATTAGGAAAACCATATTACTGCGGGTGTACCTGGCGTTCGGGCTAATGGTCTTCGGGGCCTTATTGGTCTTTGGGAAGTTGTTGCATTTGCAATATGTAGATGGTGCAAGATGGCGTGAGGTTGCTGATAGTTTGACTATCCGCGAGCGTGTAGTGGAAGCGGCGCGTGGAAACATCTACTCCAATGATGGAAGTTTACTGGCTACCTCGGTACCAGAATATGATATTAGGTTTGATGCGATGGCCATTCCATCCGAGCATAATGATGTCTTCAATGCTCGGGTGGATTCTTTGGCCTCCAGCTTAGCGAAGTACTTTGGTGATCGTTCTGCTCGTCAATATCTGACGCAATTGAAGGAAGCAAGAGCTAAGAAGCATCGCTATGTCTTAATAAAACGTGCTGTTTCGCATCAGCAATTAAAGGACTTGAAGAAGTTTCCTTTATTCAAAAACTTTAAAGAAGATAAGCAACGCTTTTCTAGCAGCTTAATTGCTGTTCGCGAAAACAAACGTATTCTTCCTTTCACTAATCTAGCAGCACGTACTATTGGTTATAAAAATACCAAAGGAGATACTGTTCGAGTGGGATTGGAAGGTGCTTATGGCGATTATATCGAAGGAAAGAGTGGTGTACAGTTGATGCAACGTATTGCAGGTGGCGTTTGGATTCCGGTGAATCGTGAAATGGAAGTAGCGCCTACTGATGGGTCTGATATCATTGCGACTATCGATGTCAATATGCAAGATATGGCACAACGTGCCTTAGAAAAACAATTGCAAATTTCAGATGCGGATAATGGTTGCGTGGTATTGATGGAAGTAAAAACCGGAGAGATTCGTGCGATTGCCAATTTCACAAGAGATGGTGAAGGCGTTTACCGAGAGAAATTCAACTATGCAATTGCTCAAGGAGCTGACCCGGGATCAACTTTTAAGGTAGCCTCTTATTTGGTGGCTTTAGATGATAATAAAGTCAATCTAAATACAACAGTGGATGTTGGAAATGGTACCTATAAGGTTCCTTCCCACACCATTAAGGATTCTCACGCTCCTAAAAAATCAGTGATGACTGTCTTGGAAGCCTTTGAAGAATCATCGAACGTGGCCGTTGCAAAGCTGATCAACCAACATTATGGTAGCAGTCCAGAGAAGTTTACTGGGAAATTACAATCATGGGGTTTAAACCAACAATTAGGTTTACAGATTCCTGGAGAAGCACAGCCATGGGTGAAAATGCCGGATAGCCGTTCATGGAGTAAATTATCCTTGGTACAGATGGCTTATGGTTATGAGTTGAAATTAACACCATTGCAAACATTGACTTTGTTCAATGCGGTTGCTAACGATGGTAAAATGATAGCGCCATTATTTGTTAAAGAAATTCAGCATTTAGGGCAACCCATTAAAAAGTTTGAAGCTCGCGTAATTAACAAGCAGATTGCTTCTCCGGAAGCGATTAAATCCATGCAGACCATGATGGCGGGTGTGATGAACGAAGGGACAGGAAAACGATTAAAAAGCCCATTATACACTTCTGCTGGAAAGACTGGTACAGCACAGATGGCCGATGGTTCACGTGGTTATGGAGCTAGACGATATCAATCTTCTTTCGCAGGATATTTCCCAGCCGAGAATCCAAAATATTCCATGATTGTGGTTATTCGTAATCCGAGAAACGGTTATTATGGTGGTTCTGTTGCGGGACCTGTGTTCAGGGAGTTAGCAGACATGGTTTATGCGAATGACCTTTCGATGCACCATACGTTTGCTGAGCGTCAGGTGAATGTGGCAGGAGCGAAAGTTCCATATACTTTAAGAGGATCCAAAGAAGCAACAGCTAAGGTTTATGAGAAGTTAGGCTTCAAAACGGTGAATTGGGCTTCTTTAGTTAAATCGGAAAAAGATTCAGCAACACAGACAAATTTACCATTTGCAGTAGCGGAGGTTCGTGAGGGCTTGGTTCCAAATGTTAAGGGAATGGGTCTTGTGGATGCGATATATGCCATGGAAAATGCTGGTTTTAAAACCACCGTTCATGGAAAAGGAAAAGTTATCAATCAATCATTGGCAGCAGGGCAACGCTTGAAACCTGGTACCCGTGTATTAATAGAATTGAATTAAGATGTTATTAAAAGACTTGTTGCACGGCATACCGGTACAGGAGTACCAAGGCGAATTGGAAACGACGGTTTCCAGTCTGTGTCTTGACTCGCGCAAAGCAGAGGTGGGTTCCGCTTTTGTTGCTGTACGTGGGCATCAAACAGATGGTCACTTGTTTATTGCGAAGGCAATTTCACAAGGAGCAACAGTAGTGGTGGCGGAGGAGCTGCCACAAGAAATTCAAGCAGCGGTTACTTATGTTTTGGTTCCGGATTCAGCGTATGCCTTAGGGGTAATGGCTGGGAACTTCTACGGTAATCCATCTAAGAAATTGAAACTTGTGGGTGTTACAGGAACTAACGGAAAGACAACTGTAGCAACTTTGCTGTTCAATTTATTTGGAAAATTAGGATACCATGTGGGTTTACTTTCTACCGTTCAAAATCAGATCGGTGAACGTATCATACCTTCGACACATACTACACCTGACCCTATTTCTTTGAATGCTTTATTGAAAGAAATGTTGGAAGATGGTTGTGATTTTTGCTTCATGGAAGTGAGTTCGCATGCGGTGGTTCAACAACGTATTGCGGGACTTCGTTTTGCGGGTGGGATATTCACGAATATCACGCATGACCACTTAGACTTTCATGGAACTTTTGCCAATTACATTAAGGCAAAGAAAAAGTTCTTTGACGATTTAGATCGTTTTGCTTTTGCCTTGACTAATGTGGATGATAAAAATGGTCAGGTCATGCTACAAAATACATTTGCACACCGTAAAACCTATGGTTTACAGCAAATGGCTGATTTCAAAGCGAAGATTTTGGAGAGTCATTTTGATGGTATGCTCTTGCAGATCGATCAGCATGAGCTGTGGGTGAAATTGGTGGGTCACTTTAATGCCTACAATCTGTTGGCGGTATATGCTGCGGCAATCTTGTTGGAACAGGAAACCATGCACGTGTTAACAGCACTTTCTGAGATCACTGGAGCAGAAGGAAGATTTGAGACCATGAAGGCGAAAAATGGGGTGGTTGCAATTGTCGATTACGCACATACACCGGATGCGGTTGAAAATGTCCTGGAGACCATCAATGGATTGCGTCAAGAAGGACAACAAGTATTGACAGTGTTGGGTTGTGGTGGTGACCGCGATCGCACGAAACGTCCGGAAATGGCAGAGGTAGCTTGTCGCCTAAGCGATAAAGTGATCTTAACCTCAGATAACCCAAGGTCAGAAGAACCAGGCGATATTATTAAAGAGATGGAAGCTGGAGTTCCAGCTGAAAAGAAAAAGAATGTATTCTCCATTACTGATCGTAGAGAAGCTATCCGAGCAGCCTTTCACCTTGCGCAAGCTGGAGATGTGATTTTGGTGGCAGGAAAAGGGCACGAGAAGTACCAAGAGATAAAAGGAGTGAAGAACCACTTCGATGATAAAGAAGAATTAATAAAGATTTTTAACGAACATAACTAAACGGATGTTATACTATTTATTCACTTGGTTAAACGAGCATATCCACATTCCAGGGGCAGGATTGTTTCAATACATCTCTTTCCGTACGGCAATGGCGGTTATTGGTTCGTTAATTATCACCACTGTTTATGGTAGTCGTTTAATCCGTTTACTGCACCAAAAACAAGTAGGTGAAAGTATTCGTGACTTAGGGTTAGAAGGGGAGAAGAAAAAACAAGGTACTCCAACCATGGGAGGTTTGATTATTATCGCCGGTATTCTAATACCGACTTTGTTATTTGCTAAGCTGGATAACATCTATGTCATCATCATGATCATCACTACCATTTGGATGGGAGCTATTGGTTTCTTGGATGACTATATCAAAGTTTTTCGCAAGAACAAAGAAGGTTTAGCTGGTCGTTTCAAGGTGATTGGACAAGTAGGTTTAGGTGTCCTAATAGCGATTACGATGTATTTCCATCCGGATATCGTCGTTCGTCAACAAGTGACCAACCCTTCTTCATCAAGACCAGTAGAGGTAGTTATCAATCCATCCACCGGAGAGAAGATCTATGCGGAGAATGTGAAATCAACTAAGACAAACATTCCGCTTTATAAAAACAATGAATTCGATTACGCCAAGGTTTTGGATGTATTCGGTTTCAATAATGTTTGGGTCACTTTTGGATTGTTTTTGATCGTTGTGGTCTTAATTGTTACCGCAGTTTCCAATGGTGCTAACCTGACAGATGGTATAGATGGATTGGCTACGGGTACATCGGCAATTATCGGTATTACATTAGCGATTCTAGCCTATGTTTCGGGTAACATTATCTTTTCGGATTACTTGAATATCATGTATATCCCAAATTCCAGTGAGCTGGTAATTTTTGCGGGGGCCTTTGTTGGAGCATGTACTGGGTTTTTGTGGTACAATGCCTATCCGGCACAAGTGTTCATGGGTGATACAGGTAGTTTAACTATTGGAGGTATCATCGCTGCATTTGCCATTTTGATCCGTAAGGAATTATTGATTCCGGTATTGTGTGGGGTATTCTTGTTGGAGAACTTATCGGTGATCTTGCAAGTCTCCTATTTCAAGTACACGAAAAAGAAATTTGGAGAAGGTAGGCGTATCTTTTTGATGTCGCCATTGCATCACCACTACCAGAAGAAAGGTTACCATGAATCCAAAATCGTAACACGCTTTTTAATCGTATCGATTATTCTAGCCATCATTACGATTGTCACATTGAAAGTTAGATAACATGTCAAATATTGCAAATACATATTACCCACAATCAGGCCGCTTAGTTATTCTAGGTGCGGGAGAGAGTGGTGTGGGTGCCGCAATCTTAGGTAAGGATAAGGGCTTTGACGTGTTTGTTTCAGATATGGGAACCATAGCTGAAGGATATTTGAACAGCTTGCAAGCAGAAGGTATTGCCTTTGAATCGGGACAACATACGGAGGCTTTGATTCACAATGCTGATTTAATTGTTAAAAGTCCAGGTATACCTGAAAAGGCGGCATTGATTCAGCAATTGCGCGCGATGGGCAAACCGATTATCTCGGAAATTGAATTTGCAGCCCAGTTTACGGATGCAAAATTATTCTGCATAACAGGTTCCAACGGTAAGACAACGACTACCTTATTGACCTACCACCTTTTAAAGGATGCTGGATTAAACGTGGGCTTGGCTGGTAATATCGGGAATAGTTTTGCTTTACAGGTGGCGCGTGAGCAACACGATTGCTACGTTTTGGAAATTTCCAGTTTTATGCTGGATGATATGTATCATTTCCGCGCTGATGTAGCTGTATTATTAAACATTACCCCTGACCATTTGGACAGGTATGAATATAAGATGGAGAATTATGTGGCTTCCAAGTTCCGCATCGTGCAGAACCAAAGAGAGAGTGATTATTTCATCTATTGTCAGGATGATGCGGAGACCGTTGCGGCCTTAGAAAAGCATCCGACTGCGGCAATGCATTTGCCATTTACACAAGAAGGAACATTGGCACAAGGTGCTTATGTAGATAGCGACAAGAACTTAAACATCATAGTACCAAATAGAGAAGCTTTTATCATGAATATTGAAGAATTATCACTCCAGGGCAGACACAACGTGTATAACAACAGCGCAGCAGGTTTAGTAGCGAAGGTTCAGGAATTGCGCAATAAGGTTATGCAGGATAGCATGCGTTCATTCGAGAATGTGGCGCATAGACTGGAGCATGTAGCATGTATCGGCGGTGTAAATTATATCAACGATTCTAAAGCGACGAATGTGAATTCGGTTTGGTATGCCTTAGAAAGTTTCAGCACCGATATCGTCTTGATTATGGGTGGTGTAGACAAAGGCAATGACTACGAGATGTTGCGTGATTTAGTGAAATCAAAAGTTAAAGCCATCATCTGTATTGGTAAGGATACGAGTCGTATCCATGAGGCGTTTGAGGATGATACCGATGTTATTGTGAATTCTGCATCGATGGGTGATGCCGTTCAGATTGCATCGCATTTAGCGAAAAAGGGTGATACCGTTTTGTTGTCACCAGCATGCGCCAGCTTTGATTGGTTTAAGAATTACGAAGATCGCGGCGATCAATTCAAAGATGCCGTAATGCATTTATAAGAAATTAAATAAGGAGGAGCAGGACTATGGAATACATTTTTTCTAAACTAAAAGGCGATAAGTGGATATGGATCATTGTGATCTTGTTGTCCATTTGGTCTTTACTGGCTGTTTACAGCTCAGTAGGTACGCTAGCTTATAAAGAAGGCAAAGGAACAGAATTATACTTGTTTAAGCACTTCTTTATCGTAGCTGCTGGTTTAGGATTGATGTATTTGTCGCACAAATTGGATTACCGTTATTATGCAGGTATTTCCAAATTGCTCATGATCATCACGATCCCTTTATTGTTATACACGCTATTATTTGGTAGTAAAGTAAATGAGGCGAGTCGTTGGTTAACTATTCCGGTAATCAATCAGACTTTCCAGACATCAGATTTGGCAAAATTGGCTTTGATTACCTTTTTGGCTAGGATGTTATCGCGCAAGCAAGAAGAGATTAAGGATGTTAAGAAATCGTTTATTCCTATTATGGGAGCGGTATGTGCGGTTTTCGTGTTAATTGCTTTGGCGAATTTGTCGACTGCTTTGATGTTGTTTGGGGTTAGTGTATTGCTGTTGATGATTGGCCGTATTAGTTTTAAACAGATTGCGGTGGTTTGTGTTGGGGGAGCTGTTTTATTATTGCTGGTCATCTTTTTAGGACCACGTCGAGCAACGTATGTGAGTCGGGTTCAGGGCTTCTTCAATACGGAGGAAGTTCACGATGGGAAAACCAGTTTTCAAGATGATAAGAACTTCCAGGCTAACAATGCGAAGATTGCCATTGCTACTGGAGAGATGTTTGGAAAAGGCGTGGGTAACTCCGTTCAACGAAATGTATTACCACACCCGTATTCCGATTTCATTTTTGCAATTATCATTGAAGAATATGGAACAATAGGCGGGGCTATACTCTTGTTTTTATACATCGCGTTAATGTATCGATGTATACGGATTGTGACGATGAGTCCAAGAGCCTTTGGGGCCTTTTTGGCGGCTGGTTTAGGATTTAGTTTGACCATACAGGCGTTAGCCAATATGGCAGTAGCCGTGGGTTTGGGTCCTGTAACTGGGGTGCCATTGCCATTGGTAAGTATGGGAGGTACATCCATTCTCTTTACATCGGTAGCCTTGGGGATTATCTTGAGTGTAAGTAGAAATATTGAGGAATTAAAAAACCAAGAAGAATTGGAACCTGTGGTTCGCCCAGCGAAAAAAGTGGTGGTAGGTACGATTTAATAAAGTTTAAGATAACAGAAAAAAAATAAAAAAGAATTAACAAATGGCGCATAGAATAATCATAAGCGGAGGCGGAACTGGAGGACATATCTTCCCAGCAATTGCCATTGCTAATGCGCTAAAGAATATAGCTCCGGATACGGAGATCCTGTTTGTAGGGGCGAATGGCAAGATGGAGATGGAAAGGGTGCCTGCTGCAGGGTATGAGATTGTAGGGTTGGATATCGTAGGTATCAACCGTCAATCATTATTAAAAAATATTGGTCTTCCGTTCAAGATGTTGAAAAGCATGTGGAAGGCAAGAAAAGTTCTTAAAGAGTTTAAAGCAGAAGCTGCAATTGGAGTGGGAGGGTATGCATCAGGGCCATTGTTGATGATGGCTAATATGATGGGCTTACCAACTTTTATCCAAGAACAGAATTCCTTTGCTGGAGTAACCAACAAGAAATTGGGTGCAAAGGCAAAAAGAATATGTGTTGCCTATGAAGGGATGGATCGTTTTTTTCCGGCAGATCGTATTCTGTTAACGGGAAATCCGATTCGTAAATCTTCAGTAGCTATTGAAGGAAAGCGCGAAGAAGCTATCCATGCATTTGGTTTAGATGTAGCGAAACGCACGGTGTTAGTAACGGGAGGTAGTCTAGGCGCTTTAACCTTGAATGATTGTATTCAAGCTGGTATTCCAGATTTAGTAGCACAAGGTATTCAGGTTATTTGGCAATGTGGCAGTTACTATCACGAAAAGTTGCAAGCAGAAATTGGAGAACAACTTCCGGAGAGTATCAAGTTGATGCCGTTCTTGGAGCGTATGGATTATGCTTATGCAGCGGCTGATGTGATTGTTGCTCGTGCTGGTGCTGGTACCATTTCCGAATTATGTGTGATTGGGAAACCAGTAATATTGGTTCCTTCGCCAAATGTGTCGGATGATCACCAAACTAAAAATGCCTTGGCATTGGTGAAAAAGGATGCGGCAATTATGGTTAAGGACACAGAGGCTCGAGGAGCTTTGGTAAAAGAAATTATTGCCTTAATGCAAGACTCTGCGAAGCAGGCGCAATTAGGAGAAGAGATAAAGAAATTGGCTTTGCCAGATGCTGATGAAGTCATCGCCAATGAAGTTTTAGAATTAATTAAAAAATAGAAAATGAATATCGACAAAATAAAAAGAGTTTATCTATTGGGAATAGGTGGAATCGGCATGAGCGGATTGGCTCGTTATTTTCGTCGTTTAGGATGTGAAGTAGCGGGATATGACCGTACTTCCACCGAATTGACCAGAGCTTTAGAAGCAGAAGGGATGCCAGTAACTTACAGTGACGATATCGCGACAGTTCCCGCAAACTTTCAAGAGCCTAGTGAAGAGACTCTTTTGATTTTCACTCCGGCTATTCCTAAGGATTTGGCATTAAAAGCATTTTTTGTGAATCAAGGTCATGAGTTGTTTAAGCGTTCGCAAGTATTAGGTTTTATTTCCGCTAGCCGCTTTACCATTGCTGTTGCTGGAACACATGGTAAAACAACCACCTCGACCATGGTGGCACATATTTTAAAAGATTCAGGATACGATTGCTCGGCCTTCTTAGGAGGTATCAGCAGTAATTATCAAAATAACGTATTGTTCGGTGAGAACAATGTAGTTGTGGTGGAAGCTGATGAGTATGATCGTTCATTCTTGACCTTACATCCAAATATCGCTATTGTGACTTCAGCAGATGCAGATCACTTGGATATTTATGGAGATCCTGCGGAATTGGTGACCTCGTTCAAGTTGTTTTTGGATCGCGTTGTCGATGGCGGAGATAAGATTGTTAAGAAAGGTTTGCCATTCAGCGGCAACATCACTTATTCTCGTGAAGAGCAATGTGATGCTTATGCTGAGAACGTGCATGTAAGAGATGGTGAGTTCTATTTTGATTACCATTCTGCAGATTTAACCATTAAGGATATTCACTTGGGAATCCCAGGATTGCATAATGTGGAGAATGCGGTTGCTGCGATTACCGTTGCTAAGTTGTTAGAAATTGATGCAGATAAGATCGTTCAAGCCTTATCGAATTTCAAAGGCGTAAAACGTCGCTTTGAATTTTTGGTAAGAACGAAAGAACATGTTTACATCGATGATTATGCGCACCATCCTGAAGAATTGCGTGCATTCTTAACCTCGATGAAGAAGCTATATCCAAACAAAAAATTGACCGTTGTTTTTCAGCCACATTTATTTACTCGGACTCGGGATTTTATCGATGGCTTTGCGGAAGTATTGGGCTTGGCAGATGAGCTTTTATTGATGGAAATCTATCCGGCTAGGGAGCTTCCGATTGAAGGTGTTGATTCGAGTTGGTTATTGTCTAAGATTGAATTGGAGAATAAGCGATTGGTAAGTCCAGAAGAGGTATTGGAGATTGTAAAATCAGAGAGCCCGGAATTAGTTGTGACTGTTGGGGCTGGAGATATTGATAAGTTGGTTAAACCATTAAGTGATATTTTGAGAAATGATAAATAAGATCAGAAATATCAAATGGCGTCAGGTTGGTTACTTTTTCTTGAGTATAGCAGCCATCGTTGGTGTTGGGATGTTGATGAGCCTTGTGACCAAAAAGGATCAGGTTCAAGTATGCTCGGCGCTAAAGGTAATGGTTCAGGGAAAAGAAACTTTCATTGATCAAAAGGATATCACTGGAATGATTCAGGAGAAATTCGGTCGTGTAGTTGGCCGTACCTTAAATGAGGTTCCATTGCATAAAATTGAAACCGAGTTAAAGAAATCACCATATGTGTCCGAGGCTGATGTACATATTGATATGGACGGTGTGATGCAGGTGAAAGTACAGCAACGTGAAGTTGTTTTGCGTGTAATCAATCAAAATGGTCAGGAATATTATGTAGACTCCAAGAGTCAAAAGATTCCGGTGACTTTGAAATATGTGCCACATGTGATGGTAGCCAATGGATTTATCCGCGAGGGGTATAAAAAAGCTTTGGAGCCAGTACAAAGCAAGCAAGTAAAAGAGCTGGTACAGGTAGTGGAAGAAACGAAGTCGGATGAGTTATGGTCCAATCAGATTGTTCAATTATATGTGAACTCGGATTATGACATCGAAATTGTGCCTCGTGTAGGAGAGCAACAATTGATCATCGGTTCGGCTGATTCATTACAATACAAATTAGATCGCTTGGCCAAATTTTACACCCATATATTACCTAAGGTAGGTACAGATGCCTACTCGAAAGTGAATGTAAAATATGGTGGTCAAATTATCTGTGAACGCAAAGGAGAATGGTTCATCGATAGTTTACAAATGAAGATCAATAAAGGAATTTAAAAAAGGAAAAAGAGAATAATTTACAGCATCAAACACAGCATATGAAACCTAGAATTGTAGAAAATGAGAAAGAGAATCCAATCATCGTAGGATTGGATATCGGTACCACAAAGATTTGTGTTACGGTAGGTCGTCGAAGTGGTTCGAATAAGGTTGAGTTATTAGGCGTTGGGAAAGCCGAGTCTGCAGGGGTTAACCGTGGTGTAGTAGCGAACATCCAAAAAACGGTAACGAGCATTCGCGAGGCAGTTGCAGTAGCAGAAGGCCAATCAAACGTGGACATTAAAGTTGTCAACGTTGGTATTGCTGGGCAGCACATCAAAAGTATCCAACACCGAGGCATCCTTACAAAGAATGATGACGATGAAGTTGGACGCATCGATATTGAGCGTTTAATTTCTGACATGTACAAATTGGTCTTGAATCCAGGAGAGGAAATCGTTCATGTATTACCTCAGGAGTTCACGATTGATAATGAACCTGGTATTAAGGAGCCGATTGGAATGGCTGGAAGACGTGTAGAAGCGAACTTCCATATTATTTCTGGTCGAGTAACCGATATCAAGAACATTAAACGTTGTGTGGACAATTCAGACTTAGAGGTATCCGAATTGATCTTAGAACCCCTTGCATCATCAGAAGCTGTATTAGATGAAGAAGAGAAAACTGCAGGAGTAGTTTTGGTTGATATCGGTGGTGGTACGACTGACGTGGCTATTTTCCACGAAGGCATTATCCGCCATACTGCTGTAATTCCTTTGGGAGGAAATATTGTGACAGAGGATATCCGTCAAGGATGTTCGGTGTTACGTAATCAAGCGGAACAATTAAAAGTTCGTTACGGTTCTGCATTGGCAGATGAGAACAAGGATAATGAGGTGATCTGTGTACCTGGTATCCGTGGAAGAGAACCGAAAGAGATTTCTGTAAAGAATTTGGCCTATATCATTCAAGCGAGAATGGAGGAGATTATTGAGCACGTTTATTACGAGATCAAGTCTTCGGGTTATGAAGATAAGCTAATTGCAGGTATTGTGATCACCGGTGGTGGGGCACAGTTGAAGCACTTGGTACAATTAGTGGAATACATTACGGGCATCGACTGCCGTATTGGATATCCAAATGAGTATTTGGCAAAAACCGATATGTTGAACAAACAAGCATTTGATGAGTTGAAGAGCCCATTGTATGCAACAGGTATTGGATTATTGATCAAAGGTATCCAGTCTTTGGAAGAAGAAGAGAAACGCAACGAAGAAAGAACTACGAAAAAAGCGGGCGGAGTAAAAGAAACGACCAAAGAAGACGTTAAAGTAATAGCGGAAGGGCAGAATAGAAAAGAAGGTTGGTTAACGCGATTCTTAGGCGATTGGATTAAAGATGGAGCTGACATCGATGATGACACTTTCATTGGCAAGAAATAATTATCAACATAGCAGTGTTTTTTCCACATTTTAACAAATGTGGAAAACTCTTGTTAAGTATTTGGTAATATTACATTAGAATTGTTGAGTCAAGTTGCGATAACGTAATAGATTGATGAAGAATTAAATAGGATAAATTATATGTCGATACAATTTGAAATGTTAAAGGAGAATTCATCAATTATCAAGGTAATTGGTGTTGGTGGTGGCGGCGGGAATGCTGTTAACCACATGTACAAGCAAGGAATTAGTGGAGTAGACTTCATCGTATGTAATACGGATGCGCAGGCATTGGAGTTGAGCCCTATTCCAAATAAGGTACAGTTAGGAGCAAGTTTAACCGAGGGAATGGGTGCTGGTGCAGATCCTGACGTTGGTGAGAATTCAGCTATCGAGAGTATTGAGGACATCAAGCGTATGCTTGGTACCAATACGAAGATGTTGTTTATCACTGCGGGTATGGGTGGTGGTACAGGTACTGGAGCAAGTCCGGTATTAGCAAAAGCTGCGAAGGAGTTGGGTATTCTAACCGTTGCTATTGTAACTACCCCTTTTACATTTGAAGGTAAGCGTCGACGTATGCAAGCCGAGGATGGCTTGGAAGAGCTACGTAAATATGTAGACTCCTATTTAGTGATTTCGAACGATCGTCTACGTGAAATCTTCGGAAACTTAACGATGACTGCTGCATTTGCGAAAGCGGATGATATCTTAACTACAGCAGCGAAAGGTATTGCAGAGATCATTACCATTCCGGGATATGTAAACGTCGATTTCAAAGATGTGCGTACCGTGATGAACGATAGCGGTGTTGCTATCATGGGTAATGCTGTAGCCAAAGGAGAGCAACGCGCATTAGATGCTGTAACAGGCGCATTGGCATCTCCATTATTAAAAGATAATGAAATTGAAGGTGCTCGTTATATCTTATTGAACATCACTTCTGGTACTCGTGAGGTTACTATGGATGAGGTGGCAATCGTAACGGATTACATCCAAGAAAAAGCTGGTCTTTCAGCTGATTTAATTTGGGGTAACTGTATCGATGAGGATTACGATGAGGAACTTTCAGTAACGATTATAGCAACAGGTTTTCAGACTGCTGAAGAGCGTGTAAAAGAAAAGGAAAAGGAGAAAATCGCTATTCCCTTGACACCTGAAGTACAAACTTCTGCTTTCGTTAAACCTGTAGCAACCAATCAGTTTGTTGATCGTACGGCTAATGAGCCTTCGGCTTTTGTTAAGCCAAGTCAACCTGCTGAACCAACTAATAATCCACAAGGTCCACAAGCTGACCTATTTTCAAACAAAGTAGCTAGCTCTACACAAGCAAACGCAGTTGAAAATAAAGAGCCTAATTTGATTCGCCATACATTGGAATTAGATGATAATTCCGATATGGATGAGGTGGAAGAAGATCCAAATCCACATGGATTTGAATTGAAAACTTCAACATCCATGTTTGAATTCAAACTTCCAACAGTATTTGATTCTTACCAAGCAACGGAAGAGCCTCAAGCAGAAGAAGAGGAGTTTCAACCGAAAGCGGAAGTAGAATTAGAAGAAGCAAAGAAAGAAGAGACAAACTTCGAAGATCAATTAATGAAAACTAAGGAACGCATCCTTCGTTTGAAAGAATTGAGTATGAAATTGAAATCTTCAAATGGTCTACAAGAATTAGAGAATGAGCCAGCGTACAAGCGTAAGCAAAAAACCTTGGATGATGTTCCTCACTCTTCACAATCTCAAGTGAGCCGTTTCACTTTATCATTTGATGATGGTGAGACCGAGATTAGACCGAACAACTCGTTTTTACACGACAACGTAGATTAATCTTATCCTATTTAATAAAGAAAAGGGTGGCCTGTGAAGGACACCTTTTTTTTGTTTAAAGGTGTTTGCTTTTTTAATCGCTTGCGATCCAATTTGATATGACGCTAATAACACGGCCGATAAACAGATATTGTGTTTTATTGAATAGTATCAGGAAGAATTCTTGCTATGACTTATTCCTCAACTTGTTAAAAACTGAAATTTGTTTTGTTTATTGAAAAAAGGTGTTAATTTTAAGGGAGTTACTAAAAATTATCACAATTAAAACTAATAGTTATGGCAAGTAATGATAAGTTCAAAGAATTAAAGTCTTTAATAGACGGATTGGAAAATGATGCAGAGAAATTTTATTCCAAAGGGAATAGCGCTGCTGGGACACGTGTAAGGAAAGGGTTGCAAGATATCAAGAATATGGCGCAGTCATTGAGATTAGGTATACAGGAGTTGAAAAACAAGAAATAGCCTGTTACATAATCTTGTTACACATGAAGCCCACTATTGGGCTTTTTTTTTGTGCCATAATTAGCTTAAATTTATAGCATGAAGAACCTACAGAACCCGATTTGGCTTATGAGCTCAGCCTATGACCAGCTTAGTCAAGATCAACTTTTAGAAAGTGCATTAGCTGCAGGAGCCCAAGGTATTGATCTTTGTGTTTTCCGTAAAGATGGTACGCGTCAAGACCATACAGCTACTCATTTAGAATATGAGGATTTCGGTCCAGAACAAGCTAAACAAACAATCCAGAAATTTAATGATAAAGGCTTAAGACTTTCTCTTGGTGCCTTTGAAAATATGATTGGTGGTGAAGAGGCAGAACGCGTGAAAAATCAGAACCACCTGCTTAAATTAATTCGTATTGCCCATCTTTTAGGGGGTGATGAGAATGATGTCATGGTTGGGACTTTTGTTGGTTATAACCATGATTTGGGAAATCAGATTGATGGTTTCCAAAAGAATTTAGATGAATACAAAAGGGTATTTGAGCCCATTGTGAAATATGCGGAAGATCTTGGGGTGACTATTGTTTATGAGAACTGTCCAATGGAGGGCTGGAGGTCCTCTCGTTATACCAGTACTTACAATAACCTTCCGGGTGTATTGGCGGCAAGAAAGCTCATGTATGCCCTGATTCCAAGCAAGGCTCATGGTGAAATATACGACCCTTCGCATGATATTTGGCAAAATACAGATCCGGTAGATGTTATTGATCAGATGGATATAGATCGGTTAAAGCGTATTCATGTTAAGACCACTAGGATGAATGCAGATAAGGGTTCTATTGAATGGGGTGGGATGTATCCAATGCAGTATGTTGATCCAGCATTAGCGGCTAAAGCAGGTGTTAATATCCCACAACACGATTGGGATAGGCATCATTATACAGCGATGCTTCCAGGTTTTGGAGGAACAGATGATATGGATTGGAATTCATTCGTCGAGATACTTCACGATAGAGGCTTCTCCGGGCCGTTTGAGATCGAGAATGAGGCCAAGAACTCCAAGGATACTCATAACATGGCTGCGATTAACCAGGGGGCTAAAAATACCGTTAATTTCCTTGCGCCACTTTTATGGGAATTGGGAGATAAGGGTTATGTCTTTTCAGAACAGAAAAGTTTGAAAGATGTGGAAAGAACGGATATCCCAGTTCAGACTATTGATAAGCTGAAAAACTAACAAATAAAAGAAAAGGAATAACTAAATGTTATTCCTTTTCTGTATTCATTTTGAATAAGGAAATCAAATCGGGGATATTGGTAACACCCAATTTTTCAAATATCCTGCTTTTATAGGTGCTGACCGTAGATGAGCTTAAGTTCAACCTACTGGACACTTCGATGATTCCTAATCCTTCGATCAAATGCCTTGCAACATCCATCTCTCGATTGGAAAGTTTAAATAAAGGATTTAAGCTATCCACCTTTGATTTACTGGTTGTCAATTTCTGGACGTATAAATCCTTGATGGCATCAGACATGTATCTACCGCGTTCAAATATGCTGTTTATGGCATTGGTGAACTCAGTCATGCTTGTCGTTTTGTTGACATATCCAGCGGCGCCAGCTTCAATATAACGAAGGGCATACAAACTTTCATCATAAGAGGAGAAGACGAGTATTTTAAGGTCATCTTGGATGTCTAAGAGTTCTCTTATAACTTTAATGTTATTTCCGCCGGGCATATTGATATCTAGGAGCAATAGATCATACCTGTTTCTTTTCAATTCTTCGAAAACTTCATCATAGGTTTGAGCATGCGTAATTTCTACAGCCTTGATGGTTTCTTTAATGGCAGTAGAGACCCCAAGTCTGACAATGATATGATCGTCGGCTATTAAAATTTTTTTCATCGTATTTTTATCTCTAACCGGCATTTTTTTCTGCTTTTTGGCACGGTTTATTCACCAAAAGACAGGGTTTAAATATTCAATTTAGTAGCTAAATAATTTCTTCAAATATAAGGAAAATGTGACAATTCACTTCTCAATAAACATTTTTTTCAAAATGTAGGTTTCAGCCTACCCAATATAGCTAATTATTTTCGATAATATTTTAGTATATCAAGCTAAAGCGTTTTTTTTGTGGATTATTTATGTTATTTTTCAGTTACAATTAACATTTTTCACATTTTAAGACTATTAAATCAATGGGATTTTTAAAAGAATTTAAAGAATTTGCGATGCGAGGTAGCGTAATTGACCTTGCAGTCGGTGTAGTAATCGGTGGTGCATTTGGTAAGATTGTTACTTCTTTAGTAGACGATATTATCATGCCTCCGATTGGTTTTATTACAGGAGGAGTTGACTTCTCCAGCATGAAATATGTGATCAAGGCAGCGGACGAAGCTGCCGGCGTAGCAGAGGTTGCTATAACTTATGGTAACTTCATCAACGTATTGATCCAATTTATCATTATTGCATTCTGTATCTTTTTGGTGATCAAGGGTATTAATTCCCTGAAACGTGAGGAACCAGCAGAACCAGAAGCAGCTCCAGCGCCTACGAAAGAAGAGGCCTTACTTGCAGAAATCCGCGATATCTTAAAAAACAAATAAGTCATCCCACAAATTTAAAAAAGCAGGTTATGGCGGGGATTCCCAAAATAATTTGCTTTTTTTTATTTATTTGGTCTAAAGGTGTTGCGTAATTGTGAAATAAACTTTATTTTTGCATTCCTCTTTTGAGGGATAAATTGATTAAAAGTATAAAAACAAGCATAAAAGCGTCATGAAGAGAACATTTCAACCTTCGCAAAGAAAAAGAAGAAATAAACACGGATTCAGAGAGCGTATGAGCTCAGCTAATGGTAGAAGAGTATTAGCTTCTCGTAGAGCTAAAGGAAGAAAACGTCTAACAGTTTCTGACGAATACCGTCACAAAGGTTAATCGAAGAAATTGCCGGTGAGGGTGAGACCGTGCTAATTCAGCCGGCTGAACAGTCATCGCAATGAAACAATATACATTCACAAAAGAAGAACGATTATGTAGTAAGAGGTGGATAGACCATCTTTTCCATAATGGTTCTTCTTTTGTTGTGTATCCTTTCCGGGTAGTATTTGCCCAGTCTCCACAAGAATTGCCCTTCCCGGTACAGGTCATTCATTCTGTATCCAAGCGAAAATTTAAAAAGGCCGTTGATCGCAATCGTTATAAAAGACGCATGCGTGAAGTCTATCGTCTAGAAAAAGAAAGCTTATACGCACTTTTGACGGAACATTCCCTACATTTGTTTCTTGCTATTCAGTATATCAGCCAGGAGGATATTGCTTTTGCCGATATGCAGATGAAAATGCAGCAACTTATAGAAAAACTGAAGAATGAACTTGTTAAAACTAATCTGGGAAAAGGGGATTAAGCTTCCATTGAAGTGGCTTTTTCTAGTGGTTATTCGTTTTTACCAGTTATTTATTTCACCATTCTTGGGTGCTTCTTGCCGATATTCACCGACTTGTTCGCAATATGGAAAAGAGGCGATTTTAAAATATGGCCCATTTAAAGGGGGCTGGTTAACCATCAAACGGATTGCACGTTGTAATCCATGGGGTGGACATGGCCACGACCCTGTACCTTAGAACATGACAACACCTAGCTTTATCCTTTCCATAGAAACCGCAACACCGGTTTGTTCTGTATCCATTTCTAAAGATGGTGCTCCTTTCGTATGTATAGAAAGTCCTGAGCCCAACATGCACGCTAGCGGATTAACTGTTTTAATTCAAAAGGCCATTGAGCAAGCTGGGATTACATTTTCCGATTTATCAGCGGTGTCAGTTAGTATGGGGCCCGGGTCTTATACAGGCTTACGAATAGGCGTGTCAGCCGCAAAAGGATTATGTTACGCCTTGGATATCCCTTTGATTGGAATCAATAGCTTAGAAGCGATGACAGCGGGTTTTCAGGCAAAATCTACACTTGATACGAGCCTCGTTTTGTTGTGCCCAATGATCGATGCTCGAAGACAAGAGGTTTATACGGCTTTCTTTGATTTGGAGAAAAACCAACAAGAGAATACTCAGGCCCTTATTGTTGATGAGCAAAGTTTTGATTCCTATTTGGAAAAAAACTATGAAGTGTATCTTTTTGGTTCTGGAGCAGATAAGTTCGAGTTGCTATTCGAGGATAAACCAAATATCCATATTGTTCCAAAATTTGAAACATCTGCTATTTATCAAGATAAGCTTGCTTATGATAAGTTTCAAAAGCAAGAATTTGAAGATGTGGCCTACTTTGAGCCTTTCTATTTAAAGGATTTTGTGGCAACCAAATCGAAGAAGAATTTATTATCATAACCATCGCTTGCGTTTGAACCATAGGTAGATAATAACGGCCAATAATAGCATTCCGAACATCACCATGGGATACCCATAGTACCATTCTAATTCGGGCATGTTTTTGAAGTTCATGCCGTAAATTCCTACTATAAATGTCAGTGGCATAAAGAACACGGAGATTATGGTCAGCGTACGCATAATCTCATTGGTATGGTTTGATTCGATATTGAAATATATAGATAAGAGCTGAGCGGTGTTTTCCGATATATTGCGGTATAAGGTATTCGTCCGCGAATAAATATCCCGCAGATCCTGGGTATAGATATTTTGGTATTCAGGCATATGGAAGTAGTCCACAATGTCTTTATAAAGTGTTAGGATAATCCGGATTAAATCTACCTGTCTCTTCAAGTAGTAAACTTTCCGCATAAATGGTTTTCTTCGGTTGTGCAAGAAAACAATCTCCTCATAACTATCTAATTTTTCCGAAAGCTCATTCATAATGAGATCCTCAAAGGATTTGAGTGAGGATGAAACTAAAGTGTTGACTAAGCTTTTACTGGATTTTAGTTTCTTATTACCCTTATCTAACTCCATGAGGTTGTTTAAAAAGTCGATTTCATTACGGTGTACCGTAATAAGGAAATCCTGATCGTAGAATAGGGAGATGCGATTTGTAATGTCGGTCAGGGTATCAGAACTTTCTGGGAAATGGCTGGTTATGGTTCTTAGAATAAGGAAGTGGTAGCTCTCAAATTCTTCAATCTTTGGTAAATGACCAATTTCCAGGCAATCCTTAATTGAAGCATCATTGAGGTCGAACTTTTCTTTTAAATGTTTGAAATCCTCAATGGAAGGATTTGCAATGTCGTACCAGTCAAAGCCGTTTTCTTCCTTACTCAGTATTTGCCTAACCATATTTTCGAATTAATGATGGAAATTAGGGAGATTTCCTTAGAAATCAAAGTTCATAAAGACCAATATTCTGACTGATGGGAGTAGGGATTTGGAGAATTAATGGAATAGATGCATAATAAAAAAGGTGCTTTTCATTGAAAAGCACCTCTAATGATAAAATTTCCGTCTGTCTTATTTCTTTGCAGAAGCGTTTTTATCGCTATATTCTTTGTTTAGGGCATCGATTACCTGTTTGGTGATGTCCATGGATGGTTCAGCGTAAAGAACGGTTGGGTTAGTTTTAGAATAGGTTAAAACTAATTTGTATCCTTTTTCTTCGGAGTGTTTTTTCAAGTATTCCGTAACTGCTGAATATACTTTTGAGAATTCTGTTTGTTCTTCTTGAGCGATGTTAGCAGATGCATTTTGATCCATACGACCTAGGTCACCTTGAAGACGAACAAGACGCTCTTCAGTAGCTTGGCGTTCCGTAGCGCTCATGGTACCACCTTTTTGTTGGTATTCTGCTAATTCACGTTGGTAAGCTTGTCCTTTAGCTTGAAGGTCATTTTGTGCTTTTTTTACTTTTGCCTCTAGCTTTGTGCGGACATCTTTATAGTATTGGTATTTTTCAGAAAGAGAATCTGAATTTACATAAACGATTTTTTCTTCTTTAGCTACCTCTTGGGTACTTGTAGCAGGGGTGCTGCTTGCAGGCGTTTCCTTGCTCGCTTGCTGATTACATGAAACGATAGCCGCCGTAGCAACTACACCTAAAGTCAATTTTACTAATTTATTCATTCTTTTCTTGTATTTCGATTTTCTGAAGAACAAACCTAAGATAAAAAAATGAAAAATAAGTACATCTTGCTTTAAAAGGCAAAAAAAGCCACTTATTTGATGGTTTTTTTTCTATCCATTTCATGGTATTTTTAGGTTCTTAATGTTTGATTTATAAGGTTATTTTTCGTATTTTTGAAAGTTAATCAACAGTAAATTTTAATACATTTTCATGAGCGAAGAAAACAAAAAACCGTCAACGTATTCAGCGGACAATATTCAAGTTTTAGAAGGATTGGAAGCAGTACGTAAGCGTCCTTCCATGTATATTGGTGACACCGGTCCGAAAGGCTTACATCACCTGGTTTATGAAGTAGTCGATAACTCCATCGACGAAGCTGTTGCCGGTTATTGCGATGATATCGTTGTAACCATTCATAAGGACAACTCTGTTTCCGTAAAAGATAATGGACGTGGTATTCCAACAGGGATCAACAAAAAGGAGAATAAATCTGCCTTGGAGTTAGTAATGACTGTATTGCACGCTGGAGGTAAATTTGATAAGGATACTTATAAGGTTTCCGGAGGTTTACACGGTGTAGGGGTATCCTGTGTGAATGCTTTATCAACCCTTTTACGTGCAGAAGTGCACCGTGAGGGTAAGATCTTCTTGCAAGAATATATGCAAGGAAAACCCCAGTTTGAAGTTAAAGAAATTGGAACAAGTAATGATACGGGTACAATTGTAACTTTTCATCCAGATCCGGAGATTTTTACGACTACAATCGTTTATAACTATGACACCTTGGCTAACCGCCTGCGTGAGCTATCATTCTTAAATAAAGGTATCCGTCTAACGTTAATCGATGAGCGCGATATTCAAGATGATGGTAGTTTCCGTAGTGATATTTTCTTTTCAGAAGGTGGATTACAAGAATTCGTGAAATTTCTAGACGGTAACCGTACATCATTAATTCCTGATCCTATTTATGTAGAAGGAATTAAGCAGGGTATTCCGGTGGAATTAGCTTTACAATATAACGACACCTATTCGGAGAATGTTCACTCCTATGTGAACAACATCAATACTATTGAAGGTGGTTCGCATGTGGCTGGATTCCGTAGAGGATTGACCCGTACATTGAAGAAATATGCTGATGATTCAGGTTTGTTGAAAAATCAGAAGGTGGAGATTGTTGGTGATGACTTCCGTGAAGGATTAACTGCTGTTATTTCTGTAAAGGTTGCTGAGCCACAATTTGAAGGGCAGACCAAAACTAAATTGGGTAACTCCGAAGTAATGGGAGCTGTTGATGTGGCTGTAGGGGAGATTTTGAGTGCATATTTGGAGGAAAACCCACGCGAAGCAAAACTGATTGTACAGAAAGTAATTGTTGCTGCTCAAGCACGGGCTGCAGCTCGTAAAGCTCGTGAGTTGGTGCAACGTAAAACAGTTATGGGTGGATCTGGACTTCCAGGTAAACTTGCTGACTGTTCTGACAATGATCCAGCTAAATGTGAGATTTTCTTCGTCGAGGGAGATTCAGCGGGTGGTACTGCAAAACAAGGACGTGACCGTCGTACGCAAGCAATCATGCCGTTACGTGGTAAAATCTTGAACGTGGAGAAAGCTATGGAACATAAGATCTATGAGAACGAAGAGATCAAAAATATGTTTACAGCATTAGGCGTTAGTATTGGTACTGCAGAGGATTCTAAAGCATTAAATACAGACAAACTTCGTTATCATAAGATTATCATCATGACGGATGCCGATGTGGATGGATCCCACATTGCTACCTTACTATTGACGTTCTATTTCCGTTACATGAAGGAATTAGTAGAGCGCGGGTATGTGTACATTGCTACTCCTCCATTATATATGGTGAAAAAAGGTAAGGATTTTGAATATGCATGGACAGAGGATCAACGTTTAGCAGCCATTCAACGTCTTAAAGGGGCAGGAAAAGAGGATAGTGTACATGTTCAACGTTATAAAGGTCTTGGAGAGATGAACGCGGAGCAGCTATGGGAAACTACCATGGATCCTGAAAGACGTACTTTACGCCAAGTTACCATTGAGAATGCGGCAGAATGCGATCGTATTTTCTCTATGTTAATGGGTGATGAGGTAGCTCCTCGTCGTGAGTTTATTGAAAGAAATGCTCGTTATGCTAAAATTGATATTTAAGCTTAATCAGTGAAAATAAAGAACAAAGGATGATCAAATGGTCATCCTTTGTTGTTGATATATAGGTTATTATTCGTATTTTGAATTTCAAATAGGCTTATAATTATGAATGTTAATTTGTCTGAGCGAATAAGGATATGTAGCTATTTACTTGTTTCCTTCTTATTTCTTTTTAAAGTAAATGCCTATGGGCAACCGGTTCATTTTGATGAAAATTCTGACTTAGAGTCCCATCTCACTGTATCAAAGAATTCAGGGAAATTGATTTTCATTGATATGTATACAGATTGGTGTGGTCCCTGCAAGCGTATGGATGCTGAAGTGTTTTCTCAAGAGAAATTAGGAAAGAGGATGAATGCTGAATTTATCAATGTGAAGATTAATGCCGAGAAGGGAGCAGGAATTTCCATTGCAAAGAAATATTATGTAACTAGCTATCCCACTTATTTGTTTTTAGACCATGAAGGCACTTTAATCCATAAGGCTACCGGATTTATGGAGCAAGATAAGTTAGGCAAGCATCTCACAAGAGCACAAGAGAGTTTGACATCCAAGGATAACTTGAAAAATCTGACACAGAAATTTGAATCTAATAGAAAAAATTCAACCTTATTTTATCAATATCTTAAGAAAAGGACCCTATTGGGCTTAGATAATGCGGATTTGATGGATGAATACGTTTCTCTAATCGGAACTCAGGAAGCGGCAAAATTACCTAATCTTCAATTAATAGCGGATAATGCTTCATTTAATGCAAGAAGCCTAAAATTAGGTAAAGCATTGGATGTTTTGATTTCACATTCTTTTGCCTATGACTCCTTGGAAAAGAGTGAAGATTTAGAAACATACGTACAGATGGCCCAATTGAATTCCCTAAACCGAGCAATTGAGAATCGAGATGAAGCATTACTTGAAAAAGTTATTAGCTACAATAAATACCTTGATTTAACTGTTTTTGATGAGGAGCAAGATGATGCTATTCGATTAAGGTACTTTTATGCCACTAAGAACCCCGAACAGTATAAGAAAATTGCCAGAATCTTTTTAGAGGATAAATTACTTAAATTGAGTCAAGACTCCTTATTGAAGTTGGATGGTTTAATCTACGAATCTGTTAAAAAAAGAATGGAAGGTCGTTCGAAGGAACCTCTAAACCCTGAACAGAAAAAACATTTATTGACCTATAGACATACACAAACAATAGCAGTAAATCGAGGTATTCTGTCAGTTTGCCAACGCTGGATGGAACTAAACCCTAGATCCAACGAAATGTCCCAATTGATTAATTGGATGGAACATTCCATGAAACTAATGGAATTAGATCAAGATTACTATCATAATATTATTCCTAAGAGTCTTTCTCTACTGGCCAAAATTCAATATTTAAAAGGTGATAGACAGTTAGCAATTTTAACTAAGAAAAGAGCTATTGAAGCTTTAAAAGCCCGTGATTTTGAGGCTGATCAGGAGCTAATCCATGATTGGGAACAGGAATTATTAGCCATGTAATATCTTTTCTTGTATATTAATCTTATTTAGAGACAGTTGTTGTTAAATTTAAATTAACTTTTAAAACTTAAAGTGTATTTTTGATTAAATTAATTTCTAATTAATATACCATGCTTATTTTTGAAAAATCCAATTGGATGTTTTGAAAATTTATAAAGTATGGTCTATAAACTTGTGTTAATATGTTTTATGTTGCTAGTTATCAATATCAGCATTAATGCCCAAGAACAAGAGAAGGTAGAATCAGAAATACTAAATGAATTAGAGCTATCGGAGGCAAATGAAGATTTTGCAGAACGAATAGACGAATTAGCATCTTTAAAGGACAATCCATTAGATTTAAATCGAGTAAATGAGGAAGAACTAAGCCAATTGTTTTTTCTAGCTGCGGAACAGGTCATGGCTTTTTTTACTTATCGCCAAAAAGCAGGTCCATTTCTCGCTATCCATGAACTTCAATCTATACCTGGATTTGATCTCCATACCATAAATCTCATCTTACCGTATGTGAAAATTTCTTCAGCACAGGATGTGTCAAAGGATATCTGGGAATTAACGAAATCGAGAGGTAAGGGTTGGGTTATGGGAACCTATGGACGTGTCCTTGAAAATCAAGAAGGTTATATCCGTCAAGGAGATGCTCGCTTACGTTATTTAGGATCGGCTGATAAAACTGCCGTTCGATTCAGGTGGAATCAGAAAGACAAATTATTGCTCTCTTTAAACTTGGAAAAGGACGCGGGAGAGCCTTTTTCCATGGACTCTGGTAAACTAAGTTTTGATCATTATTCAGGATCAGTTTACTATCGTGATTTGCAGAGGGGGAAACACCTGGTTGTAGGTGATTATCATGTGCAATTGGGGCAAGGGTTGATGATATGGACAGGATCTCAATTTGCAAATCGGAATAGTCTTGCACCAGTTTTACAACAGCCAATAGGTATTAGGCCACATACAGGAATGATGGAGAGTAAGTACTTGCGAGGTGCAGCGGGTTCCTGGAAAATTGGTGCACTTACCTTAGTTTCTTTTCTTTCTTATTTGCGGCAAACCGGCAGAATTGAGGAAGCTGAAGATGGAAGTCAATTTATCCGAAGCATGCAAAGCAGTGGTTTACATCGAACAACTACAGAATTAAAAAATCGGGCTTCTTATGCTATTTCTCATGCCGGTTCAGCTATCATGTATAATCTTTCTGCCTTTAAGATCGGTGTGGGGTTATTACATATGGAGCTTGATAAGCCCTATTCCCCTCCGATTAGAAAATATAACCAAAATAGATTTCGAGGAAGACAGCTAAGCCAAGTACAGATGAATTACCAATACAACTGGAAAAACCTGTTGTTTTATGGTGAAACGGCACATAGTATAGGTTCTGGTTGGGCGAACTACCATGGCATGAGTGCTGCATTAGGACGAGCTTATTCCTTAAATCTAAGGTATAGAAACTATGGCGGGAACTATAAACAAACTTATGCACAGTCATTTCAAGCACATGGGACTTTGGGCAATGAAACAGGATTTTTTGGAAATTTTGGTTTTCATCCAAATAGAAAGATCAGTTGGGTAAGCAGTTTTGACTATGTGAAGTTCGGACAACCATTATATCGGGTTGATTTACCAAGTGCTGGATACCTCCTTCAATCCCAATTGATGTATTCTTGGTATAAGAGGGGACATGTTCGATTTCGATATCAATACAAATGGTATCAGCAGAATTTTTCTGCCTCTAATAAAAATCTCTCAGGTTTGGCAAATGCCTTAAGGCAGCAATTTAGAATTCAATTTCAATATCAATTAACGGAACGATTTGGTATTGCGAATCAATTGGAAGCGAAATTCCATGGGAAAGACGCAGAGAAGAATCAACAAGGGTTCTTGGCTTATCAGGATATCTCCTGGCGTGGTTTGAAGAATTCATGGCAAAGCAACTTTCGTATTTCCTGGTTTGATGTAAACGGTTATGATGCGCGCATTTTTACCTATGAGCGAGATCTACTTTATGCATTTTCTTTTCCCTCATATTATAGGCAAGGTTTTCGGACTTACCTAAATCAGAAATGGCGAATTAGCAAAAACCTAGATTGTTGGCTTCGTTATGCTTTAACCTGGTATCCAAAGGAAGAGTCAATTGGCTCAGGATTAGACAAGATTATTGGAAATAAAAAATCAGATATAAAATTTCAAATTCGTTATCAATGGAAATAAGAGAAGATGGACAATCCGTACTAAAAATGCGGATTTTTATCGTGTTATTGATTAATCTCATAGCAGGAATTATAGTCGGTAGCTTTGTTCAATGGAACATTTCACTGCAATTTGTTTTATTAGGTCTAGTAGGGATATTAATAGTTCTGGCAGGAATTAGAAATAGAGGTAGTGGTCTGTTTTTAAGGGGTAAAATCTTAATAATAATTCTATTTATTTCTTCCATGCTCGTCATGAGTTTGCAGATGCCCAAGCAGCATGAATTAGAAATCAAAGATGGAAATTTTGTTGCGGAGGTGATTTCTATTCCTATGCATACGAAGAAACAAATACGCTGTTTAATGCAAGTAAAAAGCGCATCAGATGGTAAAATTGAGCATGATATTAATTTAAGGGTACTTGGCGTCTTTTGGAAAGATAGTGCTGAAAATCTAGACTTACATATCAGTGATAAGGTACAGGTCACTGGTAAATTGAAAGCCATGCCTCCAGCTTATAACCCTCACCAATTTGATTACAGCAAATATATGAGAAATAAGGCCGTCTATTACTCCTTGGAAGGTCAGGTTTCGAAAATGAACTTATATGCCAATGGTAGTGTTTGGAATTTTCTCCGAATAACCAAGGGATGGCAGCAGCAATTCGTCCATAAATTTAGCAATTACATCAAAGACAAAAATGCCTTAAATATGGCATCCGCTATTGTGCTTGGTTATCGAACGAACTTTCCAAGTGAGCTAACCAAGATATTTAGTGGGACAGGAACAATTCATGTTTTAAGTATTTCAGGAATGCATATTGGTGTGGTTTTCGGATTCCTGATGTTTTGTTTAGGATTTATGCACCGTTTGCCAAAGGGGCATGTTATGCAGTTAATCGTGATACTTTTATTGGTTTGGATTTATTCGAGTATTGCTGGATTTGCCGCACCTGTATTACGAGCAGCCATTATGATTACACTGATTTCATTTGGAAGATTACAAAACAAGTTTATCTTTTCCACGAATATTCTTGCAGCAACAGCTTTTTTTATCTTGCTCTTTGATCCTCATATGCTGTTCGATATTGGGTTTCAACTCTCCTTCACTGCCGTATTAGGTATTACACTATTTTATCCTTTATTATCAGAATGGCTACCAAAAACAAATTCCTTTTTCATGCCTGTGCAGAAAGCCATATTGGTGTGTATATCTGCTCAGATTTTGACGACACCTCTTACCTTATATTATTTCCATCAGTTTCCGGTTTATTTTCTAATTGCCAATCTCTTTATCGCTATCCCATCAACATTGCTAGTTTGGGCAGGTGGAGTTTTGATGATTAGTCCCATTGAGGATGTAAATAATGGGTTGGGTGTATTTATGGAATATACGTTGAAATATAGTGTCGCGGTTCTTTCTTGGATTGAAACTTGGCCATTTGCAATTATAAAAAACACCTTTATGAACCTTGTGCTAGTGGCAGGTTCTTATCTTACCTTACTTCTCATTCTTTCCGCTGCATATCATCGAATGAAAAGCTATATCATCATCGGTTTAATAGGCTTACTATTCATTATTGTTTATGCCTTGTTTCAACGGGTTCATGATATGCGATATATCGGATTACACATTTATAATGTGCAAAAAAATATCGCTTTTAGCTATATACAAAAAGGTGAGATACTGGTATTTGCAGATAAAGATTCTCTTGATGATAAAAGTTTACAGTATTCCATTTCAGGTGACCTAGACCATTATGCTGATAAAGCCAACCAGCGGTTTGTATCCTTAAAAGATATTCAACATTCCCCTATTTATATTGGAATAGATCCAAAGGTTCAAGTTCAGGTAGGCGAGGTAGAATCTCATGGTTTTCAAATTCCTTGAAAAGTTCTGATACTCCGCGAGAATGGAGAATTTAATGAACATGCGCAAGTTGAACTGGTTATTTTAGATGGTTCAAATTCTTGGGAATATATAGCTAATTGTAGCAGACGGCTGGATTCTCTGAATCAACCCTACTATATAATGAAGGATAATTTTGCGTATGTTTGGGAGAGAAAAATTCATGGAGAAAACAAGTTTAGCCATATTAAAACAATATTGGGGATACGATAGATTTCGACCTCTACAGGAAGAGATTATCCATGAGATTTTATTGGGTAAAGATACCTTGGGTTTGATGCCTACAGGAGGAGGTAAGTCCCTTTGCTTTCAGGTTCCCAGCATGCAAATGGAGGGCGTCTGCATTGTTATTTCACCCTTGATTGCTTTGATGAAGGATCAAGTGGAGAATCTTCGTAAAAGAGGCATTCAGGCGGTCGCTATTTATTCAGGGATGACTTATCGGGAAATCGATATTACCTTGGATAATTGTATTTTCGGTAATATAAAGTTTCTGTATTTATCTCCGGAGAGGTTGTATTCTGAATTGGTGCAAGAGCGGATACGGCATATGAAGGTTAACCTATTTGCTATTGATGAAGCGCATTGTATTTCACAATGGGGTTATGATTTCAGACCACCATACTTAGAACTAACAAAATTAAGAGAACTACAACCAAAAGTTCCTTTCTTGGCATTGACAGCTACTGCTACACCACGAGTCGTTCAGGATATTCAGGAGAAATTAGGTTTTAGTGAACAAAATGTGTTTTCTAAAAGTTTTCGTAGGGAGAATTTGGCCTATATGGTCTTTGAAGAGGAAAACAAGATGAACCGTATGCTACGAGTTATTAAAAAAATGGGTGGCACCGGAATCATTTATGTCCGTAATAGGAAGGAAACACAAGAGGTTGCTCGTTATTTGTTGAATCATGGCGTACCTGCAGATTTCTACCACGCTGGTTTAAATATGCAGGAGCGGATGAAAAAGCAGGATGCTTGGACGCATAACAAAACTCGAGTGATTGTTGCTACGAATGCTTTTGGAATGGGGATTGATAAACCTGATGTTCGATTTGTTATTCATTTGGATATTCCTGATTCCCTGGAAGCTTATTACCAAGAAGCAGGTCGTGCAGGACGAGATGAGAAGAAAGCATTTCCGGTTTTGTTATATGACCAATCGGATAGAGAAAGACTTTGGGAGAATTTGGAAAATGATTTCCCTGGAATACCTTTTATTCAACAGGTTTATCATCATGTCTGCAATTATTATCAGATAGCTTATGGAGCAGGGAAGGATCAGGTCTTTGATTTTGATTTAGTGGATTTTTGCAAACGTTATAAACTGGAGGTGTTAAAAACTATCAGTGCCCTTAAGTTTTTAGAGAAGGATAAATGGTTAACAGTGAGCGAAGCAGCATATATTCCTTCTCGTTTTAAGTTTGAGGTCGACTATCAAGAACTTTACAAGTTTCAGGTGCAGAGTGCTCTTTTTGATCCTTTAATTAAAGCAATTCAACGTTCCTATGGAGGTACATTTGATTTTTTTGTTCCTTTAAATGAATTTGAATTAGCCAAGAAGATTGGTAAATCATATGAGGATATTGGTAAAATGCTGAAGCTAATGCAGCAACAAGAAATTGCCACTTATATTCCAAAAACTGATTCTGCACAATTGCAGTTCTTACAAGCTCGTGTCGATTATAAGAACCTATATATTGACAGTCAATTTATAGCTTCTAGACGTGCATTCCGTGAAGAACAATTAAAAGCCATTTATCAATACTTAGATGAGAAAGTATGTAGGAGCATTTCCTTACAGCGATATTTTGGAGAACAAGAAGTAGAACCCTGTGGTCAATGCGATCTTTGTGTAACAGCAGCCTACAAGGGTGATGTATCTGCAAAGGTTGAAAAGGAAATACAGCAAATACTCATTGCTCAACCATTAGACATTCATGAGCTCATGGACCGTTTAACCATAGGAAAGGAAGAGATCCGAATTAAAACCCTTCGTAACTTAATGGATAATGGACAAATTCGATTAGAAAATGGTATCTATTCATGGATTGTTTTTTAAATAAATAGGTCCAAGCTGTTAATTGCTCTAAATAACACTGTATTTCCCCTAAAATCAGTTAGTTGTTGCGGAAAAGTTCCATTGATTACTTTTTGTTTTGTCAAAAAAAGTGATAACTTTAATATCAACCAAATAAACTTTCTATGGAACAATTTATTATCTATTTGCCTGCAGCACTCGCTGTTTTAGGCTTGCTCTTCATGCTTGTAAAAGCACAATGGGTAAATAAACAAGATGCTGGTGATAACCACATGCAGACGATTTCCAAGAGTATTAAAGAAGGTGCTATGGCCTTCTTAAAGGCGGAATATCGGATTTTGTTCATCTTTGTTATTATTGCCTCAATTGCCTTATTCTTTGTATCAACTATTGTAGAAACGACGCATTGGATTATTGTGGTTGCTTTTATCTGTGGGGCATTCTTCTCAGCACTAGCTGGAAATATCGGAATGCGCATTGCGACCAGTGCCAACGTTCGTACTACCCAAGCGGCAAGAACGAGTTTACCACATGCATTAAAGGTTTCCTTTTCAGGTGGTACAGTAATGGGCCTTGGAGTAGCAGGACTTGCAGTATTAGGATTGAGTATTTTCTTTTTATTGTTCCTCAAAATGTTTGTTACCGAGGGAGGTAACTTCACCCATGAAATGACCGTTGTCTTAGAAGCATTGGCTGGTTTTTCTTTAGGGGCTGAATCTATTGCTTTATTTGCTCGTGTGGGAGGTGGTATTTATACCAAGGCTGCTGACGTTGGAGCAGATTTAGTAGGTAAAGTAGAGGCTGGTATCCCTGAGGATGACCCTCGTAATCCAGCTACTATTGCCGATAATGTGGGTGACAATGTGGGAGATGTGGCTGGTATGGGAGCTGACCTTTTTGGATCTTATGTAGCGACTGTTCTAGCTTCTATGGTGCTGGGAAATTATATCATCAAGGAAATGGCCGAATCTACCGGTACAGTTTATACTGATGCTTTCAATGGGATGGGACCAATTCTATTACCTATTGTGATTGCCGGTGTAGGTATTTTAGCTTCGATATTAGGAACTTTTTTAGTGAAGGTGACGAGTAATGATGCCAAGGAGGCACAGGTGCAGAAAGCCCTTAATATGGGGAACTGGACTTCCATTCTCTTGACGGTTATTTCCTGTTATTTCTTAATTCAATATATGCTACCGGAAGTTATTCATATGAAGTTTTTCGGAGAAGGCTATAAGGAAATACCGAGAATGAATATCTTTTATTCCACTATAGTGGGATTGGCCGTAGGTGGATTAATTTCTGCTTTCACGGAATTTTATACCGGTTTAGGGAAGAAGCCGGTTTTAAATATTGTACAGAATTCATCAACAGGTGCAGCAACTAATATTATTGCAGGTTTAGCTACTGGGATGAAATCTACGGCTTCTTCGGTATTGTTATTTGCCTTAGCTATTTGGGGTTCTTATACTTTGGCAGGGTTTTATGGAGTAGCAATTGCAGCTTCAGCTATGATGGCAACTACTGCTATGCAATTAGCCATTGATGCCTTTGGACCAATTGCAGATAATGCAGGTGGTATTGCGGAAATGAGTGAATTGCCGAAGGAAGTTCGTCAGCGTACGGATGTTTTGGATTCTGTAGGGAATACTACTGCGGCTGTAGGAAAGGGGTTTGCTATTGCTTCAGCAGCATTGACCGCACTAGCTTTATTTGCAGCCTATGTAACCTTTACAGGTATTGATGGTATTAATATTTTCAAAGCAGATGTATTGGCAGCTTTATTTATTGGTGGTATGATACCTGTGGTATTTTCTGCTTTAGCTATGCAATCTGTTGGAAAGGCTGCAATGGATATGGTGAATGAGGTGAGAAGACAGTTCCGCGAAATTCCTGGAATTTTGGAAGGAACTGGTAAGCCAGAATATGGAAAATGTGTGGATATCTCAACCAAGGCTGCATTACGTGAAATGATGTTGCCAGGAGCGATTACGATTATTACACCTATTATTGTTGGTTTTGTTATGGGGCCAGAAGCATTAGGAGCCTACATGGCAGGTGTTGCGGTATCAGGTGTACTGTGGGCGATCTTCCAGAATAATGCTGGTGGAGCTTGGGATAATGCTAAAAAATCCTTCGAAGCAGGGGTTATGATCAATGGTGAAATGACTTTCAAAGGTTCAGAAGCACATAAGGCTGCTGTTACTGGCGATACTGTAGGAGATCCTTTTAAAGATACCTCAGGTCCATCCATGAATATCCTTATCAAGTTAACTTGTTTGGTAGGTTTGGTTATTGCACCAATTTTAGGTGG
Organism: Sphingobacterium kyonggiense; assembly: GCF_039536825.1. Taxonomy (NCBI): domain Bacteria; kingdom Pseudomonadati; phylum Bacteroidota; class Sphingobacteriia; order Sphingobacteriales; family Sphingobacteriaceae; genus Sphingobacterium; species Sphingobacterium kyonggiense. The sequence continues at coordinate 99,527 of NZ_BAAAZI010000006.1, forward strand.
CCATGGTTTAACAACAACTGCTAAAAAAGAGAAAGAAGTAAAAACCGAAAAAGTGGTTATGCTGAATAAGGATCAGAAATAATAAGGGTCCAATCAATAAAAAAAACACCGCCTCGAATTATTCGATACGGTGTTTTTTTTATTCATTCAAATTAAGGAATTCAAAATATAAAGGACCCTTATTCTAGTTATTCCTTAATCTTCACTTCTAAGTTTTCAGACCTGGCATTTACAGCAGGATCGTACATGCAATCGATAGTTGTTATTCCCGAGTTGAAAGTACCCACATTGTTTGCTTTGATCTCATAGCTGAAGGTATGTTTTCCCTTGGCCAGGTAATCGAAGAAATAATTGGTGGAGGCATCTTTCAGCGTGAAGTAATAACCTCTCCGCCACTGATATCCCGAAGCCTGATATACCGGCTCTACTCCGGACGGTCTACTGTCCTTCAGGTGAACATAGTTCAGGTTCTTATCTGCAATGACAGTTATTTCAACTTTAATTTTATCGCCTAATCGAACCTCTTTTGCCTCTTCCCACTTTCCGTTCCTTTCGATCAGGTATTTCTTGCTGACCGCAAGTTCATTTGTCGTTTGTTTAACATCTGCTGCAGGTACGAAGTATTGGTGATAGACTCCGCCATAAACCGTGCGGTCATTATTATTGGTCACAGCGATGTTTTTATTGGTGTTCAAATCTTCTTTGCCCCATTCTTTGCTCACCTGACCCAGTACTACTTCATCCAATTTCACATCCTGTTGATCGACTTTCAAACTGATGTTGTTCACAAGGACAAAGTCAGCCGGATTGTTGGCCAGAAGTAGGGCATAGATGGCATCTACGGTCATCCAGGTACTGTACCAATGGTTGGCATTTTTCTTATAGTATAGATACTGCGTGATTCCCATCAGCTTGCTCGGGTCATTCAGCTTGTAGGCCTCTACCATATAGGACTGAAGACTGATATTGTTATATTTATTGTCATTACTGCGCCAGTAGATCCCCTTGTCCTCATCCGTGATCATTTCCTGCTGGAGCCTATTGCGGATCTCGGTGGCCTCTTTTCCCGTTCCGTACAACAGGTTTACCACCCTGGCTTTTGCGGCATCTCCTGCGCTTCCCGAAGCGGATAGGAGCGGGGTGTTCAGTAACCTTGGCTTAAGCTTGTTTAGGTTGTCCTTAGGGATTGTTCTATAGGCCGTCCAATAGTGACGGGCATGTAGGTAGTTCAAGGCCATGGCAGCTCCGGACTTCGGATTGAATACCGCCGTGTCCTTATCCAGGTAATCCATGAGGTTTTGGCTTTTTTGCATCAAACTTGGCTCAATCAACGATTTATCCAATTGTAATACTTTGCCGAACACTTCCAGGATACGGATGGACATATAGGTATCCGCACGTCCTCCCTTGAACCAAGAGAAGCCACCGCTGGAAAGCTGATTGTCCATGATTTTTTTCTCTATCTCCTGAAGCTCACTTGAAATATCGGATTGGAACAGTTTTGCCAATTGTTTCAATTTCTCCTGATCATTTTCAATCTGTCTGATCCATGGCATCTCTTCCAATTTGATGTCCTTCAGGGCAGCATTGGACTCCAGGTTGCCCTTCATTTCCTTGCTGTCGATGGACTTGAAGTAATTGGATATAGCGGGATAGTGTTTTTCCATGTACTGCAGTACCTTCAGTCCGAACCACTTGCTGGCCGATTGTTCGGTACATTCGTAAGGATAGTTTTTCAGGTAGTCCAGAGCGGAAATGATTTCCAGGATCGGATTGCTCTGTACCTGTACCTTGGCCAGAACATTGTCCTTGCCTCCGATCTTGATCTGATAGGTCTTTTCCTGTTTGGCCTTCAACAGTATCTTCTCCGTATCGGTAATCAGGATCTTATCGGACAATATTGGTAGCTCCACGATTTCCCCATCGGAATGTGTGTCCGTGGCTGCAATGACCTTGACCTGTACGGAATGGATATCTGCTGGTATTCGTAGTTTCCAGCTGACAGTACCGTTGTTCTGCGGGTCTACCTGGAACGGAACGGTCAATCCGTCTTCCATAAACCTGTTACTGATATTGTTATTGGTTTCCGGATCGATAAGCTCGATGCGGGCATTCCCTTTCTGGATTTCCTTACTTAGGTTCTGGACCTGCGCTTTGATCAGGATTTCATCCCCTTCCCTGAAATATCGTGGGAGGTTTGGACGCACCATTAGCTGTTTCTGTGTCTGGCTATAGAACGTCGCTGAACCGGCATTCAATTCCTTATCATGTGCAAACAGAAGTAGTTTCCATTTTGTGAGTGCTTCAGGGCTATCAAATTCAAAACGCACCGTTCCTTGCTCATCACTGTAAAGTTTAGGGAAAAAGAAAGCTGTTTCCTGAAGATTCTTACGTGCTTGGACTTGATTAAGTTGATCCTCTGCTTTTTTGTAATCTTTTGTTAAGACAATGACCACCCCATTTGCTCCCCTGCTACCGTAAATAGCTGTAGCATCATCGCCTTTTAATACTTTAAATTCCGCAATATTATCTTTGTTCAAACTATTAAACTGTGCGGCACTGATTACCTCGCCATCCATAACATAAAGCGGTGTTTGAGCGTCTCCTGCTGCATCCGCATTTCCTCTAATAGCAACACCTGGAACTGCACCGGCAAGTGCTTGTTTAGCTGATCCTGTAACTACTATCTCATTTAACTCTGAACTCCTCGACATACTGTCAAAAACGGCCGGCTCTGGAAATCGAATCAATTGACTCCATAAACCATAATTAAAAACTACAGGCAATTCGTTGTCTAAATAATGAAAAGCATCCATACTTTGGAATATATCTCGAGGATAGCTTTCCTCATGAAATCTATTATACCAATTGTAGAAATTCGGCGAACCATAATACGGATACCGTAAAGCAAAGGAATAAGGAAATGCATTTGAACTAAAATCATCTAACGCACTATCATACATCGTAGCCAGAACCTCTGTTTGCATTTTCTTGTCCTTTTGGCTTATGCTAAAGGACCAAGTTTCCTTTTCTCCGGGACTTATTTTATCTCGGAAACTATGTGTTTTAATGCTTAGAGATTTGTCATTTCTATTGATTGGAATATAAATATTCAAGCTCTCAAATTTATTATTTACCAAAAAGACGGCCACATAGCTAAGGTTGTTGTTTACCTCGTCTTTTGCTAGGGTAAAACTGTAGTTTATTGACCCATTTTTCCAAGATAATACCTCTGGGTCCAATTTTTTGCCATTTTTGATTTTATATAGGTATAATTTTTTGGCTTCTGGTTCATCCGTTTGAAAGTTGATTTTAACCAAGTCTCCCGCGGAATAACTGTTACTATCTAAACTGGAAACTAGAAATTCAGACTTATTCGTTTTTTTGGTTACAGGGTCATATAAATTCACAAAACTAGTACCCACAATTGTATCATTTTCAAAGACTGAATAGGCTTTTACCTCATATCGTCCCATGGTAAATAAGCTAGAATCTATTTTCACCAAATTGGTATCGCGAGTGTCGAAATTATAGGAAGCAATTAAAGTCTTCTGCACTTCATTCTTAAAACTGAAATCCGGATCTATATTCTTTGGAAAGTATTTTTTGTATTCCTCTTTGCTTAGAATATGCTTGGTAATGTCACTATAAATATTCTTTTCATTTGCAGGAATAACGACATTTGGTTCGCCATATTTATAAATTTCAACCTTTCCAGAAAATTTTAAAGGTTGGTTATTCTGATTGGTGGTATTGACCCACAATTTTGACCAGCGTGATGCTTCTTGTCTATTGTCAGCTTCTACCTGAATTCGCCAAGGTTTATTACTGAACTGATAAAATCCCATTGCAGTCTGCAATTCCCCTGTTTGGTTAACCACGTCGGCAGTGAATCTAAAGAATGCATTCTCCATCCCCTTATAGGTACTATCCATTAAAGGAATTTTGAACTCAAAATTTCCTTTTTGGTCAGTGGATATTGTATCTGTTGAAATGTTCCTATTTCGGCTATATCGAGAACCAATACCAGAAACTTCAACTTTTATCCGTACCTCAGCATCAATCAAAGGTGCGCCAGAAAGCATTTCAGCTTTTCCTTTAAATATGGCAGTATCTTTCCTGGTATATGTTTCCTTGTTTACCTCTAATTGAACCTTGAAAGTCGGACGCTTATATTCCTCCACCCTGAAATATTTGTTTCCAATTTGTTGATTTTTATAGTATACTTCCATGGAGAAGTTACCGGCCAAGGTATTGCTTGGGAGATTAAAACTACTGTCTGCTGAGCCGTAAGCATTGCTTTTTAGGAATACCGAGTCTATCTTTCTACGGTTGGCATCAAATAAGCGGATTTCAATTTTTTGATCCGCTAAGACTTTTCCTTTTTGGTAATGGTCATTAAAAACCACAGATTTAAAATATAGCTTTTGACCTGGACGATAGATGGCACGGTCCGTCAATAAAAGTGCCTGAATATCTCCTTCTTCGTTTTCTTCGTCATCCGAAGGAACCTCATGAGGAAAATGAGAAATCTCTGCTAATTCAATAAGCTGATCTTCGCCTGGTATAGCGAGATAATAATCCTGAAGATCATACATTTCCTTTTTATCGATGGACTTAAAAGTGAATTGACCCTTTGCATCAGTCTTTAAAGTCTGTATTAATTTGGCTTTAGTGGAATCTGGGAAGTCGTATAAATTCAGTTTTTTATTAGAAAAAGGCTCTCCGGTAACTCGATTAATCAAAATACCAGAATACAAATCATAATCATCTTGTTCATCCGTTAAAGAGGCTTGAAAAAATTGATCACTAATATATATTTGGCTGCTTGAAACATCTTGGTATAATCCATCATCCTTAAAATCCTTGTTATTGGATACTATAATAGTATATTGGCCGTATGCTAATGGATTTAATTTATAGATGCTTATTTGCGATTCGTAGCTATTGAAATCTGTTAATTTAATAGCTTCTTCATATACCAAAGGTGCCTGAATAGATGTTATTTTGCTAATGCTATCGTATTTTATGCTGTAGAATTTTGGGTTCTTAGCCTTAAGGGTGCTATTATATACGCGGATATACAGTGAGTCTAAATTTTTGCCATTAACCTTAATAGGTACATATTGATTTGCTGGTGCGAATTTATTATGGCTTATGCCAACATCAACTTTCTTAATTTCCTTGTAAAGACTATTGACATTTGGCAACCAAGGTGAATTCGGATAATCGGATTTTGCTTGATTTAATAGTTTTATTGCTTCTTCATATTGTTGATTCCCAAATTTTCTTTGAGCTAATAAGTAAAGGAGATAGGCATTAAAATTACTCTTTTGACTATTGATGATTTTTGAAACTTCATCGTTAAAAATTAAATTATTGGAATAGCTAATGTCTAGTGTAATAAAACGAAGGTTTGCTTGTGCATCAGCATAATCGTTTCTTTTATTTAATGCACTGAGATGCTTAATTAACTCATCGATCTTCTTCTTATTTTCCTTTTTTTCGCGCATTAAAAAGGCCAAATAATCTTTCGTGACAAAGTGATATAAAGTAGGGCTTAAGCTAATGTTTTTCTGATCATTTAGCATGGCAGACCATAATCCTATTTTTGATTTTTCTAACTCTTCACGGTCTTGAATGGATAGGCTATAAATGGAATCGATTATCCGCTTCTTTTTATCTTCATCTGCCTGAAGGAAGATGTTGTCTGATTTGGAAAGATATCGGAAATTATTGGAAAGGAGGTAAGAGGCAAAGAAGTTCTGTAATACAGCTTTTCTGAGACCTTTGGATGCGGCAATGTTTGATTTGAAATGCTTTTCTTGGTTCTCGAAAACTTGATCATCAGCCACATTATTTCCCTTTGCTAAGCTTTCTGCCAAAAAAGCTTTGACCCAAGTGCCTTCATCATTATTACGCATAGCCATTACCTTAATATCAGCTAGGATGGGAAGGGTCTGATCATAGTTCTTAATACCAATAAGACGGTTTACCTCTTTCCATTTATCCTCCAGGCTAGTCTGTGCAAGGGAATAGAATGGAACCATACAGGTAACTACAAATACAATAGAGATCCAAAGGGCTTTTTTCATAATCAGTCTGGCTTTTTGCTAATAATGTCCAATTATTTTTATCAACGGATGCAAGATAATTATGTTTTCCATAACTCGAATGAAAAAATAAATAATTGGAGAGTGCTAAGTATTGGTAATCAATGTTGTTGCTACAGTTTGCATAATGAATTTACTCATTAATTTTTACTTCTAAGTTTTCTGATTTGGCATTTACCGTTGGATCGTACATGCAATCGATGGTTGTTATTCCCGAGTTGAAAGTACCCACATTGTTTGCTTTGATCTCATAGCTGAAGGTATGTTTTCCCTTGGCCAGGTAATCGAAGAAATAATTGGTGGAGGCATCTTTCAGCGTGAAGTAATAACCTCTCCGCCACTGATATCCCGAAGCCTGATATACCGGCTCTACTCCGGACGGTCTACTGTCCTTCAGGTGAACATAGTTCAGGTTCTTATCTGCAATGACAGTTATTTCAACTTTAATTTTATCGCCTAATCGAACCTCTTTTGCCTCTTCCCACTTTCCATTCCTTTCGATCAGGTATTTCTTGCTGACCGCAAGTTCATTTGTCGTCTGTTTAACATCCGCTGCAGGTACGAAGTATTGGTGATAGACTCCGCCATAAACCGTGCGGTCATTATTATTGGTCACAGCGATGTTTTTATTGGCGTTCAAATCTTCTTTGCCCCATTCTTTGCTCACCTGACCCAGTACTACTTCATCCAATTTCACATCCTGTTGATCGACTTTCAAACTGATGTTGTTCACAAGGACAAAGTCAGCCGGATTGTTTGCCAAAAGTAATGCATAGATGGCATCCACGGTCATCCAGGTACTGTACCAATGATTAGCATTTTTCTTGTAGTACAGGTACTGCGTGATTCCCATCAGCTTGCTCGGGTCATTCAGCTTGTAGGCTTCTACCATATAGGACTGAAGACTGACATTGTTATATTTATTGTCATTACTGCGCCAGTAGATCCCCTTGTCCTCATCCGTGATCATTTCCTGCTGAAGCCTATTGCGGATCTCGGTGGCCTCTTTTCCCGTTCCGTACAACAGGTTTACCACCCAGGCTTTTGCGGCATCTCCTGCGCTTCCCGAAGCGGATAGGAGCGGGGTGTTCAGTAACCTTGGTTTAAGCTTGTTTAGGTTGTCCTTAGGGATTGTTCTATAGGCCGTCCAATAGTGACGGGCATGAAGGTAGTTCAAGGCCATGGCAGCTCCGGACTTTGGATTGAATACTATCGTGTCCTTATCCAGGAAATCCATAAGGTTTTGGCTTTTTTGCATCAAACTTGGCTCAATCAACGATTTATCCAATTGTAATACTTTGCCGAACACTTCCAGGATACGGATGGACATATAGGTATCCGCACGTCCTCCCTTGAACCAAGAGAAGCCACCGCTGGAAAGCTGATTGTCCATGATTTTTTTCTCTATCTCCTGAAGCTCACTTGAAATATCGGATTGGAACAGTTTTGCCAATTGTTTCAATTTCTCCTGATCATTTTCAATCTGTCTGATCCATGGCATCTCTTCCAATTTGATGTCCTTCAGGGCAGCATTGGACTCCAGGTTGCCCTTCATTTTCTTGCTGTCGATGGACTTGAAGTAATTGGATATAGCGGGATAGTGTTTTTCCATGTACTGAAGAACCTTCAGCCCGAACCACTTGCTGGCCGATTGTTCGGTACATTCGTAAGGATAGTTTTTCAGATAGTCCAGTGCGGAAATGATTTCCAGGATCGGATTGCTCTGTACCTGTACCTTGGCCAGAACATTGTCCTTGCCTCCGATCTTGATCTGATAGGTCTTTTCCTGTTTGGCCTTCAACAGGAGCTTCTCCGTATCGGTAATAAGAACTTTATCGGACAATATTGGTAGCTCCACGATTTCCCCATCGGAATGTGTGTCCGTGGCTGCAATGACCTTCACCTGTACGGAATGGATATCTGCTGGTATTCGTAGTTTCCAACTGACAGTGCCGTTGTTTTGCGGGTCTACCTGGAACGGAACGGTCAGTCCGCCTTCCATAAACCTATTGCTGATATTGTTATTGGTTTCCGGATCGATAAGCTCGATACGGGCATTCCCCTTCTGGATTTCCTTACTTAGGTTCTGGACCTGCGCTTTGATCAGGATTTCATCCCCTTCCCTGAAATATCGAGGGAGGTTCGGACGCACCATTAGCTGTTTCTGTGTCTGGCTATAGAAGGTCGCTGAACCGGCATTCAAATCCTTATCATGTGCAAATAGAAGTAGTTTCCATTTCGTGAGTGCTTCAGGGCTATCAAATTCAAAACGTACCGTTCCTTGCTCATCACTGTAAAGTTTAGGGAAAAAGAAGGCAGTTTCCTGAAGGTTTTTACGCGCTTGGACTTTCTCTAGCTCTTGCAACGTTTTTTTGTATGCAAGACTTTCTTCCAAATTAGGACCTTCAGAATTAATATTTCTTTCGTTTCCAAGTCCAGATGAAGCGGAGCTATGATAGGCAACAGACTCAAATTCATAGACTAATCTATTTGTATGATAATCTAAAGGATTCCAAAGGGAGTAGTTAATAACACTTGGTAGATTACTAGTTAAATAGGAAATCTTTGCCAACTCTTTATAATTAATTGAAGAGTAGCTCTTTGGTAAATATTCATATAAGTCATCATAAGTCAAATTTCGACTATTATAAAAGTCAATTTCCGAATAAAAAGAACTTGGAAAACCATGTGATTTAAACATATCCAAAGAAGCATCGTACATAGTTGCTAAAATTTCAGCTTGTACTGTTTTCTTGTCTTTTTTGATACCAAAGCTCCATTTTTCCAATTTACCGGGAGTTATCTTATCTCGAAATGTCTGGACCTGGATTTGCAAATCTTTTTTTGGAACAATTATTTTTATCCTGACGGTAGTATTTTGAATTTTATTATTCACAATTAAGACAGCATTAAAATTAATAGTGCTAATCCTTTCATGGACAGGAATATTAAAAGTATATTTTATCTCTCCATTATTCCATTCAAGCACTTCTGGTAAATAATTGATGTTATCTTTCTTCTTGTAAAGAATTAGAGTTTTGGCATTGGGTTCATCTGAAAAGAATTGTAAAGTGACTTGATCACCTGGAGAATAAGTTGCCTTGTCTAATTTTGAAATTAGAAATACCTTGTCCGTTGTTTTATTGGTAACAGGATCGAATACTTCTATATTTTTTCTTTCTAAAATGGAGTCTTTTCCAATATATGAAGTAGCCACAATTTGATATATTCCCCTTGGATAAAGGTTTGAATCAATATTTATAACACTAGATTCGTTACTATCGAATGAGTAAGACTTAATTAAAGTTTTAGGTTTCCAGTTTTTTTCTAATAAAAAGAGTTCTGCCAATTCCGGGAAAAACTTTTTATACTCCTCCTTTTGGAGAATATGTTTCCTGATTGGGCTATATAGGTTTTCCATTCCTTTGGGAAGGAGGACTGGTGATTCATTTATTTTATAAATATCAATTTTCCCTTTCAGCCCTAAAGGAATATTGTTATGATTTGTAGTATTGAGGATTACTTTAGTCCACCCAAATTCTTGTTGATATGTTTCTGACTTAATTTCAATTCTCCAAGGTATCTTATGGAATTTATAAGTTCCTTTCGAAAATTGCATTTCCCCAGATTGGTTGATTACTTCTACATTATAAGTTATTTCAGCTTTCTCTATTTTTCCGAAAATTGAATCTGTCAAATGAACCTTGAATTTGAAGTTCCCATCTTTATCGGTGTAAAGTGTGTCTTTTTTTAGAATGTTATTTGAAGACACGATATTATCCCAACTGCCTAAAATAACCTTCACATGTACTTTTGACTCTTTTAATGGGACACCCGAAAAGCTTCTAGCATTTCCTTCAAATATGGCAGTGTCTCCTGAGTGTAGCGTCTGTTTAATTGGGGTAAATTTCACTTGGAATGTGGGACGTTTATACTCTTCAATTTGAAAATAGTAATGCCCCAATTCTCTTCCTTTTGATTTAACTTCCAAAAAGTAGTGTCCTGGTAAACAATTTGCTGGTATTAAAAAGCTACTATCAACCGAACCATATTCATTCGTTTTTAGATTTTGCTTATTTAATGTTCTCCAACCGGCATTAGAAAATCTTACTTGTACATCAAGATTTGGAACTACTTCTCCTTGATTTAATAGTTTGTTATATACGATAGCTTTAAAAAATACACGCTGTCCTGGCTTATAAATGATTCGATCAGTTAATAATAAGGCTTTATTAAAATAACCATTGTTTGAATATCCTCGAAAATTATTAGTGAATTTGATAAAAAAATCAGTTTTAATAAATTGACCTTCTGAAGGATTATATAGATAGAAATTTTCGGCGTCCTGATTACTAAAATATTCTATACCTGAATAAAAGAAAATACCCTCTTTATCTGTTTTGAGTTTTTCTACAAATTCAAATTCACCTAGCAAGTTTAACTTATATAATATTAAGGGTGAATTCGCATATGGTTTCCCTGTCTTTATATTTAAAGCAATCCCAGATGGAGGTGTCAAATGACTATTCCAAGAAGGAGTATTTTTTTGTAGGTATAGATCTGTCGTGATAAAGTCTAATGATTTGACTTCATTTAATAATCCATCGTCCTTAAACTGGCGATTATTTGAAATCAAGAGCGTATAACTGCCGTAGTCCAGAGGATTTATTTTATAAATTGTAGTTTGTTCATTAGGATTATTAAATTCTTTTGTACCTAAATGTTCTTCATAAACTAATTTGGCCTTTATAGAAGCAATATTCGATGAGTCATTATACTGAATATGTGGTTGGTTAGGCTTGGTTAGGGTTGGACTCGTATTATAAACTTTTATAAATATGGAGTCTATATTTCTTCCCCTAATCATTAATGGACTGTATTGTTGGCTTGGAATATTTTGATCTAAAGTAACATCTAAAACTACCGCTTGAATTTCTTTTTTTAACTGAATGGCATTTTCAATCCAAGGAGAATTTGGGTAATTTTGTTCTGCTTCATTTACCAGAGATAATGCTTTACTAAATTGAAAATTATTCACCTTACTTCTGGCGATTTCCCATAATATATAAGCATTATAATCACTTTTCTGTGAATCCACAATTTGTTTAAGATCTTCTAAATCATAGCTATTTTTATTTATCGATTTTTGTAGGAAAAGAAAATTAGCTTGCGCATTTGCTAATCCCAAGCTTTTATTCAAGGAGTCTAAATTTCTGGTTAACTCTTCCAGTTTTACGCTGTTTTCCTTTTTGTAATAACTTAAAAATTGGAAATAATTTAAGGCTATATGATGGTAGAGTGTAGGGCTTAACTCCAAATTCTCTAAATCTGTAAATAAATAGTTCCAACTTTCAATTGGTTCTTTTGCTAAAATTTCCTTCATTTTCAATGAAGACTGAAATAAAGAATCGACAAAGAATTCAATTCCGTTGTTTATAGGTTTGTGCGCGATTTCTTTACGGCTGATTATAAATTTCGCATAAAAATTCAATAGCACAGCTTTTTTAAGGCCAGAAGTACTTTCAATTTGTTTTTCAAAATGTTCACTCCTTGCTGCAGTAGGATTTATTACATTTTTATTGGCTCCAATAATTAGATTTTCAGCTAATATAGCACGAACCCAACTGCTATTATCTTTCCTGATATTAGCGATAGATTTTATCTCTTTAATTAATGGAACTGCCTGATCAAAATTCTGAATAGAAATTAAATAATCTACTTCTTTCCACTTTTCCGCTAAAGATTTAGAATTGTTGACTTGTCCTATTGAAACCAAAGGAAAAACTAATAAAAGGAAGTAATATAAAAATTTCATAGTTAATATTAAGGTTAAGCAAATTATGTTGCTTAGCTTAATGATAAATTATGCTTCCTTTTTCCATAAAATAATGGAAAATAAGATTGGATCAATTTTAGGAGTTTATATCAATGAGTCTACTGTTTGAAGGAATAATGAAATGCCTGGATTCCTATTCCCTTGATTCCATACCAATGACAAAGTAGTCCTTTGCGGTAAATGACTTAAATCCAGAAAATCAACATGGGTATGGTATCCTTTCTTTAAGGAAGAAGGTACAATTGCTACCCCTAAACCTTGGCTTACCAGATTAAAAATACTTAAGGCATTCACTGTTTTCAAGGTGACATGGGGCTCAAAGCCATGATCCTGAAAAATACTCATGACCAAATCATAATAGGAACTGCTATAAGCCTTGGAAAATAAAATAAAAGACTCTTCCCGATAGTTTTGGAGGTTTACTTTTTTAACCTTTTTGTTTTTCTCATTTTTAGGTACTACCAAAGAGAAATGATCCGTCATGACCGGAATAGATTGAAGAGGGCTTTGCGCATTATCAATCCGAACAAACCCAAAGTCCAATTGATTCTTTAACAGCAGATCCAATTGCACCTCATTAGATAGCTCGCTAAGTGTAATATCAATCAGCGGTTGCTCCTTTTTGAGGTTGACCAATAACTGTGGAAAGATAGTCTGAACTGCTGAACCAATAAAACCCAGTTTAAGGGAAGTTAACTTACCATCCTTTATCTTTTCTACCTGCTCTTTGATCCTATTCATTTGAGTGAACAATAAATCAACTTCCTTCTTTAGGTAATGACCAGCTTCTGTCAGTTCCACATTTCGCTTATCACGGATAAATAGCGCTGTCTGGTAATAATCTTCCAGTTGCTTAATTTGTCTTGATAAGCCAGGCTGTGCAATAAATAGTTTCTCTGCGGCTTTGCGAAAATGCAATTCTTCAGCAACAGTTTTGAAATAATGCAGATGTCTGAGTTCTATTTGATAATTCATAGTTATCAATCCTTGTGAAAAATGGTATTACTAATTATCAAATATAGGGGCTAAATTTGATAGATAAGGTTGAATATTATGGAAAATTTTAAATACGGTGAAGATTTTTTAAGCAGTTCCCTAGCCATAGGCATTGCTAAAGGTGAAATTAAAGGCTATCTGAGCGAAGAGAGTCAAGCTAAGGTAAATCAGAGTGCACAATATGTACAAGATATTGTAGATGCAGGAAAAGTGGTTTATGGTATTAATACGGGCTTCGGTCCATTGTGTACCACCTTGATTGGGGCACAAGATACGCGTAGACTTCAAGAAAATATATTAAAAAGCCATGCCGTAGGTATGGGTGAAGCAATCGATAAGGAATTAAGTAAGCTGATGCTTATCTTGAAAGTACATGCTTTAGCAAAAGGATTCTCAGGTGTACAGATGAGTACCATAGAGCGCATTATTTGGCATATCCAAGAAGATGTTATACCTGTAGTACCTAAGCAAGGCTCTGTTGGAGCTTCTGGTGATTTAGCACCATTGTCGCATTTGTTTTTACCGCTTATCGGTCATGGTAAGATTTGGAAAGACGGAAAACAGGTCGATACTGCGGAAGTTTTAACTGCCTACAACATGGAACCCATTGCTTTGGGTGCTAAGGAAGGATTAGCTTTAATCAATGGTACACAATTCATGGCTGCACATGGTGTAAAAGCTGTCGTAGAAATGAATCGATTAATGAATAATGCCGATTTAATTGCTACCCTAATGATCGAGGGATTAAATGGTTCGATCAAACCATTCTTTACAGAATTACACCAACTAAGACCATATAAAGGAAATAGCTTTGTCGCTTCAACTGTTTTTAACCTGTTGAAAGGTTCGGCTATTTTAGAATCGCATAAAAACTGCTCCCGTGTCCAAGATCCTTATTCTTTGCGTTGTATTCCTCAAGTTCATGGGGCATCCCGTAATGCCTGGTTACACTTTAAGGATATCATCGAAACTGAAATCAACTCCGTAACGGATAATCCTATTATCATTAATAATGAATTAACTATCTCGGGAGGTTCTTTCCATGGTCAACCAATTGCATTACCATTGGATTATGCAACATTGGCGGTGTCCGAATTGGGTAATATATCCGACCGTCGTGTGTATTTATCCTTAGAAGGTGAAACCAATGGTGTTCCTAAGTTGTTGATGAAAAGTACCGGATTAAACTCTGGATTTATGATTCTTCAATACAGTACGGCAGCAATAGCATCTGAAAATAAAGGTTTATGTTTCCCAGCTTCGGCAGACAGCATTCCGACATCATTAGGTCAAGAAGACCATGTCAGTATGGGTTCAATATCCGGTAGAAAATTATTGCAGGTCTTAGATAATGTCGATAAAATCTTAAGTATAGAATTGTTATGTGCGGCACAAGCTAAGGATTATCATGCGCCATTAAAATCTACCCCAATTGTAGAAGCTTTGCATGCACATATCCGTCAAGTTATTCCACATATTGAAGAAGATCAACCTATGCAGGATATTTTAGATCAGGCGTTGGCTTTGGTAAAATCAGGTGAACTGATTGAGCTGGCGAAGAAAATCTCCAAAGAGCAAGAAGTTGCTTATTTTGGGGAAGGGACAGATTATTTTGAAAACTATTAATTATGGATCAAAGAAAGAAGTTAATAGGGCCTTTTAAGCAATTGCTTAGCCTAGCCAATCTTCCAATAAAAGGAGCATTGAAAGATGTCGATATGGAGGTTTTGGAACATGCTGGATTGCTGTTAGAAGGTGGTAAGATAAAAGCAGTTGGCTCTTTTGAGGAATTGAAGGCTGCTAATACACAGGGTACTGAAATCATCGAATTAACGGATGATTACGTGGTTTTACCTGGATATATTGACTGTCATACGCATATTGCTTTTGGAGGAAACCGGGCAAATGATTTTGCTATGCGAAATGCCGGAAGTTCTTATCTGGAAATTGCTGAAGCGGGTGGTGGAATTTGGAGTACGGTAAAACATACTAGAGCATTATCAGAAGAAGAATTAGCCGATCTTACTAGTAAAAGAGCTGATATGCTTTTAAAGCAAGGTATCACAACGGTGGAAGTGAAAAGTGGCTATGGATTAAATGTTGAAGAAGAATTAAAGACGCTTCGTGCTGTAAAAAAAGCAAACCAACACAGTGCAGCAGATTTGATAAGTACTTGTTTGGCAGCGCACATGTGTCCTAAGGACTTTGAAGGAACTCCGGAAGAATATTTGGCAGGAATTGTGGATCAATTGTTCCCAATTTTAAAAGAAGAATCTTTAACCACACGCATTGATGCTTTTGTGGAGCGTAGTGCCTTTTCAGCAGAACAAACAAAACCCTATTTTGAAAAGGCTAAGGATTTAGGATTTGACATCACCATACATGCTGATCAGTTCAGTACCTCAGGTTCAGCATTAGCGGTAGAATTAGCTGCGGTATCTGCTGATCATTTAGAAGCATCTGGAGACCCTGAGGTATTAGCTCTTGCTCAATCAGACGTCGTTGCAGTTGCTCTGCCAGCAGCATCATTGGGTATTGGATGTGCTTTTACTCCTGCTAGAAAGCTACTCGATGCAGGTGCTAGCTTAGCCATTGCTACAGACTGGAATCCTGGATCTGCACCAATGGGTAAATTAATCGAAAGCGCAAGTATTCTAGCGACGATGGAAAAATTAAGTAATGCAGAGGTGCTGTCTGCCATTACCTACCGTGCAGCAAAGGCCTTAAACCTACCAGATCGCGGTCGCCTAGTTGAAGGTCTCCTAGCGGATTTTGTAATTTATAAAACAGATAATTATCAAAACATTACCTATCTCCAGGGTGCTCTACAACCAGCACAGGTTTGGAAGTCCGGAAAGAAAGTGGTTGATAATTCTAATTCCTAAACGATGAACAATACTTTTCAAGAAGCTATTATGCAGGGAATTCCTACAAAATTACCTGCGAAAGCCCAACTCGATACAAGTGTAAGCCATGCCCCAAAACGCAAGGCTATATTAACCAAAGACGAAGAAAAATTGGCAATTCGCAATGCCCTACGTTATTTTCCTAAAGAATGGCATGCTGAATTAGCTGTTGAATTTTTGGAAGAGCTGCGTGAGTATGGAAGGATCTATATGTATAGATTCCGCCCAACTTATCCGATGCATGCTCGTCCAATATCTGACTATCCTGCAAAGAGTGAGCAAGCTGCTGCTATCATGCTGATGATCCAGAATAACCTTGATCCAGCAGTTGCACAACACCCTCATGAGTTGATTACTTATGGTGGTAATGGTGCAGTATTTCAAAACTGGGCACAATACCTGGTTACCATGAAATACCTATCGGAAATGAGTAATGAACAAACCTTACACATGTATTCTGGGCACCCCATGGGATTATTCCCATCCTCAGAACAAGCTCCGCGTGTGGTAGTAACCAATGGAATGATGATTCCAAATTACTCAAAACCGGATGATTGGGAGAGGTTTAATGCTTTAGGTGTAACCCAATATGGTCAAATGACCGCAGGTTCTTATATGTATATCGGCCCACAAGGCATTGTTCATGGTACAACCATTACGGTCATGAATGCCTTTAGAAAACACCTGAAACAAGGTGACTCCATTAAGGGTAAAATCTTTTTAACTTCTGGACTTGGAGGGATGAGTGGAGCTCAGCCCAAAGCAGGTAATATTGCCGGATGTATAACTGTCTGTGCGGAGGTGAATCCTGCCGCTGCTCATAAGCGTCATGAGCAGGGATGGGTAGATGTGTTGGTAGATAACATGGAAGACTTAATAAACCGTGTCAAGGAAGCTCAAGAAAATGAAGAACTGGTTTCCATTGCCTACATTGGTAATATTGTCGATGTGTGGGAGCGATTCTACGAGGAAGGAGTTTTTGTGACCGTTGGTTCTGATCAGACTTCATTACATAATCCATGGTCTGGTGGATATTATCCAGCAGACCTTAGCTTTGAAGAATCGAATGAACTGATCGCTAATAATCCTGATAAATTCAAACAAGAAGTACAGAAAACCTTAATTAGACATGCTGCTGCTGTCAATAAACATACAGATAGAGGTACTTATTTCTTTGATTACGGAAATGCCTTTTTATTGGAAAGCAGTCGCGCAGGTGCAGAGGTCATGGCCGAAGATGGTATCAATTTCAAATACCCTTCTTACGTTCAAGATATCTTAGGACCAATGTGTTTTGACTATGGCTTTGGTCCTTTCCGATGGGTTTGTACCTCCGGAAAAGCAGAAGATTTGCGTCTAACGGATCAATTGGCATTGGAAGTTATGAAAGAGCTTCAAGCGGATGCACCTGAGGAAATTTATCAACAGATGGCGGATAACATCAAATGGATAGAAGAAGCAGAACAGAATAAATTAGTCGTAGGTTCTCAAGCACGCATTCTATATGCTGATGCTTTAGGTAGAGCGCGTATTGCCGAAGCATTCAATAAAGCCGTACATGATGGTCGCTTGTCTGCTCCTGTGGTATTGGGACGAGATCACCACGATGTTAGTGGTACTGACTCCCCTTATCGCGAAACCAGCAATATTTATGACGGTAGTAAGTTTACTGCGGATATGGCTATTCACAATGTTATTGGTGATAGCTTCCGTGGAGCTACTTGGGTGTCAATCCATAACGGTGGTGGAGTAGGATGGGGAGAAGTAATTAATGGTGGATTCGGTCTATTATTGGATGGAAGTACGGAAGCAGATCGTAAATTAAAGCAAATGCTTTTCTTTGATGTGAACAATGGTATAGCACGTCGTGCCTGGGCGCGAAATAAAGAGGCACAACAAGCTATTGAGACGGAATTAAATAGGACATCCACTCTGAAGGTGACAAGGGCAATAGGGGTTGAGGATGTACTTATAGACAAGCTGTTTTCTTAAGCAATTAATAGCAAATTATGGAAGCATTAGGAAATGTACTATACAAAGCCGCTGATGCAGCAAATTGGACTGGTCGAATTGATGGTGAAGATCCTGCCTCCAAGCGTTGGCATCAAATCATAGATTTGATCGATCTTGATAAGGAATTGCCCGTTATGCAATTCAAAACCGTATTATTAGGATTTTGTTGTGATGAGGGTGTGCGAAGAAATCAAGGTCGAGTAGGAGCGAAAGATGGTCCTGCAGCGATGCGTAAAGTGCTTGCAAACTTACCAGACCATTTTTTCCCTTCCTTCGAGATTGCCGATGCGGGTGATGTCATCTGTGTAGCAGAGGATTTAGAAGCTGCTCAACAAGAATTAGCTAAGCGTGTGCAGCAGATTCTAGAAATGGGCGGACTACCTATCGTTTTAGGTGGAGGACATGAGGTTACTTATGGTCATTATAAAGGTCTAAGATTAGCAAATCCTAACAAGAAAATCGGTATTATCAACTTAGATGCCCATTTAGATATTCGTCCATTGAAAGATGGCAAAGGGAATTCAGGTACAGGATTTTATCAAATCGCGGAAGAGTCAAAATCCGCAGGAATTGAATTCAATTACATGGCTATTGGTATACAGCAAATCAGCAATACACAAGCCTTATATCAATATGCCGAAGAACATCATGTAGAGATTATTGAAGCTTATGATGTTCATCCTTGGGAATTAGAGAATATTCAGGAAAGAATTCAAGCTTTTGCAGATCGAGTAGATTGCCTTTACCTAACGATCGATATGGATGTTTTTGCAGCGCCATATGCTCCCGGTGTCAGCGCCTTGAATTTCAATGGACTGGTACCAGATGCAACCTTTATACGGATTCTTGAATGTATTCTTGGGCAAGCCAATTTATGGACTGTAGATATTGCAGAATTGAATCCACTATACGATATTGACAATAGAACGACAAAGTTAGCGGCAGATTTAATCTTTCGTATTGCGAGTAATCCTTAATTATCCCTAACTTTAATTGCACTGCAACAAAAACTATTATCATGTCAAATATTGATTTCATCCGAGAGGAAACTGCGGCTAACATTGGGAACTTTATGGTAGGTCGTCTTTTGCCTTTTCGTCAAAAACGTTCTATAGGTCCTTTTGTATTTATTGATCATATGGGTCCAGCTTGTTTAGCTGATCATGAGAATTTAGATGTAGGGCCTCATCCGCATATCGGTTTATCCACGCTTACTTATTTATTCGAAGGTTCTATTTTTCACAGAGACAGTATTGGATCTGCTGTTGAAATTAAACCTGGTGCTGTCAATTGGATGACCGCAGGAAAGGCGGTTGTACATTCCGAAAGAACACCGGAATACCTTCGTCAAAAAGATAAGTTCTTACATGGATTACAAATCTGGGTGGCATTGCCTAAGGAGCTGGAATTTCAAGAACCTGAATTCCACCATATCGATGCAGAAGCTATTCCTCAATGGGAAGAAGATGGTGTCTCCTATAAACTAATTGCCGGAGAAGCTTTTGGACGTAAATCGCCTGTTCCGGTTCATAGCAAGCTTTATATGGTTGAGATCAAAGCTAGTCAGGATAGCTTTATCGATATCCGAAATGAACTATATGGCGAAAGTGGTTTGTATATCTTGGAAGGCGATATCAAAAGCAATGGCTTCGATTATGGACCTAAACAAATATTGATCACATTAGATGCACATTTATGTTCCTTTGAAATGAAAGCAGGGACGACCGTTTATATCTTCGGTGGTGAACCATTCCCAGAAGAGCGTTTCATCTATTGGAATTTTGTCGCAACTTCTAAAGAGATTATCGAAGAAGCCAAGCAGAAATGGATAAATCATGAATTTCCAAAGGTGCCGGGTGATGATGGCTATGTGCCTCTACCGGAGCCTCGAAAATAAAATTTATACTCAACATATAAAGGCCTTGTTTACGACAAGGCCTTTTTTATGCTATATTATTGTTCAATTGGACTATTGGGATCTGCGCCCCACTCGCTCCAAGAACCATCATAAACGGCTATTTGTTCAATTCCTAACTCATGTGCTGCTAAGGCTAATATGGCAGCTGAAACGCCCGATCCACAAGTAAAGATATTGCGCTTATCTGGATTTGTTTTCCCATCAAATAATAAGGCCAATTCTTCCTTTTCCTTATAATCTATGCCATCCATTAAGGTGTCAAATGGAAGGTTTTTAGAGCCTGGAATATGTCCAGACCGTAAGCCTGGTCTTGGTTCTGCTGCGGTGCCATGAAAGCGTCCAGAACTGCGGGCATCAATAACCTGAACATGCTTATCTTGATATAAAGAAAGTAATTGTTCCTTGCTAACCAACCATTCTTTTCGAGGGTTAGCCTTAAAGTTTCCTGGATGTACAGCAGTCTCTTCCAAATAATGATCCTCTACAGGTAATCCCGCAGCTTTCCAAGCTGGAAGACCTCCCCTTAAAACATATACTTGTTCCAATCCCATATACCGAAACATCCACCAAGCTCGAGGGCTGGAGTATATTCCCCAACGATCATAAATAATTAATACCGAGTCTTGGCTAATTCCTATTTTCTGAACTTCCTGTTCAAAATGTGAAGCAGATGGTAGGGTGTGTGGGAAAGGACTATCATGATCCGAAAATGCACCTTCTATAGCAAAGAATCGACTGTTAGGAATTAATTCTAAAGTGCTGTTATCCAATTTCTGGTTTACCTTATCGATGCTGGCATCCAAAATGATTGCATCCTTTTCGAGGATCAATTGTAGGGCATGATCGGTGGATATGATGGCTGCTGATGACATTTTTATTTGATTGTTTTGATTAAAGCTACGGAAATCTAAGCACAAAAAAAGCCCCGAATTATATTCGGGGCTTCAGATTATGTTTTAGAATCTAATTACTTAGATTTTTTCTCATTATCTTCCATTTGCTCTTTCAATTGAGCTAGAACGTCAAGATCACCTAAAGTTGCTTTTTCAACTGAATCTTTAACTTTCTTCACTGCTGCGTTAGCAGTTTTAGCTTCTTTTTTACGAGCGTTGAACTCTTCGATACGAGCTTCAGCTTTAGCATCTTCCCAGATACGAGAGTGAGAGATAACTAGACGTTTGTTCTCTTTGTTGAACTCAATGATTTTGAATTCAGCAACTTCGTCAACTTTCAATGCAGAACCGTCTTCTTTTACAGAGTGTTTGTTAGGGCAGAAACCTTCAACACCATATTGTAAAGCTACGATATCTCCTTTGTCACCAACTTTGATTACAGTACCTTCGTGAACAGAACCTTCTGTGAAGATAGTTTCGAAAGTATCCCAAGGGTTTTCCTCTAATTGTTTGTGACCTAAAGAAAGCTTGCGATTTTCTTCGTCTAATTCCAATACCACAACCTCTAATTTCTCACCTACTTTAGTGAATTCGTTAGGGTGGTTAACTTTCTTAGACCATGAAAGGTCAGAGATGTGGATAAGACCATCGATTCCGTCTTCTAACTCAACGAATACACCGAAGTTAGTCATGTTTTTAACAACTGCTGATTGTTTAGAACCTACCGGGTAACGCTCAGTGATGTTTTGCCATGGATCTGGAGTCAATTGTTTGATACCTAAGCTCATTTTACGCTCTTCACGATCTAAAGTTAAGATCACAGCTTCGATTTCGTCACCTACTTTCAAGAACTCTTGAGGAGAACGTAAGTTTTGAGACCAAGACATTTCAGAAACGTGGATTAATCCTTCAACACCAGGGATGATTTCTAAGAAAGCACCGTAGTCAGCTACAGTAACGATCTTACCTTTAACTTTAGAACCGATTTCTAAACCTTTGTCTAAAGATTCCCAAGGGTGCTCAGAAAGTTGTTTCAAGCCTAATGCGATACGTTTTTTCTCATCGTCAAAGTCAAGAACAACCACGTTAATAGTTTGGTCAAGTGCAAGAACTTCTTTTGGATGCTCGATACGGCCCCAAGAGATGTCTGTAATGTGAAGTAATCCGTCAACACCACCCAAGTCGATGAACACACCGAAGTCAGTGATATTTTTAACAGTACCTTCCAATACTTGTCCTTTTTCCAATTTCGCAACGATCTCTGATTTTTGGTTTTCCAAATCGTCTTCGATCAATACTTTGTGAGATACTACAACGTTTTTGAACTCATGGTTGATCTTAACAACTTTGAATTCCATTGTTTTACCTACATAGATATCGTAGTCACGGATCGGTTTAATATCAATTTGTGATCCTGGTAAGAATGCCTCAACACCTTTGATATCTACAATTAAACCACCTTTAGTACGTGATTTAACGAAACCATCAATGATTTTGTCATTTTCCAATGCCTCGTTGATCTCTTCCCAAGATTTTTGTGTTTTAGCACGTTTGCGTGATAATACTAATTGACCGTTTGCGTCTTCTTGAGACTCAACGAATACATCAACCGTATCACCAACTTTTAAGTCAGGTAAGTCACGGAACTCAGATAATGCTACTAGACCGTCTGATTTGAAACCGATGTTTAAAACAACATCTTTGTTATTGATAGATACAACAATACCCTCAATAATTTCACCTTGATTGATTTGGTTAAACGTACCTGCGTACTGCTCTTCTAATTGAGCACGCTCAGTGTCGCTGTAGTTACCAAAAGCTTTCTCATCAAGATCCCAATCGAAGTCTCCTTGTGGAGTACTCCAAGTGTTCGATTTAATCTCATCGATTAAATTTGAATCTGCCTCAGACTCAATCTTTTCAGTGTCCTTCACAACTTTTGTGTCAGCACCTTGTAGCTCTGCGTTTTTCGCCGCTAACTCTTTTTCTGCTTCTTGTTTTTTTGCCATTAATTAATTTTCTCCTTTTCCCTACGTGGTAGGGACTGCAAAGATACGAAAAAAGTTTATTTACAAGAGTTTAGAGAAAAAAAAGTTTAGCTTACCGTTATCCTATAGCTTTTCCTCCGAATCCTCAAAGATTGGATACAGGGTTTTTAAGATGATTTCTGTAAGCTTCTTCTCATTGAATGGCTTAATCAAGATCCCGTCAAAACGTACCTTACGTTGCTTCTCAAGACTCTTAACTTGTTCGTTATCAGATGATGTAGCAATGATTTTTACCTGATCCCATTCTTCGTTTTGTCTGATTTTTTCCAATAATTCATCTCCAGTCATAATGGGCATATTGATATCGGTAACTACAACATCAATTTTTTCCTGCTCAAGAATTGTTAAAGCCTCTTTTCCATTTGTAGCCGTAAATACTTTATTATGTAACGAGAAGAATTGCCGTAAATAAAGAAGGTTTAATGCATTATCATCTACAATCAGCCAACCTAATTCAGTAGATAATTCATTTACCCGATGTACATTAGTTGTGTTTTTACGTCTGTATTTCGGTTTTGGGATTGGTAAGTCAACTATAAAAGTGGTGCCAGAGCCTGTGGTGGTGCGGAATCCAATCTTACCATCCAGCATATTGACGATGTTCTTTGTGATATATAGTCCCAAACCAACACCACTGTCAATTTTATTAGACTTATTAACTGTATAGTATTTTTTAAAGATGTTTTTCTTAAGGTTATCAGGAATACCTTCTCCTTGATCTGAAACTTGAATAATCAAATGACCCTTCTCGTTTACCCGCATACTACTGGTTACAGTACCTTTAGAAGAATATTTTATTGCATTACTGACCAAGTTGTTTAAAATCTGCCGAACCTTGACTTCATCGGTATAGATAATGGATGGTACTTCGCGGTTAATTTGATAATCTAAGCTTATGTTTTTCAATTTCGCCTGATGCTGATGACCTTCTATTACTTCCAAAAGCAAATCATTATAGTCAAAATGCGTCGGATCAATGGAATCATGTTGGTCAATCTTACTTAAATTTAAAATATCATTAATGGTTTTGGAAGTCATGGTGATATTTGAATAAGCAGATTCCAATAAGGTAATATCTTTAGGCTGGTATAAATCCTTTCTGCTCTTCAATAAATCCACTATACCGATAAGCGAATTCAATGGTGTCCTTATCTCATGGGTGATCTCTGCTAGAATATCCGTTTTCTGTTCTGCTAACTTGGATGCATACACTTTTTCTTCCATCAGCTTACGTTCATAATAAGCGGAGAAGAATTGGTAATAGACCAGAATACAAATAATAATAAATACGAAAGTCAAGGAAACAATAATCTGCCAACGGAAAGTATCGGTACTGGCAATTAAGGTACTTAATTCACGATCTGTATTCCCGCGTTGAATATCGATGCGTTCATCGTGAATCATTCGAATCAATTGATTGGCACTATGTAAGAGGGTGAAATTATCCGCTAATAAGGCTCTTTCATTCTTACGCAGCTGGGACATTGTTGAACGAAGCTCCTTCAGCTTTTCAGCAGTTTGCAAATTATTCTCCGAGATAATCTCTTCCAAAGTTTTGAAAATCTCTGTTTTTTCAACATTATACGTGTCATACCCATTAACCGAAACTGTATCTTCTTTTTTCTGAAAAATTCGTTGCAATAATGGCTTACGCTTAATGACCAATTGTGTATTTCGCTCATTTTGCAACTGAAACCTATCGGTGTCTGCAATTGAATTCTGCTTAGGGAGGCGAAACATGGAATCATCGGAAGCTTTTGCTTGAATGTCCTTTAGTAATTCTGATGCTGAAAGCATTGAATCAACCTTGGCATTTAACGAATGATATTTAGGTAAAAGGTCAGTAACCCGTGTGGAGTTGGAAGATTCGGAATTTCCTAAGGTTATAAAATCTTTAGTTTTTATTAAGGAGTCAACTGCAGACTTTAAATGTGTCAAACGGTCCCTGTAGGTGTCGTAATCTTGTTTATTATAAGAAATCGAAAAATTACGGAAACTGTTCTCTGCCTCATTGAATAGATTCAGTAATTCACTGAAATCATTTTTATCCCCATTGATAGCCACGTAGATAGATTGAATTCTATTTTGAATGGATTTATATTGGATAAAAGAAAATAGGAAAACTACGACGAACGTAATGAACAATACGATGATGGAGGATAATAGGATATTACGAACATTTCTGTTTCGTTTACTGCTTCTTAATATTTCTTTATCTTCCATAGATCGTGCAAAGTTAATTAAAAAGCGTTATTAATTGTTACATGGGTTATTTAAGTTTTGTCTGGCTTAAAGGAATTATACACCCTAGGTTTGACTATTTTTATACTCTGTTTTGATAGAGCAATACTTGCGTTTAATTCAAATCCAATAATTAATATTAAAGCGTTAATATACATCCAAATCATCACTACGATCAATGTACCGATAGATCCGTATAGTTTATTGTACGCTCCAAAGTTGTTTATGTAGAAGGTAAAAAGGGAGAAGGAAAGCATGGCCAAGAAGGTTGCTAAGGTAGCTCCGGGAGTGAATAATTTCCATTTTTTTGTAGAGCTTGGTCCAAATTTGTAGATCAAACTGACTGTAAAAAAATAGATACTGAAGAGAATTAGCCACTGAGCAGTCTTAATCAGCATGGCCCAAAACCATTTTAAGTCATAATCAATATGTGATTTTAGGTAGTTGATTAAGTAGTTTGATCCTGCATATAAAGCAATCCCAACGGCCAATGCTAATACGATAGCAATCGCCAATCCCAAAGCAATGATACGACGCTGTAACCAAGTTCTCGATTCCTTTGAAAGCGCGGCTTTATTGAAGGTCATCATTAAGGTTGTCATCCCATTGGTCGAGAAGAACGTACAGAGCACAAAACCCGCCGATAATAAACCGGAGTTCTGACGTTTAATGATGTCCACTAAGGTTGTTTGCAATACCTCAAAAGCATTGTTTGGCAATGCCAATTGGATTAGGTCCAGCAGTTGTTCCTGGAAATTATCAACTGGAATATAGGGGATAAGCGTAAATACAAAGATGATTCCTGGAAAGATTGCCAACATAAAATTGTAGGCTAGGGAAGAAGCTTTGTTTAAGATGGACTCTCGAGCGATCTCCTGAAAGAAAAAGGCCAATACAGTATACAGTGGTAACTTCCCAAATCCAGGTAATGTAGCACCTTTTGACCATTCTATGAGTTGGTCATAAGGTTTAAACCGAAGAAGTTGATCTTGTACTCTTTTCATTTATTCTCCAAAATATGGAGCCATCTTGTCAACGAATACTTGTGGTGGCTTACATGGACGACCTCGTTCCATATCTACAAATACCAATTGGGTATAACCGGTGTTTAGCAGCTCGCCCGCTTCGTTAAATAGCTCGTATTCAAATTTAATACGAATGCCTGGCTTTTCCCGAATATAGATATTAATCGTTACTAAATCATCATATTTCGCCGCTTTAATGAATTTACAGTTCAGATCTGTAACAGGCAGCATCACACCCATGTCTTCTAGTTCCTTATAGGAAAACCCAGTACTGCGTAGCATCTCTGTCCTGGCCTCCTCATAATAGGTGGCGTAGTTCCCATAATAGACATAGCCCATCTGGTCTGTCTCCGCATAACGAACGCGGATATGGTGTTTAAAACTAAACATGTTTATTTCTTGATGTTTCTAGCGTCTAATGCTTTTTGGAACTTACGGGCATTGATCTGATGTTCTGCAACGTTCGTAGCGAACAAATGGTATCCTGAAAAATCATCCTTTGCACACATATAGATGTATTCGTGTTGCGCGTAATTTAATACCGCATCAATGGAAGCAATGCTTGGCATCATAATAGGTCCCGGAGGAAGTCCTTTGAAACGATAAGTATTGTATGGATTATCAATAACCAAGTGTTTGTTTAATACTCGGCGAATAGTGAAATCATTATTGGCAAAAATAACCGTAGGATCGGCTTGTAATAACATGCCTTTTTTCAATCGGTTTAAATATAAACCTGCGATTTTTGGCATTTCATCCACATGTAAAGCTTCTCCTTTTACGATGGATGCTAATACGCTAACCTCTTGAGGGGTTAGGTTTAATGCTGCTGCTTTTGCTTTTCGGTCTGCATTCCAAAATTTTTCATATTCCTTAGAAAAACGGTCTATGACTTCCTTAGGGTTTGTGTTCCAGTAGATTTCATAGGTGTTTGGGATAAACATGGTAAAGAAATTATCCTTATTGAATCCATACTTTTCCGCCAAAGCCTCATCGTTCAATAGGTTTAAGAATGCCAAAGAATCTGCTTCAAACTCTTTTCCTAAGAGACCTGCAAAGTTTTCTTTGAGACGAATATTTTGGAAACGAAATTTTACGGCATCTTGATAGCCTGCACGAAGGTTTCCAATAAAGCGACGGTTGCTTAAATCCTTAGATAATTTATACCGTCCCGCTTTAATACCTGTCTTCTCCAAATCCATGAATTTCGCCGCATAGTTGAATAGACTGCTGTTCTTCACAATTCCTTCTGATTCTATACGTTTCATGACCTCTGCATAGGGCTCGTCAGTTTTTACATAAAAATATTCTTCATCAGTTGCGATGGAAGGAGCCATAAACATAAAGTAGGCAGTACCTGCCACCGTTAATCCGAGGACAAGAATTAATAATCCAATATAAAGGGAGGTTTTGCTCTTTTTACTATTCGTTGCCATATTATGGATTTTGTTGAGGTGTTGTTGGAGTAGTTGGAGTTTCTGCTGCTGGCTTCGCTAATGTAACATGTATAGCTGAACCAATGGAAATAATACGTGCGCTAGTATCAGGGCTTTGTTTCACAATAACCGAGTTTAAGGAATCATTAGATCCATCGGAGAAGGTAACACCACCTAAGGTCAAACCGACACCTGCCAAAGCAAATTTAGCCTCGCTTAATGGTAATCCCAATAGGTTTGGAATCTCTACCTCACTATCACCACGTCCATTTCCTAATACTAAACTAATCTTAGAACCCTTTGGAACCATGCGTCCTGCACGTAAAGGCTGACCTGCAAATTTGACATCTAATACCACATCGCGAGCGATATCATTGATATAAGTAGTGTCCGCAATTTTTAAAGAGTGATTTTTTAAGATTGCTGAAGCTTCAATGAAAGTCTTGTCCAATACCTCTGGAAAAGCAATTTCTGGTGCAGTCTGTGTAATAATAGTCAAATAGATCGTACGACGACTCTTCACATGCGCTTGTGGATCTGGATCCTGATCAATGACCAAGCCCGGCTTGGCATCCATCTGATAAATGGAATCCACTTCATATTCTAATCCAGCTTTATCTAAAACACTTAATGCCTCAGAAATATGTAAACCCTTTAATACGGGCACTTCTTGTGAGTCTCCATGTTTGGTGTAGAGTTTTAAACCAAAATAAACAACAACAAAAAGAACCACTAAGAAAATAATGGATCCGATAAGGTTTTTCCTGAACGCATCCGTTCTTAGGTATAAAAAGAATTTCGACATTGATCTTTTGCTTTTTTATGTTTGTCCTAACAATATTAATTCCATTTTTCGGAATTCTAACAATCAGGCATGAATATAAGCGCAAAAATATTCGTTTTATCTCGTATCTCAAATTATATTTGCTTCTTGAATTATACATATGAAAACTAAAGTTGCTCTAATTACAGGCGGATATACCGGTGAAGCGGAAGTTTCATTCAAAAGCTCGGCATTTGTTTATTCCCAAATTGATAAGGAAAAATACGATGTTTATACCATTAACCTTGGTTTAGACTCTTGGTTTTATACCGATGAACAGGGAGTGAAATATGAAATTGACCGTCAGGATTTCTCCTTGAACCTGAATGAGAAAATCAACTTTGATGTAGCATTTATTATTATTCATGGAACTCCTGGTGAGGATGGCAGGTTGCAAGGTTATTTTGACATGATTGGTTTACCTTATACTACTTGCTCTGCTTTAACTTCTGCATTAACCATGAATAAAGGTTATACGAAAGCCATTATTCAGGATATTCCCAATCTAAATGTAGCTCAATCGGTCTTACTTTTTGAGGAACACCGTCCAGCAGCAGCTGACCTTGTAAAAGAAAAACTTGCTTTACCATTATTTGTAAAACCGAATGCCGGTGGCAGTAGTATTGGTATGAGCAAGGTAAAGACTTGGGAAGAGCTTCCCGAAGCATTGAATAATGCTTATGATGCGGAGAATACCGGAAAGCAAGTGTTGGTTGAAGAGTTTGTAACAGGCCGCGAATTTTCTCAAGGTATTTATAGAAATGCCAAAGGCGAATTGCAAGTACTTCCCGCAACGGAAGTGAAGACCACACGTGAATTCTTCGACTTCGAAGCGAAATATACACCAGGCCTTACGGAGGAAATCACCCCTGCCGATTTGACAGCAGCACAAAAAGACCTTGCAGACCAATTAATCCAAGAGATTTATATCCGATTAAACTGTAAAGGAATGGTTCGCGTCGATTTCTTTATCGAAAACAATACTGATAAATTTTTCTTTATAGAAATCAATACTGTACCGGGTCAAACTGCTCAAAGCTTTATCCCTCAACAAGTACGAGCATCAGGTAGAAAAGAATCTGATTTCTACGGAGAATTGATTGAAGCGGCTTTGTTGGGAAAGTAGGAGACCGCTTCGCTGTTAGATAGTAGGGGTGAAGCGGAGGTGAGAAGGGATTAATTTACGGTTAGCTGTAGGGTCGATGCATGCATCGACCGCTTATAAAACAATTCATAACCCTGTTTATTTTTCGAATTGAAATACTCGATTTTGAGTTTATATTAATCGGACGATGCATGCATCGTCCGCAATTTACTGCAAGTAAAACATTTACAACTCAGAGCAAAGCGAAGAGTCTTTCTTAACCCCCATAAGACCACGTCATCGTTCATCGAAGATGAACGAACTTCAAACTATATATTTTTTCCATAATAATTTGTTTTTAATAATGATTTTAATCGGTCGATGCATGCATCGACCGCCTATAAAATAATCCACCACCCTATTTATTTTTCGAAGCAAGACATTAGATTTTGAGTCTAATTTAAACGGTCGAAGCATGCTTCGACCCTACGGTTATCATCGTTTTTACTAATTAGATCACGATTTTTGGTAGGGTCGATGCATGCATCGCCCGTTAATAAATAATATCTAAAAAAAAACACTTACAACTGGTTTTTAAAACGGGCGGACATTCCGTTCGTTTTCGTCGGGGGGTGCCCCCCTAACCTCAAACTCACTCAGTACCGCCCCTACCTAACGTACTACCTAGAAAGTTTAATTTGAAGGTAAAACAGACTCTTCGCTTCGCTCTGAGTGGTATGTCTTATTACGCCAATAAGTCTTTTAGACAGATTTCTTTTGTCTCAAATCTAATAGCATAGCAGTCTCATATCTCCTATCTAATTCCTATCTATTTTCTGTTGTCTGTCGTCTGTTATCTCATCATAATTTACTCGTGTTTCCTTTGATACACTCAAGGAATTTTTACGGATCTGATATGGATTTTGTTCGGATCTCGTTCGGTCGGAACCGAACGAGATCCGAAGGAGATCCGAACAAGTTCCGAAGGAGATCCGAAAGAGTGTCGAATCAAACCCCTGGAAAACCCCTTGAAAGCACCATGGAATATGCAGGAATTCTCGACATAAAAAAGGGAGTAAACTGTTTTGAATTTAGCTTACTCCCTTTGATGAATTATTGTTAAAACTTATTGTAATTGATTAAATAGCAATTTGAATGTTCCGTGAGTTTGTGAACGGAAATTGATATCATTTCCGAAGGATACTAGTTTTCCTTTTCCAATAGGTGTTTCGAAAGCTAAAACACCGTCTTTAAGGTATTTTTCTCCCCATGACCATCCGCTTTTCAAAACCTGATCACTTGCAAACCATAACAATGGTTTGATTTTCTCATCCTTGATTTTGTAGAGGTTATCATTGCTGTAATATAGGTCGATCTTTTCACCATAACCCCAAGTGCTTGGGTTGTTTTGGCCAACATGAGCAATTATTACCGATCCTGGAGTATAGAAGTCTGTACGTTTTAGGGGTTTGTGATCTGCATCTACTAAGGCATCTTCTACCGCTAGGTTCAAATGTTCTGCCAGATCTGAGCTGTTGCCAATGGTAATTACCTTGCCGCCTTTTTCCATAAAATCTTTCAATATAGGGATTGATTTATCGACCGATAAGCGACCCCAACGTTCTTGGTATTCTGCTGGAATATTCTCCGGCATTTCCAAGTTTCCTCCACGGGAAACGGTTGGATTACCTGTTCCAATGTATCGAGGAATAGAGTTTCCTGGGAATATCAACACATCGTATTTGGCGTTCAGACTTCCTTTGTCAATTGCAGAGGGGTACACCACTTCAAAATTATAGGCATTTTGTTCCATAAGGAATCTCAACCAGCCAGACGGCATAGAGCCACCGTAGCTGTCCCATAGGCCAATGCGAAGAGATTTTAATGGTTTGGCAGATTTCGGAAGTGCATTAACACCCGAAGCATCAAATGTTAAGTCTACTTTTTGATTATTCTCTACGTAGAAATCACCAGATACTTGATCGCGCCAAGCCTTTGATTTTTGGTTCAATTGCTGGTTAGCAATCTTATAGCTATCGTTGATATTTGCAGGCAATTTGATGTATTTGCCAACAGGTTTATTCGTTGCTTTAATAGGGATGATCTCACCAATGTTTAGGTTTTCAAAAGGACCTTGGAAGTCATCTAGAATACGATCGAACTTCACATCCATTAGGTATGCTAAAGTCCATCCTGCGGCATCGTACGGTGGGATAGGAGGGCCGCCTGGGTATTCAAAATCATCTGGGTGATCCTGTGGCTCAAACATATCGAGGATATGTGGACGGAATGCCTGATTGGTCTTGATCACATAAGATCCTTTTGGATAGGACTTGCCGTTTACCGTAAAGCTGTTATTCGCTTGTTGAACCTGAATGCCATTTTGAATTAAGGCATTTAAGAATTTCTTAGCGGTGCTGAAGTCGGCTTGATCCGCTGGAATGATATATCCTCTAGGATCTCGAAGATCTTTATTTTGAAAAAGTTCGCCAAGAATATTTTGAACTTGAGAACGGTTTACCTGGTTGTTTCCTTTTCTGCGAGCTTGATTGAGTGCTGTGTCGATGATGGCAACCTTTGATGGAGATAATGGCCAAAAGTCTTTGGAACCTCGTTCAATGGAGTTTCTGCCCATGCGATAGATGTTGTAAAGTACCTCATCTTTATAACGACTGGCATAACCCATTACCGCATAATTCAAAGAAACTGAATAATCTATCGACTGTTGGAAGTGCCATTTTTGAGGCACTACCGGGTTTTGCGTATTGCTTGAAGGGATTAAACGACTCGGCACAAGTGGGATTTCATAGGGTGTAGGGTTACCAATGATTTCGGTTAATAGACCGATTACATTGTGGAAATAAGTCGTTGTTCTAAGTCCGCCATTATACCAAGTCGAGAATACAGACCCTCCTTTGGCGGTGTAGCCTGGTTTGTTTTCTGCATTCATTCGTGAAGACATGGCTGCTCCGAGGGCATCAATGCCCGACATTAATAAAGGGTCGAAAACATAGTTGAAAGGATCACGATAAGGTGCTCCCGCTACCACAGCACCTGCAGGCGCTGTTTGGTGGTGGTTGTACATGATTTGAGGAACCCATTCTACAAATAATTGTTTCGCGATGTTTTGACTCTCTTTTAGATTTAGCATGAAAAAATCACGGTTATTATCATGTCCCGCATACTTTTGATACAATTTGGGGATATATCCGGTTGATCTTTTTAAAGGATCGGACTCGCGCATATACCAATCGCCTACCAATTCATGTCCATCAGGATTGGCATGAGTAAGTAGAATGATGGACTGGTCTAGAATTCTTTGAGTTTCCTCGTTGTTAGAACTTGCTAACAAATAAGCCGTTTGAATCAGTTGGTGAGTAGCTACTACTTCATTGGAGTGTAATCCACCGTCAATCCACACGACCGATTTTCCTTCTTTTGCTAATTTACGCGCTTCCACCTCCGGTATGTTCGCTTGCGCCATTGTTCTGGAGATGTTTTGGAAACGATCGATATTTTTTAAGTTCTCAGGAGAGCTGATAATTAACATCAATTGTTCGCGACCTTCTTCAGTTTTTCCAATGACTTGAAGCTTAACACGGTCAGATTGTTTGGCGAGCTTATGGAAGTATGCCTCTGTCTGTGTATAGTTTGCCAATTGGTAATCATCACCAATATTAAAACCAAAATGTTCTTTGGGGCTGCTGATCTGTTGAGCCTGAAGCGGATGAAAGGAAATCCATGCTAGGGCCAACAACCAATAAGGCTTTCGAAATTTTATCATAATCTAATTAGGTTAAAATGATTGACCTAAAGATAGAAAAGGATAAATAAAGACAAGGCTAAAGTGCTGGTAAAAAACAATTTTCACGATAATATTACAGAACGATTTTGGGGATTGCTTTGTTCTTATTGCAAACTGTTACGAGCTTTATAAAAATATTCTCCATTGCTAAGCTGTTCTGTCCTAAAACAATAGCGATTATTTTTGTTAGAGCCATTTGTAATTTTGTATATTTGGGTTTGATGATATTTTAACAATATGATTTTAGTTGCAGATAGTGGTTCATCAAGATCAGACTGGATGCTCCAGCTTCCAGATAGTAAACCATTAAGTTTCAGTACCAAAGGCCTCAATCCGTTTTTTGTAAGTGAAAAAGAAATAACCAATACCATGTCTGATGTACAGGAAATTATTCCATACATCAATGAGATACATGAAGTGTATTTTTTTGGAGCTGGATGTTCCACCCCCGATCGTCGGGAGTTGGTGTCTAATGCCTTATCAGAAATATTTCCGAGCTCCTACATTTCTGTAGAGAGCGATATTCTAGGTTCAGCCTATGCTACCTTTGGCGAAAGCAAAGGATTGATATGTAACCTGGGAACAGGCTCTGATATTAGTTTTTTTGATGGTGAAATTCTAGCTCCGAGTGTGCACGGCAATGGCTATGTGCTAGGAGATGAAGGGTCTGGTGCATGGTTTGGGAAACAATTGATTACAGATTATCTGTATGAAACTATGCCTCGCGATTTAATGCGTGTATTCAAGGAAGCCCATCACATCACCAAGGACATTATCATTAAGAATGTTTATCAACGCGACCGTCCGAATGCTTATTTAGCAAGTTTTGCCAAGTTTATGGGCGATAATCGTGCGCATCCTTATATTGATAATTTACTGCGTAATGGTTTTGATGAATTCGTTCGTACCAATGTGATGACCTATCCTGAGTTTTGGGAGTATGAGGTGCATTTTGTAGGGCAGATTGCTTATCATTTTGACCTGCATCTACGTGAGGTGTGCTCACTACATGGCGTCAAGATTGGCACGATATTGAAGAATCCTATAGAGGAGATTTTCCACTTTGTGGTGAATCGTGAATTGAACGTTGAAATTTAAAAATAATAGAAAACATTATGTATTCATTGATTATGGTATTTACCCTGTTGTTTCAACAGCCTACGGTATATGATTATAGCTTTAAAACGCTGGATGGAAAAAAGGTTTCCCTTTCCGAATTTAAAGGAAGACCAATGCTGATCGTTAATACAGCTTCAAAATGTGGTTTTACACCGCAGTATAAAGAATTGCAAGAATTGCATAAGAAATACGGTGATAAATTAGTGGTTATTGGTTTCCCATCAGACAACTTCAAGAATCAAGAATTTGGAAGTAGTAAGGAAATTGCTGAATTCTGTGAAAAGAATTTTGGGGTGACTTTCTTATTGTCAGACAAAGTTGATGTAACTGGAGAAAAGATGGATCCACTTTTCAAGTACTTAACTACTGCTGAGAATCCTGATTTTACAGGTGCTATCAACTGGAATTTCGAGAAATTCCTAATCGGTAAAGATGGTAAATTAGCACACCGCTATCGTTCCAAAGTAACACCAATGGATCAATCCATTATTAAAAATTTATAATTCATAAGAATTGAGAAAAGCATCTGAAAAGATGCTTTTTTTATGCCTTATAGTTTTTGATAAATAACCATTCTTTGTCTTACAGTAGCTGATTAGCTGTGCGTGTGATCTGTTTGATCAATGTTGTTAAATGACTGTTTTGAAGATCAGCTGAATACATAGATAGACTTTACTGATCATTTGTAAATTTTTTCTGCTTGGGCTGAATAGGCTTAAGTCCTTCCGGTTTATGCACATGCTTTTTGGAGCGATGGCTAATCCCAAACCTAGGCTTACTAATTCTAATATCGCAATCATGTTATTGCATTGATGTCGGAAAGTTGGTTCAATACCAAGTTGCTGACAGTAGTCCAGCGTTTCTTGGTAATATTGCGGGGCATACTTTGGGTTGAAGGATATGAAATTCAATTGTTTCATGCTTTCATTCCAATTTCTGATTCCTGCAGGACCAACTAGGCAAAGTTCTTCTTGATATAGTAAAGTTTGATTGATTCCCGAAGGAATGCTGTCCGTACGAATAATGGCTAAATCTAATTTACCTTCTTGGATTGCTGTTAACTGTTTGATGCTCGAGGCTTCAAATAAGTTGATCTGTAAAGCAGGATAGCTCGTTTTCAATTCTTCAAGAATTCTAGCAATTAGAACTTTCGAAGTGGAGCTGATAAAACCCAGTTTAATCTCACCTGATAATTGATCATGGATTAATTTCGTGTTATTTTTTACCTGTGACAGCTGTTGCAATAGGCTTGCTGTCTGCGTGTATAAATATCTTCCTGCATCTGTTAGAGCTACTTTTTTGTTCGTTCGGGTAAAGAGACTGACCCCTAATTCGAGTTCCAATTCCTTAATCTGCCTACTTAATGGTGGTTGGGAGATAAACAGACGTTTTGCAGCATTGCCAAAGTGCAATTCTTCGGCTAAAACTTGGAAATATTGAATGTGTCTTAGTTCCATGATACCTTTTTGGTATTGATTTATGATAAAAATAGTATTTTTTAGGTATTGATAGGTCTTTTATATTTGAGAATATAAATTTTAGGGTATGAATAAATCGAGTATTGAAGAAATAGAACAGCGTTTTGATGCTGATGTAGA
Source organism: Sphingobacterium kyonggiense (assembly GCF_039536825.1). Taxonomy (NCBI): domain Bacteria; kingdom Pseudomonadati; phylum Bacteroidota; class Sphingobacteriia; order Sphingobacteriales; family Sphingobacteriaceae; genus Sphingobacterium; species Sphingobacterium kyonggiense. Next base: position 135,381 of record NZ_BAAAZI010000006.1, read on the forward strand.
GCGTTTTTCTAATTTAGAAAGCAGTCAAGCCAATACGATTGATGCGGTGTTGAACATGGAGTTAATAACGGATGGTATCAAACGTTTATATCCGAATTTGGAAAATCTATTGGATATTGGATGTGGTGCCGGGAATTATGCCGTTAAAACCATTATGAAGACACATAATCAGGTGAATGTGGATTTGGTTGATTTGAGTCAGCCCATGTTAGATCGAGCGAAAGTAAGGGTAGAAGAAGTGAGTAATGGACTGGTTCAAGTCTTTAAGGGAGATTTTAGAACTGTTGCTTTGGAAGAGAATAAATACGATGTCATTATCGCTACGGCTGTTTTACATCATTTGAGAGATGATGCAGATTGGGAAAAATCCTTAAAGAAAATTTACAGTCTGCTGAAAACTGGGGGGAGTCTATGGGTTTTTGATTTGGTGGAACAAAATAGTCCAGCTTTGCAAGAATTTATGTATACGGAGCGATATGGGGATTTCTTGGTTGAGTTGAAAGATAAAGCCTATCAGGAACATGTATTTGCTTATATCGAGAAAGAGGATTCGCCTAGACCTTTACTTTTTCAATTGAAGATGATGGAACAAGTGGGATTTAAAGACGTAGATATTCTACACAAGAATCTATGCTTTAGTTCTTTTTTGGGCTTTAAATAGGATAGGGGAGTTTAAATTAACATGGATCCTCGGTATCCAATTCAAAATAACAGCTACGGCATCTTGGTTCGTAGCTTTCTTTTTCACCTAGTAATACACGCGCATCACTTTGTTGGGTTCGGTAAGAATAATTTGCAGGAGCCCCACATTGCACACAAACGGCATGTACCTTGGTGACTTCCTCAGCAATCGCCATAAGGTTTGGAATCGGACCAAATGGTTTGCCTAAATAATCCATATCTAATCCAGCAACGATAACCCGTATACCGCGATTAGCTAATTGTATGCAAACATCGGGAAGCTCTTCATCAAAGAATTGAGCTTCATCTATCCCAACGACTTTGGTTTCTGAACTCAGCAAGAGGATAGCGGAAGAATGGGCAACAGGAGTAGAAGGAATGGAATTGCTGTCGTGCGATACGACCTCGTTTAATCCATAGCGGATATCGACCTCAGGCTTGAAAATCTCTACAGGTAACTTCGCAAATTGAGCACGCTTCATCCGACGGATAAGTTCTTCTGTTTTACCCGAAAACATTGATCCACAAATAACCTCAATGCTCCCGATACTATCGCGACGACGATGAAAATTATGTTCTGAAAACAACATCATGATGATTGCTCGTATTTATAAAATAATAGGATGTTTTTAGCTGAAGAAACCTGAATTTCTTAGGCCTATTCGCTTACGAATATCAGAATTAAATCTTATTTTTGAAGGAGAGGCTATAAATAAAAACCTAAACTAAGTAAGAGTCAGTTTGTTTAATTTTTATAAGTTGCCAAAAAACGGATAGCAAAAATTAGAATCAATACACAAGACTATGTCATATACAAATCAGGATATTTTAGGAAGAATTGGAGATTTATTAGTTGATTTAAACGAGCGATATGCAGCTTTAAATTCAGAGGATTTGAGCAAAGACCGTTTGGAATTACTGATGCTGAGTGCGAAAGCTAAGTATTTAGCGGAGCATCTGACGATTTTAGCAAATGAGCAAGCGGATCCTAATCAGTCTGCTAAGTCTGTTGTTTCAGAAGAATCGATTTTCACTCCTCCGGTGGAAGTTTCTGCACAAGAAGCGGATAACCAACCGGTAGAAGAGGAAATCCAAGAAGTAGAGCCTGTAGATGAGGAAGTGTCTTCGGTAGAAGAATATCATGAAGAGATTCCATTCTCGAGTCAATTTGGTGCAGAAAGCAACAAACAGGATGAGGAAGTAAGAAAAGAAGAGCAAGAAGAGGTGGAAGATACAAAGGAAACGGATAATGAGGAGATTGAAGAAGCAACGACGTCCATCACTGATTCTTTATCAGAGCCGGAACCTGATGTAGAAGAATATAAAGAAGAAGCAGAAAACGATCAAGAGGTTGCTGCGGAAGAAGCTTCAGAGATTGAGCAATACGAAGAGGAGAAGGAAACCGAACAAACGGAAAATACAGAAGAAAAGAAAGCTCCAGTTTCTGAAGAACCTGCTAGCTACCAATCTCAATCGAGTCCGGTACACACACCTGAGTCGAATTATACATCGGTAAAACCTGCCTACGAACAAGAGGCTAAAGAGGAGGTTAAACCAGTTGAAAAGGCAGAGCCAATCGCAACAGAACCTGTTGTTAATGAGGTTCGAATTGAAGAGAAAGAGGTGCGTATTGAAGAGCCTGCTAAACCAGAAGCTACGTTAAATGATTTGGCTAAGGAAGCAGAGGCGAAACCAAATCGTCCATTGACCTTAAATGAGCTGATTCAGCAACAGAAAAGAGCTGGCATGACCCATGCGCAGCAATTCAACACATCGTCCAGTAGAAGCTCGGAAACCATAGTAGATTTGAAGACTGCAGTGAGCTTGAATGATAAGCTGCTTTTTATAAAAGATCTTTTTAATGGCTATAGCTTAGCCTACAGCGAAGCCATCGAATTACTAAATAGATTTGATAATTTCGCCGAAGCAGATGCCTTCCTGCAATCTAATTATGCCCTTAAAAACAATTGGGCTACTAAACCCCAGACAGTCGATAAATTGTATGAGCTGTTGAGGAAGAAGTTTAATTAGTATTTGGTATATAGTATTTAGTAGTTAGACTTGGGCGGGTTAGAGTTTATTTTAGAAGTTGGAAATATTCAAGGTAATTAGATCTTAAGTGCTTTATCCATAAGGTATTGACTTAAGGTCTAATTACTAAATACTAACTACTATATACTCATAGAGAACTTAACCCAGCTATTTCCTTCGTGTCCATAGATGAAATATTTGGATTGTACGATTTCGGCAAGGATCTCGATATCTTGTAGGTAATCGGATTTTACAGTTCCGAACTTTGCTTTATTGATGATATAGATTTGGTTGTCTTTTACGGCTTTGATTTCTGCGTATTGAGTTTCCAGAAGTTGTGGAAGCTTGCTGAAGAAATCTGGAGCGTCGTGAATAAAGATTAAGAAATCAGCTTCGTTTAAGTCTTGATTGCTGGCAAGTAATTTACCCCCTGCAACTTGCATGATTTCCTCTAGGTAATCCTGGTCAATAACACTGCTGTTTAAATGTTGGATAAGGACATTTGGACGGCTTTCCATTGGGATGAACTTCAGCTTGTGGATGAGGATGTTGATTTCTTCTTCCAATGTTTCAAAAGCTTGAGGATTGCGTCCTTCCAATTCGTTGGCTATTTCCGTATAATGTTTTAGTTGATCCATTTGTATGAATAATTGTAGCTGCAAAGGTAATCAAGCTGCTTAAAAGAACCTACAAAGTTTGTCAAGATTAGTAAATAATTCGTATTTTGGAATGGTTAAAAACAAAGAGAATTATGTTTGATAAGTTATTTGAGGCGCAACAGAAAGCGAAAGAAATTAAGGATAGATTGGATCATGTATCGGTGTCAGGAGAGGCTGAAGGCGGAAAGATCCGTGTTATTGCTACAGCAAATAAAGAAATTAGAGAGGTTAAGATTGATCCAGAATTTTTAGCTGAAGCGGATAGAGAAGAATTGGAGGAGCTATTGATCGTAGCGATAAATAAAGCCATTAGCCAGGCTGAGAACATCTCGCAAACAGAGATGCAAGCAGCATCACAAGATTTACTTGGTGGTTTTGGTGGATTAGGAAATTTATTCGGTAATAAATAAGCAAATCATGAAATATACTTATTACGGACATTCGTGTTTTGAATTCGACTTTAATGGCACCAAAGTATTGTTAGATCCATTTGTGACTTACAATCCACTCGCAAAATCATTAAAAGCTGAGGATTTAAGTCCTGATTATATCTTCTTAACACATGGTCATGAAGATCATGTTGCTGATTTGGTAACCGCTCAAAAGAGTAAAGATGCAGTGGTCGTTAGTATTGTGGAGACTGCTGCTTGGGTTAGAAAACAAGGGATTGCAAAGGATAAGGTGATTGAATTTAACTTGGGTGGTACAGTACATCTTCCTTTTGGTAAAGTGAAAATGGTATTTGCAGCACATTCCAATAGTACTCCGGATGGTCAATATGGTGGTTTTCCTGTAGGATATGTATTCTTCGTGGATGGAAAGACCATTTACGTTTCTGGAGATACTGCCCTTACTATGGAAATGAAATTGTTGGAACGTTTTAATATTGATTATGCATTCCTACCAATCGGTGGTCACTATACCATGGACGCTGAAGATGCAGTAATCGCAGCCCAATTTGTGAAATGCCAAAATATCATTGGTACACACTTTGACTCATTCCCGCCTATTAAAATTGATCATGACGCAACAGAAAAGTTATTCAGCGAAGCTGATTTGACTTTGACTTTGCCAGAGATTGGCGAGACTTATTCATTATAAGACACCGCTGCGCTGTTAGATATGAGATATGAGACCGCTGCGCTATTAGAGGGGTGGAATTCAGGTCTTATAGCGTAAAAAAAGAAAGGAACAGTGTTATCGTTGTTCCTTTCTTTTTTTATACATGGACACAAATTATGCTATCCTTTTACTGCTCTATTCCGTGTCTGCTGTGAAGGGAGAAAGACTCTTCGCGTTGCTTTGAGTTGTTAATAGCAAAGATATTATCCCGCCATAGGTCTAATTACTAAATACTTACTACTAAATACTACAAAAGGCCCCTTATGGGGCCTTTTGTATTTTATGCAACGCTTTGTGCTCTATTGATGTGGAATTGAACCAGGTCATCAATAGGGGAGCGAAGGATTTTTCCTACTTTCATGCCATATTGCGTAGCTTTTTCTTCCAGTACATTACGGAAGTTGTAGCCTACTGAACCGATACAGTTAAATGTATAGGTTTGGTAGTCTGGGTATTTGCTAACCAAGTTATTGAAGAATGCTTCGAAAGCATCATCAACGATTTTACGTGTATATTGAAGATTCACGTTGTTGTCATATACAAACTTGCTGAAGCTAGCGCAGAAGCGGTTTGCTAGTGGTTTTGTATATACATTATCCATAATTTCGTCTGGAGATAATTTGTATGTTTCGTAGAATACTTCAGCTACATCCTTAGGCATAAGCCCACGGATGAAGTCTGTCAATAATTTCTTTCCGATATAACTTCCACTTCCTTCATCGCCTAAGATATAAGCTGCAGAGTCAATGTTGTGGGTAATATCTTTACCATCATAAATACAGGAGTTTGTACCTGTTCCAAGAATTGCAGCAAATCCTGGATTATTTCCTAATAATGCACGAGCAGCAGCTAATAAGTCATGGCCAACTTCGACTTTAGCTTGTGGGAATACCACTTGGATAGCGTCTTCTACAATCTTTGCCTTCTCTTCATTGTGTACACCTGCACCATAATAATTTACCTCAGTGATCTTTTCGAATGGAATATCCTGTGGTAGTCCTTTTTTAAGGGATGCAACAATGTAATCGCTATCTACAAAATATGGGTTGTAACCCTCGGTGTTGAAATAGATCTTTTTATTAGAATCATCTAACAAACACCAGTTTGTTTTTGTAGACCCTCCATCTGCAATTATTATCATTATCTAATAGATTTAAATTTTATTAACTTGTTTGTTCGTTTTACAATGGTAATTTTTAAGTACTGTCCCCAAAATAAGGGATTTATTGCTAAAAATAAGAATTTTTATGCGATATAATCAAAATAAAAGCTATCGAAAAATGGTGTAATTACACATAAAAGCTCACAATCTACTGATTGTGAGCTTCTTGTAAGGTTAAGAAATGTTTAACTACTTAGTGTATTTTTTACAATTAGTTGGCTATTTAGTGAGCGCCCTCAGCTTCAATATCATCAATATTAATACCTTGTTTCGTTAAGAATTTACGAACCAAAATTGCAAAGATAATGATGTACACAAAGCCAATCACTGGAACGATATAAGAGTTGTGGATACCAATGATATCCGACAGTTTTCCTTGGATAGGCGGGATGATACCTCCACCTAAAATCATCATGACTAAAAACGCAGATCCTTGTTCTGTATATTTGCCTAATCCTTGGATGGATAGACTGAAGATTGAACCCCACATAATGGAACAAGCTAAACCACCTGAAAGGAATGCATAAATCGCAACAGTACCGCTGGATAATAACCCGACAATCATAGCTAATAAACCAAAGGTTCCGAAGATAATAAGCGTGCGAACTGGTTTCTCTTTACTGATAAAGAAGGCAACAATTTGAATTGCCACACAGATGATGTAGAAGTACAATACAGACATGTCAAAGCCAGCCATCGTATTGACGCCGATAATGATACTAAAGGCTATTATTGGAACAATAATAGTTAATAATTGCTTTCTGGAACTGGTTAAATTAAATGCAGTGATTGCTCCTGCCCAACGCCCAATCATCATACCGCCCCAATACATACTTACATAGGGCGTGATCTGAGACGATTGTAAATTCCCGAATTCTTTTAAAGTTAATAATTCGCCTAGGTTAGAACCAATAGCTACTTCTATCCCTACATAGACAAATAGGGCTAACATACCCAATACCAATTGCGGGTATTTCATAGCTCCCCAACCTGCTGGGTTCTTTTTAGCTGAACTGTATGAAAATAACAATCCACCAACAACCACTACCAAAGCTCCTAGTAACCAGAACATACGACTCAGCTCTAGTTTATGCGATAAAGCCTTCAGATTCTCAGCAATGCTGATGTCCGTGTTGGTTTTTACTAATTCTTTTAACTTCTCTATTTCAAGTGCTGCATCAGAATTATAACTGGTGAACACAGGAATAAATGCACATAATAAAAGCACAGTCATAATGATTAAGGTTGTTCTGGCTTTATTAGCAGGCTCCATAGGTTCTAAATTGTAACCATCAGGAACTTTCTTGGAAAAGTAAAATAGGGCAGAGGCTAATAGGAACAATAGACCAACACCTACATAGAGATAAACCACTTTATTTAAAGGCAGATTTGCAATCTGATCATCGGAGATGGTTTCAAAAGTACCAAATAAGGCAAATCCAATAATTAAGGGGCCAATAGTCGTTCCTAAGGAGTTAATACCACCACCAAGGTTTACACGAGATGCACCGGTTTTAGGATCACCTAATAACACCGCAAAGGGGTTTGCAGCAGTTTGTTGTAGGGAGAATCCTAAGGCTACGATAAATAATCCAATTAACATTCCAAGGTAGATATTCACCTCAACAGCAACAATCATGGCAGCAGCACCTAAGGCGGAGAATAACAAACCATAAACAATACTTCGTTTATATCCCCACTTGCCGACAAGATCTTTTCCGGAGATTGTACCAAAGATAAATAGCAAAAGTGCTCCAATGTAATATGCCGTATAGAAAGCAAAGTCAATTAATTGGGATTGAAATTGATCTAGATGGAAATAATTTTTACAGAAAGGAATAAAGACACTGTTACCAGCGGCGATAAATCCCCAGAAAAAGAACACCACAATGAGGGTGTACAGTGCGGGGTAATTGGTGTTTGTTTGTTGGTTATTCATATGAATCTTAGCTGATTTATAATTTTAAAGACACAAATAAAGAATTTTTTTTTGATTTATCTTATAAATTAACAGAGTGCTAAAACAATTTACTAAGTTTGTCTGTCCTTTAGATAGTGAGGAATTGAAAAAAAATTACTATTTTTCTTTTGAAATTACATTTCTTCTTTTTTTCTTTGTGGCGGTTCTAAAAATTGTCTTTCAGTAAGGTATATGGAAAATCTGTTAAAGAAAAGATTTTGATTTACCTGAATCCCATCTTACATTCAAGAAGTTTTGAGAAATACAATTTCATTTAAAAATAAAAAATCCTATAAATCATAGAATAAATTAATGGATATTAATGAATTGAATACGAAACTCGTGTCTGAATTGCGCGAGATCGCTAAAGTTCTTGGTATCAGTGATGCCGAAAAGCTTAGAAAGCAAGAGTTAATAGATCGTATTACTGTAATAGCCCAAGAGGCACAACAAGCTCGTTCTGAAGAAGCGCCAGCTACCGAGACAGAAGAGTTTGAAGGTGCAGATCGTCCGCGCAAGCGCGTACGTACCGTCAAGGTTGCAGAGCCTGTTGCAGTAGGTCGTAAGAAATCTTCAGAAGAAGAACAACCCAAAATTGATTTCCCTAGTGCTCCTTCCGAACCTGAACAAGTAGAAACCCCAAGACCTTCCACTCCACCTGAACCAGCAGCAGCAAAATCAAATGCTACTGACTTTGATAATGTTATTGTCAATGAGGGTGTATTGGAAATCATGTCTGATGGATATGGATTCCTTCGTTCTTCGGATTATAATTACTTGACTTCTCCAGACGATATTTATGTATCGCAATCGCAGATTAAATTATTCGGTCTTAAGACTGGTGATAATGTGCGTGGATGTATTCGCCCTCCGAAAGAAGGTGAAAAATATTTTCCATTAGTTCGTGTAGAAGCGATTAATGGTCAAGATCCTGCAGAGGTTAGAGACCGTGTACCATTTGATTATTTAACGCCATTATTCCCGGATGAGAAATTAAATCTTGACTTAGGTCCAGGTAATTATTCGACTAGAATCATGGACTTATTTACCCCAATCGGTAAAGGTCAGCGTGGATTGATCGTAGCTCAACCGAAAACAGGTAAAACGAACTTGTTGAAAGAAGTAGCTAATGCCATTGCTAAGAATCACCCAGAGGTTTATTTGATTATCTTATTAATCGATGAGCGTCCAGAGGAGGTAACAGACATGGCACGTAGCGTACGTGCAGAAGTAGTATCATCTACTTTTGATGAGCCTGCTGATCGGCACGTAAAGATTGCTAACATCGTATTGGAAAAAGCAAAACGTATGGTAGAGTGTGGACATGATGTGGTTATCCTATTGGATTCCATTACACGTCTTGCACGTGCCTATAATACCGTAGCTCCGGCATCTGGAAAGATTCTTTCAGGTGGTGTGGATGCGAATGCTTTACACAAACCTAAGCGCTTCTTTGGTGCTGCCCGTAACATTGAAAACGGTGGTTCACTTACTATTTTAGCTACTGCCTTGACCGAGACAGGTTCTAAAATGGATGAGGTAATCTTCGAGGAATTCAAAGGTACTGGTAACATGGAATTGCAGTTGGATCGTAAATTGTCTAACAAACGTATCTTCCCTGCAATTGACTTGACAGCATCCAGCACGCGTCGTGATGACCTATTGGTTGATCGCGAGGAAATGCAACGTATGTGGGTATTAAGAAACCATTTGGCGGATATGAATTCTCAAGAAGCTATGGAATTCTTATTGACTCAAATGCGTGGTACGAAGTCCAATTCCGAATTTTTAATTAGTATGAATGGCTAAAATGCCATGATTAATTGATATTTTTGAGCCATCTTTGTTAAGAAGATGGCTTTTTTTTATTTATGAAGAAATACATTCCAAATACCATAACCTCCCTCAATCTTTTTTCCGGATGTATCGGTGTGATCATGGCTTTGCGCGGGGAGTTTAACTATGCTTTTTACTGTGTCCTTGCCTCCGGGATATTCGATTTCTTTGATGGAATGTCGGCTAGAGCATTACACGTAAAATCATTGATTGGAAAGGAATTGGACTCTTTAGCGGATGTGATAAGCTTTGGCTTCTTACCAGGTACGATTCTTTACATGTTATTAAAAGAGTCGACTACGAATGAGTATTTACCTTATTTAGCCTATATCCTGACGGTATTCTCCGCATTACGTTTAGCTAAATTCAATATCGATACCAGACAAACTACAGACTTTATCGGTGTGAACACACCTATGAATACCTTTGTTATTATTTCACTTCCTTTTATAGCACAGCAGTTTCCGGCAATCATCAATACTTATGTGTTATTGTTGATTACGATCGTATCCAGTTTATTGCTGGTCTCCGAGATAAAACTGTTCTCTATGAAGTTGAGTTCTTTGAAGTGGGCGGTCAATAAGTATAAATACCTGTTCCTAATAACAAGTGTTATATTATTGATTTTCTTGAAATTTTTAGCTCTTCCGATTATTCTGGTACTCTATATTTTCTTTTCTTACATCCATTTTTCTTCCGAAAAGTCACTGGATAATCAAGACAAAGTAGAGGCATAATCTTCCAGTTCTTCCATCGCTAGGGTAAAATCTTGTTCTAGTTTGGTGAAAATCTGCTGGATGTCCGAGAATGCTGCCTTTGCTTCTGCTTGCGATTCTAGTTCCTGGAATTGTAGTCTGATGTTGCTGGCACCAATATATTCCATAGTTGGCTTAATGTGATGTGCTTTACTTTTGATCTCTATGTAATCTTCCTTCCCTATGGCTTGTTTAAGTTCTTGGAAATCTTCCTTTCCTTGTCCTAAAAACATTCCGATCATTTGCTTAACTACATCAACATTGTTCATCATGTTTGACAGGATGAATTCGGGATTAATGATCTTGTAATTCATTATGATTTTAAAATATTCACTAACAATTGGTCTTTTGACCCCAATAATAAGTCTTTGTTTGATTTCTTTAAAACCGGATGTATATATTGTGGCGAAATTTCGACTAAAGGAACTAGGGTAAAGTTGCGTTGATGTAAAAATGGATGTGGTATCTTCAAATTCTCAGAATCAATAATTTCCTCGTTATAGTATAGCATATCGATGTCTATTACACGAGAACCCCATTTCTTAAAGCGGATTCTTCCTAAATCATTCTCTATACTTAAAGCAATCTGTAAAAATTCCTCTGCAGAAAGCTCGCTTTCTACTAATAACACTTGATTTAAAAAAATGGGCTGGTCTTCTTCACCCCAAGCCTCAGATTCATAGATGCTGGATGCTTGCTCGATATGTCCTAATTTCCGACTAATCTGTTCGCGTGCCTGTGCAAGTTGATTTAATGGATCGCCAATATTAGCACCTAACAAAACGTAAACCTGATTCATGTGTTTAATATAAGAATTGTTAATAGGATAATTCAAATAATAACTTATTTTTACGACAGCGACAAAAAATTATTGATGAAAGCATTTTTTAAATACGTATTAGCGACTATTACAGGGATATTGATTTTCAGTGTCTTGATGTTCTTTATTATGATTGGAATTATCGGCGCCATGGTAAGTTCCGTGGGCAGTAAATCCGAAACAGTTACACCTAGTAACGCGGTATTACTGATTAACCTTGATCATGCCATTACCGAAAAAACAGAACCTAACCCATTTGAGAATTTAGACTTACCGGGTTACTCCGGTGCTCGTAGTCTTGGTTTGAATGATATGGTTTCTCGCATTAAGGCTGCCAAAGATGATGGTAATATTAAAGGAATTTACTTAAATGTTTCAGGTGTGAATGCAGGATTCCCAACTGCAAAAGCAATTCGGGAAGCTATTTTAGATTTCAAAACTTCAGGTAAGTTTGTTGTAGCTTTCTCCGATGTCATGAGCCAAAAAGGCTATTATATCAATAGCGCTGCAGATGAGATTTATTTGAACCCACAAGGAAGTCTTGATTTCCGTGGTTTGGCTACTTCCGTGATGTTCTTCAAAGAAGCTATGGATAAATTGGGTATTGATATGCAAATCTTAAAGGTTGGTACCTATAAGAGTGCAGTCGAACCATTTATGATGAACAGCATGAGTGAGGCGAATAAGGAACAGGTGAATTCGTATTTGGGTAGTATTTATGATACTTTTCTTTCTGATATTTCAGCTAGTAAAAAATTATCTGTTGACAGTCTTCGTGGGATAGCCAATGGTTATTTAATTCGTGAACCAGAAGATGCAAAGAAATATGGATTTGTAAACAACCTATTATATAAGGATGAGGTATTCGCAAAGATTCGCGCGAAACTTGGAATAGAAGAGAAGAAGGATATTCCTTATGTGTCGATCTTAGACTATACGAATAAGCCGAGTTCAGGTGAAGCTGGAGGTGATCGTATAGCTGTATTGTATGCCTATGGGGAGATTATTGATGGAGAGGGGATGGATGGTCAGATTGGTGGTGATAAATTATCTCGTGAGCTCCGTCAGTTACGTCTAGACGATAAGGTTAAGGCTGTAGTATTGCGTGTTAACTCTCCAGGTGGTTCTGCCTTGGCATCCGAAAATATCTGGCGTGAGGTAGATCTTACGAAAAAGGTGAAGCCTGTAATTGTTTCCATGGGTGACTATGCTGCGTCTGGAGGTTATTATATCTCTGCTGCTGCAGATTCAATTTTTGCTGATCCTACTACCTTAACAGGTTCTATTGGGGTATTCGGTATGATTCCTAATTTCCAAAAACTCTTCAACGAGAAGTTAGGTGTTCATTTTGATGCGGTTAAAACAGCTAAATTTGCCGATATGGACGTAGATATGGATCGTCCGTTGACCGAAGAAGAGAAGACCATTATACAAGGAGGTGTCAATAAAATCTATCAAGTATTCATGAAACGCGTTGCTGATGGCCGTAAATTGGATGTTGCCTATGTGGATAGCATTGGTCAAGGTCGTGTATGGACTGGTAAACAAGCTGTAGATTTGAAATTGGTTGACCGAGTAGCGAATTTAGATGAGGCAATTAAAGCAGCAGCAAAAAAAGCAAAATTAGATAATTACCGTGTTTCTGAGTACCCTCGTATGAAAGATCCATTTTCAAGCATTCTCTCCACTTCAAAAGAGAAGATCAAAATATGGATGCTAGAGGACGAACTAGGTGACTATGTCAAGTATTACAGTGAATTGAAAAAAGTAAGCAAACAAAGCGGGATTCAAGCGAGGATACCGTATTTAGTTGAAATATATTAAACATAAAAAGGCGCTGATTCGAGTTTTGAGATCAGCGCCTTTTTTATATCTTTAGACACGTAAAATCAACCGGAAATAAAACATAAGATGAAAACTATCGACGATTTAAATTTTAATGGAAAAAAAGCATTGATCAGAGTTGATTTCAATGTACCCCTAGACGAGAACTTCCAAATAACCGATGATAATAGAATTCAAGGCGCATTACCAACGATCAAAAAGATCTTGAACGATGGCGGTTCTGTTATCTTGATGTCGCATTTGGGTAGACCAAAAGAAGGTCCTACGGATAAATTTTCGCTTAAACATATTGTAAAGCATTTATCTGAAGTTTTAGGTGTAGAGGTACAATTTGCTAATGATTGTATTGGTGAAGAAGCTAAGGAAAAAGCAGCAGCCCTAAAACCTGGTGAAGTGCTTTTATTGGAAAACTTACGCTTCTATAAAGAAGAAGAGAAAGGCGATAAAGATTTCGCTAAGAAATTAGCGGATTTAGGTGATGTTTATGTGAATGATGCCTTTGGAACAGCACACCGTGCGCATGCTTCAACCGCTATTATCGCAGAAAACTTCCCGAATAATAAATACTTCGGATACTTAATGGCAAAGGAAATTGCCAATGCAGAGAAAGTGATGAACCACCCGGAGCGTCCTTTTACCGCTATTATGGGTGGTGCTAAAGTATCTGATAAATTGGAGTTGATCGAGGCTTTATTGGATAAAGTTGATAACCTAATCATCGGTGGAGGTATGGCTTATACCTTTATTAAAGCACGTGGTGGTGAGATCGGTAAATCTCTTGTCGAATTAGATAAATTGGATCTAGCGAATGATTTAGTGAAGAAAGCAGAAGAAAAAGGGGTGAATTTGGTATTGCCTACAGATGCTCAAATTGCAGATCGTTTTGCTAATGATGCGAATGTATATGATGGTCCTAATGATGAAATCCCTGCTGACATGCAAGGTTTAGATATAGGAAAGGAATCTTCTGAGCATTTCCACGATGTAATTATGGCTTCAAATACCTTATTATGGAACGGTCCAATGGGTGTATTTGAGATGGAAACCTTTGAAAAAGGTACTCGCGCAGTAGCAAATGCTGTCGTTGCTGCTACTGAAAGAGGCGCTTTTTCTTTGATTGGTGGAGGTGATTCTGCAGCAGCAATCTCTAAGTTTGGAATGACCGAACATGTAAGCTATGTAAGTACCGGTGGTGGTGCTTTATTGGAATACATGGAAGGAAAAACACTTCCAGGTGTAGCAGCTATTCTTGATTAATTAAGATAATAAGCATATTAAAAAAGCCGCAGTGAAACAATCACTGCGGCTTTTTTAATTTCAAAAACCCATCACTCAAGAGTTTTTGCTTGTTCTGAGTCTTCCTTTTCTTAATCTCCCAATTCCTTTTAATGCTTTAATAACTATAATTGAAACTAAAGCTAGGTACTATTTTTCCTCTAGCACTAGGGTGATTGATATAGCTTAATTTGGATCCAAAGCCAAAATCTGGCAGTTTATATCGTAATAAATTGAAGTCTACGGACAATCCTACGCCATAGGAAGCAGGCGCTAAATTGTTCTTTCCAACGTTTTGATGGTCGCTAAATAGATACCCGTGAAAGCGTTTTACATAAGCTAGAGGGCCTATCGACCAGTCTGGGTAAGCAATAGGGAAACGGTAGTTTAAGAGTAGGGTATTATCCACCTTTTCCGACTTAAAATGTGCCCATCCACCAACCATGGGAAGCTCATTGGATGCTAAGTATCGACCGTCTCCATGTTGCCAAGAGAACCTTGCCTGAAAGGCATGGTTAGCATAAAATCCAGGGAAATAGAAGTTGCTTTTCAAACTGAAATATTGCCCATTCATGTTGTTGCTAAAGGGTACATGACGGTAAACAAAACTGATGTTTTGCCCCCATCTCGGTACCAGATCCATATTGCTACGGCGTTGATTTCTGTTGAAATATACCTGATAATTCAATGGAAAAGCTATCTCATATTGAAAGCTTCGAATGGTATTTAAGCTTAAATCATAACGTTTTTGATAAGAAGTACCGAAGTTTAAACCATAGCTATATAGGTCTTTCCCGCGGTATTTTTGAAAAGGAACCTGTAAATCTAAGGTATAAACGTGCTCTCTGTAGTCAAAATTTATAGTCTCATTTGGCTTATTTGCTACCTTGGCTTGCCCTACCATACCTCGGTTTTTATAGGCAAAAGTCAGTTTTGGGAAGTATCGTTGATAAGAAATCTCCGCAGAATAGGTGCTTTTTTCTCTTTCTAAATCATACTCATAACCCAATTTTAATTGCGAAGTATGGAGTAAATCATTCGCAATCCAGAAGATTCCAGGCTTGTAATTATCGAAACTTTCGAAATTATTCGCGCTAATACTAAGGCTATGGAAGTTCAAAAAGTGGCTCCAAGGACTGTATTTTTTACTAGTTAGTCCGACATTCTCAGCTGAATTTGGTAGAAAATAAGGCTCTTTTACGGTGCTATCTACTAGTGTTGGGACGTATTCTAGCAGCGAAATTCTTGTTTTTTCTACCGTATTCAAGTTCAGTTTTGCCATCTTATAGCCGTTATAACGATAGCTATTGTAAAGGATTTCGCCTTGATTTCCTATGCTCGGATTACGGAATCCAAGTTGAGATTCACTGATTTGATAGAGCTGATTGTCCGAATTATCGATAAGAAATAGGTTGTCCGCATCCGAACTTTGCCCCTTAAATACGATGCCTTTTTCGCTGTAAACTGGTCGTTCCAGTTCTTGATTTGACCAACGAAGTAGCCATCGAGTAGCCTTTGTTTGCAGGTCAATTTCGATCAGATTATTGCCTTTTTCTCCAATAACGATGGCAACTATTTTCGTATTGTCACTGTTTAAAGATGGTTGTAATAACTGTGATCCATCCGCTAAATTTATGATTTCACTTACTGATTTTGTGGAAATTTCGATTTTAACGAGGCTGGAGACATTGTTTTCATTTACATGAACTGCATATACGTTTTGAGAATTTGCATCGATTATAGGGCTGTAAAAGCGGCTGTTTTTGCTGAGATCATGGCTTTTTTTCGTCTTGAAATCAAAAATTCGGATAATATTATAGGTCTGTTTCCCAAATCGAGCATCTCTTCGGGTTTCTTCCCAAACTATATTATTGTTGTTAATATTAAAATAAGGTCTCAGCTGATAACCCAATTTTAGGATGCTTTTTTGCTTTTCACCCTCGATTTCAACGATCTCATCTATCCTTTGCGGGCTCTCTTTTAAAGCATAGATAAGGTTGGAAGCATTCGTTTGTGGTAAGAAATAGCTGGAGAAATAGCGGTCATCTTGGTTTGCTAATAGGTCTCCTTCTTGGTTTTTCCAGCTCGTTTGCCATACCTTATTTAGGCTGTCCATACTAATTTGATGGAGCTGATGACTGTATAAACCAGTATGTTTTTTTAGAGCCAAATTGAAGTTGTAAGGTCTTAATAAATGGCGGCTCATATCCTTTAGGATTTGCTCTTTCACAGCTTCTCCTTTTGTGTTGTTTAGGTAGGCATTCATCACATATCCGGTCAAGTAATAGGAAGGAGTAATGTCCTTATAAGAACCAATGATGTTCTTACTAAAAGTGTAATTTCTTCCACTCAGTAAATTTGCTTTTAGAGGTAAAAACCAATCGTTCGACCGGCCTCTACCACCATTGGAAAATCGGGTTTCGATATCAACTGCATCGCCCTCAAAGTACCAAGCTGGAAGGTGAATACCATATAAAGCCAAGGCTAGTTGTTCGAAAAATGGTCCTTTGATTTTACCTGTCAATTTGTCAAACTGTGCTACATGTCGAAGCTCATGTTGTATCAGGTTGGGAAGCCAAGCAGTGTTGTCGGTAGCCGGCCCTGGGGTGCTATACAGTTCCACTTTTCGAGGTGCTAATTGAACGAAACCATTTTGTTCAATGTGATTTTCTTGAAAAATTATCGAGATTTTTTTAGGCTTGATCTTTAAATCCTCCGAGGCATTATCAAGCATGGTTTGTATTTGTTGGGCTAGGAGCGAGGCACTGCTTTCAAACTCTTGTGGGTAGATCAGCTGAAAATTCGGACTGTTGATTTGTCTCCATTTCACCTTAGGAGAGGGTTGATCGTAGTCAAAAATCTGTGAAAATAAGTGTGATGTATTTATTGTTAATAATAATACAGTTAATATGCTGATAAATATATGCTTATATTTCATAAATATGCTAAAAATAGGCTAATGCTAAATATATTAGTAAGAAATACTTGTATTATATAGTTTATAGATTTATATAGTCATATATAAACTATTGAATATAAGTGTTTAAAGGTAAAATTTAAAATGATATATTTTTGCTGTTTTTTGATTAAAAATGACCTCTTTTTAAGTTTTTGTAAGAACTGTTTGCCTTTCTAAAACAAGCTCTGTAAATGTAGACTATTTCGAATTATTTACCAAATTTGTTGCTATTGGCCTGCTGTTTTTTGGCTTTGTTGAAATTTAAGATATTAGCTGACCCCTATTTTTTAGTTCTAAGCAGTGAGTTTTGTTGTCGACTCGTTTCTGATTCCAATTTTTTAAGGACATATTTTTGCTCGAAAAAATTCAACTCATTTTGAAGTTCAGAATATCACTGAATTTTTAAGTGATATTTTATGAGTCTACTTTTAAAATTTCAACTTATAAAATCTTCTAAGACATACTGACATACTGACATGTTGTTTCGAATAATCTCTATCCTGTTTCCCTAATATTGTCTAATATATTTTATCACATAACTTCAAAAGTTTGTTTGTCAACTTAGGGTCCTGTTTGAAGATTTTGTATGAATTGGATTTTGATTTTGGGTGTGAATTGCATGCAGGTTCTGACTTTGTTTTAACCTCTGAGGGGTTTGATTCTTCTAGGAGATATTAGATTCAATTTGCCTTGCAATTCTAGTTCTTGGACATTGGTCATTTGATAGAGTCTACAAGGATGAAATTAGTAAATTCAGCTTGTCTAATTACTTCAAATTGATCTTAAATATTATCGATCAAAATGTCTTTGAATTTAGGGTTTCATTTGTAGTGATGAATCTAGTTTTTTGATAGTGCTTTCTAGATTGGAATTATGCTCATTGGAAGCATGTGTTTTTGCCTGTGTTGCGGCTGTTGAGATAGCCCTTCCATTGCCAGAATTTTGATGTGTATAGTTTAGAATATAAGGCTCTTTTTCCTTGGTAGATATTTCAAGTAAAATCAACTTGTTGAATTTGCATTATCCATCTTTTCCACTATTATTACAAGATTAAAATAGTAAAGAAAAGGTTAAATTATTTCAATGAATTGCTTTTAAGTATTGTTTGGTCATTGTGAATAGTCTTAAATCTACTTTTTGTTTTGTTAAACCTCTTTCCGTGTCAATAAAATTAACAAATAAATAAAAATGACAGTTTTTGTTTGTTTTTATTTTCACTTCATCTTTGTCAATTTTAATGCTTTTTGTAATTGAAAAATAGCTTGATAATGATATGATTAAATCTGTTTTATGCTGCTTTTCTTTTCATCCTATAAAAGAGGTTAAATTAGACTATTACTAATTAGTTTGTAATTCCTGTTGTTTTTCAATTAAAAAAAACGACTTTTGCACAAAGAATTTTTAGGGACCAATGTAGGATCATATAAATAAAGGAGGCGTATGGAAGAATTAGCAATGCTTGTTGCGCATGTCGAGCAATTGATAGAACGTGGTGATAGGGCCGAGCTTGCAGATTATTTGAATGAGTTAAACATTTCAGATGTAGAGGAGCTGATCGATGAGCTCCCGGAATATGGCCCCTTGTTTCTTGAGATACTAAGTATAAAGCGGTCGGTAAACGTGTTCCGTATCTTGGACTTCCCAACCCAGGAACGTATTTTCAAAAAACTACCGAACTCAAAAATCAGAGAACTTCTTAATGAATTGCCACCGGATGACCGGACCTCATTTTTCAGTGAGCTTTCAGGTGATGTCGTAAAGCGCTTGATTATCCTCCTTACTCCTGAGGAACGTAAGGAAGCTCTTTCCCTATTGGGGTATCCGGAAGATTCCGTTGGACGTCTGATGACGCCTGACTACATCACGGTCAAAGAGCATTGGACGATGCCTCGAGTCCTGGATCACATCCGTCGATACGGTAGTGCCTCAGAAACCATCGACGTGTTATACGTTATTGATGCCGAAGGTAAACTGATAGACGATATCCGGATTAAAGATGTCTTAGTTGCTGAAGAGGATAAAGTGGTTGCCGATCTTATCGATAACCGTTTGATATCTCTGAAGGCAAATGATCCGCAGGAAGAAGCAGTAACGATATTCCGTATGAACAATCGTGTGGCACTTCCGGTAGTGGATGAAAAGGACATCATGTTAGGTATTGTGACGATCGATGATATCCTTTGGGTTGCTAACGAAGAGTACTCGGAAGATATGCAACGTATGGGGGGTACGGAAGCTTTAGATGAACCGTATCTGGATGTATCCATATTTCACCTTGTGAAGAAAAGAGCAGGATGGCTTATCGTGCTATTTTTAGGCCAGCTGTTGACTTTTAATGTGCTTCAGCACTATGAGGATAGGATGAACATCATTCTGGTCCTCCTGATGCCTGTAATCATGTCTAGTGGTGGTAACTCCGGTTCCCAAGCATCCACCTTGATCATTCAGGCCATGGCCATGGGTGAGGTGACGCTTCGTGACTGGTGGTTTGTTATGCGAAGAGAAATAATATCTGGATTACTATTGGGTATTATCCTGGGGATATTAGGCTTCTTCCGCATCGCGGTTGATGAATTGATTTCCCACAAATATGGCGATATCTGGTACCTGTATTCTGCAGCTATCGGCTTGTCCTTGGTAGGGGTGGTGTTATGGGGTTCCTTAATTGGGTCGATGTTGCCGTTCATTCTTCGTCGTTTCGGGGCTGACCCAGCGAGTTCTTCGGCACCGTTTGTATCCACTATTGTCGATGTAACGGGGTTAATCATCTACTTTTCGTTCGCAACTTTAATCCTTCGAGACGTTCTGTTTTAATTATTCTGATTGGTTCTGAATGAATTGCAGAAAATCGAAAAAAAATATTTGCACTTGTCGGTGAAACTTCCGATAATTGCATCACTGAAACCGAAAGGGGTAGTGAAATTCCTGAATAGCTCAGTTGGTTAGAGCATCTGACTGTTAATCAGAGGGTCGCTGGTTCGAGCCCAGCTTCAGGAGCAGAAAAAGCTTGTCATTCGACAAGCTTTTTTTAGTATATAGTAGTTCGTATTTAGTAGTTAGACCTAGGGCGGCTATTAGATCTTGAGAAAATAGAGGGGTGTTATTCCTAAAGCTCCTTTATTCCAGAGAGAATTTAAAATCATCCTTTACCAACATTCCATAAACAACATATTACACGAAATCGTTATTGTGAATATAATTCGGAATGCCAATCTTTGTTAAAACCTCTATTTATGATTTCCGTAGCTATTGTTGAAGATGAGAAGTTTTATAACAATACCCTGAAAAGGTTGTTGGATATCCATAAGGAGTTTGTTTGTATAGCGCAGCTCTATACAGGTTCAGATGCCTTGGTCCAATTGCCTTCGCTTCGTCCAGACGTGGTGTTGATGGATTTGCATTTGCAAGACCATTCGGGTAGTGCCATCATCAAGCAATTGAAAGATCAATTGCCAGAAACGAGTTTTGTTGTCATCACCAGTTTTGAGGATGATGAAAAAGTCTACGAGTCTTTCCGTGCTGGTGCGGTTGGTTATTTGATAAAAGGGGAGAGCATGGAGAATATTGTCAAGGCCATTCATGATGCCTTCAATGGTGGAGTCCCAATGTCTAATGCCATTGCGCAGAAGGTCGTGCGATTTTTCCGGGACCAAGAAACAAAGCCCAACAAGCCTATGGGTTTATCGAAAACCGAGCAACAGGTATTGGAGCTATTGGCGAAAGGGCAGCAATACAAGGAAATTGCCTATAGTAAAAATGTTTCCGTTGAAACCGTTAAGAAACATATTAGCAATATTTATCGGAAATTGGGGGTAGGTAATAAGGTTGAAGCGATTAACTTCTTGCGGCAAAACAGTTAACTCCCATGTATGATCAATGAAACTTACTTTAGTTTACTGAATATCGGGTTTAACATTTGTTTTATCCTGTATTTGGTGTTCAAATATTTTTATGAGAAGCAAAGTCGATATTATCTGTTTTTGGCTTTATTGAGCCTGTCCTTCGCAGTTAACCTCATCCTCCGCTTGGAGGTGGTCAATGGGGATTTTACTTGGGTGCGAGTCTCCAGAAAGGCAGTAGTGCTATTTTTTTATGTCTTTATGCTTTCTTTTTTAGATCTACGTTCGAGTAAACTTGTCCGATTTAGTCTGATTGGAGGGATAGTTTTTATCGGAATTGGTATTGTTTCCAGGCTACTCATGTCGGGTTATCCTATTTTTAATACTATTAACGAATGGTATAAATCGCTTTATACCGTGTTTGATCTGTTCCTGATTGCAGTTCTGCTATACCACATCAGTAGAGATCGAAGAGGGTATAACAAGTATATTTTTTGCGGTTTATTAGCCGTAATTGCATGTGCAGTGCTGATTTACTTTGGGGATAGCTGGTTTGGGCTCAATCGATATGTATCGGGATTTATCATTTTTCAAGTTGAAATATTAGTCTGTTTTTGTTTTTTCTTTTTGGCCATTATCACCAAGGAGAGTGAACAAAAAAGAGAAAATGAGCGCTTGGAGAACTTGGTGAAAACGCAAAAGTTAGAAAAAGAAAAGTCCTTGCATCGCGAGCGCGAGCGGATTGCTTTTGATATGCACGATGAACTTGGCGCAGGAATTTCAGCCATTAAATTGCAGTCGGAGATCCTGAAAAAGCAATTGCCTCAAGACCTTAATTCGGAAGAGATCGATAACCTGATTAAAATCTCCGAGCATATGAACCGGTCCATGCGTGAGATGCTTTGGTCTATAAATCCGGATAATGATAACCTAAAGAACTTTGAAGAGTATTGCATTCGCTATGGCGAATCTTATTTTGATTGTACCGACATGACCTTTCAGTACCATTCCCATTTGGAAGATCCCGAGTCTAAACTGCATGCAGAAGTTCGGTATAACCTCTTGTTGTTTCTTAAGGAGGCTTTTAACAATTGTGTGAAGCACAGTCAAGCAAAACAGGTCAACCTGACGATTAATGCCGATTCGCAATTCATAAATATTGTCATTCAAGACAACGGTATTGGGCTTTTGTCCGACAATAAAGATGGATATGGACTAAAGTCCATGCGCAAGCGAATAGAGAAGCTGCGTGGAGAAATCGACTTCCAATCGGATGAAAACGGAACGAAAATTACAGCCACTGTCTTTACCAATTTTTAATATTCCTTATATCCTTATTCCCCTTTTTCGGTATTGTTGACTTTATAATTTCCCAATAGTTTTGATGCATCAAACCCTTGTTATTTAACTATTGAAATTATGAAATCATTTAATTTTCTACGTGCGGGCTATGCCCTGCTATCTGTATTATTGATACTTCCTTTTTCTGCGTGTGAAAAAATGGAAAAAGGAGTTCTTGAAATCCGAAAATATGTTGGTTATCCCTATTCAAGCGGTAGTATGTTTCATTTCGAAGAGCATTTTTCTTGTGTCGTGATGGATGAGGAGAATATTGATTTTAGTCCTGGAGAGATTAAGCGGATTGTTGTTAATGGGGACCAGAATTATCCCGGGATATATACCCATTTTGAATATATTTATCATGCAGATAAATCAGCTAAGGATTTAGGCTATTCTTACAGTATGGATTGTGAAGAACGGACGCATTATGGAACCGCTAATGGATGTTTTTATGTGGAAGATGCTATTGGGTCGCCTGGTTTAAATAGCGGGTTTGGCCAAATCTCTGGTGCTTGGAAATTTCCTGCAACAGGAGAAGTGGTATGGATAGATTCAGATAGGTCCGGCACTGGTAGACTAATTCATGGTGGCTCTAAATTTCCAAAAGAAGCAGTGGGAGGTATTTTCTTTACCGAAGTTAAAAAAACTGGAAAGAACAGTTATAGCGCCAAAAACCACTCCTATTATCCAGGCTCAGGATGGCAACCGGGAACCTATCATGAATTTGTCGTGAGTAACGACGGTTCTACCTTTAAATTGGGGTCAGCAACCTGGCATCGAATTAAAAGATAATGATCTTTTCAAGTAAAGCATAGCCGTTATGCTTTACTATTTAATTTTTTCGGGTTATCAAGTGAAAAAGAGATTTCCATGACAAAAAAAATCTAAACTTTTAATTTTAATATCGTAATATTGCGATGTATAATCTGGTATATTATCCATGGGAATTACTAAATCCGACATTTTTAATGCCAAGCAGAACCGATTGGCCAACTACTTCAAAGTTTTGGGGCACCCTGCACGTTTAGCTATTTTGGAATACGTAGCCAAGCAAGAGGGTTGTATTTGCAATGATTTGGTCGATGAGCTGGGATTGGCGCAGGCTACCATCTCCCAACACCTGAAAGCTTTAAAAGAAAGTGGTATCATTCAAGGGACAATTGAAGGGAAATCAGTGTGCTACTGCATTAATCAAGAAGTTTGGGGAAGCATTCAGGCAGAAATTAAAGACCTCTTCAAACAGGAGCTTAGCGTTAAATCTTGTTGCTAAAAATTTTTTAACCCCTTACATCGTAATATACCGATATGATTAATTCTAACATAAAAAGTAACAGCTATGAAACTATCAGCTATTAAGGCATTATTGCCAACATTAGATCAATTGACATTTGTTGTAGAAGGAGGGGAAGAAGTTCCTGCTCATTTCCATGTGACAGAGGTTGGTCAAATCCAACGTGACTTCATCGACTGCGGAGGTGTTGTCCGTCATGAGAAGTTTGTAAACTTCCAACTTTGGTTCGCGAATGATACCGATCATCGGTTAGAGCCTGGTAAACTATCCAAAATTATCACACTATCTGAAGAACAATTGGGTTTACAAGATGCAGAGGTAGAAGTAGAGTATCAAGGGGCAACAATAGGTCGTTTTGATTTGGAATTTGATGCTACTAAATCCCTTTTCGTTCTTCGTAATAAACAAACAGCCTGTTTAGCAGAGGATGCATGTGGTATTCCAGCAGAAAAAATTAAAAAACCTTTGTCGAGTTTGAATGTCATTTCTTGCGCACCTGGATCAGGTTGTTGTTAATTTAAGGAATTAAGATGAACCTTACAGAACGAAAAGCGCATTGGGAAATGATTTACCAGAGCAAAGCTTTAGAAGAAGTAAGCTGGTACCAACCCAATCCTGAAGCATCTTTGGCTTATATTCAGTCTGCCAATCTGGATAAGGATGCGCAAATAATAGATGTTGGTGCAGGAGACTCCTTTCTGGTTGACTATTTACTGGATCAGAGCTATGAACACATCACGGTTTTGGATATCTCGGAGGAGGCCATTACACGCGCCAAGAAAAGATTAGGAGATCGTGCGGAACTAGTAAACTGGGTGGTATCTGATGTGGTCGATTATACTCCGGAACAAACTTTTGATTTCTGGCATGACCGTGCAGCCTTTCATTTCCTAACCAACCCGGCTGATCAAGAAGCTTACGCGGCTTTGGTTTCGAAGGTTATCAAGCCTAATGGTAAAATGCTTGTCGCCACGTTTTCTGATCAAGGTCCAACTAAATGCAGTGGAATTGAAATTCAACAGTACACCGAAGAGCAACTGGAGCAATTTTTTTCGAAAGATTTTTCCATGCATTCTAGCAAAAGACTGATCCATCCCACACCATTTGCTACCGAACAGGAATTTTTATTTGCCTATTTTGAGCACCAATAAATGGAAACAGCAATCTATCCTAAAATAGACGAGTTCTTGAATTCCTTGGACGCCAATCAAGTTCCAACGGAAAGAGCAACGGTTTTAAAAGAATTAGCCCATCAGGTTAAAGCGCGCCTTGATCAAAGGCTTCCTGTTGAACTTCGGTTCATCTGTACTCACAATTCCCGCAGAAGCCATTTTGCACAGATCTGGGCTCATGTAATTGCTGAACACCATCAAGTTCATGAAATTACATTCAGCTCGGCAGGGACGGAGATAACCGCCTTAAATCAGCAGGTAGTTCAAACATTGATCCAGCAAGGATTTGAAATTGCTATTCCAGAACAAAAAGCGAACCCTCACTATGAAATTCAATACGCTGATAATAGAGCAAGCATCCTATCGTTTTCCAAAAATCTTCAAGATGATAGCCTATTGAAAGGCGATTTTATAGCCATCATGACTTGTTCAGAAGCAGATCAAGGATGTCCGTTCGTGCCAGGAGCACTTTTACGAGTAGCCTTGCCCTTTGAAGATCCTAAAATAGCCGATGGTACAGCAGAGGAAGAGAAAGTGTACCTGGAAAGAAGTATTCAAATAGCTCGTGAAATGAAACTCCTTTTTCAATATATCGTTTAAGTATTCAGCATTAAAATAGCTTATTTATTGCTTTTGATTTGTTGCTTATTTCATTCGCTTTTCAGTCTAATTTCCTGAGGGTTTGCTTTGGTATTCAAACGGAATTTCCTTGGATCTGATAGGGATCTCCTTCGGATCTCGTTCGCTTCTAACCGAACGAGATCCGAAGGAGATCCGAACAAGTTCCGAAGGAGATCCGAAAGAGTGTCGAAGGAAAGACATCAGACGACAGACAAAAGATAACAGAAATAGATAGGAGATATGAGACCACTGCGCTGTTAGATGTGAGATAAACAGATGAGACAACAGACAAAAGACGCCAGATTTTAGACCTATTGACGAGATAGAATTTATTGGATTTTGGATAACGGTCGAAGCATGCTTCGACCCTACAGTTATGGTGGTCTGGAACAACAAAATCACGATTGTTTGTAGGGGCAATACATGCATCGCCCGCCATACCCCTACCTTTTGAGACAGCTCAGCTGTTCGATTTTAGACGACTGCACTACTGGATGTGAGACGAAAGATAGATGACATAAATGTCTGTTATCTGATTTCTGTTTTCTAAAATCTCATTTAAAAGCACCTTTACGTAGGAGTAGTACTTTGCATAATCGGAATGTCTGTTCGTTTTTTTAGTATTTAAACTTTTAAAATGGGGATAGGTGAATTTATTTTTCTGGTTTTAAATGATATTTGAAAAGATTAAGTGCTTGATTTTTTGTTGTTTGTTGGCTTTAATGCGGATAAACGAAGATTTTTTAACAAAAAGTTTGGCAATTAAAATGTAAAGTCCTATTTTTGTACCACTTTAAAGATGACAGCAAGTCATTAACGAGAATCCTGAATAGCTCAGTTGGTTAGAGCATCTGACTGTTAATCAGAGGGTCGCTGGTTCGAGCCCAGCTTCAGGAGCACAAAACAACAAGCCGGCCTAGATGCCGGCATTTTTTTTATTTAAAAAAAAGCATTCATGAGTTTAGTAATTGTAGGTACAGTTGCCTTTGACGCCATCGAGACGCCATTTGGTAAAACCGATAAAATTGTAGGTGGTGCAGCAACATTTGCTGGTTTGGCCGCTTCATTCTTATATCCGAAGGTGAAATTGGTTTCTGTGATTGGTGAAGACTTTGGTGATGAAAACCTATCCATCCTGACTAGCAAAGGGATTGATGTAGAAGGTGTGGAAATTATCCCTGGTGGTAAATCATTCTTCTGGTCTGGAAAATACCACAATGACATGAATAGTCGTGATACATTAATCACGGAATTGAATGTTTTGGCTGATTTTGATCCTAAAATTCCTGCTAACTACCAAGACTGTGAATATTTGTTGTTGGGTAATTTGACTCCTTCTGTTCAAATGGCAACATTGGAACGCTTGGAGAACAAACCGAAATTGGTGGTTCTGGATACCATGAATTTCTGGATGGACATCGCGATGGATGGTCTATTGGAAGTGTTGAAGAAAGTGGATGTATTGACCATTAATGATGCTGAAGCAAGACAATTGTCTGGAGAATACTCCTTAGTAAAAGCTGCAGAAAAGATCTTGACGATGGGTCCTAAATACTTAATCATTAAAAAGGGCGAGCACGGTGCGTTGTTATTTGGTGAAGGTCAGATTTTCTCAGCTCCTGCATTGCCACTTGCTGATGTGTTTGATCCTACTGGAGCAGGTGACTCTTTCGCTGGTGGATTTATTGGTTACTTAGCAAAATTACAGTCCATCAACTTCACCAACATGAAAAATGCATTGATCTTCGGTTCAGCATTAGCATCCTTCTGTGTAGAGAAATTTGGTACTGAGCGTTTGCAAAATCTAACAAAAGAAGAGATTAATGAACGAATTCAACAATTTGTTCGTCTTTCTAAATTTGAGATTGCAGAATAAAAGAATAGGGGAGCGAATGGGAATTATTATTCCAAGGTTTCCTGTTATGACCTGAAAGGTCAATAAAGAATTTGATAAGATCCCAAATGTTTCCAGTCTGCTGAAAACATTTGGGATATTTTTTTATCAGCTGTATTCGTTGAAAGCTTATTCGGCTTCAAATTTATACGCTGCCAAGGTTTTTTTCATGGATTTCCGAGCGACATGTATTCTAGTTTTCACAGTTCCAATAGGAATCTTTAAGTGATCGGAGATTTCATGGTATTTGTAACCTTCGAAATACATCGTAAAAGGTACATAATACTCGTCGGAAAGTTTAGATAAGGCATAATTGATGTCTTCCATGACAAATTTGTTTTCGCCTTTATTCTTGGCCGCTGACACAACTAGATTTGTTTGGGAGATTTCCTCTTCCTTGGTGATGAAAGAGTTAGTTTTAACAACTCGACGGTAATTATTGATAAACGTGTTTTTCATAATGGTATAAAGCCATCCACGAAGATTCGTTCCGTCTCTAAAATTCTTGAAGTACGTTACTGCCTTCAATAACGTATCCTGCACTAGATCGTTAGCATCCTCTGAATCTCTCGTGAAGTTTCTAGCATAACTTCTTAGGGATTCCGAATGTTGTACGACTAATGAGTTAAAATCGAGCTTGTTCATACAATTAGTGATTATAGTATAGTTAAATGATGCGATTCGCAGGTTAACCTACGCTAAGATTCAATAACATTGTCACTTAGGAGTTAAGCTAGGTGCAAGGATTGTGCAAGAAAATGATCGGAATTGTGGAATATTCCGGAAAGGGCTTATTGACTTTCGTCTAAAGAAATCTAAAATTTATTGATAATCGTTGCTTATAGCCTGTTGAAGGCGATTTGTTGTTTTATAATAAAATAATTTCGATGTTCGCGAAAATGTGGAAAACTTTTATAAGAGATTAACTTCTTGTTCCAAGTGTATGCCAAACCTGTTCTGTACATCGTCCACAATAGTAGACGCTATTTGAAAGATCTCATTACCAGTTGCATCACCTACATTTGTGATGACCAAAGCTTGATTTTTCCACACTTGAACTTGCCCAACTTTTTTACCTTTCCAACCGCATTGCTCTATTAACCATCCTGCTGCGATCTTTTCAAAGTTTTCATTAATAGGGTAATGAACAATTTCAGGAAATTGATTTTTTAACGATAGGAATTGTGCTGAGGAAATAATGGGGTTTTTGAAAAAACTTCCGGCATTTCCGACTGTAGAAGGGTCTGGAAGTTTCTCTACGCGGATATGGGATACCACTTCGGCAACATCTTTAATAGAAGGCTCTAGGATGCCTCTTTTCTGAAGCTCGGCTTCAATTGCCCCATAGGAAGTGTTTACTTTTCCGAACAATTCTAATTTATAAGTGACACTGCAGATAATAAACCTGCCTTTATGTTGTTTTTTAAAGATACTGTCACGGTAGGAGAACTGACAATCATCATTGGAGAAGGTGACAAATTCACCAGTTTCGGTATCAAATGCACGGCAAGAATAAAAGATATGCATCAATTCTTGTCCGTATGCACCGATATTTTGAATAGGCGATGCACCAACTGTTCCTGGGATAAGTGCCATGTTTTCCATTCCAGGGAAATCATGTTCTATGGCATACCATACTAGGTCATTCCATACTTCACCAGCTTCGGCCGTAATAAAAACATGAGAGGCTTCAATGAAATGTTGAATTCCTTTATTAGCCATATGGACGATCAATCCGGGGTAATCTTTCGTGAATAGCACATTGCTACCTCCACCGAGAATGAAGAATTCAGATTGAAATAGCTGTTGGTCAAAAAGGTCTACGAGCGTACGCTCATCTTGGATCTTGATGTATTGCTCGGCAATGGATTCAATACCAAAACTGTTGAGCTTTTTAAGGGAGATGTGTTGCTGTAGTTCGTTTTTCATTTTTTTGACCGAATCTTTTAAAAGTTCGAAAAATTAAGCTATCTTTAGTTAAGGCGTAAAGATAGGGAAACGCTAAAATATTAACTAATTAAATTGTTCATGGCAAAGAATGCAGATGCGAAAAGAATAAAGATATTGGAAGCCGCCAAGAAAAGGTTTGCACATTATGGTCTTGCAAAGACCACAATGGCTGAAATTGCCCAAGATTTGTCGTTCTCAAAAGCATTACTGTATTATTATTTTCCCGATAAGAATCGCCTGTTTGCTGCGGTCATGGAATTGACCATTGATGAATTATTAGAGCAGAGTACCATTAGCATTGAAAAGGCCAAGACTGTCCAAGAGGCCATCGATGCTTTTTTAGAGACACGATTGAAAATCATCAAAGAAAATTACAATGTATTTGAGTTTTCATATTCCTTACGGGCCGATATGCCACCTGATTTAGAATGTGTCACTCCTGTATTGTTTGAAAGGGAAATTGATCAAGTGCGGATGATATTAGAAAATGGAGTTGCTACAGGTGAATTGAAGCCTATAGATGACATTATGGTAACCGCCAAAATCCTTTTAATATCCATGTTGGGCATGCGTTTAGGGATATTGAAAGAATTCAAAAATCTATTTTTCCCACCAACTAAAGAAGAGTTTGATTATATCTTAGAGCTACAGCGTAAATTATCGAAGATCTTCATTGATGGACTAAGAGGCTAGGTTCTTTTTCAAGATGTCCAATATGATTAAATTGGCGTGTACTCTCGAATTTTCTATAAACCATAGGTGCGTATTTAATCCTCCGCATACCACTCCTGCCAAATAAAGGCCTTCCACATTGGTTTCCATTGTTTCTGGGTTATGCACGGGGATACAAGGCGCTGCATCAGGTACCTCTACACCAATCTTCCTTAGGAATGTGAAATTGGGTCTGTAACCTGTTAATGCCAGGACAAAGTCGTTTTTTAAGTGTATGGTGCCTTCGGCAGTTTCTATTTCTACTTCCTCCTCGGTAATGTTGGTGATATTGGAATTGAAATAAGCCTTGACTTCACCAAATGCTATTCGGTTATCGATATCCGGTCTTACCCAGTATTTTACCCTTGGACTAATTTCAGGACCCCGAACTATTAAAGTAACTTCTGCACCTTTGCGGTAGGTTTCTAAAGCTGCATCAATTGAAGAGTTGCTTGCACCAACCACAACGACCTTCTGATTGGCATAGTAATGCGGATCATCGTAATAATGTCGAACCTTAGGGAGATCTTCTCCAGGAACATTAAGATACATAGGGATGTCGTAAAAGCCTGTGGCGATAATGACCTGCCTAGCCATATAATTGCCTTTGCTGGAGTTAACATGGAAAATGCCTTCTGCTTTTCGAATGATGTTGACTTCCTCAAACAAGTGACAATTCAATTGGAATTTACGCTCTACACGTCGATAATATTCTAGAGCTTCAGCACGCTTAGGCTTAGGATTAGTCGTCACAAAAGGTGTGTCACCAATCTCTAAACGCTCAGAGGTAGAAAAGAAACTCATGTTAATGGGGTAGTTGTACAAGGAATTTACCAGACAACCTTTTTCTAAGATGATATGACTTAAGTTGTTTTTCTTGGCTTCTATTCCGCAGGCTATGCCAATGGGACCTGCACCCACAATAAGTATATCGTAGATATTATCCATTTGTTATTTCCAGTTTTTCCAATTGAATGCTTTTTTCCTTCTGCATGACATCCACGGTAGATTTATATAAATCTGCAGATATTTTATTTAAAAATTGCAATTGCTCTGTAATTAATTTGGACTCTTCCGGGTCAAGGGTATCGGCTGTAAGCTCGGGGAATTCGGTCACTTCCATGAAATTCTCTTCCGCAGTTGGTTCCAATAGGAGGGTGGCCTTGGAAAGATTCGTCAATATTTTCTTCAATATCACCAAATGTTCTTTGGTGTAATTTGTCTCTGTCGCCTCGGTCAATTGACTTAATAGCGTTGCTCCGTAAGAGGATAAAATATGATTTAGGATAACAAATCTATTGACTTCCTTGGTGCTTTTCTGTCTCCATTTAGGTTCTGAAAGCATACGCTGAAAGGTTGATCCCATATTCGCTGAGGAGATGTACAATTGCTTGCGTGCAAGTTTATAGCTGGTCACACTGATGGTTTCACCATAGAGAATCCGCACGGCTTGTGACAGGTAATTGTAGTTGGCAATAAGGACCTGCCGCATATTGCTCTTGATCTGGAAACTTTCCCAACTTGGGAATATGAGGTAGCTGGAGAGAAAGGCTATCATACCTCCTAAGAAGGTGTCAAATACTCTTTCCTTAGCCATGACAAATGTATTTACACCTGTAAAGCTCAGCATGATCATCACATAAGGTGTCATAAACAGTACAGCAACAATATAATTGACGCGGAATAGGCTATAGGCAGTCAGGAAAAAGAAGATTAAGAGGATGAAACGGATGACCTCATCATGTATGGTCATCAATACGATGGCGCCGATGACTCCACCTATGATGGTACCCATGAGACGCTGGACGTTCCTTTCCTTGGTTAAGCCAAAGCCTGGTTTCAAGATCACCATAATGGTGAGGAGAACCCAAAAGGCACCCATCTGCCCGATATTAAAGAAATTGAGGTTTAATATCAGGTAGGTCAGGGACATGACAATGGACATGCGCAGGGCATGCCTGAAGATGGTTGAATTTAAGGAAAGGTTATCCTTGAAGCTGCGCCAGTTGATATGCTCCGTTTGAATAAACTTATGTGCCTCTTCAATTTCTTGTTTATGAACCTTGTTTGGCCGGATAACACTGTAATTGTAAATGTTATGAATGAAAACCGTAATACTTCGAATACTGATTAGGATTTTCTTCAATGGGATAATATTCAATCCTTCTTTCTTTTCCAGTCTGTCTATGGAAACGAGAATATAATCAATATCCTTAGTGAAATTGTAAAGTGGTTTAGGTGCTCTATTGGCGTTCAATTGGTAAGCCAAATGATCCAATTCATTAGCAATTTTTATCAGTAGAATGCGGTATTCCTTTAATATGCCGGTGTGCCCATAGGTTTTACGAATAAGTTCATAATCGTAATGGGTGGTCATGGATTGTTCAAATAGATCCACGATATCGTTGAAGGTTAATGTCAGGAAACGTCCGATTTTGGTGGTGTCCTTGATGGACCTTTTACTTTGGAAAAGTAGATCCCTAACATTCTCCTGGTGTTCGTGTACCTCGATTTGTTTGTCGATAAGTTTGCCGTAGTTCTCTTCAAAATCAGCGCGGACATCATAGAAATTTGCCCTTAGACGGATGAAATCACCTACATGTCGAATAGATTCGGAAAGCTCTTGTTGGGCGAGTCGGTATGGTCTTACCTGTGTCAGGGAGAAACTAATCAACATGTACCACAGCGCACCAATGATGAAATAGCCCAAGAACATCCATTCATCATGAACTTCCTTGCTATCATCTACATACATGAGCATAATCAGGATCCCCATGGAACCAACAGTTGCTGCACGAGCGTTGAATACAGCGAACATGGAGTAGATAAAACATAAAAGCGCAATGACAACCGTCATTAGCC
The DNA here is from genome assembly GCF_039536825.1 of Sphingobacterium kyonggiense. NCBI lineage: Bacteria > Pseudomonadati > Bacteroidota > Sphingobacteriia > Sphingobacteriales > Sphingobacteriaceae > Sphingobacterium > Sphingobacterium kyonggiense. The sequence continues at coordinate 168,167 of NZ_BAAAZI010000006.1, forward strand.
AGATATTACTGTTCACCAAAACCGTGATAAACTGTGTGGCTAAGCAGACGATGAAACTGGCAATCATACCAGTTCTACGATGACTTGGCGCACCTGGTGTGTCGGATAGACCGACCAATAAGGCACCTAAAGAGATGTAAGTTCCTAAGATAAATTTGCCTAAAAGCGCACAGATGATAATGGGTACAATACATCCTATGGTGATGCGCAAGCCATCTGCAAAGTATTGGCTGTAGAAGAAATTACTGATATCTTTCGTTTTCATCATGGCTTGTCCGAACAAAGATAAGCAAGGCTTGTTTATATTACGATATTAGCGGGTTGATTTTTTGTATTGCAATATAGGTTTTTGAATTGAAAAAGGAGGATTTTTGATAAATTGTCAACGAAATAAATTTAATAGTGTAAAAATTACAATTAGTACCTGATAAATCTATTAAAATGATATATTTGTAGGATTATTATCCTATCGAATCGGGATTTCACGAGATACTTAAAAAACTATGAGATTAAGTCAGAAAAAAGCAGCTTTTCAAAATCAAGTGCTGACGCGTTTTGATTTGTTCAAGAGCCTGTTTCTAACACTTCCATTCCAACGCGTTCGTCATACAGGGACGCTGTTGCCATTTTTTACGACACATTGTGAGCAGGGTGTAGAAAAACACCAGACACCAGAGCGAATTATTGACAGCTTCTTTGATCAATACGAACAGTACGTGCAAGAAGATGATCGCTTGGATTTGTTGTTTCGAATTGTTCAATACGTAGAAAGGCAGGTGGTATTGTTTGATGCGGTTGAAGATTCTGCATTTAAATCCGTAGGAAAGAGCGATGAGACCGGTGGATTAGATAGCATCCTGGGTGCTACACAGTCGAACCCTCAAACTAGAAAACAGGTTATCAATCGGTTAAAAGAAATGTCCGTGCGCTTGGTATTAACGGCTCACCCGACACAGTTTTATCCCGGGCCTGTACTGTCCATCATCAATGATTTAATTGAGGTATTAAAGAAAAACGATATTCCTAAAATCCATTTGTTGCTTCAGCAATTGGGTAAGACACCATTTATCAATAAACTAAAACCTACGCCTGTAGATGAGGCAGCGAGTTTGGCTTGGTACTTAGAAAATGTATTCTATAAGGTGGCTTCGGATATTCAAGCTAGGATTGATGATGAATTGGAATTGTCGACCAAGGAGCTTGACCATTTAATTGAGTTAGGTTTTTGGCCAGGGGGGGACCGAGATGGTAATCCGAATGTGACTTGGGAGAGTACCAAGAAAGTGGCGACATTGCTTCGTACCATACTTTTCCGTTGTTATTATCGTGATTTCCGAGTAGTAAAACGCCGCATTACTTTCCGTGGAGTTGAAAGTTATATGGAAAAGCTGCAAGAGTTGTTTTATGATAATAGTTTTAATCCGGTGGAGAATCCAGTGGATGAAACAGAGAAGATCTTAGAGAATTTAACAGCAATAATCCGTGTTCTTCGGGAAGATCACGATGGTCTTTTTGTCGAGATAGTAGAAGATTTGAAACGTAAGGTATTGACCTTTGGTTGCTATTTTACCACTTTGGATATTCGTCAAGATAGCAGTGTCTTGCGTCAGACTTTCAATTGGTTGTTGGAAAATTATCCAGAAGAAACCGGTATTTCCTTGGCTGAGATAGGTGATTCGGAGGAAGCAAAAGAGCAGCATATCAAGTTCACAGAGCACAATCTGGCTTTAAATGAAGGTGCTGAACCTTTGGTAGAAGATACCTTGAAGGTGATTCAATTGATTAAGCAGATCCAGCAATCAGGAAGTGAGCGAGCAGTACAACGTTTTATCATCAGTAACTGTCAGCAAGCATCCGATATTTTAGGCTTGATGCAATTGTTCCTGTGGCAGGGTTGGAAGAAGGAAGATCTAACCATGGATTTTGTTCCATTGTTTGAAACGGTAGACGATCTGAAGCATGCAGCAGATGTCATGCGTAGCTTGTATTCCAATGAGGTTTATGCTCATCATTTGAAAAAACGTGGAAATAAGCAGACGATCATGTTGGGATTTTCAGATAGCACCAAGGATGGGGGTTATTTGATGGCGAACTGGTCCATCTATAAGGCGAAGGTTGAGCTAACAGCCATTTCGAGAGAGTACGATGTAGACTTAATTTTCTTTGATGGTCGTGGAGGTCCTCCAGCACGTGGTGGTGGTAAGACACAGCGTTTCTATGCTTCTATGGGTAAGGAAATTGAGAATAACCATATTCAATTGACGATTCAAGGACAGACGATCAGTAGTCAATATGGGTCTTTAGATTCGGCAAGATATAATATTGAACAATTGATTCAAGCGGGGTTGGTATCAGATTTACAGCAAAAAGTAGGGGATACCTTGACGCCAAAACAAAAGGATGTTATTGATCAGATGGCGGCGGAAAGCCACCATAAATTCTTAGAATTAAGACATCATCCGCAGTTCTTGCAATACTTGGAAACCTTGAGTCCATTGAAAGCCTTGTCTTCAATCAATATCTCCAGTAGACCGATGAAGCGTAATTCGGGTAAGGAATTGCGTTTGGAAGATTTGCGAGCGATAAGTTTTGTGACTGCTTGGAGTCAATTGAAGCAAAATATTCCGGGGTTCTTTGGTGTTGGAACAGCCTTACAATGGGCTGAGGACAATAACTTATGGTCTTATGTGAAGAACCTATATGAAACATCAGGAATGTTCAATACGGTGATTGATAACTGTATGATGTCTATGACAAAGTCAAATTTCCATATTACAGCATATTTGAAAGATGATCCAGAATTTGGTGAATTTTGGACCTTGCTGAAGGAAGAGTTTGATTTGACCAAATCGTATTTGATGAAGTTGACTGGGATGGAAGAGTTGATGGAGAATTATCCGGTAGAGCGAGCATCGATTTTAGAGCGTGAGAAAATTATTTTGCCTTTGTTGATCATACAGCATTATGCGATTCGATTATTGGAAAAACAAGCTGTAAAGGATGAAAAAACAGAAACTTATCAGAAATTAATTGGCCGTACGATTTATGGTGTGGTGAATGCTGGGCGAAATTTAGCTTAGAATGAATATGATTTGTTTATAAATAGGCATTAATAGGGATATTTTTTTATTTTTGTGTGTTTTTAAAAATATAAAGCGATGAAATTAAATACATTATTTGTTGCAGCGGTTTTAGCAAGTACAACATTGTCATCATGTGTGTTTGACACTGCAGCTGAGAGACAGTTGAAATACACGCATACGACCTTAATTGACGGAGATGCTTATGCATTCTTCAGACAAGTAGGTGCAATGGCTCCTTATGAGGTTGACTACGCGAAACATGTAGGGTCTGTAGGAAATGCGCAAGCGAAAGATGCTGCTAGCAAAGTTTCTAAATTCTTCAGTGAGATTCTTCCAACGATGGATTCATTGGCAACAAAATATCATGTAGATTTCCCAATCTTAGGTCAAGAGGTTTATGCTTCAGCTGATGCTCCAGCAGCAGTTGATACAGCGCATACAGACTCTACTGCAGCAGCTCCGGTTGCTCATGCAGCTGTAGCAGCACATGGTGCTGGTTATTCTGATGAGGCTTACTTGCACCACATTCAACACCAAGTGGCTGTAGCAAAAGAGCATTTTAGAAGATTGTCTACAAACACCAATAAAGACCTTCGTGATTTTGCACAATCTAAAACAGAATCTATTGCTGAGTTGTTTACTGCTATAGGTGGTAAAGCAGATGCCCATGCGCATCACTAAGCAATAAGATATTAATGATTAATAATCAAATAATTACAGGTATATTGTCGTATGGAATGTCCGGAAGGGTATTCCATGCGCCGTTTATAGAGGTCAACCCAAACTTTAAATTTCATGCGGTTGTCGAGCGACATCACAAGTCTGCTCATGAAAAATATCCGAATGTCATCAGTTACGATCGGGTGGAAGACTTGTTAAATGATCCTGCAATTGAGTTGGTTATTGTCAATACGCCTAATGATACACATGTCGCTTATGCTGAACAGGCATTATTAGCGGGTAAACATGTCCTCATCGAAAAACCATTCGCTCCAACAGCACAAGAGGCTGCGCGCCTCTATCAACTAGCGGAGGAACAAGGCAAGCATATTCTTCCTTACCACAACAGAAGATTCGATTCTGATTTCATGAGCCTCAAAGAGGTCGTGGAATCCAATGAAATTGGTCGACCTATAGAACTTCATTTACGTTTTGATCGCTATAAACCAGGTATAGGAGCTAAAGTTTTTAAGGAAACTAAAAGAGCGGCATCGGGCATTCTGTATGATCTTGGATCTCATTTATTAGATCAGGCGATATCGCTTTTTGGCAAACCAAAATCCATTACTAAACTGAAAAGTACCTTTCGGGAAAAGAGCGTAGTAGATGATTATGGCCATGTGATGCTGAACTATCCATCTGGAGTCAATGTGTTTATTACCGTAAGTCTTTTAGTAGCCGACCCTCAAGCCAGCTTTGTACTACATGCGACAAAAGGAAGCTATTTAAAGCATAGGTCTGATGTTCAAGAGGCACAGCTTCTGGAAGGGATGCTGCCGAATATGCCAGGATATGGAGAGGAAGCGATGGATCGTGAAGGTGTATTGACCGTTGCACATACCGAGGATATACGAGAAAAACAATTATTGCCTTCACTCAAAGGAGATTATATGAAGGTATTTGATGCTGTCTACCAAACCATACGACATGGATTACCCTATTATGTTCGTAAGGAAGAGATCATATGGCAATTAGAAATCCTAGAACCTACAAAATAAACGGCTATTTAATGTTAACTTAACATTACTTTAATCTAAGATTTTTAACATTGTTAAACTATTCAAATTACATAACGTGAGATACGCTGCTATTGATATTGGCTCAAACGCTGTCCGTTTGCTAATCGCTGATATAATTGAAAGAGAAAACGAAGTCGGGTTTAATAAAAACACTTTATTACGTGTTCCATTGCGTTTAGGGGACGACGCATTCATTCATCAACATATTTCTGAGGGCAAATTTGAGAACATGGTAAAGACCATGTCGGCTTTTCGGAACCTGATGGATGTTTACCGTGTATCGGATTATATGGCATGTGCTACTTCAGCCATGCGCGATGCAGACAATGGAAAAGAAGTTGTTGAAGCTTGTTCAAAAGCGGGAATAGATATTAAGATTATCGATGGTGCTGAAGAAGCCCAGATCATTTATAATGTGCATAGCCACACCAATATGGATAAAAACAAGGTTTATTTGTATATCGATGTAGGTGGTGGTAGTACAGAAATCTCTTTGTTTGCCAATGGTGAGCTTGTTGCTTCCAGGTCATTTAACTTGGGTACTATCCGTATTTTGGACAATCAGGATAGTCCAGAGACTTGGGACGATATGAAACTTTGGGTGAAGAACATCACCAAGAGTTATAAAACGATCTATGGTATTGGTTCTGGGGGTAACATTAATAAATTGTCTAGAATGGCCAATGAGAAAGCGGATAAGCCGATTTCCTATGCTAAACTAAAAGCAATGTATGTGTACCTGAGTTCTTATTCCTTAAAGGACAGGATCAATGTGCTGGAATTAAAACAAGACCGTGCCGATGTTATTATTCCTGCTTCAGAGATCTTCTTGACGATTATGAAAGTAGGGCATTTAAAGAATATTATGGCACCTCGGATTGGTTTGGCAGATGGTATTATTCAGACCTTAATCAATAAGAATTTTAATAAATAAGATCAAAAAAAATACGTTGTAGGATTCAAAATAAAGCGTATTTTTGCGGGGTCTACGCCCAGGTGGCGAAATTGGTAGACGCACCATCTTGAGGGGGTGGCGCCTGTACAGGTGTGGCAGTTCGAATCTGCTCCTGGGCACTAAAAGAGATTCTATTTGATAGGGTCTCTTTTTTTTGTGTGTTCAGTGTGGGTAATAACTATAAAATAAGTCGGATCTTGTACAAAACAGAATTACAACCCATTTGGGAAGACTAAGACACTTGTAACTGGAGGTGATAATCGATATCTTTAAGATGGCAAGGAAGTTCAGAAGGACCTGGGTGATGAGTTGGATTACGGGGCGAGGATCGAAGCTTGTCCAGAGTGCCAACGAAAGAATGCGGTGATAGGCAGGTGGAACGGGAAGGAGGCATTCTTAAGAGTTTGGAAAGCAGATGAGAATCTTAATATATTCAAAAATTAATGGAAATTAAGAATAAAGCTGATTACGACAGGATATTTCTTGATAGGTTCGGTGATATAAGCCATAATACTTTGAGGAATATCAAGGAAAATAGAATAAGAATTGATTTAGGAGAAGATCTTGAAGATGAGTCTAGAGTAAAACAGGCATTAAAAAGAAGCAATTCTATTTTGGACAGCTTTTTTAAAGGAAAGGGAATATGGTTACAGATAATTTTGTGGGATGATGAAGGGTTGAAAGCTTTAAAAGATGCAGGTCTGAATCCTGATATGGCGGATAAGAGGTTTGAATGGAATAGGGGTAACTGTAATGTAATATGTCTGTATTATAAACAATACTCTTTTCAGAAAGTATTGCCTTTAGCTTTGTCCGTCATAAATTATGAAATGGCTTTTACACCATCTGCTAATATCACGTGTTACTTTGTAGACTTTGAGGAGCCAGCGATTGTAAATATTTATGATGATAGAGGTTGTGATATTTATTCGCCGAATAGGGAATTTGTGGATGTTATTAATGCTCGTTTCTCTTGTTGGTTAAATCAGTAGGCCTCACTTAAATGATGGTGAACAACAAAATTCCTCAAAAGAAATGAAAAAAATATTTTTGATTTTGACAATTTCTTGTTTGATTTTTTCATGCAATGCAAATGAAAAAAAAGAAGAAAGTAACAATGTTGCACAAAAAGATAGTGTTTCAGATACGAGAATAGAGAAACTTAAACAGGCTTTCGAAAAGGACGATTATGTAACATTTTTTAAACTATTTCCAGATACATACAGCGAGCTTATAGATTTTTATGGTTTTGATGATGAAACAGGAAAAAAACCTTTGTATGATTTTTATGAAACTCACATATATTATTTTTTTAAGAGTAAAGAAAAAATTAGTTTTAAAACTTTTGTGAGTAAAGTGTATAAAATTGCAAAAGACGGTGTTTGGGAGGCAGACGGAATTGGACTTTTTCAGTCAAATTTATCTGAATTAATAATCAGTAAGCCAAACATTTTTTTAGAAATTCTTACAATGAAACCCAACAAAGAAATAACAAGTTTTTGGCATTTTGTTTTTGATGGTTCGGGAAAATATGATTTACAGAACAAAGAAAAATTTGAAACTATTTACAACAAAATCAACACACTTGATAAAAAACAAGGCAGGTTATTGAAAGATGAATTTGAAAGAATGTATAAATAAAAATCAAAGCCCCGAAAAATCAAAAATCAGAACAGCCGACAGAACCGACAGAATAGAGCCGATTTTTACAAATGGTTTCATGATGAAACTGCTAGTCGAGGGTTTGAAACTCAACGGGCAGGTGCAGCTGCATCGACTGTTGATAAGTTGAAAATCTTATTGGAATGGTGAGCGACCTTGACAGGATATTCCAATGACGAGATAAAGAGTTTCGTTAAATCTGGTAATAAAATGATAATGGATGATGTATGGGGCGGCTTACAAAGTTTGTGCAATGGTAGTCCTCTCAAAGGAGATGCAGCACGTGTTTGGGATGGAGAGCAGTTGTTAAGAGAGCAAAAGTTATAAAAGGTTCTTATTGGAAGTTGTCAAATAATTCATTGAATAGTATAGAAAACTCTTTAAAGAAGAAGTACTTTCTATCAAAATTTATTCCTGGGCCTGTATTTAATGGGTCTATAATGAGTATTACAGATCGTTGGAAATGCGGAATGGGAATGATGGGGAATAGAAATCTTCCACCAATAAGTCCCAAAAACAAACAGCAATAACATGTTATGATCAAGTTTCTCGCTGAAAAATATTATTATCTGGCTGCATTTACGGTACTTCTGTTTTTCTTGAACTTCTTTAAGGAGACATTGTTAAGTAGGATATTTGGCAGCGATTACTTTCACACAATTGAAGTGTTCAGGAATATTGTGGTTTACTCCCTTTATATTTGCTTGGTGGTTTTGTTCTCTGCATCAATTGCTCTTCTCTTTGCAAAAGGAAGCACTGTACCTATGGCTGTTTTAATCATTGTTCCATTGGTTGTTTTTGTGTTACTGTTGCTTTTGTATATGGTGTTTGGCAAAAACAACATGTTCCCATTTTTATGATACTTATAGCCCGATCTGTTTAGGTCAGGCTTTTACTTTAGTATGGCCTGCATCTTTGCGAGGAAGGCAACGAGCAGGGCAAATACGTGATCCTTTCCATCATCGTAGCAGCGATTAACGTTATGAGCAGAACAAGTGTCTCATAAGTTTATGATGCCATGGGAACCAAGCTGACCAAGAACTCCACAGTAAATGGGGTCATGAGTAGACAGGACTATGTAGGAGGGATAGAATATTCAGCTCCAAACGTAATCGAGCGAATAGCTACAGAGGAAGGTTATCTGTTGAACTCGAACGGCACCTATAGTTTTCATTACTATCTGACGGATCATCTAGGCAACAACAGAGTGGTTTTGAAGAAAGGAACAAGTCTGACCGTTCCTGAAATCATCCAGAGACAGGATTACAATGCATTTGGGAAGACCAGAGCCCTTGTAACAGGTGGAAACAATCGCTATCTTTAAGATAACAAGGATGCTCAGAAGGAGTTGGGCGATCAGCTGGATTACGGTGCGAGGTTCGAAGCTTGTCCAGAGTGCCAACGAAGGAATGCGGAGATTGGTGGGAGAAGCTGGTGCATTTCTTGCTTCTGCAATAGATCCTAATCCAGCGGCACAGTATTCAGTTGGTGCAGGTGATGAATTAGGCAAAGCCGTTGGTGCGACTATAAGAAAAGGTAGCGGCGTATTGTTGGACTTTTTTGGAGGAGCTAAATCTGCATACAAAAAAGGAATAAGTATAGACCCGAAAGCAATAGACGGTTTTAAAGGAACTGTAGGAGAATTTGCGGAGCAGTTTGCTGGATCTAAAGTAGGACAGATTGTTGCAGATAATCCCCAAGCGACATTTTTGTCGGAAGCAACTCAGTTATTGGAAGGAGGAGGAACTCTGACGGTTAGAGGTACTATGTCTAATAAATATTTTAACTCTATTGTTAATGGGAAAGCTGATGGATTAGACGGCTTTAAGGTTATTCAGAGTGTTACAGAAGTATCAGGCAAAGGCTTTTCTAGGACGGATGGGCAACCGATACAAGGAAAGATGTTTGAGATAATCCTCGAAAGAAATAGATAAGCTAATGGATATGCGTCGGTTTGATAAAGGGATGGATGAAATAGACACATTCAATTCGTATATAGGTGATATAAGGATTGAGGGAGATGTTCTATCAATACTCTTTTTTAATATAGGAGTTAGTAATCACGTTCTAAATGAAGGTGAAAATATGAAGTATATAGATAGGTCTGTAATGGTGTTTAATAGGGTTTCATCGTTTATTGAAGACTATTCTTTAGATGTCGTGGCTGATACAGGGGTACGCCCCTATTACGTTGGAGGGTATTTAATGAAGGATGGTGTGCATAAGGAGTTCCAAGTATTATGTGCTGACGCTTTTCTGAAAGTTCCAGATGACTTCCGTATATCGGAAAATATGTGGAATCCTTACAATATGACAAAAAGTGTTGTACGGAAGTTTCTAGAAAAACATGAGTAATTGAGGGGGAAACGTAATTTATTTTTTGTTTGTAACAGCCCAATCTTTATCGGATTGGGCTTTTTTACATTAGGATCACGTAATTGCCCTGCATCTTTGCGAGGAAGGCACCGAGCAGGGCAAATACGTGATCCTTTCCATCATCGTAGCAGCGATTAACGTTATGAGCAGAACAAGTGTCTCATAAGTTTATGATGCAATGGGAACCAAGCTGACCAAGAACTCCACAGTAAATGGGGTCATGAGTAGACAGGACTATGTAGGAGGGATAGAATATTCAGCTCCAAACGTAATCGAGCGAATAGCTACAGAGGAAGGTTATCTGTTGAACTCGAACGGCACCTATAGTTTTCATTACTATCTGACGGATCATCTAGGCAACAACAGAGTGGTTTTGAAGAAAGGAACAAGTCTGACCGTTCCTGAAATCATCCAGAGACAGGACTACTATGAATTTAGGAAGACCAGAGCCCTTGTAACCAGTGGAAACAATCGCTATCTTTAAAATGAAAAGGAAGATCAGGAGGAACTAGGTGATCAGTTGGATTACGGTGCTAGGTTCGAAGCTTGTCCAGTGTGCCAACGAAGGAATGCGGAGATTGGTAGATGGCATGTCGTGGATCCGCTGGCTGAGAAGCACAGAAGATGGTCTACTTATAATTATGCTATTAATAATCCAAGTAGATTTATCGATCCGGATGGAAGAGATATTTTTAATATAAATGGAGGTGTAAGGTTTACTGGGGAGGATGCTAAAATAGCATTCGTAGCATTTAAAAGGCAGGCAGAGAATAACAAGCCCTTGAATGTTCATCTAGTTAAACAGAAAGATTCCCCAAATATATATGCGCATACATTGAATGCTTTTAGACATGGTAAACCACAGGTTCTTCATTATGATATAGATAAAAAAAATAGGGACAAAAGAAGATATGAAGCAACAAAAGGAGTTCGTACGATTGATGGCTATCAGAGAGATGAATATCCCTATGCTTCGACATTTGAGGGAGGTAAGGGGCAATGGTAGCACATGTTCCTTGGTACGAAAATAATAAGCAAGGTCAAGATCTGAAAAAATTATATAGGAATATGCAAAGTGGTGAAGCTTTTTTAGTACTGCCGGTTCCAATCGATAAGGAGCCTAGTCCAGTGCCTGAACCTAGCCCGGTGCCGGTCTTTCCTTTAGTACCCTTGCCAAAAATGGCTCCTAGAGTTCCATCAGGAAGTATATTGTCACCGATATTGAACAGATTGCTGATACCTTTTATGCTTCCGATTTTGGTTCCACCATCTTTTCATACTGGTAATTATGAGTTTGATAATCAAGGATAGTTTTGTGTTGTTTGTTTTATTGATTTTATTAAATCTTAGCTCCTGTAAAAATATGAATTATGAGGACGTATACCCTTTAGATTTTTATACCCAGTATAATCAATTTTATATAGTAGATAGTGAGTATAAAGACTCAGAAAAGGATATTTGGGCAGATTCAGCTTTAGTGAATAGATTGGGTGTAAATGAGAACTTATTAGCTGTTTTTACAGGAAGTTATGGTCCAATAAAGGGACAGTTGGAAATAAAGAATGATGGATCTAATATTGGAAACTTAGATGAGTATGATCATGTTGTTGAAGGTAAAATCGATATTGATACAGGTGTTTTACAAGTTCAGGACTGTCCTACATCAAGTGTAGTTCAAGAAGTTGAGTTACCATCGGGGTTGTATAGTGTTCGGGTTTATTCAAAAGGATTGACAACTGTTCAGGGGGATGAAGGAAATGATTTTTATCGTATAGTTATTTGGCCAGCTATGAATAATGATAAGAAAGTAAAGGTCTTAAAACAATATATTCCGTAGTTTCGATATTACAGAAGACTAGTATATAAACAGTGGTACCAATCTTGAAAAAGGTTGGCACTATTGTTTTATTGCGCATATGTTTTCCTGGCCTTGTAATCTCATTGATTTCAGAGGGAATTATACCTTGGAGGGTGATGCTGTTTTAGGTGCTGCTTTAGACATTGTTGGAATAGTTGATCCTATTGGAGTAGCCGATGGTCTAAATGCAGGCTTGCAAATTAAAAATGGCGATTGGTTTGGTGCTGCGATAAGTGCCGCAGGAATTATCCCGGTTGTTGGTGATTTGGCAAAAGTAGGGAAAATCAGCAAGGACGTTAAGATTATTGATAAAGCTATTGATGGGACAAAGGCTATGAATCTTTCAGAAGCTGCTGAAAAAGGAATATCAAAAAGTCAGCTGGGTCAAAGTGGAAAGCCTAAAATACATACAGTTAGTAAGCCTAACCAAAAACAGGCAAAAGATGCAGCAAGAAATAATTCAAAATCAAACACAAGCCCTGTAAAGCATTCAAGTGACAAAAGGGCAAAAAATGCATTATCATTCTACTAAGAATGGAAAAAAGCTAAGGGGAAAGGATAATATCCATTATGAGAATCGATCTTCAAAAAGAAATCCAGATTAAAAATGGCAAATAAAAAAAGCTTTAAAAATACTTGGCTAGCTTTTGTGAACATTAAAGCTAAAAATAATTTTGAGTTTAGTAATTTAATAGACTTTGAAAATGAGGAATTGAGAATAAATTATTCAGGAGCTTGGGCAAATATAATCGTCAAAGCAGATAGTATTAATGAAGCTGTTGAAATTATTCCTCTAGGGTTAAATGAGTTAAATTTTGAGGTCGTTTTTATTGATAAAATTGAAAATATAGAATCTCTAATTGAATATGACGAAATGAATGAAGATGTGAAGTCTGAAGTTGCGTGGTTGTTAAAAAGCAAATTTGTATTCAAAATCAGTGATAAACTTTTTCCATATGAGTGAAATTTTGACTCGTAAAAGCACAATTAACAATTTAAGTCCCCGGTATTTGCGGGGTTTATTATTTTAGAAACGCTTGTAATTTACTTTTAGCAAGATAAGCATTGAGAAAGAAAACACACATTCTTTGTCTTTTTCTGTGAGCTGGTTAATCACTTAAAATCTCTTCAACAAAGTAGGGTCTTTTAAAAACTGGGCTTCTTTAGTTTCGCCAATCAAATAACCAACGGTAGTTCCGAGTTCATCGGCTAACCTTTTAACCACGTCAATAGAAGGCGTCACCTCGTCACGTTCGTAGCGGCCAATGATATCCCCCGAAGTCCCCACTTTCTTGCCAGACTTGATGGAAGTTACAGCTTCCCTACGCTCGTACTTGCCGATGATTTCACGGGATGCCTTAATCTGCTTCGAAAGATCGAAACGGCGATAAGCACACTCGAGCGCTTAGGAACTGGGGAAGGATATCTATTGAACTCGAATGGAACCTATAGTTTTCATTACTATCTGACGGATCATCTGGGCAATAACAGGGGGGTATTGAAGAAAGGAACAAGTCTGAACTTATTAAACAGGTTATACAATGTCTGTTTCTTGTTTTCTTAAAGCTTCTCAGGTTTTTGGACGAGATCCAGCGTACGCTTAACATAATCCTTATTCGAAGCTGAACCCACAAGATCAGACTTTGAGATCCTAAAGGTTCTTTTTTCATAGAAGCCCCCAATTCCAACCCTAATTAGAACTTTTAAAAAACGCTTTCTCCAAATACTTGTTATATCTATACACGCATTAACTTCAATCTCCATCAAAGAGATTAATGATTATTAGAATACATTATTTCAACCTTAAAAGGGTATAAATTCTTTATTATAAACAATCATTCACAAGAGTTAATCAAGAAAAACAAGATACTATGACACAGCACATGAAAGCAGAAAATGACCCGAAAATTTTAGTAGAAATACGATCGTTTTTAGAGCAACTTAATAATGCTGGTGATCCTCCATTGGAAACACTAAGTCCAGAAAAGGCAAGACAGGTTCTGGTAGATGCACAGAAATCGGTTGATGTTGACTATTCCGGAATTGAGGAAAGCGAGCGTGAAATTACCCAAGACGGTATCACCGTCAATATTCATATTGTTAAACCCGCAAATGCAAATTCTGATAAGTTACCGGTATTTATGTTTACTCACGGAGGAGGATGGATATTAGGAGACTATCCAACGCACCGAAGACTAGTTCGTGATTTGGTGGTCAACAGTGGTGCAGCAGCTGTATTTACGGATTACACACCATCACCGGAGGCTAAATACCCGACTGCCATCAATGAGATTTACGCCGCATGTAAATGGGTGTCAGAAAATGGAGCAGAAATAGGTGTTGATGGAAGCAATATGGCAGCTGCTGGAAACAGTGTAGGAGGAAATATGACCTCGGTACTTTGCTTAATGGCAAAAGATAAAGGCGGACCAGATCTAAAATTCCAATTGTTATTATGGCCAGTTACCGACGCTGATTTCTCACGGGATTCATGGAAGAAATATGCTGATGGAAGATTCCTTACAGCCAATATGATGAAGTGGATGTGGGATAACTACTTACCAGATGAACAAAAACGAAAAGAATATTATGCTACCCCGTTTAATGCCAGTAAAGAGCAATTATCCGGACTTCCTCCAGCTTTAGTGCAATTGGCAGAAAACGATATTCTCTTTGATGAAGGCTTGGACTATGCGCGAAAATTGGATGAAGCAGGTGTTCCAGTGACCATTCAGACCTTCAATGGTTTTATACACGATTACGGATTGTTGAATCCCCTGAATCATATAGAAGCAGTTAAGGATTCTGTAGATCAAGCTGCACTGGCATTGAAGAATGCCTTGTTTCCTAAGAAATGATGCAGTTAAATAAATCTGTTCAAGAATATTTATAATATGGAACAAGGTCAGCGATTTGCTGACCCTGTTCTGTATTCATTTTATTAGGATTCTTTATTTCTATATCGACTATAAAACCCTTTCACTTATTTATTCTTGATTTGACTGATGAATCGCTGATTGTTTTCATTAGAATCTTTGTATTCTTTACGAATCTTATCGAGTTTCTTGTGCATTTGAGATCTGATCTTACGATAAGCAGGGTCTGAATATACATTGTGCATTTCTTGCGGATCTTTTTCTAGATCATATAGCTCCCATTCATCGGCATCATAATAAAAGTGAATCAGTTTATATCGATCGGTCCGGATACCATAATGCCGCTTGACCATGTGGATGGAAGGGTACTCGTAATAAGTGTAATAAATAGCATCTCTAAACTTTTTCTCCTTTCCATTCATGATTTTCCGAAAAGATTTTCCTTGCATCTCTTTAGGGATTTCAACACCTGCATAGTCCAATATAGTAGGTGCAAAATCTAGATTTTGTACCAAAGCATCGGATTTACTTCCTGCAGTAATTTCCTTTGGGTAACGGATCAATAGGGGAGTTCGTAGTGATTCTTCATACATAAATCGCTTGTCGAACCAACCATGCTCACCTAGGTAGAAACCTTGATCAGAAGTATAAATGACGATGGTATTTTCATCTAGATTATTTTCTTTGAGAAAATCCAGTAATCTTCCGACCCCATCATCTACAGCAGCTACCGTTCCCAGGTAATCTTGCATATAACGTTGATATCGCCAGCGCATCAAATCCTCTTGGGACATATTTGGATACTTTGCTTTAAATTCTTCCATAATGGGATTATAAACACTGTCCCATGCAGCACGTTCTGCTGCATTCATGCGTCCGAGGTTGTTATTGAAAGCTGCCTTATCCCAAGTTAAAAAGCTCTTTAATCCGAGTTCATCCACCATAGCCGGTGGGACTTTATTATCACCTGCCCAGCTCATGTGCTTTAGGATGTTCATTTCAGCGGTTTTAGCTGCAGTACCACGGTTGGAAAAGTCATCAAATAAGGTAGCAGGCTCTTTGAAAGTCTGTGCTGTATAGGACTTAATATGTCGCAATGCAGGTAACCATTCCCGATGAGGTGCTTTCTGATGATAGAGTACACAGAAGGGTTTATTGGTATCGCGATGAGCAATCCAATCCAAGGTCATATCCGTTGTCAGGTCGGTTACATAGCCTTGAAGCTGTTGCTTTTCACCATTGATGATAAAATTAGGATTGTAATATTCGCCTTGGTCAATCAGCACAGCAGAATGATCAAACCCCTGTGGAATACCATCCATATGGATTTTGCCAATTAAAGCTGTCTGGTAACCATGCTGCTGTAAAAGCTTAGCAAAGTTGTCTTGATCCCAATTGAATTTCGCTTCGTTATCAATCTTTCCATTGATGTAACTGTGCTTTCCGGTAAGCAATACCGCACGGCTTGGGGCACAAAGGGAATTTGTTACGGTGGCCCTATTGAAAAGGATGCCCTCTTTGGCAAGCCTATCGATATTAGCTGTTTTATTCAGCCCATAACCATATGCACTGATGGCTTGGTAACCATGGTCATCGCTCATGATATAGACGATATTTGGACGCTTAGCACTGCCTTGTTTTTGCGCATGACTTAAGAAGCCAAATAGTAATGCCGTAATTATTAAATAAAATCGAATCATAACAGGTTGCTTACGTGGGCGATATCATAAAATCTAGATGAAGTTAATCATATGCCCATGAGTAAACAACAAGTGGTACACAGAATAGTTTACTGAACACAAAAAAGAGGACCAACTGGGTAATTGATCCTCTAAACTTAAAACTTTATGTAAATAAACTTTATAGGTTATTTGCTTTGACGGTTATCTCGGCAATGTCGAGCACTTGGATTTCTTGTTCCTTTTCTTTGACTTTAACCCCATCGCGAAGCATGGTCATACAGTATGGACAAGCAGCAGCAACGATTGTTGCTTTACTTTCTATCACATCTTCTATACGTTCTACGTTGATATCTTTATCGCCTTTTTCAGGTTCTTTGAACATTTGAGCACCACCGGCACCACAACATAGACCATTGGATTTGCATCTTTTCAACTCCACTAAGTCGGCGTCCAATACTTCCAAAGCCTTTCTTGGCGCTTCATAAACATCATTTCCACGGCCTAAATAACAAGGGTCATGATAGGTAATGCGCTTACCCTTAAAGGCATGACCATCTGCAGGTCTTAATTTTCCTTCATCGATTAAGGACTGTATTAATTGCGTGTGGTGAATGACTTCGTAATGTCCACCTAAGCTAGGGTATTCGTTTTTTATGGTATTGAAGCAATGCGGACATGCTGTAACGATCTTTTTGATCTCATAACCATCCAGTACCTGGATGTTCATCATCGCTTGCATCTGAAATAGAAATTCATTTCCAGAGCGTTTTGCCGGATCGCCAGTACAACTTTCTTCTGTTCCTAAAATAGCATATTTAATGCCTACATGTTGCAAGATTTTGCAGATATCACGGGTTATGCGTTGCGCTCTTTCATCGAAACTTCCTGCACAACCAACCCAGAATAATAAATCAGGGCTTTCTCCTTTAGCCACTAACTCGGCAACAGTAGGTATATGAATTTGATTTTCCATGTTGTTTTTAAATTATTGATTTGTCCAATTAGCGCGATCTGCTTGGCTATATTTCCAAGGCGCGCCATTATTTTCCAAATTGGAAAGCATGTTATTGATACTTGCCGGTGCCTGTGATTCTTCCATAACCGCATACTGACGTAAACCAATAATAATTTCCAATGGATTGATGTTAACTGGGCATTGCTCTACACAAGCATTACAGCTTGTACAAGCCCATATTTCCTCTCGAGTGATATAAGTATCCAACAAAGACTTTCCGTCATCCTGGAAGCTCCCATTCTTGTCGATGTTCTTGCCTACTTCCGATACACGGTCGCGGGTATCCATCATGATTTTACGAGGGGATAGAAGCTTACCTGTGATATTAGCCGGACAAGCAGAAGTACATCGACCACATTCGGTACAGGTATAAGCATCCAGTAAATTCTTCCAGTTTAAGTCTTGAACATCCTTAACTCCAAATCGACTTGGCTCACCTGTAGGAGGAGGAAGGGAAGGATCTAGCATTACTTTCACCTCTTCCGTAACAGAAGCCATATTGCTGAACTCTCCTTTTGGATTCAAATTGGAGAAGTAAGTATTCGGGAATGCCAATAAAATGTGCAGGTGTTTGGATATCACCAAGTAGTTTAAGAAGGCCAAAACTCCTACAATGTGGAACCACCAACAGAATCGTTCAATAAAAATTAAGCTATTGATGGACTCAGGAAGCCACTGTGCAATGTATTGTGAAATAGGGAATGAACCAACGGCATGGTAATGTTCCGCACCCAGACTCTGTAATTTGAAATCTGCAGCATTCATGGTCAAGAAAGCAGCCATCAACAGAATCTCTGCAGTCAAGATTAGATTCGCATCTGTCTTTGGCCAGTTGTTCAATTCCGCCTGATTTAAACGCTTTACCTTAATGACATTTCTACGAATCGCAAAAATCACACAACCCAATAAAACCAGGAAGGCTAATATTTCAAATGAATAGATCAGGAAATCATAAAAACCACCCAAGAAAGAAAATACACGATGCGATCCAAATAATCCATCAATGACAATTTCCAACATCTCGATGTTGATAATCACGAATCCTACATAGACAAATAGATGCAGTAGGGCAGGAATAGGTCTCTTGAACATCTTTTTCTGTCCAAAAGCTACCAATAACATCGTCTTGAAACGTTCAGCTGGTCTGTCCGTTCGGTCTAATGGTTTCCCAAGTTGAATATTTCTGTATATTTTTCGGGCATTCTTATAAAAAAGAAAAATAGCCCCAATCAGTAGTACGGCAAAAATAACTTGACCTATCATAGTTTATAAATTAGGTTAACAAATATAATTAATCTTAATATACTATGCATGCATATTAAATTATTTAGACCGATTAAAAACTAATTCACCTTTTTGATCAATCAGTTTCTCGATAAGCATATTTGCATTTGAAATTAGGGATAAAATTTGATAAGACAAAAGGTGGAAAACCCTCTTGATTTTGTAAATTGCAGATTAAATCAACCTTTGGGAATTCAATTCTTCTAATTTTTAGAAAGTAATACCTTAATTCTTTTGAATAGAGAGCAGTAGAAGAATTCCCCTACGAAAACAAAACTATGAAAGACAGTACAAACCGCTTTGATGTCATTGTCATTGGCTCAGGGATTTCTGGGGGATGGACCGCCAAGGAATTCTGTGAGAAGGGTTTAAAAACATTGCTATTGGAGCGCGGAAAAGATGTAAGACACATTAAGGATTACCCTACAGCTTATAAAGACCCTTGGGAGTTTGATCATCATAATCGGGTGAGCTTAGCAACAAGAAATGAGAATCCTATTGCCTCTAAATGCTATGCCTTTCAAGAGGATGCCATGCATTTCTTTACTTCGGACAAGGAACAGGAATACATTCAGGAGAAACCTTTTGATTGGATACGGGGATATCAGGTAGGAGGGAAATCTTTGACCTGGGCACGACAGGTACAACGGTGGAGTGACCATGATTTTGAAGGGCCTGCTCGTGATGGCTTTGCGGTAGATTGGCCTATTCGATATGCCGATATTGCGCCTTGGTACAGTTATGTGGAGCGATTTATTGGCGTATCGGGAAATATGGATGGACATCCGGCCATGCCTGATGGAGAATTTCTACCAGCTTTTGAATTAAATGCGGTGGAACGAATGATTCAGGATAAACTACCTAAGAAGTATACTGACCGACGAGTGATTGCAGGTCGCTGTGCGCACATTACAGACCCACAGGAAGTCCATGTGCAGCAAGGAAGGACGAAGTGTCAGAACCGAACGTTATGCCAACGTGGCTGTCCCTTTGGAGGTTATTTTAGTTCCAATGCTTCCACCTTACCTTGGGCAGAGAAAACAGGCAACCTAACACTTAAGTCAAACAGCTTGGTGGAGTCCATCATCTATGATCCCAATACCCACAAGGCAAAAGGAGTTCAGGTCATCAATACAGCAGATAATTCTACGACTGAATACTTTGCTAAAATCATTTTTGTCAATGCTTCGGCATTAGCCAGCAACCTTATCCTATTAAATTCTACATCCGACCGGTTTCCAAATGGTCTAGGTAATGATGCGGGTGTTTTAGGGAAATATATTGCCTTCCATAATTACCGAGGATCCCTTGGTGGTAGTCTCGAAGGATTTGAAGATTTCTATTATTATGGTCGCCGACCCACTCAGCCATTGATTCCTAATTTTAGGAATGTCAAAAAACAGGAGACTGATTTCTTACGTGGCTATGCTAGTTTTTTCTCCGCATATCGACCAAGAGGTATTTGGACAGAGGAGCAAGTAGGAGCGAAGTTTAAAGATAGCTTAACGGAAGTAGGCGGATGGGGAGTAGGTATGATGATGCAAGGGGAAACCATTCCAAAAGAAAGTAATCATGTCCGCCTGAGTACTGAATTGAAAGACAAATACGGCTTGCCTCAATTGATCACTTCGGTTGGCTACGATGAGAATGATGACAAGAGTACCCAGGACTTTCTGGAACAAGGAGCCGAGATGTTAGAATACATTGGAGTGAAGAATATCTACACCCATACCAGTCAGCAAAACCCCGGATTGGATATACACGAGATGGGTGGTGCTCGTATGGGTAATGATCCGAAGACCTCAATCTTGAATAAATGGAATCAAGTTCATAGCTGTAAGAATGTATTCGTAACGGATGGTGCTTGTATGACATCTACCGGAACCCAAAACCCATCCTTGACTTATATGGCCTTGACGGCTCGAGCGGCAAATTTTGCCATGGAAGAACTGAAGAAAGGAAATTTATAATCGAATGGATATAAAATAAAAGAGGCTTCCAATTTGGAAGCCTCTTTTATTATTCGTTCTGTGAATGCTTATTTTTTAGCAGGAGTAGTAGCAGGTGCTGCGGTAGCAGATACGCCTAATTTAGCTTTAACGTCTGGAGATAAATCATCGCCACCAGCAAAGTAAGCAACTGCACCAGTTGCTAAGTCTAAGATATAAGAATATCCTTTTTCTTTAGCTACTGCATTGATTGCATTGATAACTTTTGTTTGGATCGGTTGAAACAATTCTTGTTGTTTCTTCATTAATTCTTCTTCAGCAGCCTCTTGGTTTTGTTGAAGACGGCCTTCCATTTCACGCATCTCCGTTACGATTTTGTTTGCCTCAGCATCAATCGTCTCTTTGTTTGCTTCACTTCTATTTCTAGCCTTATCATTTAACTCTGTTTGCTTTTTTTGGTATTCTGCAAACATATCACCCAATTGCTTATCCTTTTCCGCTTTTAACTTCTGTAATTGTTCTGATGCATTTTTGAATTCGGTAGTCGATGCCATCACTTCTTGTGAATTAATATGACCGATTTTTTGCTGTGCATTTACAGCGTTTGATGCTAAAAGAAGTCCAGATGCGAATACTACACTTTTCAATAAATTTTTCATGCTCTTTTTGTTAGTCTTATAATTTTAAAATATAAGTTTTTTTATTGTGTTAATTGTTTTAATAATCTAAAATGCAAAATAATAAAAAAAATTAGTTCGCTAAAGCCGGATTAGGCTTAAGACCTAGTTTTGTAATAACTTCATTACTCTTATCCATCTTTGGATTCGCGTAAAGGAAGGATACTTCACTACGGCGATCTAAAATAAAATCCAATTGCTGAGCAGTTGCAATATCTTGAATTGCTTTACTTACGCGGTCTTGAATAGGTTTCATCAGGGCTTCACGTTGTTTGATGATCTCACCATCATAACCAAACTTTCCACGTTGATATTCTTTAACTGCTTTTTCTTTGTTCACAATCTCATCCTCACGACGTCTGCGCATATCCGCATTTAGATTCGGTTGATCATTCTGATATGCCTGGTACATGCGTTCAATCTCTGCATATTGCTTGTCCACCTCTTTCTGCCATTGGTTGGAAAGATCGTCTATTTTCTTCTGTCCAGCGGTGTACTCAGGAATATGTTTCATGATATACTCGGAATCAACGTACGCTAATTTCTGAGCAAATGAAATGCCTACCATAAAGGTTAGCATGAGGGCTGTGGTTAAAATCTTTTTCATTGACATATCAATATTTCTTTAATTCTACTTTTTAAGACAAATAAAAATATAAAAAGTTTAATCATTAAAATCCACCCATGTTCTGGATGATACTGAACGTAAAGTTTTGTTTCCACTGGTTTGACTGCAAACCTGGGATAGGGTCTAAGGCATGACCGTAGTCAATTCCTAACATACCGAAGATCGGTAAGAAGATACGCGCACCAACCCCTACAGCACGACGAACCTTGAATGGGTTAACTTCAGAGAATTTATTCCAAGTATTACCTGCCTCAGCAAATGCTAATGCAAACACAGTAGCTTGGTCGTTTAACAAGATCGGGTGACGTAATTCCAATTGATATTTCGCATAAATCGGGCTACCTGAACTTGCAGCACGGTATTGTTGTCCTGAACCTGTAGAAGCCGGAATAACGTATCCATTCGAATAACCGCGCATCGCAATGATTTCAGATCCTTGTAAGAAGTCAAATCCTTGCATACCATCACCACCTAATTTGAAACGCTCAAATGGTGAAGTTGGTGTCTCGTTGCCATAAGTTCCTAAGTAACCGAATTGTGCTTGTGTTTTCAAAACCAATTTACCTACAATCTTCGTATACCACTGCGAATCAAATTTCCATTTGTGGTATTCTGTCCATTTGTATTTCTGGTTATCTGGTGCCGTAGCATAATTGATGTTGTTCATCAAGGAGTATGGCGGCGTCAATTGTACACTTAACTTCAAGTGAGAACCTGAAGTAGGATAGATAGGCACGTCAACCGAGTTACGGCTAATCTCTTGCGTAAAGTTGATGTTATACGACTCTCCATCTGAGAAGATGAAATATCCAGCATAGTTCTCCAAATAGTAACGTTGGTAGGATAGGGAACTGTTAACTTGGAAATAGTTATCTGGCCATTGCAGACGTTTACCTAAGGTTGCAGTTACCCCGTGCATTTGGATTTTAGGGTTGTTTGCATAACCTTCATAACGCTGTGTCTGGAAGTTATAATACTGCTGTTGCGAGTTCGAGATATAAGCACTCAATCCGAAATAGACAGGTTTCTTACCACCTAACCAAGGTTCCGAGAAAGAGAAGCTATACGACTGATAACGCTTGCCCGAAGTCTGTCCACGAATACTCAATTTCTGACCATCTCCACGCGGTAGTGGTTTCCAAGAATCCTTCTTGAAGAAGTTCGAAGTAGAGAAGTTATTGAAGGTTAAACCTAAAGTACCAATTACCTGACCAGCACCATAACCTCCGGATAACTCCACCTGATCTGAAGGCTTTTCAGCAACTGTAAATTCAATATCGGTTGTTCCTTCCTCAAAGTTCAAGTTGATCGGTGCAGGTTGTACTTTCTGCTCGTCAAACATACCTAACTGAGAAATCTCACGTACGCTTCGAACCAATAATTCACGAGAGTATTTTTGTCCAGGTTTCGTATAAATAGAACGCAATACTACGCGGTCATTCGTTACGTCATTACCTTTCAAGATCACGTTATTAATCGTGTATTGTTTACCTTCCGACATTTGGATCTCCAAGTCAATCGTGTCTTTATTGATACGTTTGATGATCGGTTGAATGTTGAAAGTTAAATAACCATCATTCTGATAGATCGCAGCAATATCATCGGAGTTACGCGTAGGACCAGTCAACTTAGAAGTTAATTTCTCCTCGCTATATACATCTCCTTTTTTAATACCTAACAAGATATTCAATACCGAATCCTTGAATTTGGCGTTTCCAGACCATGAAATATCACCTACGTAATATTTAGGACCTTCATAAACTTCCATATCAATAGCTACCTCGTTATTATCATAACGATACACCGAATCTTTAATGATTTCCGCATCACGGTACCCTTTATCCTGAAGCTTAGCGATCATTTTCTCCTTAGCCTCTTCATATTTGTCCTCTTTGAATTTACCAGGGCCAAATACGCGGTACCAAATTCTTGGTTTTACACCTTTTAAGTATTTCTGAAGTTGTTTATCGGAGAACTCCTCATTGCCTTCAAAACTTACATGGTGAACTTTGATTTTCTTGTTTCTTTTGATATCTACTTTCACCACCTCATTGTTCGATTGGGTCGTATCTTTTTCGGTCGTGATTTTGATTTCTGGATATAAATAAGATTTCTCTCTTAAGAATTTCTCGATAGTAGTGCGGGTAGTTAATAATAAGTTATCATTAACAATTTTACCTGAAGAAGTATTTAAGCGCTTGCGAACTTCTTCTGTTTGACTTTTGCTCAATCCTTCAATGTCCACTCTTGTTAAACGAGGACGTTCTTGAACGCGGATTTCTAGGAATATGGTTCCCCCTTCGATTTTTGTAGCATATAATTGTACATCTTCAAATAGGTTCTGAGCCATTAAATTCTTAATTACATTGGCTGTTTGCTCACTAGGAACTTCAATGTAATTCCCAACGACTAAATTCGATAGGGTGATCAATACATCGGTATCCAAATATTGGGCACCTTTTACTGTTACCCCGCCAATAATATAGTTTTTAGGGTCGTTGTAATCAATTTCGTCTGGGTCATTTACGTTAATTGGTCTTCCTCCAGGTACCTGTGCCTGGGCAAAATTGCAAATTAAGATGGTCAGAAAAATAGAAAATTTTATGATATGCTTCATCTACTTTTTATTATTGTCTGCTAAAGTACAGCAAAGTCTTGTTAATTTTTGTTAAATGGAAATATTACGGATTTGGGCAATAACGTCGCCAAAATCAAAATGTTGCAAAAGTAATGATTTCTTATAATTGTTCACTAGTTTTCCCAAATCTTCTTTCTCGATTTTGAAATAAATAGATACACTCGTAGAAATGCTCTCTTGAAAACTCTGGCCACATGATCGGTAGAAAGAATAATTCGGAATAGGCAATTTGCCAAAGCATGTAATTGCTAATCCGCTCTTCACCAGAGGTTCGGATAAGGATATCCGGATCCGGCATGTCATGGGTGTACAGATGTTGTTTCATAGTCTCCTCATTGATATCCTCAATTTGGAGCTCATTATTTTTCACTTTTTGCGCAATAGCCTTTGTAGCATCCAGTATCTCTTGGCGCGAGCCATAACTTAATGCCAAGGTCAGTGTGCAACCTGTGTTGTTTTTTGTTTGTTCTATAGTACTTGCCAAGGTCACTTGACAGTGATCCGGAAGATCTTTGGTATTCCCGATGCTATTAACCCGGATGTTGTTGGATTGAAAGGTAGGTAGCTCTTGGTTGAGGGAATTGACGAGCAACTCCATTAAGGCATTTACTTCAAATTCTGGTCTATTCCAGTTTTCCGTGGAGAAGGCATATAAGGTTAAGTAGGATACGCCGATCTCTACGGCTGCTTCCATGGCCTCCCGAACAGCAGTTACACCATTCTTATGGCCGAAGACCCGAAGCTCCCCTTGTTCTTTTGCCCATCGGCCATTGCCGTCCATAATAATGGCAATGTGTTTAGGCAGGTTAGTTTTATCTATTTTATCTTTATAATTCATTGGATTAATTTCGATAAGTAGCTCTGGAAAACCGCTGATGCTCGACAAGTTAGCCCATTTCTTAAATGGTATTCCTGTAAAGCAATAAATCCTTCAAAAGGAGCAACGACTATGGATATTGGTTTCAAGATATTCCAGATTTTGCGTAAAGATACAGGTTTTCAGATAATCCTATCGTATTAAATAGTGTTAAAACCGCAATTGAATAGCTGTTAGTAGTTGCGAACATCTATTCCCCAGAGTAGTTTCTCCCGTAGAATACTGAAATATTGATCATTTTCTAATCGAATCAGGTTGATATTAAAGGGTGCTTTCGAGATGGTAAGTGTCGTTTTTGTGGATAATGTATAGCTTTTGGAGTCGCAACTAAGGATGTACTTTTCTGTTCGGCTTTCAATATCCAGCTTCAACTTCATGTTTTCATTTACCACGATCGGGCGCACGTTCAGGTTGTGCGGTGAAATTGGTGTGATCACAAAATTACCACTTCCCGGCATGATAATCGGGCCACCACAGCTTAGGGAGTATGCCGTTGAACCCGTAGGAGTGGCAATGATCAATCCATCAGCCCAATAGGAGTTCAATAGCTCATTATCCAAAACAGCATGTACTGTAATCATTGCAGATGAATCCGAACGAAAAACGGTCACATCATTCAGCGCGATGTTCTCACCCTCCGCTAAGGAACCATCCGATGTTTCTACTTGTAATAAACCTCTTTTTTGAATTTGGTATTTATTGGATAAAATCTGATCCAGTGCCTCTTCGATATTGTTCTTGGAAATATTAGCCAGAAAGCCTAGTCGACCAAAGTTGATCCCTGCAATAGGAATTCCGGAGTCTTTAATTAAGGTTGCCGCAGCAAGCATGGTTCCATCACCACCTAAGCTCAGCATAAAGGAGATGTCCTTTGGGAGATCTTTATAGGATTTGAACTTCTTGAATTTGAAGTCAACCTTGCAAAGTTTTTTCAAAAAGTTATGGAAATCACTGTAAATGTAGACTTGAACGTTCCGTTCCCGAAGATAACTGAATAGTTCGACCACATAGCCTATGACCGATTGATTGAATTCGCGTCCGTATACTGCAATGGCGAGCTCTTTCATGTTAATGTTTAAAAATTTTGCCCAAAGATGGGAAATTCTCTGAACTTATAGGTTCAAATAGTTCATTAAAAGGTTATATCGTTCTTGAATATCATTCTGGTCAGAGCCATCATTAAAGGTCGCTTTAACCACATAATCATGCCGCCAAAGGGATGCCAATACCGATGAAATATTCGTTTTATTTAGTTTGATCGTCAATTCAACTTTACTTGAATCCTCCAATAGACGTATTCCAGTATGAAGGATCTTACAATTTTCAGACTCAATAATGTTGGCGATATGAGTCAATGAATTATCCCTTTCTTCCATTTCCAAGACTATAATGGCACCAATTTCTTGGTTAGACATGGCCTGGTTTTGTGCTAAGAGTAATTCCTTTGGTGTGATGACACCCAGGTATTGTTTCTGCTTATTTAATACCGGTAAGACATCAAATTGATAGGTTTCCAAAAATTGAAGACCATCAAGGATGTGTTGGTAATCGAAAATATAAATAAAGGGAAAGCTAAATTTAAGGTCCTTTATCAGCATGGTTTCATCATCCTGCGCTAATAAGTCCTCCTCAGTGAGCATGCCTAAGTATTCTTTACCTTTTACGATGGGAATTTGTTGAAGGTGAAGTTCATTGATGCGGTCAAGCGCCTTAGCAACCGTGTCGTTTGGACTGATCTCTGTGAAGAGTGTAGATATGTTTTCACCTATATACATGAACCCGTTTTATATATTAAACCCTAAATTTGAGAAAACGTTTAAATCAGGGCTAATCTTTCTTTCCTGCTAAGGTATAAAAAATATTATTTTAGCCATCGAAACCTTCAAATAAAATTTTAACTGCAAATTTATGTATGTTTTAAGTGTAGAGTTGCAACATTCTTTACTTTGCCACAGATAATTTACTTAAGGTCAAATTTAATCAATTTCAGTGGAAATAGAGGATGCATAGGTATGTGGATTTACGTGTAAACGATTGGTTATTAGTTTATGATGAAAAATGATGAAAAAATAGTCGTCGATTATTAGGTGAGTAATTACTTATCGGATTGTAATAAAATAAAAAGTTGTTTTACGCTACTTAAAACTAATTGTGTAATTTTACGCTACTTTTAAAAGAGCGGTTATTATATGGACTTACTAGAGCATGAGAAGTTTATACAGGTTCGTGAAGTCATTCACAAGAAAAGTCCAAATTTAGCCAAGTGGATACCCAAACCATTAATTTCTTATTTAAAGCGTGTGATACACGAAGATGAGATTAATTATATCATGACCAAATATCATGATGATCTTGGGTTGGATTTTGTAGATTCCTTGTTGAAGGAGTTAAAAGTGAATGTACATCTGCATGGGGTGGAGAATATCCCCTTAACGGATCCTGTAATTTTTGCGTCTAATCATCCTTTAGGAGGATTGGATGGTGTTGCCTTTATGCATGCCATTGGAAAATATCGAAAGGATGTAAAGTTTTTGGTGAATGATATTCTGATGAATATCCGTAACCTAGAACCTTTGTTTGTTCCGGTTAATAAACTTGGCGGTCAGAGTAAATCAGGTATCGCTGCGATTGAGCAAGCCTATGCCTCAGATCAGGCTTTGTTGGTGTTTCCAGCTGGTTTAGTTTCTCGAAAAGTACATGGTCAAATTGTTGACCTGGAGTGGAAAAAAAGCTTTATAAATAAGGCAAAGAAATACAAAAAGGACATCGTTCCTGTTTATATCGAAGGCAGAAACTCGAATTTCTTCTATAATTTAGCTAGAATTCGTGCCAAACTGGGTTTAAAAGCTAATATTGAAATGTTATATTTACCTGATGAGTTATTTTCTCAACGTGGAAAAGACATCGTCATTCATGTGGGTAAACGGATTCCATACACACATTTCGACCAGAGCAAGAACGAACGGCAGTGGGCTGAGGATGTAAAACAGCAAGTTTATGCGATGGCCAACCGTAAAAAATAATATATGCAAGAAATAATTCAACCTGTTGATCGGGAATTAATCAAAAAAGAACTTACCAAAGATGCCTTTATCCGTTATACCAATAACGGCAATAATGAGGTGTACTTGGTAAATTACCATACTGCTCCAAACATTATGCAGGAGATCGGCCGGTTGAGAGAACTTACCTTCCGTGGTGCTGGTGGTGGGACTGGATTGCCCCTAGATATTGATGAGAATGATACCAGCGAGCATAATTATGATCAGTTAATTGCCTGGAATCCGGAGGATGAAGAAATTATCGCTGGCTACCGTGTCATTAAATGTGACCAAGCAGTTGGTGAAAATGGTGATGTGCACCTTTCAACTGCGCATTATTTTGATTTTTCAGAAGACTTTAAAAACAAATTTTTACCAAAGACCATCGAATTGGGTCGTTCTTGGGTGCAACCGAAATACCAACCAGCAATCGATAACCGTAAAGGATTATTCTCTTTGGATAACCTTTGGGATGGTTTGGGTGCCGTAGTGCTTTTAAATCCGGAGATAAAATATCTTTTCGGCAAAGTGACCATGTATCCGCATTATAATGAAGAGGCACGGGATCTGTTGATCTACTTCATGAACCATTATTTCCCAGATCGGGACAATCTGGTTCATCCTGTCGATGAATTGTACCTAGGTTATAAAACTGATATCTCTAAGTACAACGGGATTTTTGATGGCTTGGAATATAAAGAGGGGTATAAAGTATTGAATACACGTATTCGCGAATTGGGTGAGAATATCCCACCATTGATTAATACATATATGAATCTTTCGCCAACCATGCGCGTATTTGGAACCGCTAGGAACAATGAATTCGGAGAAGTGGAAGAAACTGGGATCTTGATCAGCTTAGATGATATCTATCCGGCAAAAAAGGAAAGACACATGTCTACTTTTGAAAGAGATCGTCATTATGGCGAAAGACCAGTCAAAGCAAGATAAAATAGTATTTAACGATATCAGGAAGAGCAATGGAGTAAAAATCTGTTGCTCTTTTCTTTTATTTCAAGTTTTGTGAAAACATATCTTTTCCATAGCAGTCTTATATCGGAATAAAATAAGCTCGACTTTTGGTCGTATCTGCTGTAGTATAAACTCGTGTTAAGTACCATATTGCTTCGAGACTCTCAAGGAATTTCTAGGGATCTGATAGGGATCTTGTTCGGATCTCGTTCGGTCGGAACCGAACGAGTTCCGAAGGAGATCCGAACAAGTTCCGAAGGAGATCCGAAAGTGTCTCGAATGAAACCCCTGTGAGAGACTTATAGACAACAGACAAAAGACATCAGAAATAGATAGGAGATATGAGACCGCTTCGCTATTAGATGTGAGAAAAAACGATGAGACAACAGACGAAAGACACCAGATTTTAGACTTATTGGCGGGATTGAATTTATTGAATTTTGTATAACGGTCGAAGCATGCTTCGACCTTACAGTTATGTGGGTTAGGAACAATTAAATCACGATTGTTTGTAGGGGCGATGCATGCATCGCCCGCTAATTAAATTTACATTCACCATTTCCAACTCAGAGCGAAGCGAAGAGTCTCACTCACCCTCCCTATGACTCGTCATCTTCCATCAAAGGTGGAAGATCTTTAAACTATGCAAATCAGAAATAGTTAATTTATTGGATGATGGATTTTGAAACGGTCGAAGCATGCTTCGACCCTACAGTTATGGTGGTTTGGAACAACAAAATCACGATTGTTTGTAGGGGCGATGCATGCATCGCCCGCTAATTAAATTTATATCTTCCATTTACAAACAGAACGAAGTGAAGAGTCTCACTCACCCTCCCCATGACTCGTCATCGAAGCTAGCTGAGTGATCTTCTAACTATGCAAATCAGATAAAGAAAATAAGTTGAAATAGATTTTTGCAATGGGCAGTCGAAGCAGGCTTTGACCCTACAGTTATTGGGGTAGGAACTATAAAATCACGATTGTTTGTTGGGGCGATGCATGCATCGCTCGCTAAATAATAAATTCTTAAATCCACAAGTTTAGTATCGGTCTATGCTTTAGACCAAAGACAGCAGACCTCCAGGTAAATTATCCTCCTGCCGATAACAACTCTCCTAGATTTTACTTGTATTATTCAACCTCATGATACAATCCCCTATTCACTTAATGATTTCTTAACATTGGATTTTCTTAATCAAGGTAATTTTCTAGTTGAATCTGTTTTAACCAACGGTGTGTGATTATGTTGTTTGGGTTATTAATTATTTTCTTTTTTGCGTTTTGTAGCATGTTTACCTTTTATGCTAGTTTATTTGTTTTGCTTTATAATTTCTGTTTTAACAAAGAGTTTTTAAGAGTTTTTTATTTAAATAGCTTTTAAAATGTTAAATCTTATCAATTATGCAATAATTTGTTAACATAAAATTTATATCTTGAATGTAGTTTTGTTCCATAATTTAAGAGACTATGAAGAAAGCTGCAATTATAACCTGTTTTGTTTTAGGCGTAAGTACCTTATACGGTCAAACCGAGGAAACTGTAATTCGATTAGACGAATTTAAATTACCTAGTAAGCGTAACATCATACATATACCGAATGTCAATGGGCATCAGGTATTGAAATGTGATTTTCATATGCATACGGTATTTTCTGATGGTCATGTATGGCCAAATGTACGTGTCCAGGAGGCTTGGCAGGAGGGGCTTGATGCCATATCCTTAACTGAGCATATGGAATATCAGCCGAATAAGGACAATGTATCAACCGATCATAACCGCTCTTATGAATTAGCAGTAAACCTAGCTAAGGAAAATAATCTTTTATTGATTAAAGGAACTGAGGTTACCCGTAATACACCTCCGGGGCATTTTAATGCTTTATTTATTGGGGATGCCAATAAATATGTCGATGTGCGTGACGAGAATCTGGATCAGGAGTCCTTGGATCGTGTTAACAAGGATGGGGCATTTGTATTCTGGAATCACCCGGGATGGAAGGCTTCCCAAATCAAAGGTTCCTACGAGTGGTTGCCTTTTATAGAGAAGCAATATCAAGAAAAAAAGATACAAGGCAT
The DNA here is from genome assembly GCF_039536825.1 of Sphingobacterium kyonggiense. NCBI lineage: Bacteria > Pseudomonadati > Bacteroidota > Sphingobacteriia > Sphingobacteriales > Sphingobacteriaceae > Sphingobacterium > Sphingobacterium kyonggiense. The sequence goes on from NZ_BAAAZI010000006.1 coordinate 199,557, forward strand.
CGAGGTGGTTAATGGATTAGGTTTTCATTCTAAAGCTTTGGACTGGGGGTTAGATCGAAACTTAACCATTATTGGAAATACCGATATGCACAACCTTATGGCGCATAGTTATGATTTGGGACGTAATGGTGTGCATCGCACCATGACCTTGGTTATGGCTAAAGAGCGTAGTCCAGAGGGAATTCGTGAAGCATTGAACAGCGGTAGAACCGTAGCTTGGTCCAGTAAATACTTATTTGGTAAAGAAGAGCATATTAAAGCAATCTATGATGCATGTGTAAGCTTGAGCCCAGTTTATCATGAGAAATCTAATGCTAAGGGTGCCGTGACCAAATATTATGAGATTCGTAATAATTCGGATTTATATTTTGAATTGAAACTAAAAGAAGGAAAAGGGACGAAGAGCATTATTCTTTATCCGGAGTCCGCACAGATACTTACAACAGATGCGAAGCAAAAAGCGTTGACTTATGAGGTCGTATCAACCTATATCCGTAGTGATAAACACCTATCAGTAACTATTAATTTAAACTAACAAACCTAAACAGATTATTCATGAGTCGATCGAAGAAGATGAGCAGAGTTGGCCTACTCTTATTGCTGGGGCTAACCTGTACGGCAGAATTTCCGTTACACGCTGCTTCCGAGCCGCTAAAGGGGCAATTCGCACAAGAGTTGATCAATGTCCGGATTACGGTATTGGATCAACAATCTGGCAAAGCGTTGGACGGGGTTAGCGTTGTGGCGAATAACCGTGCAATAGGCGTGACCAACAGCCAAGGAGAATTTCGTGGTTCGGTCGTTAAAGGGACAACCTTAGTGTTGAAACTTATCGGGTATAACCAAACCAGCATTAAAGTAGAAAAGGACACTTATTCTATTCGGATGGGTACTTCTGATGAGGCTATCGAAGAAGTAGTTGTTACGGCATTGGGGATTAAGCGTGAAGAGCAGGCCTTAGGTTATGCTGCTAGCACCGTGAAAGGAGAGCAGTTGACAGAAGCCTTGTCGAACAACTGGATGGATGCCTTGTCAGGAAAAGTCGCAGGGGTAAACCTTATGCGCTCAAATGCAGGACCTGTAGGATCGACCAAAATAATTCTACGTGGTGAAAATAACCTGACTGGTGAAAATGAAGCATTGATCGTAGTTGATGGGGTAATTGTAAATGGTGGTTCCGGTCGACGTTCTGCCCTAGGTTCTGATTCACCTTATGGTACTGGATCGGATAATATGCCGGTGGATTATGGTTCAGGTATGGATGATATCAATCCCGAGGATATTGAGAGTATTACAGTATTAAAGGGGCCTGGTGCGGCAGCATTATATGGTTCCCGTGGTGCTAATGGTGCCGTAATTATAACTACTAAATCAGGTTCTCAAAAATCAAAAGGAATCGGTATTACAGTAAATTCCAATGCATCTTTTGAAAGCATGAACCGTTCGCCAGAATTGCAGTACCAATATGGCCAGGGATTGGATGGATCGGCACATTATTCTTTTGGAACATCGGTGGACGGCCCAAGTACCAGTGGTACGAGTTCGGCTTATGGTCCTAAATTCGATGGTCAGGAATTCTTTCAATACGATCCTTTATTGCAAAAAGTAGGGGATAAGCGTGCGCCATGGCGTGCCTATGATGGTAAAGACGGCGTGAATGGTTTCTTTGATGTTGGCCGAACATTTACCAACTCTGTTTCTATTGATGGAAGTACCGATAAAACAACCGCAAGATTCTCCTTTTCGAATGTGCAGAACAAATGGATTGTGCCGAATACCGGATACAAAAGAAATTCCATTGCGCTTTCCGTAAATTCAAAAGTCAGTGATAAATTAACCATCAATTCCAAGGTTAATTACAATAATAGATCCTCTGATAACTTACCCGGTTCGGGATATGGTAACCAGTCCTTGATGTATTGGTATATATTCTGGCAACCAAGTGCGGATATTAATTGGTTGAGGGAATATTGGGTTAGAGGTCAGGAGGATAAAAAGATATTCTATCCGTTCAGTACCTATCCGGAGAATCCATATGCTATTTCTTATGAGTTTATCAATGCGAATAATCGCCATGTGATCAACGGAAATGCGCAAGCTTCCTATCAGTTTTCAAAGAAACTGAAAGCACATGTTCGTGCAGCAATGGATTTAGGAATTGAAGATAGAAATCAAAACAGACCATTTGATGCTGGTTCGAAATTAAACGAAGGGTCATATCGTAGTCAGTCTATATTCTCCAAAGAGACAAACTTAGATTTCTTGATCAGTTATAACGATAAAATCAATGATGATTTTGAATATTCGGTAACTGGAGGTGGAAATACCTTGAGAAATGAATACAGAAGAGACGAAATGGCTTCTGATGGTTTGTTTTATCCTGGTGTGTATAACCACAACAATTCCAAATATGGAGTTAAAAACAGACAGATCATTGAGCGTTATGAAATCAATAGTTTTTATGGGCTTGCTACCACTTCTTACAAGGATTTCTTATTCTTGGATGCTACCTTTAGGGTAGACTGGTCGAGTACATTGGCATCGCCAATGCGTGCGAAAACCGACCCATATTTCTACCCTTCTATAAATGGTAGTTTTGTATTCTCCAAACTTTGGGATTTACCAGAATTTTTCAGCTTCGGTAAATTTAGAGCCTCCTATGCAGGTACTGGTTCAGGTGTGCAAAAACCATATCAAACAGACAATTATTACGAAAATCCGAATCCATTGTTAGGCGGAGCATTAGCGAATTCATCAACCTTATCCAATCCGTTTATTCAACCCTTAAGTACCTCTTCTTTGGAGTTTGGTACAGATTTGAGATTCTACAAGAATCGTTTTAAGTTGGATGTAACCTGGTATAAGGGGAATTCGAGAAACCAGCATTTATACCGTCAGGTTGATCCAGCATCAGGAGCTAGTCGGTTCTTAGTGAATTTTGGTGAGGTTCAGAATTCGGGAGTAGAAATCGGAATAAACACAGATAACATTAAGAAGAAGGATGGCTTTACATGGTCTACCTTGGCAACTTATACCGGAAATAGAAATACCATCAAACAATTGACTGATAGTTCTATCGTATTACAGCAACGTTCTGTAGGTTCGGGCCAAATTGTTGGTTTGGTTGGCGGAAGTTTAGGTGATCTTTATGGTATAGGCTATTTACGTTCTCCAGATGGACAGGTGATCTATGATGAAACAACTGGTTATGCTAAGCTATCCAATAGTGTTGTCTATTTAGGAAATACCATTCCAAAAGGGAAAGCGAGTTTAGGGAATAACTTTAGCTATAAAAATATTCGCTTAAACCTCTTGTTTGATGCACAATGGGGCGGAGTAGGGCATTCATTGACACATTATAAATTAGCGGAACAAGGTAAAACTGTCAATACCCTTCCAGGTCGATACAGCAGTATTATCGGTAATGGTGTCATTCAGAATGCTGATGGTACATTCCGTAAGAATGATGTTATTGCGAAGAACATTGATGAATATTACCGTTCGCATTTTGGACAAGATAATGCCGAGGGAAGTACCTTCCGTACGGATTTCATAAAATTCCGTGAAGCGCGTATAGATTATTCCTTGAATAAGAACATTACGGATCGTTTAGGAATAAATCGTGCTACCATTGGTGTTTATGGACGTGATTTGTTTATCTGGACAAAATGGCCAGCCTTTGACCCCGAATTTGGAACATTGGACGGCGGTGATATTGTTAAAGGATTTGAGATTGCGCAATTCCCATCGACAAGGACATTTGGATTTAACTTAATTGTAGGATTCTAAATTAGGAAATCATGAAATTGAAAACGAAAATATTTGTGGGATTGCTAGCCATGATTAGCCTAGGGTCCTGTAATAAAGGGTTCTTGGAGTTAAATACAGATCCCACCAAAACAAAGGATGCTTATCCACAACAATTGATGTCGAATGCCCTCATTCAATCGACTTCAATCAACATGAACAGAAATCGAGGTTTTAATAATGAATTGATGCAGGTTTCGGTTTCTATAGGGGATGGTGAATATAAAGTGTTCCGTTATGACTTCAGAAGAAGTTGGTCGGATTACCTATGGAGTGGACACTTTCTGAATATGGCAAACTACAAGGATATGTATAAGAAGGCACTTACAGAGGTTGCTTTTAATACTTCCTACCAAGGGATTTCCATGATTCTTCAAGCTTGGACCAATTCTATCCTGACAGATACCTATGGCGATGTACCATATTCACAAGCGACTTTAGGTCGTGACTCCTTATTGTTTGAACCTAAGTTCGACAGACAACAGGATATCTATATGGACATGTTGCATAAATTGGATTCTGCAAATACCCTATTAAAAGTTAATACTTCAATCGACCCATTGCACGATCCTGTTTATAAAGGGGTTACTGCTAACTGGCGTAAGTTTGGAAATTCCTTGTACCTACGTTTGCTATTACGAGTAGCACACAAAGCAGAAACTAAGGATTACGCACAAGCAAAAATCAAGGAAATTTTAGAGACCAATAAGTCGAATTATCCTATTATCTCCAATAATGAGGAGTCGGCTATATTACGTTGGACAGGAGAAGGGGCCTATATTTCGCCATTTATGACCACACGTGTTCAGGATTTCCGTGCTACTGCTTTAGCCAAATTCTTTATCGATTTCCTACGTGATTCCAATGACCCACGTCTTAATATTCCGGAATATGGTACTAATGGAATTAACCGGTGGGGAATAGCGCCAGTTTCGGGGAATTTTGAAGGTGTTCCAAGTGGTTATGCAGCAGGGAATGAAGATTATTCGAAAATGTCTTATTTCTATTCTGCCGATCAAAATGCCGGTGTAAATAGTATGCAAAAGGAACCAATGACTGGTATGATCATGAACTTTGCCGAGGTGGAGTTTATTAAAGCAGAGGCTATGTTGAAAGGGTATATCAGTGGAGATCCATCTGTTCCATTTTATTCTGGTGCGGAGAGTTCCATTAAATTATGGATTCCAACTTGGCCAGGGGTTATTAAAGATCATTTGGCAGCTTCAGATATCGACTGGGATAATAACGATACATTCGAGGGTAAAATGGAGCGTATTCATAAACAGAAATATTTTGCTTTATTCTTGGTTGACCTTCAACAATGGTTTGAGTATCGTCGTACGGGACACCCGGTATTGCCAAAAGGGGACGGATTAAAGAACAATGGGGAAATGCCTGCGCGTATGCAGTACCCTGTTTATGTACAATCATCCAATCCGACCAGTTACAAGGATGCGGTTGCTCAACAGGGACCAGATGCAATTAACACGAAAATGTGGTGGCAGAAGCCTTAATTTAAGATTTTACAGCAATGAAAAATAAATTTATAAAATGGTTTGGATTCGCTTTGTTGTTAGCTACAGTAGCTGGCTGTGCAGAGTCCAATTACCCTGGTGGAGAGATAAGTCCTTACATCGGTATTTATGATGTTCGTAATTTATATAAAGGTTCAGCAGTAAACCTGAATCTTGAGACTTTGGAAGGATCAAGTAACTTATCAGCAACGGTGATTTCGGATCACTCCGGCGGTAATTTACCTGCAGGGATGCTATTTGTACAAGATGCTAGACGATTAGGGTTTCTTCGTGGATTAGCTATTCCAGTAGGTGATATAGCTAAGGATTTTAAACCAGGCGATTCTGTTTTGATAAACATTGAAGGAACGGTTCTTAACCGCGTTGATGATATCCTTCAAATACAAAATGTCACCAAGGAAAAGATTACCAAGGTTGCCTCCCAACGTCCGATTTATGCCACATTAACCAATTCGGCAAAGATCGCTGCAAAACCGTATGACTACGAAAGTACATTGGTAGCTATTGTAAAGGGTGGGTTTGAATATACTCCTGAGCCAGGACAGGTAATTTCAGGTGATCAGACAATCAATGATGGTTTTGGAACTATAACGGTAAAGACAGAGGCAAGCTCTTCTTTAGCAAATCTTCCACAATATACCATGGCGAATTATTATGGTATTGTCTTTACACAAACACAGACCGATACAGTTCTAGCCTATCAACGCCTTCGTGTACCAAGTGATTTAGTGGAATTGAAATCCGTTTATAAGGTGCCAAAGATTATTATCACTGGTTGGAATAATGATCCGAAAGGTTCTGATTCCAATCATGAGTATATGCAGTTCATGGCGACAGAGGATATTGATTTCGCCCAAACGCCATTCTCTGTAGTTACGACTAACAATGCGAATGCTTCTACACCAACAGGTTTCCCGCAGAAAGGATGGGCAACTGGAGGTATCCGTACTTATAAAATTAATTTAACAAAAGGTACAGCTAAAAAAGGAACACTTTTTTATGTGGGGGGATCGAATGGATTAATTCTTAGTACCGGATCGACGAGCATTAAACATGCAAATTGGATTGCTGCATATAACTATGCTTCCAATGATGGACAAGGTTTTGGAACCAAGAGTGCCAACTTATTGGCTAATAGTGGTAATGCTTATGGTATTGCAGTTTTCCAAGGTACCGATGTGACCGAAAAATCCATTCCTGAGGATGTGATATTCGTGGCAACTGGTGGTTCCTTAGTAGGGAATGGTTTTGGATACCGTATCGCGAATACAGACTTCTACGATATCATTAATCCGATTACCTTAAAAGAACAGCCTTTCTACCGTTCAGGAACTAATACCAATAATATTACTTACAATACACCATCGGATGCTGGTCTCTTTAACTACATGGGTGGCGAATATAACATCAAGCTGAAGCGATGGACTAAAGCTCGTGTTAAGAATGCTTACCAGCTTCAAAAAGAGTCAACACTGGAAGAGATTGAAAATCCAGAGTTCACCACCAAGCTGGTACAATAACCTGCACTATTGTTAATATTATATATGAAAGGGCATCCGTATTGGGTGCCTTTTTTTTAGTATTTAGTATTAAGTATTTAGTATTTAGACCGTTGTTTGCTAATGATAGGGGTGTGAGATTTGAGATTGAAAGGGTGTTAAAGAGAAAGGTAGTGTTTGAATTTTTAGTGATTTGAGATATGAGAATAGAAATAGAAAGAGGGACTATTTACAACTCCGAGCGAAGCGAAGAGTCTGAGCCCTACGGGCGGTATTTAGTATTAAGTAGTTGGTATTTAGATCGTTGTTTGCTAATGATAGGGGTGTGAGATTTGAGATAGAAAGGGTGTTAAAGAGAAAGATAATGTTTGAATTTTTAGTGATTTGAGATATGAGAATAGAAATAGAAAGAGGGACTATTTATAACTCAGAGCGAAGCGAAGAGTCTGAGCCCTACGGGCGGTATTTAGTATAAAGTAATTAGTAGTTAGACCCGTGATGTGATAAAGATAGGGGTAGTTCACAGTTAGTTTTATCAAGTTTATTAAAACAACTTATACCCAAAATAATATCTCATATCTAATAGCGCAGCGGTCTCACATCTCACATCTATTAACCTTTCAACGGTCTAAATACTAAATACTAACTACTAAATACTACCATAGTATGTCATCTCCAAATGGGGGATATCATCTTCTAAGTAAGGATCGCTTTCGGTTTTGAAGCCGAGGTTATTGTAGAATTTTTCGAGGTATTGTTGTCCGGAGATGCGGATTGGGTAGTCTGGGTAATCCGCTAAAAGGGATTTCATGGATTGTTCCATGATTAGTTTTCCGTAGTCGAGGCCACGGTAATCGGGATGTACGGCTACTCTTCCGATGGAGCTGCAGCCAGGGTAAGAGATCTCTGGTGGGAGTATGCGGGTATAGGCCACACATTTTTCACCTTCTAAGGCAAAGACGTGCTTGGCAAATAAGTCTTTATTATCGCAATCCCGGTAAAGGCAGGTTTGTTCCAGGGCGAAGACCTCTTCTCGGAGCTGTAGAATTCGATACAATTCCAAAGGGCTTAATTCGTCGAATGATTTAACCTGCCATTCCATATTGAATATTTTAATTGTTGCTTAATAATGCTTTTACAACTTCTGAGATGGTTCTGCCATCTGCTTTTCCTGCTAATTGTTGGTTAGCAGCCCCCATTACCTTACCCATATCTTTGATTGAGCTTGCGCCAGTAGAAGCAATAATTCCTTTGATTGCTTCTTCAATTTCAGCACGGTCTAATTGCTTTGGAAGATAAGCTTCAATGACTTCTTGTTCTTCCACTTCAATTTGATAAAGATCTTTGCGTCCTTGCTGTTGGTAGATTTCAGCGGACTCTTTACGTTGTTTAACCAGTTTCTGTAGTACCTTGATTTCGGTATCTTCAGTCATTTCTTCAACTTGACCTTTTTCTGTTTTTGCTAAAAGGATTGCTGCTTTGATGGCTCTTAAACCTCTTAAACGAACATTATCTTTCGCGATCATTGCCACTTTAATATCTTGGTTGATTTGTGTTTCTAATGACATGCTATTCTTATCTATTAATTTCTATTGATTATTGTTCCATTTGCTTGAACCGTCGGCATCACCAAAATGTCATTGATATTGACATGTTTCGGTCTGGAAAGAACGAAAGATACAATATCAGCAATGTCCTTTCCTGAGAGAGGTGTCAAACCTTGATATACAGCTTTTGCGCGATCCTTGTCTCCATGAAAACGAACTTCGGAGAATTCTGTTTCAACCATTCCCGGATTTATTGCTGTAACTTTTATTCCTTTCTGCAATAAATCAATGCGCATGGCTTTATTTAAGGCATCTACGGCGTGTTTGGTGGCGCAGTAGACATTTCCATTCGGATAGACTTCTTTGCCCGCAATGGAGCCTAGATTGATGATGTGGGCATGCTCACTAGCCGCCATCATTGGGACTACATACTTGGTTACATAAAGTAGACCTTTCACATTGGTATCAATCATTCGATCCCAATCGCCAATATCACCATCTTGAATTGGATCAAGACCTTGGCTAAGTCCTGCGTTATTGATTAGGATATCCACCTGTTTCCATTCTGCTGGTAGATTACCTAAAGTTGTTTCCACCTCATCCGCATTGCGTACATCCAATTTGAAGGTATGTACTTCGGTTTGTGGATTTATGTGTTTTATTTTTTGCGTCAGTTCATCAAGTTTCTCGACTCTTCTGGCGCATAACAGTAAGCGGAAGTTTTGTTCGCTTGCCAATTCCAAGGCACAAGCTTCACCAATTCCTGAACTTGCACCTGTAATTAAAACTGTTCTCATGTTATTGTGGTTTATGCTAATCTAAATTTGAAAAGCGCATTATTTCTGGCACTCATAAATGGTGCTGAATCCGAAAGTCTGCGGACGTACCTTGCAGCTTTGGAAACCAACAGTCTTACAGATTGCGGCGAATCGTTCTCCATCAGGGAATTTAGCCACAGATTCTGGAAGATATTCATAGGCTCTATTGTCCTTTGAGATCAATTTACCCATAGCAGGAGTGACCTTATGGAAATAGAATTGAAATAATTGCTTAATCGGAAATGCAGTAGGATTGGAAAGTTCCAAGATTATTGCTTTACCTCCGGGTTTTAATACGCGACGAATATCGCTTAAGCCTTGCTCTAGATTTTCAAAATTACGAACCCCGAAAGCAACGGTTACTGCATCAAAGGTTTCATCCTCAAAAGGTAATTTTTCAGAATCGCCTAAGCATACTTCAAATTGATGCTCCAATCCTTTTTTCTTAATCTTTTCCTTGGCAACATCTAACATTCCTTGGGAAATGTCTACACCAATGATTTTCTTAGGATTTAGAATGCGAATAGCATCTAGCGCAAAATCACCAGTGCCGGTTGCTACATCTAAGATCATTTGTGGGTGAATGCTTTTAAGGGATTTGATGGCTTTTTTACGCCATATCGTATCAATCCCCATAGTCATAAAGCGATTTAATAAATCATAAGTCTTCGAAATGTTGTTAAACATATCGGCCACTTGTTCCTTTTTACCGCCTTCGGGATTGTAAGGTTTTACTGTAGATGCATCGTTTGACATGACACAAAGATACAACAAAGTATAGAGAAAATATTCTTCTAACACCGACAGTTTTAAACAGTTGCAAGAATTGAAATTACTTAACTCCTTGACAATGAATTTGAAGTAGAAATCTTTCCTAATTAAGCCTGTGTAAGGTTTAGCTGTTTTAGGTTCTTAACAATGCTTTATCTTATTAACATTTATCTAAGTTACTGATAATGAGTGGTGACAAAAACTTACCAACAGCTTACTAACAATGGTTGTGGAATACTAGGGCTTGAATTTCAATCAGTATTGTATGATTGTTGCTGCACCTAAATAGGCTGTTCAAAACTTTGGTTATAGGGGAGTTTTATTTTCCTTACATTTGTTACCCTATCATTGAAAACTTAATGATCAAGCCGTAATAAAATAAAATTGAGATGTCAGAAAACGAATTCACAAGTAACCAGTCAGGTCAGACCAATCGTCCAAATTTCAAGCAGAAGCGGACAGGTGTGAGCAATCTGATTAGTGGTTTGGGTAAGATCCCTCCTCAAGCTTTGGATTTAGAAGAAGCTGTGTTGGGAGCCTTGATGCTGGAAAAGAATGCCTTAAGTGAAGTTATTGACATTCTAAAGCCAGAGTCATTCTATAAAGAGGCGCATCAAAAGATTTTTCAGGCCATCTATAACCTGTTTCAAAAAACCTCACCAATCGATATCTTAACTGTTATTGCAGAGCTTCGTGGTATGGGGGCATTGGAAATGGTAGGTGGTGCTTATTACATTACGCAATTAACAGACCGTGTGGTTTCAGCAGCAAATATTGAATACCATGCGCGTATTATTTCGCAGAAATATATTCAACGAGAATTGATTCAAGTGTCGACCGAGATTATCAATGCTTCTTATGATGAGACGAGTGATATCTTCGATTTGTTGGATCATGCGGAGAAATCCTTATTTGATATTGCGCAGAACAATTTACGACGTGATTCACGTAAGATGGATGATATTATGCGTGAGGCTATAACCAATTTAGAGTCTTTACGCGATCGTACCGACGGATTAACAGGTATCCCATCGGGTCTTACGGCATTAGACCGGATGACCTCAGGTTGGCAGCCTTCGGATTTGGTTATTATTGCGGCTCGTCCTGCAATGGGTAAGACGGCATTCGTATTATCTGTGGCTCGTAATGCAGCTGTAGATCACCAACGTGCTGTTGCTGTGTTCTCACTAGAGATGTCCTCGGTACAGTTAGTGAATCGTTTGATTGCTGGAGAGACAGAAATTGAGCAGGAAAAGCTTAAGAAAGGAAATCTTGCGGATCATGAATGGCAACAATTGCACTCTAGGATTGGACGATTAACTGAAGCGCCATTGATTATTGATGATACACCAGCATTGAACGTATTTGAATTCCGTGCGAAATGTAGACGTTTAAAAGCACAATACGATATACAAATGGTAATTGTCGATTACTTGCAGTTGATGCATGGTAAATCGGATGGAAAGGGTGGAGGAAACCGTGAGCAAGAGATCGGTAGTATTTCTCGTGCCTTGAAATCAGTTGCTAAGGAGTTGAATATTCCAGTATTGGCCTTGTCACAGTTGAGTCGTGCGGTGGAGTCACGTCCTGGAAACTCGAAGAGACCAATGTTATCCGATTTACGTGAATCGGGTTCTATTGAGCAGGATGCGGATATGGTATTGTTCCTGTATCGTCCAGAGTACTACGGATTGCTGGAAGATGAGGAAGGACGTTCAACCGTTGGAGTCGGGGAGGTCATCATTTCTAAACACCGTAATGGTGAAACAGGTATTGTTCCTCTACGTTTCGTGGGTAAATATGTGAAATTCGTCGATCTTGAAGATGACTTTTCCGGAATGGGAGGGGACAGCGGTGGAATGAATGATTTCGGAGCGCCTTCAGCAATGCAGCCATCCAGCAACTTTGGAGATTTCGGCGGTGGTATTACCATGCCTTCCAGAATGAACGATATGCCGGATGATGCGCCGTTTTAGGGGGGAGATGTGAGATATGAGATATTAGGGGGGATGGAAAATAGACGATAGACAATAGATATCAGACACCAGATATCAGACACCAGATTTTAGACACCGACAGAAAGGATAGTAATTAAGGTTTATAATCTTAGTTATTTACGATAAAAAAAAGCGTATCAAGTTTAAATTGATACGCTTTTTTGATTATTGAAATATCGAGTTTGATTAATATTCAACCCACACTAGATTTTTAGATAGACTTATTTTTTATTTGAAGATATACTATCTCATGTCTCCTATCTAATAGCGTAGCGGTCTCCAATCTCACTCATCGTCTCATTTAGATATACTGGAAGACCCTAGGTATTTCACCTCAACTCTGCGGTTTTTAGCTCGTCCTTCGGGGTTATCTTGGCCATTTGCTAGGCTATTCTCAGCTATGGGTTCCTTTTCACCCTTTCCTACAGCATAAATGTCGTTTTTCAAACCGTAGGCAACAAACCAGTCTCTGACCGCTTCAGCACGCTTTTGAGATAACTTAAGATTGTAGTCATCATTTCCTTTGGAGTCAGTATGTCCTGTTATTTCTACTCGTTCTTTACCGGCTTTTTGCAATTCTTCAGCAGCATGTTGAAGTGCTGTTTCCGCTTCTGGTTTAAGGGTTGCTTTATCGAAGTCGAAGAGTTGATCAGCTGCGAGTTGAATATCCACATTTAGTCCGCTTTGTTCAGCAGTTAATGAGCTTCCTTCAGATGTAAGGTTTCCTGACTCCGTGCTTACAGTTGAACTCGTAGTACGTAACGTGTCTGGTCCTGTTGGCTGTTTTTCTTCAACCTGTATATGCGTGCCTGAAGCCGAATCCTGGATTGGCTTTTCCTTAATTCCAGATTGGCAGCTCAAGAATAACAAACTGGATAAGGCAAAGTCGAAATGATGGAATCTTATCATCCTTATCTCGTTATTGGCATGCCATCAAAGCTTCCATATTTTCCAATCGATAAACTGATTGTTTTGCTATCTGCAGGAGGAGCAGCAAATTTTAAGTTCATCAGAATAGGATTATCATCTCCCGTCACTCGAAGTCGATCACCAAAAGAATTTACAGGGCTGAGCATTAATTTTCCAGCATCGTCTTTTAGGATGCTGTTTTTCTTAGCTGTGGCGTCATCGATGTAATAGATATCGCTGCCTGGAATATTGATATCAGCAAGTTTTTTCTCTGGATTTTGAATCACCAGGTCAATACTTAGAATGCTGCCTACGACATGAGCCTTAGTAACAGCAAGTGTTCCTTCGTCAACTTGTTTGCTAGCGATGGACGTAATTTGAGGAGCTGTTTCTTCTTTTACCGTTTCTTGAACAATTACCGTATCGGGCTGCGTAGAGACGACAACTGTGTCATTGTCACTCGTAGAATTGTCCTTGTTTTCGGTGTTGTTTGTACAGGATGCGCCTAATAATAAGGCTAATCCCACTAAAGGAATTAATTTTGAGTTCATAGGAGGTTATTTTAATTAACAATTTGTGTTAATACCAGAGCTTCAATTACTATACCAAAGTGGGATTTTAGCGAATTGCTTTTAGCAAAGTAAGGCGATTATTGTATAGGAAAGTCGAAGTAGTTGTCTTTAAAAGGTTCGTTTTTAAGCGTATAATGCCACCATTCTTCATCAATAGCCTTAAAACCATGTTTCTCCATAATGTTTTTTAGTTTCTTCCGATTAGCTTTCTGTTGTGTGCTGATACTTGGATAATTATGATGTGAGATCTCTCCAAAGTAATCGAAGTTACTACCCATATCCAATTCTTCTTTACTTTTTAGGTTAATGATGGTAAGGTCGATAGTGCTTCCACGGCTATGACCAGATTTCGCTGCGATATATCCCAATTTAAATAAATCTCTTTTATCAACATCAGGATAAAATTCAGCTTTATTTAATGTGTCGGCAATATCTTTTGCCCACGATTGAAAATGATCTACTGCACGCTGAGGACGGTATGCATCGAAAACCTTAAATCCCAAACCTTCTTTAAGAAGTTCATTTTGCGCCTGTAAAAGGGCGAAAGCAGCCTCTTTGCTGGCATATAATTTCTCTCGATCATACCCTTTAATAGGTCTACCTATAAAATTATGCTGTCCAAAATAACGTAGATCAATCACCAATTGTGGAATATAGGATGAGAGGTCAACAAAAGTGCTAGGTACATTTTGTTTAATACTGCATGATAACAGGAGGTATGTTAGGGGAATTAAGAATATAAAACGCAAAGATTTCATAGGTTTAGTCCATTTGATTCACTTAAAACTAAGCAAAACTTAAAAGAAATGTTAATGGATTGACATTATTTAAATAAATAATATTGCATAGAGTATGATAGGGGCAGAAAGGTGATTTCAATATAAGCATGCTGCCTATTAGCTGTTGTCTCCTACTGCTATTTTTATTATTTTTGGTCTCCCCAATAATAGAGGCATTACATAATTAAAATTAGGAGAGATTTTGGATTTTTTAGCAGGATTGAATCCATCCCAACGCGCAGCGGCAGAGCGGACTGAGGGTCCAGTAATGATTGTTGCTGGTGCGGGATCAGGAAAGACACGTGTTATTACCTACCGTGTGGCACACTTGATACAGAAGGGTGTAGATCCATTCAATATATTGGTTTTGACTTTTACCAATAAGGCAGCAAAGGAAATGCGCGAGCGTATTATGAAAGTAGTAGGATCTGAAGCCAAGAATATTTGGATGGGTACTTTTCACTCCATTTTTGCTCGTATTTTACGCGTGGAAGCAGAATTGATCGGCTATCCAAAGAACTTCACCATATACGATACAGATGATACAAAAAGTTTATTGCGTACAATCTTGAAAGAAATGGAGCTGGATGATAAACTATATAACGTGAATCATGTATATGGAAGGATTTCTTCTGCAAAGAACAACTTGATATCACCACAAGAATACAATAAAAATGAAGCTATCCTAGCTGAAGATAATTCGAATGGGAGAGGACAATTAGGACAGATCTATTTAACCTATGCCCAACGTTGTTATCGAGCAGGTGCAATGGATTTTGATGATTTATTGTTCAAGACCAATGTTTTGTTAAATAAATATCCAGAGGTGCTTTACAAGTATCAACATCAGTTTAAATACTTGATGGTAGATGAGTACCAGGATACTAACTTTTCACAGTACCTAATCGTAAAACGATTAGCTGCGGTGAATGAAAACATTTGTGTAGTGGGTGATGATGCGCAGAGTATTTATGCTTTTCGCGGAGCCAATATTCAGAATATTCTGAACTTCCAGAAGGACTATCCAGATGTGAAAATCTATAAATTGGAGCAGAATTATCGATCGACTAAAATGATCGTAAATGCTGCGAATAGCATTATTGCGAATAACAAAAACCAGCTGGAGAAAAATGTCTTTTCGGACAATGAGGATGGCGAAAAAATTAAGGTTAGCCGTGCATTCTCTGACAATGAAGAAGGAAAGATTACCGCTGAGGCCATTATACAAGAAAAGTCCTTAAAGGGATTGAATTATAAAGATTTTGCGATCTTATATCGTACGAATGCCCAATCGAGATCATTAGAGGAGGCTTTACGTAAATTAGGTGTTCCCTATAAGCTTTATGGGGGTACATCCTTCTACCAAAGAAAGGAAATCAAAGACTTAATTGCTTATTTCAGATTAACTTTCAATCCGAATGACGAAGAAGCTTTAAAACGGGTGATTAATTATCCACGTCGAGGAATTGGAGATACGACTGTTGACCGGATTATGGTAGCTGCCGATCAGAATCAATTGCGATTATGGGATGTTGTTGCTAATGCGCAGATGTTCCTAGATGGCCGCAGTGCTGGTTCGGTGACTAATTTCGGTATCATGGTACAAGGTTTTCAAGCAATGGCTAAAACCAATACCGCATTTGATACCGCGATGTATATTGCGCAGCATTCAGGAATTCTGAAAGATCTTTACGAAGATAAATCGGTAGAAGGGTTAGCACGCTATGAGAATATACAAGAGCTATTAAATGGTATCAAAGAGTTTTCGGAAAGAGAAGACTTGGAAGAAAAAGGATTAGATGTCTTTATGCAAGACATCGCATTGTTAACGAATGATGATAATGACAAAGATCCTAATGCAGATACGGTATCTTTAATGACAATTCACGCATCGAAGGGTTTGGAATTCCCTGTCGTGTTTATTGTTGGGCTGGAGGAGAATTTATTCCCTTCCCAGTTATCTTTAAATTCCAGGTCAGAATTGGAGGAGGAGCGTAGATTGTTCTATGTTGCAGTGACACGTGCCGAGAAAAAGTTACATTTGTCTTATGCGACATCGAGATATCGCTGGGGTACTTTGAATAATTGCGAACCTAGCAGATTCTTAGATGAATTGAATCCAGCTTGTTTGGATTTGGACTTCAAACCTCGGTCAACCCCATCTGGGAATGAGGATTTTGGTTCAGAGCGTGTAGCTTGGCAACGCAAGGAATCAGGTGATACTTTCTCTAAACCAAAGCCAAAACCGATGAAAACAACATCGATTTTACCTAAAGCTCACGTGCCGACTGCAGGATTTGCCCCATCAGACACGTCGGGCTTACAAGTAGGCATGGAAGTTGAGCATGAAAGGTTCGGATTTGGCAAGGTAATTAACCTAGAAGGCAATAAAGGAGATATTAAAGCAACTATTTTCTTCAAAGAGTTGGGACAGAAGCAATTGTTGCTTAAATTTGCTAAATTGAGAATTGTGGAGTAATCCCAAATAAAACAAAAATAAATTGCCACCTAGGCAAATCTAAAAATATATGATTTTTGACTACAACAGTACACGACCTAAATTAATCCTAGCAGAATATGGTAGGAATGTGCAAAATATGGTGGATTATATCTGTACGCTGACCGATAGGGACGAGCGCAATCGCCTGGCACAAGTGGTTATTGATATGATGGGTGTTTTAAATCCTCATCTTCGTGATGTTTCGGATTTTAAACATAAACTATGGGATCACCTGTATATTATTTCTGATTTTAAGATTGATGTCGACTCGCCATATCCTATTCCAACAAAGGAAAATGTTCATCACAAACCTGAAATATTAAATTACCCTAATCACCAGATTCGGTTTAAACATTATGGATATACCGTAGAGGAGATGATTCGTAAAGCGAAAGCAATTCCAAATGATGAGGCTAAAGCAAAAATGACTTTGGGAATTGCCAATTTTATGAAGATGGCATATATGACCTGGAATAAGGATTCAGTTTCTGATGAGCAGATTTTAAGTGACCTAACAGCATTGTCAGGTGGTGAACTTAGATTGCCTGCAGATACTACACTAACTAAGGTTGATTTCAAAACTCCTCCTCCGGGGAACCGCATTAAGAGCAACAACCCGGGTGGTTCAAGCAGCAGCAATCAATCGTATTCAGGGCAAAAGAAAAACAATAACAACAACAATAATAACAACCATAAGAAATCACCTTCTGGTAAAAGGCCCATGAATAACAATAACATGAATAGAAAGAATAATTATCAAAAATAATTGATGATTAGTGGGGTGTTCTGCAGAACAATTTACTCTTTTGGAGTTGAATTTGCTAGTGGATTACCGTTTAAAAATCTTGATTCATTACACGAAGTAAATCTTCTATAAACAATACGGAATACCAAGAAGAAGAGCTGTTGAACAGCCCTTCTTTTTGGTTTACAAGTGACGCTAAACAGAATATGAACGCATTTGAAATACATGGTGGTAAACCACTAAAAGGGGAGATTGTCCCTCAAGGAGCAAAGAATGAAGCATTGCAAATTCTATCTGCAGTATTATTGACAGAAGAAAAAATGACTATCAGTAATGTTCCAAACATTAAAGATGTCAATAAGCTGATCGATTTATTAGCTGCCTTAGGTGTAACAGTAAATCGTCTTAATGAAGATACATATGAATTCGAGGCGAAAAATATCAATATTGATTATTTCCAGTCGGAGGAATTCAAACGTCAAGGTGGAGGATTACGCGGGTCCATTATGATTGTAGGTCCTTTATTGGCTCGTTTCGGGAAAGCGGCAATTCCAAAACCAGGTGGTGATAAAATTGGTCGAAGAAGATTGGACACACACTTTTTAGGCTTTGAGAAACTAGGAGCTAAGTTTGTTTATGATGCTGAAAACCATTTCTTCAATGTAGATGCTACGCAACTAAAAGGCACTTATTTATTGTTGGATGAGGCTTCAGTTACTGGAACAGCAAATATTGTAATGGCTGCGGTTTTGGCAAAAGGAACCACGACGATTTATAATGCTGCTTGTGAGCCTTATTTACAACAACTTTGTAAGATGTTGAACCGTATGGGAGCTAAAATTAGTGGTATTGGTTCGAATCTACTAACGATCGAAGGTGTTGAACGTCTTGGAGGTACAGAACACCGCATGCTGCCTGATATGATTGAGATTGGCTCTTTCATTGGTTTGGCAGCCATGACTGGTTCTGAAATTACCATTAAAAATGTTTGTTTCAATGAGTTGGGGATTATTCCAACAGTATTTTCTCGTTTAGGAATTAAATTTGAATTGCGTGGTGATGATATTTTTATCCCTGCACAGGAAAATTATGAGATTGATACTTTTATTGATGGGTCCATCTTAACAATTTCTGATTCTCCATGGCCAGGATTTACGCCTGACTTATTAAGTATTGTTTTAGTTACTGCCATTCAGGCGAAAGGAAATGTGTTGATTCACCAAAAAATGTTTGAGAGCCGCTTATTCTTCGTGGATAAATTAATTGATATGGGTGCTCAAATCATTTTATGTGATCCACACCGTGCAACCGTAATAGGCTTGAATAAACAAAATAAACTGCGTGGAATTGAGATGACCTCTCCTGATATCCGTGCAGGGGTTTCATTATTGATTGCTGCGCTATCAGCACAAGGAAAGTCTGTAATTTATAACATTGAGCAAATCGAGCGTGGATATCAACATATTGAAGAAAGATTAAAAGCTTTAGGTGCAGATATCCGTAGAATTGAAGCACAACCTTTAGGGCATTAAACTTTAAAGAAATGTCTGCATATTGTTAAAAAAATAATGTAGGGTTGTCAATGCAATTTGGCAACCCTATTTTTGTGTCAATATAATAAATGTTCAAACATATAAAAATGAAAAAAATCACATTACTATCAGCCATCGCGGCAATCGTTCTAGCATCATGTGCTGGAAACCCAGAAGGTAAAAAAGCAGAAACGAAGGATTCAGTAGCAACTACAGCTGAAGTTGTTGGATCGTCGTACAGCTTAGATACTGCTGCTTCTAAATTAGTTTGGAAAGGAACTAAAGTAACTGGTGCTCACACTGGAACAGTAAATTTCAAATCTGGTTCATTAAACGTAGATAATGGAAAATTAACTGGTGGAAACTTTGTACTTGATATGACTTCAATCAGCTCAACTGATTTAGAAGGTGAATACAAAGAGAAATTGGATGGCCACTTAAAAGCTGACGATTTCTTCGCAGTAGATAAAAATCCTGAAGCATCATTTACTGTTACTGAGGTTAAGCCAGGTGCAACTGATCAAGATGTTGTGGTTTCTGGAAACCTAGTTATCAAAGGAATCAGCAAAAACATTACTTTCGACGCGAAAGTAGTTGAAGCTACTGAAGCAGCAATCAAAGCTACTGCAAACTTCAATATCGAACGTGCTGAATGGGGTGTGAACTACACTGGAAAAGAAGATGATTTGATCTCTAAACAAATCAATTTCGACGTAACTATCGCTGCAAAGAAATAAAAATTGTTTATAAATTAATTGCCCTTGGTTCTTGCCAAGGGCTTTTTTTGTGACTAATCAAGCGCAATTGACCATTTTTATTAATTTTGCTGCTTAACTCTGCAATTAAATGAAAATCACTTTAGTCTGTATCGGTAAAACAGATGATAAACATATTCTTGATGGAATCGAAGTTTATACAAAGCGTCTGAAACATTATTGTACTTTTCAGCTATTGGTGATTCCAGATATTAAAAACGTTAAGAATTTAAGTCAGGAACAGCAAAAGGAAAAAGAAGGGCAACTGTTACTTAAAAACATAAGTAATCAAGATTACGTTATTTTACTAGATGAGCGTGGGAAAGAGTTAAGTTCAATGGAGTTTTCAGGCTTTCTAGAGAAGCAAATGGTCAATGGGGTGTCTAACCTTGTATTATTCGTCGGAGGGCCTTACGGCTTCTCAGAAGAGGTTTATTCAAGAGCTAATTATAAGCTCTCCTTGTCACGAATGACTTTTTCTCATCAAATGATCAGGATGTTCTTTGTGGAGCAATTATATAGAGCATTTACGATTATGCGGGGAGAACCTTATCATCATGAATAATTTTATGTAAATTGTATGATATTTGCATCTATATAATATAAGAAGGAGGAGAAAATGGATTTAGATAAATTTAAAAGAGATTATAAGTATAAGAGTCAGGAGGGTGCTCATGGTGCTGATGTCAATAAATGGATCATCATCATCGGAGGGGCTATCGTCATATTGTTAGCTTATTTATTCACATAAGAAGCGTTTTAATTAAAACAGGTGAAGACCTCAGATTAATAGTTCGTATTGTAACAAGAACTATTAATCTGAGGTCTTGTTTTATGTGTGTATTTGTGGAGTAATTTTTTGAATTTTTGAAAAGAAGATTGTTTGTGTATAAGAAAAAAATAAGGCGATACGGGGAGTATCGCCTTAAAATCACACTAACTATTAATAAAACCCTATAGAACTAGGTGTTTTCAAAACATAGATCTTGGCGATGAATTTTCATCTTATTTCCAAGACCTAATGTAAAAGTAAAAACCTTTTATTATAAAATCAAATAAAAGTTGCAACATTTATATTATAATTGAATTTTGTCAGCTATTTTTAAAAATTCAACCCACGCAACTTTGTCGGTTTTAAAGGTAAGCTCCTTTTCTTGAAGTTTTTTTATTGGAATTAAGCGAAATGCCTGTAACTTACCTTCAATAGATTTTTCTGTAAAATCAAAACAAATTGAACGGATATTAAGATTGATTTGTGTTAAATTCCGCACAAGATAGTAAATAGAAATTATCTGGCTTTCATTAAAACTCGATTTCTCATAAAAATCCGTTGTATAAATATGTTGAAGAACTTCGATTTCCATTCCAGTCTCTTCCATAAATTCTCTTTTAAGAGCATCTATTAGACCTTCACCATACTCTAGACCTCCGCCAGGAAACTTGGTGAATGAAACATTTTCAGTTCGCTCATCACTAATTAAAACCTCTCCATGTTCATTTATTAAGATTCCATATACACGGACATTAAATAGAAACATACTTTTATTTTATAGTTTTATTAGGAATTGGAAAGGATAATATTACCCTTTCCAATTCCTAAATAATAATTTTAAATTCTTCGGATGATTTATAAAGGTTGGAAACCGTTTTCAATAGCATTTTCATCCATACCCACTAAGGAGTAATGTCTTGGTAAAAACCAAGAAATGGTATTCATAGCGTGACGATACTCCTTTTCATTTGCAAAGTTCTTAGGAGTCAAGTTGAGTACCAGGTCTTGACTTACTTTTTCTTCATCGGTGTAATTTCTAGCAATTAGCATGATTAGTGGGTTGTGTACCCCTGAAAATTGTAGAAAGTCACGCATATGTTGTCTCACAAAAGCAGGAAGAATTGTTTCCGAAGGTTGGCCAGTAAGGATCTCCTCTTGGCTACCGATAGCGAAATCGTCCGTGTTTTTGGAGAAAAAATGTTCGTCTGTATAAAATTCCCCATTTAGCTCTAGGTTTAATAAATCACCATAAGTAAACATCCAATCCGGTTGTTCTTTTTGGGTGTTTATAGCAACACCAAATCCGTTTTTTAATATTAAAGGCAATTTGCTTTTGATAACGAAAGCTTGGAAATTTTCTCCGTTTGCAACATTTCGTAAATTGAAATAGGGGAAACCATCATTACTCATGATAATTTCAGGCTCAGCTACAGCAAGGTTTGCTTCAGATATCTGCGTAATAAAATCAGCTATCCACTGGGAATCGCGTTCTTCTAAGGGAATGCTCAATAAATTGTTGATCGCAATGGTCTTCTCTAAATCTCCTAATGGCTCTGCACCACTGCTTGCATCAAAAAAATGAATATTACTCATATGAATTTCAAAATACGGCTAAAAGTAGTGAATAATTGCTAATGTTAAGTGTTTAATTCAAATTTACTTGCTAAAGATTTGGCAGAATTAAGATATACAGGTTTATTTTATTACTTTTGTTAAAAAAGGAAACACTTTAATGTCAGATTTAAACACGACAAGACCAGTGCAATTTAACTCAGAAAAAATTAGTTATGAGGAATTCCGCCAGGTACTCATAGACGATTATAAACTAGCCGTTGAAAGCCGATTTGTAAGTTTGTTAGGAAGAAAGGAAGTGCTAACGGGGAAAGCTAAATTCGGTATTTTCGGAGATGGTAAGGAGCTGGCACAAATTGCTTTAGCTAAGGTTTTTAAGCCTGGCGATTGGCGCTCAGGTTACTACCGTGATCAGACGCTAGCCTTTTCTTTGGGTATTAGTTCAATTTATCATTTCTTTTCGCAATTATATTCCAATCCTGATCTTGAAGCTGATACTTCTTCTGGAGGACGCCAAATGGTTGCTCATTTTTCTACGCGCTTATTAGATGAAGATGGGGAATGGCTAGATCAGAATGCGCAGGTGAACTCCTTTTCTGATGTTTCCACTACTGGTGGGCAAATGGCTCGTATTTTAGGGCTGGGTTTAGCATCCAAATTATATAAAGAACATCCTGGTCTTTCTCATCGTGAAAAGTTCACTAAAGAGGGGAAAGAGGTCGTGTTTTGTACCATTGGTAATGCATCGACTTCTGAAGGCGTGTTTTGGGAAGTTGTGAATGCTGCAGGTGTAAAACAAATTCCTGTGGTGATTTCCATTTGGGATGATGGTTATGGCATTTCTGTGCCAAACGAAGTGCAAACTACAAAAGGTGATATTTCTTCCGTTCTTAGAGGTTTTCAAGAGGATGAGAAGGGCAATGGCTACCAGATTTTTAAGGTAAAAGGATGGGATTATGCCGGCCTTTGTGAGGTGTATGAAAAAGCCGCTGATTATGCGCGAAATGAAGGTAAACCTTGTATTGTGCATGTGTATGAAATGACACAGCCTCAAGGGCACTCCTCATCTGGTTCGCATGAACGTTATAAAACAGCAGAACGATTAACTTGGGAAAACGATTTTGATTGTAATGCAAGAATGCGTACTTGGTTATTAGAATCAGGAATTGCTGAAGAAGAGGAATTAAACGAAATAGAATCCGATGCAAAAGATCTCGTTCGTCAAGAACAGAAACGTGCATGGGTAGATTATAAAAAGACATTACAAGTTGACTTGTCAGAAGCCATAGAACTTCTGAAAGGAATAAACCACCATGCTGTGGAAATCCCTTTAAAGACTTTACTCTCCATGACCGAACTTTCTTTAAAGGAAGTTTATGTGAATGTTCGTCGGGTGATCCGCGAGCTTCGAGGGATAGAAGTTGAAGGGAAGGAAGCCTTATTGGAATGGTATAAAGGCAGTAAGGAAATTAATCATTCCAGATTCAACGATAAGTTATTTACCGACTCTAAATATTCGCCATTACGTGTTCAAGAGGTTTCTGCAGAATACGATCAAGATGCAGCCATAGTTGATGGTCGTGAAGTTTTGAATGCATGTTTTCGAGAAAACTTTCATAAGGATGCTCGATTATTAGCATTTGGTGAAGATGTTGGAAAGATAGGCGATGTAAACCAAGGATTTGCTGGTCTACAAGAAGAATTTGGTGTTGAACGTATATTTGATACAGGTATTCGCGAGACTGCTATCATAGGTAAGGGAATAGGCTTAGCTGTAAGAGGGTTTAGACCAATTGCGGAAATCCAATATTTAGATTATTTGATTTATGCTTTCCCGGTTTTAAGTGATGATTTAGCTAGCTTAAGCTACCGAACAAAAGGGCAACAGAAGGCGCCTTTAATTGTGCGTACGCGTGGACACCGACTTGAAGGTATTTGGCACTCAGGTTCGCCGATGTCCGTTTTATTAGGTGGATTAAGAGGTGTACATATTTGTGTTCCTCGAAACATGACACAGGCAGCAGGAATGTATAATACCTTATTGCAAGGTGATGAACCTGCCTTAGTGATTGAATGTTTGAATGGCTATCGTTTAAAAGAGAAAATGCCTAATAACGTTGCTGAATTCACCGTTCCTATTGGAAAGGCAGAATTACTACGTGAGGGATCTGATGTTACAGTTGTGTCTTATGGCTCTACCTTGCGTATAGTTCAAGAGGCTGCCTTAGAATTGGAAAAAGTAGGTATTTCTATTGAAATTATAGATGCCCAGTGTTTACAGCCTTTTGACAGGGATCAAATCAGTGCATTATCCTTGCAGAAAACAAATCGTCTATTAGTAGTGGATGAGGACTTCCCAGGAGGAGCTTCTTCATATTTAACACATGAAATATTGGAAAAACAAGGAGGATATTACTTCTTAGATTCCAAACCTAAAACATTATCAGCAAAAGCACATCGTCCTCCTTATGGTTCAGATGGTGATTATTTCACTAAACCAGCAGTCGATGATGTTGTAGAAGCTGCATATCAGATTATGTCTGATAGCAATCCAAAAAAATATCCTCCTTTGTTCTAAGGAGGATATTTCCATTTATTTTTAGCTTACGATTTATCTTATTCTGAGAATAATGCTGCAGCACCTATGATGGCAGCATGTTCTTGATATTTACCGATTTCAATTTGATAATCCGCTAAGATGCTTTTATCTGTAAAGATCTTGTCCCAAGCATTTACAATGTTTCCTCCAATGACGAAATATTTACATTGATATTTCTCGCTGAAAAACTTCAAGAAATTAGCTAGATTTTCACTGTATTCCTGGAGTAATTGCTTTGTTTCATCTTTGTCCGGGTAATCTGCTAAAATTTCTTTTAATCCCTTTTCTTCAATTCCAGTCAATTCTTTGAATCTTCTGACAAACCAACGTGTCACTAAATACTCTTCAAAAATAGAATCTTGGTAGGGGGTATCCCAAAGATTAGCATCAAATGCTTTTTCTCCATTCCGCCATACTGCTGATCCTAATCCAGTACCTAAGGTAACACCCAAAATACATTCATGATGATCTAGGCCACATCCAAAAACTTCCCCTTGAAGGAAAGCTGCTGCATCATTGATATAGCGAATGGACAACTCTTGTCCTAAACCTTCTAAGATTGGTTCAGTTACACAGATATTATAAAGGCTGTCATATTTGGATTGACCTTTCATTAGCGCAATTCCATGATCATAATCAAAGGGTCCTGGAGCAGCTATTCCTACTTGATTAATACTATGATTGAATTTATCTAAACAGGCTTTCATGTTGTTTGTCCAAGAAGAGAAAATCGTTTTAGCATTTTCTAATGAATTAACGCTAGATCTTGTAATTGTTTCCTCCACAATGGTCCAGGTGGACTTCTCCACTACTGCTGATGTGATATGTGTTCCCCCGATATCACAAGATAGGATATAATCGCTTTTAGGCATTTTATTTATAGGCATTGAACTTCAGGAGGTGATCAGCAATCACTAAAGCTGCCATAGCTTCCACAATAATTACTGCTCTAGGTACAACGCATGGGTCATGTCTTCCTTTCCCCGAAATCGTTGTGTCTTGGCCTTCTTCGTTGATGGTTGCTTGGTCTCTCATAATGGTTGCAACAGGCTTAAATGCTGTTTTAAAGGTAATGTCCATCCCATTGGATATCCCACCTTGAATACCACCTGAAAAATTGGTTAACGTCTTAACTTTCGAATTCTCATTGACAAAGATATCATTATGTTCCGAACCCTTCATAAAAGAACCTTCAAAACCAGATCCATATTCAAAGCCGTGTACTGCATTAATGCTCATCATTGCTTTGGCTAAATCTGCATGAAGTTTATCAAAAACAGGTTCTCCTAATCCTACAGGAACATTTCTGATTACTGTCGATATTCTTCCTCCAACGGTATCTCCATTCTTGCGAATACCATCGATAAACTCAGCCATTTCGTTCGCTGTTGCAGGATCTGCACAACGAACAATATTGTCCTCGCGGATTTGTAATAAAGCATTTAAATCAGCTGAGTCAATGTTTGGTGCTTCAATATGACCTACTCCTGAAACATGAGCAAAGATTTCAATGCCATGTTTTTTCAAGAACAATTTTGCAATTGCACCTGCAGCTACACGAGCTGCTGTTTCCCGAGCAGACGAACGTCCGCCTCCGCGGTAATCACGAATACCATATTTCTGCTGATAGGTGAAATCAGCGTGGGAAGGTCTGAATTTGTCTTGAATATGCGAGTAGTCCTTTGAGCGTTGATCCTCATTGGGGATAATTATAGCAATAGGCGTTCCGGTAGATTTTCCTTCAAATACACCAGAAAGGATTTGTGCTGTGTCGCTTTCTTTTCTTTGTGTCGTGATTTTTGATTGGCCAGGTTTCCGTTTGTCTAATTCTGATTGGATAAATTCCTCATCAATTTCGATCAAAGATGGACAACCATCGATAATTACACCAATTGCTTTCCCGTGAGATTCGCCGAATGTTGTAATCTTAAAAATATCGCCAAAAGAATTTCCTGCCATAATGCTATAATGCTCGTAAATATATGAATTTGATGTTAAATTTAATATGCCTTGCGCAAAAGATTAACCGTGAATGTGGAATCCTTGTGCTTTTAGATGTTCCCAATATGTCGGATAGGATTTCTCGACAACCATAGGTTCTTCAATGATGACTTTTGGAAATACCAATGCTAAAGGAGCAAAGGCCATTGCCATTCGATGGTCTTCGTAAGTCCCAAAAGTAATTGTATCTGGGGTAATTACAGAAGCTGTTTTTAAGTGATAAACCTCATTGTCTTCGATTAACTGAGCACCGAATTTTCCGATTTCAGTTTGTAGGGCCAATATACGATCAGTTTCTTTGATCTTTAAAGTTTCTAACCCCGTGAAAGAAACATCTTTTTTCATAGCAGAGGCAATAACTACTACCGTCTGCGCCAAATCTGGACATTCTTTAAAATCGAATAAAGTCTTGTCTGATTTCGTATCTACCTTTTTAAGATGAAGGCCATCCTTTTCAAAAGAAGATTCTACTTGGAAATGCTTCATGATCTCCACAATGGCCATATCACCTTGAAGGCTGTGCTCTTTTAATCCGGGTAATACGATATGTCCGTTTTCTGAAAGAGCTACAATAGAATACCAATATGAAGCAGCACTCCAATCCGGTTCTACGTAAATCGTATTTTCTTGATAATCTTGCTTAGCAATGCTGATTTGATTTTCTGTGAAATTGTAATCTATTCCACATTCTTTCAGCATTTCCAGTGTCATGGTCACATATGGACGCGATGTTAATTCGCCTTGGATATTGATTGTGAGACCTTTTTTAAGATTTGCAGCAATCAATAGGAGTGAGGAGATGTACTGACTACTGACATTTCCCTGAATAGCGATACTGTCTTTTCCTTGGATCATTCCACCTTCAATTTTTAATGGCGGATAACCAGATTTTTTCTCATAGTGAATATCTGCACCTAAATCCTTAAGGGCATCAACTAAAATCCCGATTGGTCTTTGTTGCATGCGTTCAGTACCAGTCAGGATAAAGTTTCCCTTAACCAAGTTAAGGTAAGAGGATAAAAAACGCATAGCTGTACCTGCAGGACCAATGTCAATTAAATTATCACCGTCCTGAGGGTTTGCAGCTTTCTTCAATGCGGCCTTTAAGGTAACTGTATCAGCTGCTTCAGAGAGATTCTTAACTTGAACCAAGCCTTTGCTCAAAGCTTGGATAATTAGAGCACGGTTGCTCTCTGACTTTGAACCTGTCAACTGAACCGTGCCCTGAATATTTTTTGAAGGATGTGTTATTTCAATGCTTTCCACCGACATCTTAAGCCTCCGCTACTGTTTTAGCATTCATCACTTCATTTTGCTTACGAATAGACTCGTTGTGCAACAACTCTAAGTATTTTACGGTGAATTCCTCACTTAGGTTCAAAACATTTGCCAATTGAACACGTTTCTGAACAATTTCATCCCAACGACTAACTTGAAGAATCGTTACATTATTATCACGTTTGAACTCTCCGATTTTCTCGGCAATTTTCATACGGTCAGCGATTTGTTTGATGATCTGATCATCCAATTTGTCGATCTGTCCACGTAATTCTGTTAATTTATCTTCGAAAGCTGGGTTATTAGACTCCGGCTTACGAACTGAAATATTATCTAAAAGCTCAGATAAAGCAGCAGGAGTAACCTGTTGTTTAGCATCTGTCCAAGCTACTGATGGGTCTATATGTGATTCGATAATTAAACCTTGCATATCCATATCCATAGCTTTTTGCGTCACGTATGGGATTAACTCACGATTACCACAAATATGGCTAGGGTCATTAATGATAGGCAAATCTGGTGCTATTGTTTTCAATTGAATAGCTAAATCCCACATTGGCTCATTTCGGAATGCTGTTTTCTCATAAGAAGAGAAACCACGGTGGATAGCACCTAATTTCTTGATACCAGCTCTATTTACACGCTCTAATGCACCGATCCATAAAGAAAGATCTGGATTCACTGGGTTTTTAACTAAAACTGGAACATCTACTCCTTGAAGGGCATCAGCGATCTCTTGTACGGTGAATGGGTTTGCTGTGGAACGAGCACCAATCCATAATACATCTACACCTGCAGCTAAAGCTTCCTCCACGTGTTTTGCTGTTGCTACCTCAGTAGCGGTCAACAAACCTGTCTCTTCTTTAGCACGTTTCAACCACTCTAATCCAATGCTTCCAATACCTTCGAATTCTCCTGGACGCGTACGAGGTTTCCAGATACCAGCACGTAGAACATTCACCTTACCCGTATTGGCTAGTAAATGTGCAGTGGATACCAATTGCTCTTCTGTCTCTGCACTACAAGGTCCCGCGATGATTAATGGTTTATCTCCTGTATCTAACCAAGATTTTAAAGGAAGGATGTCTAATGAATGTTTCATTTTATGTTTTTTTTAATAGTTTCTAATGATAATAAATTATATTTTTTCGTTTTTGATGTACTCGCCCATGATGCTGAAATTCACCGTATGTTTAAGTACTTTTCGGATCGCTGCATCATAGTCAGCTTGTTTCTTCCATTCGACGTCTACATAGAAATCATACTCATTTCTACGTCCTACGACAG
This sequence comes from Sphingobacterium kyonggiense, assembly GCF_039536825.1. NCBI lineage: Bacteria > Pseudomonadati > Bacteroidota > Sphingobacteriia > Sphingobacteriales > Sphingobacteriaceae > Sphingobacterium > Sphingobacterium kyonggiense. The sequence continues at coordinate 228,832 of NZ_BAAAZI010000006.1, forward strand.
GCATGGATTGAATCTTGCTCAAGTTTACATTCTGTTCTGCGAAGCATTGAAGTACAGAAGCTAGGGCGCCAATAGCATGTGATGTTTGAAAAGAAAGGGAAGCTTTGTTCGCATTCTTTTGTTCTTCTAATTCATTGGATAAAATCAGGAAGCGTGTCGAGTTCTTTTTATTGGTTTCAATACGTTTTTCCACGATTTCCAATCCATATAGTTTAGCTGCGGCCTCACTAGCAATTGCCGCGGTATGGGTTAGTTTTTCTTCTTTAATTTTTTTTGCGCAAGCAGCTGTATCCATTCCTTCCTTAATTGTCCATTCAGGATGATCTGATAGGAATTCATCACATTGGCGGATGGCTATAGGATGAGATTCTACAAATTGAATATCCGTCAATTTCACACCTGGCAAGGCCAATAAATGTTGTTGAATGTTCAAGTGAACTTCTCCAATGATGTGGAATCTATAATCTCTTAAAAGGTTGTAATTTGGAAGGATGCTTCCTGCAATCGAGTTCTCTATTGCCATCACCACATAATCTGCCTTGCCTTGTTTCAGCATTTCGCAGGTTTGCTTGAATGATGCACATTCTAAGGTTTCAATATCTCTTCCGAAATATTTATATGCTGCTTCCTCATGAAAGGAGGCTTTTACACCTTGGATAGCAATTTTAATTTTCTCACTCATATTATCTTGTTGTACAATTTTTAAATGTCAAAAAAAAGGTCCCTAACTTTTCAGCAGGGACCTCATGTATCTTTACCAATACCATATACTAGTCCCTGCTCTTATCATAAAAATAAAAGAACCAGAAGTTGCTATATGTATATTGCTTTTGCATTTCCCGTTTAATTTGTTTCAAATATAGGGCTTCTTGTTATAAGTGCAAAATATTTTTTAAAAGTAAAGTAAAAAAACATTGTTTAAACCTGAAAAATATTGTAAAAAAATGAAAAAATATACGTTAAAAAATACTTAAAAAAACCATATATTTTGCTCGTTATTTTTGTTGTTAAAATCATTAAAATATCATTTTAAATGATTTAAATAATGTTTTTGTGAATTTATGAGTCAATTTTTGTTATTTTTTTATGATTAAAACCTATTGAAAATAGTCATTTTTTTTGTTAAAAAAACGTGTGAAAAATTGTCTTATTTTATGTGTTTAAAATATTGAATATTTAATATGTTTTTAACATAAATTTGGGTGTTAAATCATAAAATTATTGAATTTGCCAATCATATTTATGGAAATTCAAGACTTCAAGACTCTTTAATTTAGTCTTGAAAGTTTAATATTATGATAAAATCTATCACTTTTCAGTTTATGACTGTATTGCTCACCTTGATAACTTCGTGTTCATATAATCTCGATCATGATAAACAGAAGGTTGTACAGGAAATAAGGAAAACAGCAAATCCAAAAGAGGGTTTGGATACAGTGCAAGTTATAATTCCAAAACGATTGATATTATGTACAGGAAATCGAGCTAGACTATTACAAGGTTTAAGTGCTGTTCCACCTCTAGAGAAGACTGATTAATTAGTTTTGGATATATTTGTGCCATTCAATGGATAATATACCCAAATAGACATGTTATACGTCCTACTCAGCGTGCTCTGTTCAGTTACAGTTGCTGTAATTATTAAGTTTGCAAAACAAAGGCAAGTCAATTACCTTCAGCTCCTAGTTTGGAATTACCCTATGGCTCTGCTGATGACTTACCTCATCTTAAAACCTGAATTGGTTGAATGGAACAGTGAACTTCCATGGAAGCTCTATATTGCATTAGGATTTTTACTTCCCAGTATCTTTATCTGCATAGCTATGTCCATACGCTATGGAGGTATTGTTAAAACTGAAGTTGCTCAAAGATTATCCTTATTTATTCCTTTATTGGCGGCTTTCTTTTATTTCGGGGAGCAATTACAACCTACTAAATTTATTGGTATTGCAGTTGGTCTAACAGCTATTGTGTTTTCTATTGGTTGGAATAAGAAGCAAGATGCTGAACAAAAAGGTACTTGGATCTTTCCTTTAATGGTATTCATCGGCATGGGTATTATTGACGTAATGTTTAAGCAGGTTTCTAAACTTGTCGGTATCACCTATATGTCCTCCTTATGGATTGTATTTGTATTGGCCTTTTTCTTTGCCTTTCTATTTTTAATGTATCTTCTATTCATAAAAAAGCAAAGATTTGATAAAACAGCAGTTGTATATGGTCTAATATTAGGTCTTTTTAATTTCGGGAATATCGTTTTTTATATGAAAGCTCACCGAGCTTTACCAGACAACCCATCCATTGTATTTACAGGAATGAATATCGGGGTAATTGCTGTTGGAGCATTGGTTGGGGTGTTAATATTTAAGGAGAAACTTAGCAATTACAATAAAATAGGGGTATTTTTGGCACTTATATCAGTTTTATTAATAGCATTTCTGTGAGTTTATTTGAAGATACATACCGTACTATTGATACATCAGTTGAGGGGATTTTCCGAGATAAGGGGTCTAAATTTATTGCCTACGCCTATCCCTTTCAAGATGAGGCTAACCTCAAGGATATTATTGCCGACCTTAAATCCTTACATCCCAAAGCAAGACACCACTGTTGGGCCTATCGCCTTACGCCAGATCGTTCTGTATTTCGTGTAAATGATGATGGGGAACCATCAGGAACAGCAGGACGGCCAATCCTCAATGTGCTGTTATCTCAAGACATTACCAATATTTTAGTTGTGGTGGTTCGCTATTTTGGTGGAACACTCTTAGGAGTACCTGGACTTATCAATGCTTATAAAACAGCAACACTAGAAGCTTTGAAAGAAGCCAATATCATGGAATGTACAGTCAATGATGTCTACGAGCTGACGTTTGACTGTGTTCAGATGAATGATGTTATGCGCGTCATGAAGGATGCTGAATTAAATATTTTGGGTCAAGATTTTGATACCAACTGCAAATTGCAATTTGAAATCCGTAAATTACAAGTGAACGAGGTGCTCGGAAGATTGGAAAAGATCGAGGGCATTAAGATCGCTTATTTACGAACCATATGATTAACGATTCTGAACTTATTATCAATGCAGATGGTAGCATTTACCACCTCAATCTAAAGCCTGAAGATATTGCCGATACCATTATTTTTGTAGGAGATCCCGATCGAGTACCTGAGGTATCCAAATATTTTGACCGTATCGAACTGAGAAAAGGAAAGCGGGAATTTATTACCCATACTGGTTATGTAAAGGATAAAAGGATAACCGTCATTTCTACGGGTATAGGTACAGACAATATTGATATTGTGCTTAATGAATTAGATGCTCTTGTAAATATTGATTTCCAGACACGTAGTTTAAAACCTGAAATCAAATCATTAGATATTATTCGAATTGGAACCTCTGGTTCAATTCAAGGAAATCTTGCTATGGGTACTATCTTGGCAAGTGAATATGCCATAGGTTTTGACTCGCTTATGCAGTATTATAAAAAAACGTATTCCACTCAAGAAAGCGAAATTCAGCAGGCTGTTCTTCAAACATTTGATGACCTTAGTTTCAAGCCTTATATCGGACATGCTTCCCCTGAATTGTTGAAGAAGTTTGCATTTGACTTACCAATGGGTATAACCATGACGGCTCCAGGATTCTATGGTCCCCAAGGTCGTCAACTTCGCACGCAAAATGTTTATCCTAATCTCATCCGACAAGCAAATGCCTTTCAAGTGAACAACCGTCAGATTACCAACTTGGAAATGGAAACAGCAGGAATCTATGCCCTAAGCAATTTGTTGGGTCACCATGCCTTATCCATAAATGCCATATTAGCAAGCCGTGTAAAAGAAACCTTTGCGGAAAATCCTCAAGAAATTGTAGACAAAGCCATTCAAATGGTCCTTAGCAGACTGTAGGAATTTTGTTAGATGCGTATTATCTGGAAAATCAAAGTCTGTTGTCTGTTATCTATTGTCTCAAAGCGTAGCGGTCTCACCACCTAACTAACCGTTCCTTTTCTTGAAGAATCAAATCGTAAAAGGATAAATAGGAGTATGGTAAATGACCAAAGCGATGAACCTCCATAACTAATAAAAGGCAATGGAATCCCGATTACCGGTACTATCCCAATCGTCATCCCAATATTAATAAAGAAGTGAAAGAATAGGATAGAAGCTACACCATAAGCATAAATACGTGCGAAGGCCGTACGCTGTCTTTCAGCAATATTGACGATTCGAAGGAGTAGAGCGAGGTATATAGAAATTAGGACCACCGATCCTACAAAACCCCATTCCTCACCGATGGTACAGAAAATAAAGTCGGTACTTTGTTCCGGTACGAAATTGTATTTAGTTTGTGTTCCTCGAAGATAGCCTTTACCAAATAACTGTCCAGAACCAATAGCTATTTTTGATTGATTTAAGTTATAACCTTGGCCCTTTGGATCATCCATTTTACCTAGAATGATGTCAATACGATTTCTCTGGTGAGGTTGAAGAATCTTTTCGTAGGCAAAATCAACGGATAAGACATACACAGAAGAAACGACAAAAAGAACCACCATATTGATTACATTCTTTCGTTTCTTACGCATCATAAAGGCTAGGAAACCACAGATTACAGCAATAATACCTATTATCAACCATTGAGGAATTAATAGGGCCATAACGAAAAGGAAAATAGCTAAGCCTGCAATGATTAAAAACCCTGTACTTAAATAACCCTCTCTATAGAATACAAAAGTTAAAGAAAAGAACGCTAGGGCTGAACCTGTATCAGGTTGCAACATAACCAATCCTACTGGAAATAAAACGATTGCAGCACCAATGAATAAGGTCTTCATATTTGGTGTTTTATTCGTTTGATTGCTCAGGTAATAGGCTAAGAGTAAACAGGTGGCAAGCTTTCCAAATTCAGAAGGCTGAAGCCTAAAGCTGCCTAAGGGTATCCAAGCTTGATTTCCCCCTACATTCCTTCCGACGACCAGTACGGCTACCAATAATAAAACCACGACGGCATAAATAATAGGAGCTGAGGACATAAAGAACCGAGAATCTATAATCAATATACAGATCCCGATGATTAATGCTGAAAGTATATAGATGGATTGTTTGCCATAATTCGTTGCCAAGTTAAATAAACCTGGATTCTCAGGGTCATAAACTGCAGCATGTATATTGAACCATCCAATCAAGCAGAGGGTTAGCCACAGACCAATGGTAATCCAGTCAATACGTCCAAAGAAACTTCTGTTATTTAAATTGTTCATCTTATCTCTTCACTTGACTATGGTGTACCAATAGGGATGCTGCTTGTGCTTGTTTTTTCGGCTCAGTAGCCGTGGTTTTCAATGTCTGTTGTGTTTTGTTTTTGGTGCTGTCTTTTTTAACCTTTTCCGGTACTTTCTCTACTTTCTTTTTAGGCTTTGGAAGTAAGACCCCGTTATAAATACGGTCTTGGATATATTTTGGTAAAGTGATGGTATCCTTCAAATACTTTTCAACCAACATACTGGCTATTGGCGCTGCCCATGTTCCTCCATATCCCGCGTTCTCTACAAAGACAGCAATGGCAATCTTAGGGTTGTCTCGAGGAGCAAAAGCAAAGAATACAGCGTGATTATCTCCATGTGGGTTTTGTACTGTTCCAGTTTTACCACACATCTCAATTCCTGCAATTCTCGAAGCTGCACCCGTACCCCCTTGATTAACCGCCTGACTCATACCTTCGATAACAGGCTCGTAGTATTTTGCATCAACACCAGCAAATATCTTTTCGGTAAACTCTTCTTTCGCAATTTGTTTCTCTCCAATCCCTTTAATCAGGTGAGGACGGTAATAAAAACCTCGGTTCGCAACAATTGCCATAATATTGGCCATTTGTAAAGGCGTAATACCCATTTCTCCTTGACCAATCGATAAAGAAATATTATACCCTGATTTCCATTTATTACTACCCAAACGTTTGGTGTAAAAGCTGGATGTTGGGACCAAACCTGGGTTTTCTCCTGGAAGATCGATACCCAATTTAGTGCCAAGGCCAAATTTCTGTAAGCCATCACGCCAAAGATCATACGCCTTATAGCTTTCCATCCCACGACCATCAATCATCTTGGCATATACATAGCCGTAATAAGTGTTGCAAGACATTTTAATGGACTTCACCAAACCCGTTGCTCCATCCACGTGAGTACAGCGCATAATCGCACGGCCACCACTGTATCGGTATCCACCACCACAGTAAAATATGGTCTGATCATTTATTACTCCCGCTTGTTGTGCTGTCAAGGCAGAAACTACCTTAAATACAGAGCCCGGAGGATAGGATGCCTGAATTGGACGAATAAACATCGGCTTAGTTTCATCGTGCAACATTTTCATGTAGTTATTGCCCTTTTCTCGCCCTACCATCTTATTGGGGTTATAACCTGGACTACTTACAAAGGTCAAAATCTCACCAGTAGAAGGTTCAATAGCTACTACAGAACCTAGCTTATTCTTCATCATCTTCTCGGCTAGGATCTGTAATTCCTTGTCAAGAGATGAAACTAAACCATCACCAGTAACAGCCAAGGTGTCGTATTTACCTTCCATAAACCTTCCTTTAGGTCTATTTAAAGCATCGACCATCATATTTCGAACTCCACGTTTTCCTCTTAAGAGATCTTCGTAAGCACGTTCAACCCCTGAAGCTCCAATATAATCCCCAGGACGATAGAAGCCATTTGAACGTTCAATATCCTTTTCGTTTACCTCTTGGATATAACCCAAAAATTGGGCAGCAATACTGTCTGGATAATTTCTGACCGTACGGTTTTGAACATAGAAACCCCGAAATTTATATAGATGCTCCTGAAGTGTAGCATATACAGAAGAGGATATTTGCTTCATGAATTGCGAAGCCCGATATGGAGAATGCGCACGAGCTTTCTTCATACGCTCATCAAAATCAGCTTTCTCAATACTTAATAGATCACAAAGTAAGAGGGTGTCGATGTCTTTAACTTCTCGAGGGGTAACCAATAAATCATATACAGGTTCGTTTTGAACCAAGATCTTCCCATTTCGATCTAAGATAACCCCACGTGCAGGGTAAATGATCTCCTTCCGCATCACGTTGTTGTTGGCAGATAAAAGATACCTATCGTCAATGATTTGCAGAAAAAATAACCTTGCAATAATCACTAACGCAATAGCAATAAAAATCCCCTGAATGACGAACTTCCGATTGAAGAAACTATTGTTCATGAAATGAACCCCCTAATTTGTTTAATTGCCTAATAACCTCGACTTCCTCTTGTAAATCAGTAAACTGATCAGTAGTGTTAACAAGATAGTAAAAATACTGCTCAATAGAATACTGAATAAGGTACTTAAGTAATTAGAAAAGCTGAAATATTCTACATGGAATAGTACAATGTGGTGTACCAATGTTCCTATAGCTGCATAGGTCAGAAACCATTTTGATCCCATGATGCCTAAGGAAGGTGTTTCAAATGAATTTTGAACATCCACATCTAAGGTAATCTTGAAAAAGAATAAACGGAACCAAGCCAAGGCCACACAGGCCGCAGCATGTACGCCTATGGAATCATAAAATGCATCCACTGTTAATCCTGTTGCAAATGCCAATACGAATAAGATAAAATTCGGAATGTTTATAGGTAGCAACAATATGATTAGGATATAAGGAAATGGCGTAGCTAGGTTATAATAACCAATATTTTTGAATAATACCACCTGCAAAGCAATCAATGCCACAAAACGAAGTAAGTTGAAAATAATAACTCTACCCATTGTTATCCTCCGTTTGTGTCTCTAATTGATTTTTCTCTGCTTCATACAAGTCCTTGACAACATATACGTGGTTTAGATTGCTGAAATTCGTTCTAAGTTTAATTTTTACATCCAAAAAGCTTTCTCCAGAGGTAATACCTGTTTCGGCTACTGAACCAATTTCAATTCCTTTTGGAAACAATGAGAATCCAGATGTGTAGACTTTCTGTCCCTTAATTACTTTGACATGGTTCGGGATGTCCCTCACTAATGCATACTGTGGATCAATACTATTTCCCCAAACCAAGGATCCAAATACATTGGTTGTATCTAAGGTCACGGAAATACGGGTGTCGGGATGTAGAAGTGATTGTATGGTACTAAAGTGTTGAGATACATTTAGTACAATTCCTACCACACCATTGGATGTAATCACACCCAATCCCTTTTCAACCCCATCCAGAGATCCTTTGTTAATGGTGATGAAATTACTCTTCTGGTGGATACTGTTATTGACTACCTCTGCCATAGTGAATCTATAGCGATTCATTTCAATGGAATCCTCTACACGAACAGAATCCAAGGTATCAGTCAATAAATAATGTTGAAGTTGTTGTCTCAGTTGCGAATTCTCCTGTGCTAAATTCTTATTGGTTTCCTCTAAGGCTAAATAGCTTTTCCACGAATTTAATTTGTCATAGAATGAGCCGACCAATACATTGGATGAATTTACAAAGGCAGAACGTTGAAAGCGATTATTTTGGACAACTAACAAAAGCGAAACGATAAAGAACAACATAAACCAGAAGAAGGCGTTGTATCTTACCAAGAAAAGCCAAAGGTTTTTCATTCTAAATCGCTTTTAATAGGTACGCGATATACGGTTTGGAGTAACAGTATATCGCGTACGAAATAAATTTTGTTCATTTTATTACTGCATTAAGAACTTGAATCGACCAATGTTCTTTAATGCGATACCTGTACCACGTACTACAGCGCGAAGCGGATCTTCAGCTACATGTACTGGCAATTTTGTTTTTGCTTGAATACGTTTATCTAATCCACGTAATAAGGCGCCACCTCCAGTTAAATAGATACCGGTTTGGTAAATATCTGCTGAAAGCTCTGGAGGAGTAATCTCCAATGCTTTAAGAATTGCCTCTTCAATCTTTGAAATAGATTTGTCTAAACAGTGTGCAATCTCGGTATAAGAAACTGTAATCTGCTTAGGAATACCAGTCATCAAATCACGACCTTGAACGGCAAAATCCTCTGGTGGATCGGTTAGTTCAGGAAGTGCCGCACCAACTTCAATCTTGATCTTCTCCGCAGTACGGTCTCCGATCATGATGTTGTGCTGACGACGAATATATTGAACGATGTCTGAATCAAAGTTATCTCCAGCAACTCGGATAGATTGATCACATACAATACCTGATAGGGCAATAACGGCAATCTCCGTTGTACCACCACCGATATCAATGATCATGTTTCCAACCGGCTCCTCTACATCAATCCCGATACCAACAGCTGCTGCCATAGGTTCATGGATTAAGTAGACTTCTTTTGCTCCAGCGATCTCTGCTGAATCGCGTACCGCACGCTTCTCCACCTCAGTTATACCTGAAGGGATACAAACTACCATACGTAAAGAAGGGAAGAATAAGGTTTTTCCTTTATTTATCAATCGTACCATCCCACGTATCAAATGTTCTGCAGCCGTAAAGTCTGCAATTACACCATCGCGAAGTGGCCTAACTGTTTTAATATCATCATGTGTCTTACCCTCCATCTGCATCGCCTGACGACCTATGGCAATTACCTTATTCGTCTTGCGGTCAAATGCCACGATAGATGGCTCGTCAACTACTACTTTGTCATTATGAATGATCAGGGTGTTAGCTGTACCCAAGTCTATTGCAACTTCTTGCGTAAACCAATTAAAAAGCCCCATTTAGTTGTGAAAGTATGTTATAAAATTTAAATGCAAACCTAATGAAAAAAAATGGTTTTTATATAAAGCCAAAAAGATAATTCTGTAGTAAAATTCCTTTAGCTTTTTATTTTTTTCGACATATGGTATTGCTAACGTTTATCCTTGTAAATTATTGTATGCTAACCCCAATATAATAGTTAAAGGTGTCAGGTTTTATGCTCTCCTTGGTCAATCCTTCAAAGCTATGCGTAGTCCATCTGCTCGTCGCTTGAATTCGTATTGCCTTGCCATCTTTATCGAATATATGAACCGGCATTTTAAAGTTGTCGACCTCTGAAATCCAACGGATTAAGAATGTTCCTGCTTTTGGTGTTTCTTTGATTTCTAAGGTAGGGATTCCTTTATGACGGACATACTGATCAAACACTTTTGTCAGGTCGATTCCGGTATGTTCATTCATGTAGCTTAAGATGTCGTTATAATCTACTGTTTGATGGTAAAATTGCTTGTTCATGCCTCTCAATAAGTCACGCCACTTATCATCATCTTCCAGCATCGTGCGAATCATATTGTGTAACACGCCGCCCTTGTTATACATGTCCCCAGAACCTTCCTTATTGACACCGTATGGACCTTGTAATGGACTGTTGTTTTGGATGGCAGTACGGTTGCCATTAACATAAGCTTGTGAAGCTTTCTTGCCATAGAAATAATCAATAAAAAGAGCCTCCGAATAATTAGTGAAACTTTCATGAATCCACATATCTGCCAGATCTTTTGCGGTAATATTGTTCCCGAACCATTCATGTCCTGACTCATGAACTACGATAAAGTCCCATTTCATGCCCCAGCCAGTGCCAGAACCATCGCGTCCCAAATAACCGTTCTGAAACTTGTTTCCATAAGCAATGGCACTCTGATGCTCCATGCCAAGGTGGGAAGTCTCAACCAATTTATAACCGTCTTCATAAAAAGGATAAGGACCAAACCAATGCTCGAAAGCTTTTAGGGTTTCGTTGGCATTTTTCTTTAGGAAATCAATCTTACCAGCATTTTCCTTTAGCACATAATAGTCCAAGTCCAACTTGCCCTTTTCACCTGCGTAGGTCTCTTTAAAATGGGCATAGTCACCTATATTAAGTGCCACATTATAGTTGTTAATTGGATTTTTTACTTGCCAGTGGTACTTGGTATATCCATCCTTTAATTTTTCTGTTTTAACCAATCGACCATTGGAGACATTCATTAAGCCATTTGGTACTGCAACTGAAATCATCATGCCTTCGGGTTCATCCGATTGATGGTCTTTGTTTGGCCACCAAACACTGGCTCCCAATCCCTGACATGCCGTAGCAACCCAAGGCTTACCATTGCTGTCTTTTTTCCAATCAAATCCACCATCCCAAGGTGCACGAGTGGCCTGAATGGGATTACCGGAATAATAGACTGTAAAAGAGTCCTCTTTCCCTTTTTCGATATACTCAGGGAAATTGACAAAAACCGCATTGTACTCTCTGCTGAATTCTAAGTTTTTACCTTTATATACGACTTTATCAACCGAAAGGTTGTCAAATAAGTCAAATTGCAATTTATTGAATCGATCTACAGCTTTGAATTTGAATTCATTACTACCGGAGATGAACTTGTTATCTATGTCTACTTTAACATCTAAATGGTAATAAAGTACATCATAACAGGTTCTTAATGGAGTCAATTGTCCTCGTAAAGAGTCTGCCTTGTTGTAAATCTCTTTGGCTTTCATCAATTGAGCTTGTCCTTGCTGCAATCCTGCAAGCAATAAAAGTCCACTCAAGATAGCTTTTCCTTTGTTTATCATAATTAGGTGTTTGGTTATTTCTTTTTCTGGCTAAAAAAATCGGTAATGGCTTCTAGGTTAAAGGCATTAAGACACTTTTCTTTTGTCAATCCGCCTTTTCTTCCTACATAAACACCATATTCCATATCTAGGAATCCCTCTTTTCTATGGGCATCTGGATTGATGGATAATAAGACTCCCTTTTCCAAGGCATATTGATGCCAGCGCCAATCCAAATCCAATCGTAATGGATTTGCATTTATCTCAATAACCACCTGATTGGCCGCACATGCGTCAATAACTTTTTTATAATCTATCGGATATCCCGATCTAGACAAAAGTAAACGTCCAGTTGGGTGTCCTAAAATGGTCGTATATGGATTTTCTATAGCTTTGATTAATCGAGCAGTTGCCTTTTCTTCATCCATTTTCAAATTGCTATGTACCGAAGCAACAACAAAGTCAAACTTAGCCAATATCTCCTCTGGATAGTCCATTGAACCATCAGCAAGAATGTCTGATTCGATTCCCTTAAAAATCTTAAAAGGCGCCATCTTTTGGTTGAGAGCATCGATCTCTGCCCATTGCTGTTCTACGCGATCAATACTCAATCCATTCGCATAAACTGCAGTTTTGGAGTGATCACAAATCCCTAAGTACTCCAGTCCTAATTCCTCCTTACAGTAGGAAGCCATATCCGCAAGGCTATGGACCCCATCTGAGTAGGTGGAGTGATTGTGTAAACTTCCTTTTAAATCGGAATAGGTAATCAAACTTGGTAGTTGATTTGTCTTTGCTAATTCAATTTCATTGCCACCTTCTCGCAGCTCTGGCTCGATATAAGCTAAACCAAGGGATTGGTAAATGGCTTCTTCAGAGTTTAAACTGCCTATTTCTCCTATTTTAGATAAAGCTTCAAGATGTTCTTTAGATCCCGTGCTTATTAACAAGTTTTTTGCAAAGTCATTAGCATTGCTTGCTTTCAAGACAAATGAATATCCATTAGCGTCCTTAAAGCGAACCTGAGAATGCTCTTGATCTACATTTAACTCATATTTTAATCCTTCAACCATGCTAGTGGCATCAGCTTGGTCAGCCTCAATTAAAATAGCGACCTCTTGTAAGATCTCCATTTTACGGCGATAATCTCCTGTAAAGGATATCCGCTTATTCACCGCTTGTTTTTGTAACTGTATAAATACTTCTTCAGCAAACGGTTTTACCCGTGCATATAGGAACCATCCTTGACTAGCAATGCTGAATTCAATGGCTTTTTTGATGTCCTCCTGTGTTTTAAGTCCAAAACCCTTGGCTTCAATTAAGCGGTTCTCATTGCAAGCATAATACAATTCCCCAACAGATTCAATCTCTAAATCTTTCCATATTATTTGAACTTTCTTAGGACCCAAACCTTTGATTTTCATCATTTCAATAATTCCTTCAGGTGTCTTTTCAATGAGTTTATCCAACTCAGGAAATGTTCCTGTAGTAACCACTTGAATGATTTTTTCTGCAGTACTCTTGCCAATATTGGGTTGTTCGCTAAGCTCTTCTAAATTGGAATCTGCCGCAGAAAATGGAAGTTTTTCAATTCTAAATGCAGCAGTGGTCATTGCCCTCATCCGAAAGGAATTCTCATTGTGCAATTCCATTAATTGACCACATAATTTGAAAACCTTTGAGATGTCTTTGTTTGTCATGATGTATCGTGTTTGTATTGAGGTTCTCAAAAATACGAAATATTGGGAGAGAGGCAAGGATGCAGTAGAATAGATACAATTGGAAGATTATAAGGATAGCTCCAATAAAAAAATCCTGAGGTGGGGAACCTCAGGATTTTACCAAACCAATTATTAACCTAAATTATGAAATTATTTTACTCTTGTTACTCTTTTGCTTTCTTTAATACTAAAACGCAAGCCTCGTGCCTTTCGTGTGTAAAGACATGAGAGTTAACATTTTTTAACAATAATAAGGGTGTATATAAGGTTATTAGGTATAATATGTTGGGAAATCGCTATTATTTATTGTTGTTAATTCTTTTACGAAGTTGATTTTCTGTTAGGATTAGTGTAAGTAAAATACCCGAAAACAATAATCCTACAGCCAGTGGCTCAGCATAAAAGAATGGTGTAATTTTATGTACCACAATCAAGATAAAAGCTAATGCAATAAAGGGAGTTAGTAGTCGAGGAGCATAATTATTGGCAAATTGCCAATTCTCCAAGGATTGCATGGATAAAGGTGTTCTATAGCCAAAAATGGAATTAGGTTTTTTAGGTGGAAATACCAACCAATAAATACATACAAATAGGATTGTTCCGAAGGCTATTAACTCAACCATGCTTCTGCTAATAAATTCAAATCTTAAAATAGGATTTTTTTATAAGATTCACATAATATTAACCTGAAAATTAAAAAAGAAAAGAGTGTAGGGAGATGAAATTAAAAACCCTATCCGATTTTGGATAGGGTTCTCTTTTATTTTAATTTGTTTTAAGGTTTTGCAGTTCTTCGTTTGCCTTGATTGTCTCAGGCCTGTGGTATTTATGAATGATTAAGCGAATACCGGAGTTCTTCGTTAGGAATTTAATGCTCCAGTTTACAAAAGTTACCACACGGTTTCTAAATCCAAATATGGAAACCAAATGCACAAACATCCAGGTTGCCCATGCTAGAAATCCTTTCATATGAAAACTACCCATATCTACTACCGCACGATTTCTTCCAACGGTAGCCATAGATCCTTTATCAAAGTATTTGAAATCTACGGTCTCTTGATTATTTAATATATTCATGATATGCTGAGCCACATATTTACCTTGCTGTTGCGCTACTGGAGCAACTCCTGGTAAACCACGTGGGTTTTCTTCCGATATCATTGCTGAAACATCTCCAATGGCATAGACGTCTTTTAATCCCTCTACCCGGCATTGTTGGTCGATACGGATACGGTTTCCACGCTCGATAATCGCTGGGTCAATGCCTTCTGGCATTTGCCCCATAACGCCTGCTCCCCATAAAAGGGTTTTTGAAGGAATTTGCTCTCCGGAGGATAAGGTTACTGTATTGCCATCATATCCAGTTACTACAGTGTTCAAAGTAACTTTAACACCAAGCTCATTTAAATAACGTTCGGCATCTCGGGACGACTTCTCAGATAATGCACCTAAGATTTTACCAGTACCTTCTACCAAATACACTTTCATGTCGTAAGTAGAGAGCTCAGGATAATCTTTCTTAAGCATATGTTGTTGATATTCCGCAATCGCTCCAGAAAGTTCAACTCCTGTTGGACCTCCTCCTACGACAACGAAATTCAAATATCGCTGGCGATCTTCTGAATTCTTACGTAATACTGCCTCTTCTAAATTCTGAATCATGTAAGAACGAATATTCAATGCCTCAACGATATTCTTCATAGGTAAGGAATATTTTTCTACTTCTTTATTTCCAAAGAAATTACTTGTTGCACCTGTTGCTACTACCAGATAATCGTAATCGTAGTCGGCTACCGAAGTGTGTACAATTTTCTGCTCCGCGTCAATGCGTAACACTTCAGCCAAACGGAAACGGAAATTATCTTGATTCTTAAACATCTTACGTAGAGGAAAAGATATGGAATCTGATGCCAACGTACCTGTAGCTACTTGGTACATCAATGGCTGAAAAGTGTGGTAATTATTTCGATCAATTAATAAAACCTCTACTTCTTTATTCTTTAAGCGGCGTGCTAATTCAACACCACCAAAGCCTGCACCTATCACGATAACTCTTGGGAAATTTCTCTCAGAACGATTTAGTAACATAATACTTTTCTCTTTGTAAGAATTTTAAAATAAGGCACAAATATCTGACATTTTCCTGCATTATTTAGTAAATAATTGCATTAAATTTAGATTAAGAGCCATTTTCTTAATTGAACAATCTGCTATCTTCTTTGTTCTCAGTGGGTTAATTCTACCTTGCTAAGTGTTAAAAGTACACTATATTTTCTTTTATTGTAAACTACCCTTTATTTTCACAAATAGGCCTTCGTTTTGAGGACCTAATCGTAACTGACAGGCTAGTCGACTGTTAGCATCTGCATCGGGTAAAGTATCGAGCATATCCAACTCCTGATCTTCAGCTTCATGTAATTCTTCCATTCCCGCCAAAACCTCCACATGACAGGTCGCACAAAGTGCCATTCCGCCACAAGTGGCCAATATATCGTACTCCGAAGCCTTCAGTATTTCCATCAAGCTCAAATTGATATCCGTAGGCACTTCCACTTCCTGAATACTGCCATCTCGATCTTCTACTTTTATGGTTATAATATCTTCCATAGCTTAAAATGCATTAATCCCATTTACGGTGGTGTATTTAAAACTTAATTTCTGATCCGGATAAACATATTTAAAGGCACTTTGCGCCATCAATGCAGCTTCATGGTACCCACATAAAATTAACTTTAACTTACCTGGATAGGTATTGATATCCCCAATGGCATAAATACGTTCTATATTGGTCGAATAATCAAATGTGTTGACTTCAATCGCATTCTTATCGATCGTTAATCCCCAATCGGCTATAGGACCTAATTTTGGGCTTAATCCATACAGTGGGATAAAGTGGTCCGTATTCACCTGAACTTCTTCCTTGTTTTTATTACTCAAGGAAATGCTTTCCAAGTGACCATTTCCATTTAAGGCATGTAAATTATGCGAGAGTAGAAGGTTAATCTTACCTTCCTGTGCAAGATGATAGACTTTTTCTGCAGAATCAGGTGCTCCACGGAAGCTATCGCTTCGATGCACTAAGGTTACTTCTTTGGCTACTTCACTTAAAAAGATGGTCCAGTCCAATGCAGAGTCTCCTCCTCCTGCAATCACTATACGTTGATCACGGAAATTCTCCGGATTTTTAACCATGTAGTGAACTTGCTTACCCTCATAATTCGCTAAGTTTTGAATCTCTGGTTTTCTAGGTTCAAAACAGCCTAAACCTCCAGCAATAACCACAACTTGACAGTGAATTTGGGTGCCTTCAGACCCAACCACGATATAACTGCCGTCTTCTTGCTTCTCCAAGCCATCCACACGTTCCCCTAAGCTAAAGGTTGGCTTAAAGGGCTCAATTTGTTTCAATTGATTATCGATCAACTCCTGAGCCGTTATGCTCGGGTATCCCGGGATATCGTAAATTGGTTTATGTGGATAGATTTCGGATAGTTGTCCTCCAATCTGGGGTAGGGCATCAATTAAATGACAGCGCATTTTTAATAATCCGGTTTCAAAAACAGCAAAGAGACCGACAGGTCCAGCTCCGATAATGCAAATATCTGTTGTTATCATAGCTATATAGTATCTAAGTTTGAATAGATTTGATTTAATATTCTTGTAAAATGTTGGAAATCCTCATCCGAGAGATTCTCCCATGCCTTCATACGAAATTCCTTAACCATAGGTGCCAAATTTTTGACTTGTTGCTCACCACTCTCTGTCAGTTGAATATGTAAGCTGCGGCGATCTGTTGGATTCTCCACCCGTTGTGCCAAACCTTTCTTCAGCAATAAATCTATAATTCGAGTCATCGTTGGTTGATCCTTTCCACAGTTCTCCGCAAGTTCCTTATGCGTTAAATCCTTCTGCTCATAAAGGGTCTTTAAAACCGACCATTGATCAACCGTCAAATCAATCCCATTACTAGAAAATGATGACTGCGCATATTGCTTTACCTTTCGGGCCGTACGGTCCAAAATGAAGGAATATTGATTGAATTGTTCTTTTAGCATAACAATTATTAGTATGACAAGTAAATATACACAATGTTTAGATGTAATAACGAATTTCCGAATAAAAATGACGGTATAATTACCTATAAGATACCTAATCAGTTTGATAGCTTAATGTTGCTGTAAAAGAGTAACTTAGGTTGTATAATATTATATATTTACAACTAATATTTAAGCATTAAAAAAGGCGTTCCTCTCGAAACGCCTTTTTCTATTTTAATTCAAATGAATTAATAAATCCATTTAAAGTTATATTGTTTTTCAGGGATCTTCATACGATCGGCTAATCGTAAAAGACGGTCTGGAAGTTTCATCAAATAATCACGAGCTTTTTCACCTTTTTCGTTTAATCCAGAGATTTGATCGATTTTCCATTCTTTGATCAGCTCTTTAAGGATATCTACATAGTCAATAGCGGTGTAAACCTCTAAACGTTGTGCAGCATCAGAGAAGTGTGCAAAGGCATCACCTTGTGGCTCACCAGATTCTCTTAAGAATTGTGCAGGCATCACGATTTTTTTCTTCATCATGTCTTCAAATGCCAACATCACCTCACTAGGATCGACTACAAAGGCTTGAGAAATAAAGGACATATAAGCTTTAGCATGTCTTGCTTCATCTGAGGCAATCACACCACACATTTTTGCTAATAATTTATCTCCTGACTTCTTCGAAAGAGCAGCAACTCTTCTGTGCGAAACATTGGTTGCTAATTCTTGAAAGGAGGTGTAAACAAAATTTCTGTATGGATCTGCTCCCGTACCAATATCAAAACCATCTTTGATCAAATACTGTAAGGAGATTTCGAATTGACGCATATCAATTCTTCCAGAAAGGTAAAGGTATTTATTCAGCAAATCACCATGGCGGTTTTCCTCTGCAGTCCAAGCTCTAACCCAACGCATCCATCCACCTTGCTCATTCTTATCTACATCATCAACCATGGTCAACCAAGACTCATAAGTAGGGAGTGCTTCCTCAGTAACCGTATCACCAATTAATACTGCCACTAAATCATATGGTAATTCTTTTGCACTTTCCTGTAAATCCCGAATTTCTTCGAAAAAAGTGTCTCTTGATGCATCTGGAAGAAAGTCAGCCGGTTGCCACATCTCTTCCACAGGTTTTAAGTATTCGGACATTTCATTTAACATGAATGGTTCCAAATAGGCCATCACCTCTTTTCTAGAGCCTTCTGGGATATTTAAAGGTTGTTCTTGCATAATTAAACAAAGATAATTAAAGTATATTTAATATAGGTTTAAATTTTAGGATTTACCTTTCCCAAATAAGAGATTATTTTGCATTTTCTTTCTTTTCCACCATTCATGGTCATTTTAACATCACAATGGCAGCAATAAATCCCCTGAATTAACGTAAGGATAGCCCGATTGTTTTTATTATATATTAACTTTGTAGAACTTTTATCAAAACAACGAAAATTGAACAACTTAGATATACAAGCAATCCGTCAATCCTTTCCGATCTTAAAGCGTGAGGTGAATGGAAAGCCGCTCATCTACTTAGACAACGGTGCTACAACTCAAAAACCACAAGCTGTTATTGATGCTATTATAGCTTATTATACCGACATGAACAGTAATGTGCACCGCGGTGTACACTACTTGAGCCAGATTTCAACAGATGCCTTTGAGGTAACACGCCGAAAAGTACAAGAGTTTATTCACGCTGCACATGATTATGAGGTGATCATCACGAAGGGTACGACCGATAGCATTAACTTGGTAGCCACTTGTTATGGTGAAGCTTTTGTGAATGAGGGTGATGAAATCATTATCTCCGCCATGGAGCATCACAGTAATATTGTGCCTTGGCAAATGCTTTGTGAACAGAAAAAAGCCGTGTTGAAAGTTATCCCTATGAATGAAGCCGGTGAACTGGATATGCACGCTTACCAAGCATTATTGAGTTCCAAGACCAAAATGGTAGCTGTGAATTATGTTTCTAATGCTTTAGGAACAATCAATCCCATTAAGGAAATCATAAAACTGGCACATCAGCAAGGTGCAGCAGTCTTAGTCGATGCAGCCCAAGCTGTACAACACATTAAGATTGATGTTCAAGAATTAGATGTTGATTTTTTGGTGTTCTCAGGCCATAAAATGTACGGTCCTACAGGAGTAGGCGTGCTTTATGGTAAAGAAAGCTGGTTAAACCAAATGCCTCCTTACCAAGGTGGAGGAGATATGATCAAGGATGTAACCTTTGAGAAGACAACCTACAACGAGCTTCCTTTTAAATTTGAAGCTGGAACTCCAAATATTGAAGCGGGTATAACCCTAAATGCTGCCATTGATTTCATCAACGAATTAGGCATTGAAAATATCAAAGCTTATGAGGATGAATTGTTGGCTTATGCTACCGAGAAACTTAAAGAAGTTGATGGCCTTCGTATGATTGGTACTGCAAAAGAAAAATCTTCCGTGCTATCCTTTGTGGTCGATGGTACTCACCCTTACGATATCGGTGTCATCCTGGATAAATTGGGTATTGCTGTTCGAACAGGGCACCATTGTGCTCAACCGATCATGGAGCAGTTTGAAATACCAGGTACCGTACGTGCTTCTTTAGCGGTCTATAATACCAAGGAAGAAATTGATGCGCTGGTAGCAGGAGTGAAACGAGCAGTGGCCATGCTGGTCTAATAATTACAAAAGAACTTATGACAATAAACGAAATACAAGACGAGTTAATCGATGATTTTGCTTTTTATAACGATTGGATGGAAAAGTATGAGTACATCATTCAGTTAGGAAAAGAATTGCCTTTGATTGAAGAGTCTAATAAACAAGATCAATACATCATTAAAGGCTGCCAATCCAAAGTATGGTTGTATCCCGAAATGAAAGATGGCAAATTAGAATTTACTGCAGATAGCGATGCGGTCATTACAAAGGGATTAGTAAGCTTAATGGTGAAGGTACTTTCGGGGCATACACCAAAAGAAATTGCCGATGCAGAACTTTACTTCATCGAACAAATTGGATTGAAAGAACACCTTTCCCCAACCCGTGCAAATGGATTATTGGCAATGGTCAAACAAATGAAACTTTATGCTTTAGCGCTACAAGCAAAAGGCAATTGACATAAGAAAAGCTACTTTTTAAGTAGCTTTTTTTTATAGTCGTTTCACTGAAATAACGCTTAAACCTTAATAAAATTTGAGGCTATTTTCCGATCAAAAAAGATCTCCGCTTTATTGTTAAAATCCAATGGGTCATCTGTCGTAAAGAATTGTAGACTTCCTGTTTGACTACATTGGCTCTCCACCTCCGGGTGTCTCTTTAAATAGTCAATAAGGCTTGCTGCAACGATTTCACCTTGCGAGATAATGTTGATTCCCTTTGGGGTGTATTTTTCGATTAGAGGCAATAATAAAGGGTAATGCGTGCAAGCCAATAGGATGGTGTCCATATCCGGCGACTTTGCCAAAAGCTCCTTGATATCTTGTTCTACAAAGAAGTTCGCTCCTTCACTGCTTAATTCATTGTTTTCCACCAGAGGTACCCAAAAAGGACATGCATGTTGAAAGACTTCCATCTGTGGATGGAACTTGTTGATTTCAATTACATAGGACTCCGAATTAACCGTCCCAGGAGTCGCTAATATCCCCACTTTATTGGTTTTACTAAATTTATCTACAACTTCAGCAGTAGGGCGGATAACACCCAATACTTTCTTGCCTTCTGGTTGGTCATGCTGCTGAATACTGCGCAAGGCTTTTGCAGAAGCGGTGTTACAGGCCAAGATTACCAAATTACAACCCAGGTCAAAAAGTTTGAATACACATTGTTTCGTGAACTCATAGACCGTTTCAAAGGAACGGGTACCATAAGGCACACGGGCATTATCCCCTATATAGATGTAATCATATTGGGGTAGTTGTTTATAGATTTCCTTGAAAACGGTTAGACCTCCATATCCGGAATCAAATATTCCAATTGGGCCTGCAGGGTATGTTGTCGACATTGTAAATAAAAATAGCACTAAGAGGATTCCCCTTAGTGCTGAACATGCAAATTGGGAAATCCTTTATTTAAGCAAAGATGGTTTTTCTTTGTAAATTTTCCATAATAGTTCGCCAAATAATGTATTGGTCCATGCAAACCAATGGCGCGTAAATTTCTTCGGATCGTCTTTGTGGAACGACTCATGCATAAAACCTGTGTCTCCATGCGTTCTTTTCAACGTTTGTACACATTCGCGAATTTCTTCATCATTGGTTGAAGTCATCGCACGCATAATAATGGACATTGGCCAAATCATGTCACGACCGATATGTGGACCACCAATTCCTTCTGCAAATTTCCCTTTGAAAAAGAATGGGTTCTTGTCCGATAATATATAGTTTCTGGTGCGCTGGTAAACTTCATCATTTACATCCACAGCTCCTAAGTATGGCAAAGCCAATAAGCTAGGTACATTCGCATCATCCATCATCAGGTAGCTGCCAAAACCATCGACCTCAAATGCATAAACTCGTCCATGCGTAGGGTGATCTACAATACCATATTGTTTAACTGCAGCCTCTACTTCATTTGCCAAAGCTTCCATCTTAGAAGCCAATTCTGTGTTGTTTTTTACTTTTCTTAAGATCTCAGCCGATTGTCTTAAACTGGTTATAGCAAATAAATTTGATGGTATTAAAAAAGGAAAAACACTACTGTCATCCGATGGACGGAAACTCGAAACGATTAGTCCAACAGGTTTTACAGGATAACCATAGCCATCTACCTGTAAGGTATCTGAACCTCTGGAGGTTGTGCGACTAAATTGGTATGGTCCTAAGCTATCTTTACGTTGCTGTTCGATAAAAGTCTTTAAGGTATTTTCTTGTGCCTTTACCCATACATCATCAAATGGTGTTTTATCATTGGTTTCTTTCCAATAATGATAAGCCAAACGAATCGGATAACATAGTGAATCAATTTCCCATTTACGCTCATGGATTCCGGGCTTCATCGCCGTATGGTCAGAAAACCATTCCCCTTTTTTCGTTGGGTCATTGTAAAAGGCATTTGCGTATGGATCAATATTGATGCATTCCGATTGTTTGTTAATCAATCCTAAGATCAGATCCTTTAACTTCGGATCTTTTTTCATAATAGGGAGGTATGGCCATACCTGAGCACTACTGTCCCTAAGCCACATGGCATCAATATCACCTGTAATTACATAGGTCAGCTTACGATTTCCTTTTGTTTCGTCATAAATGGTCGTATCTAAGGTATTTGGCAAACAGTTGTTGAATAACCAACCTAATTCTTTATCGGCCACATTCTTTTGAAATTCTTTGATCATATCCTCAACAGCTTTGCTGTTGAAATGACGGTCTTTTAAAGGGACACGTACCGTAGGAAATACCGTCTGGAAGTCAGCAAATGATAATTTGCTGGCAAACATACCGGCACCTAAAAGGGCTGAATTCTGTAAAAAAGTTCTTCGCTTCATATGGTTCTTTATGGGTTATTTATCGATTTATTGTCCCAATATACAAATTGTATGGCAAATATTATAGCAAGAATAAACGTTTTAGCTACTTATTTAACTAAAAATGATATTGCCTGTCGGAATAAACGTACCTTTGAGAACTTTTAGGAATAGAATTTGATAGTATAGCCCAAATAACTCGATTAATTTATTTATGAAGCAGACCGTATCCTATGTAATAGGCGGATTACTGACCCTCGGGTACCTCAGTCCATTACATGCACAAGTCAAGAATCAACCATACTCTTATCAACATTATCAGAAATACGATGAGGAATTATACTCAACGGAAACCCGTTATCATACTTCTTCTAAACCGTATCTGTTTAAGGGACGCTTGTTGGAGAAGATGGATTCTATACAATCTTTAAATCCAACTTCTTCAGACAATTGGTTCATGCGAAAAATCTTCAATGAACATTTGGTTCAGGTAGAAAAAGAAGACCATAGTTTTTATCTAGATGTCTTACCAGACTTTTTGATAGGGAAGGAGTTAATCAATGAAGATAAACGTTCGACTTGGTTGAATACTCGTGGTGTTCAGGCAGGTGTGACCATCAAAGATAAATTTACATTCTACGGTAATTTCTTTGAAAACCAAGCTGTATTCCCACATTATATTGATGAGTATGTGCAGCGATCCATGGTTGTTCCAGGACAAGCAGCAGTGAAAAATCAAATGAACAGAGAAAAGGATTGGATGTATGCTACGGCCAATGCAACCTATGATTTTTCCGATTACTTGCAAACAACATTAGCATACGATAAAAACTTTATTGGAGACGGTTATCGTTCGGTACTGCTTTCTGATTTTTCTTCCAATTATGCGCACCTAAAAGTGACTGGTAAAGTTGGTAATGTGCAGTATACGTCCATTTGGGCCTACATGAACGATCCTCGCAACCCACGTACGGATTCACTGAATTCGGGTGGTCGCTATGGTGATGGTATTAAATGGGGAGCATTTCAATACTTGGATTATAATGCTACAAATAGATTATCCATTGGGTTCTTCCAAGCGGTAACTTGGGCTAATAAAACTCAAGCTGGAAAACGTGGTTTTGATTTTAATTATTTGAATCCGGTAATGTTTTTGCGTGCTGTAGAAAATGCCAATCGTACTTCTCCAGACAAGATGTTCCTAGGTTTAAATGCCAAATATAAAGTCTTAAAGAACGCGACTGTGTATGGTCAGTTTTTGTTAGGGGAGTTTACAGCCAAAGAATTCTTTTCAAATAAGGGATATAAGCATAATAAATGGGGTGCACAGCTAGGTGCAAAAGCATTCAACATATTTGGTGTACAGAATTTAAATATTCTTGGTGAATACAACCTTGTACGTCCTTATACCTACCAGCATTTTGTGTCTATCTCCAATTACTCCAATCGAGGGGAACCTTTGGCGCATCCTAGAGGAGCGAATTTCCGTGAATTGATTGGTTTGGCGAATTATTCCTGGAACCGCTTTGATTTCTCTGTACAAGGACTTTACAGCAAATTCGGTACAGATCCTAGCGATGGTATGGGTGGATATATTAATTACGGAGGTGATATCTTCCAATCATACAATACCGCGCCAAATGTATATGGAAATAAAATTGGACAAGGCGTGAAGAATGAATTATTCTTTGCGGACTTTAAAGCTGCCTATGTCTTAAACCCAAAATATAATTTACGAGTAGAATTGGGCTATACTCAACGCTATAACAGAATTGAGGGAAACCCAACACAAAAATCCGGTGTGATTAACTTCGGATTGCGTTCTAGTTTCCGCAATTTCTATGGAGATATGTAGGATAATGCTATCTTTAGAGCCTAATTCAAACTGATGAAAAAGATATTAATCCTCAATGGTCCAAATTTAAATCTCTTAGGGGTAAGAGAAAAAGGTATCTATGGTGATCAATCTTTCGAAACTTACTTTGAAGAGTTGAAGTCCCAATTTCCAAATTTGGAGCTTAGCTATTTCCAGAGTAATTCGGAAGGATCATTAATCGATAAACTGCATGAGGTTGGTTTTTCTTGGGATGGAATTGTATTTAACGCAGGTGCTTATACCCATACTTCGGTCGCATTAGGAGATGCCATAGCAGCCATCAATACACCGGTAGTAGAAGTGCATATTTCCAATGTTCACCAAAGAGAAGCCTTTAGACATCAATCCTATCTTTCTAAAAACTGCAAAGGAATCATCGTAGGTTTTGGATTAGACAGCTATCGCTTGGCGATAGACAGCTTTACGAAGTAACAGCAATTAATCATATAAAAAAGGCTTGGAACATCTTCCAAGCCTTTTCTATTTGCTTTTATTATTCGATTAAAAATCGGTATTCGTCTTGACATATCGACGCACAAAGCCGTGCAGCATAAGTGATGCCACCGCACCAGCGCACATGACCGATAACATGGGCCAAGCAGTCTCATTGTGCAAAAGGCTGACCACTGCAGATGCCAAAGCACCGATAGCCATTTGAATACAACCCAATAGGGCAGATGCACTACCGGCTAATGCCTTAAATGGTGATAAGGCAATGGCTGACGTATTGGGAAAGATGAATCCATAACCAAATAGAAACATAAAAATCAAAATCAATAATACGGGGAAACTTAGCATATCTAATGCGATAGCCAGTATCATCAAGATTCCTACAGCAGCCTGCCAAATATTAGCAATCCTAGATATCTGAGCCGATGACCAGCGCTTTAGAAACCATCGGTTTAATTGGGTGGCTATAATCATCGCTGATGCTACAAACGCAAAGGCTAATCCATATTCCGATTTACTTAAACCAAAAATGGACTGCATGATATAGGATGAACCCGCTAAGTAGGCATAGGTGCCTGCCGAAGAAATAGAGCCTATTAAACAATAGGATATAAAAGTCCTGTTGGAAAGTACCTCCCAGAAATTCTTTAAGATGGAACTTGGTGCCAATGAAAGATCCTTATTGCCCGCATAACTTTCCGGTAGAAAGAATTTTGTTCCTACCAATATTAGAGCTGCTAGGATGGTCAAGAAAATAAAGATGAAATGCCAATCAAGATGCTGCAACATAAACGCACCAATACTTGGAGCTAAAATAGGCGATACCCCAATCACCAGCATCAATAAACTGAATACTCGGGCAGCTTCTCGGCTGGAGTAATAGTCCGTCACCATCGCTCTAGCGCCGACCATACCACCACAGCTACCTAATGCTTGTAAGAAACGCAGTAGAATCAAATGGTTGATATCGCGGGTAAAAGCACACAAAATGGAAGCTACTACATATATAGCTAATCCAACCAATAGGGGCTTTTTACGGCCATATTTGTCAAGCAAGGGACCATAAATAATCTGCCCAAAAGCTATCCCTACAAAAAAGGAGGTAAGAGATAATTGTACATTTTCAACCTGTGTATTGAAATCATGTGCAATCGTGTCAAATGCTGGTAAGTAAAGATCGATGGAAAAGGGACCTATTGCAGACAATAGGCCGAGAATAAGTAAGGTGAGTTTAGTGTTTGATTTTGTAATGGACATAGTAGCATGTATGAAAAAAGCCCTGCCAAAAGGCAGGGCGAATATTATTTTTTCTGTGGGGTTTCACTTGGCTTTCTAAATAGCAGAAAGACACCCACTAGAATAAATGGAATACTTAAGATTTGTCCCATATTCAATAGCATACCTTCTTCAAATGCTACCTGATCAATTTTTACAAATTCGATCAAGAATCGCGCACTGAAGGCAAGGATTAAGAAAATACCAAATAGTTTACCTGGACGTGGATTGGAATTCTTATTGTAAATTACCCATAATATAATGGCAATTAAGGTATAAGCCAATGCTTCATACAATTGTGCCGGGTGACGCGGAATAGTATCCACCACTCCTTGCGTGATAGCACCTTCTTTACTGAAGATCATGGCCCAAGGAAGGTTGGAAGGATTTCCGATCATCTCCGAATTGAAGAAATTACCAATACGGATAAAGGCACTGGCAATCGGTACCACCAACATTAAGCGGTCTGCAATCCACATGAAGTTCGTCTTCGTATTACGCGAAAACAACCATAGCGCAATCAGGATACCCACTGCGCCACCATGACTTGCCAATCCTGTAAAACCTGTTAAATGCCATTCCCCGTTAATTTGTTGGAAGGGAATGAAGATTTCTAAAAAATGCTTCTTGTAGTACGCCCAATCATAAAATAAGCAATGCCCTAAACGAGCTCCTGCTAAGGTACCTACAAAAATATAAATAGTAAGTTTGTCTAAGAGTTCCTGTGATTTTCCCTCGCGCTTAAACACCTTTAACATAAAGTAGTAGGAAGCAACAAATGCTAACAACCAACATAAAGAGTAATAGCGGATTCCGAAGGAGCCAATCTTGAATATTTCGGGTTCAGGGTCCCAAGTAATAAAACTTAAAAAATCGATCATACGGTAATATTAAGGTTCGTAAAGATAAGGTTTCGGTTTTTATTTTTGCGAAAATTCAAGAAATACTTATTTTGTGCCGAATAAACAAAGGCTATGGCTAAAAAATCAAATATCGTACAAGAACCAGCACGTGTGGTCAACTCCGAGTCGCTGAAATTCTTTGAAAAATATATCAATAACCCCTCTCCAACAGGTTTTGAATGGGCAGGACAACGCATGTGGTTGGATTACCTTAAACCTTATGTGGATGAAACATACATTGATAATTATGGAACTGCAGTGGGGATCATCAACCCGAAAGCTACTTATAAGGTAGTTATTGAGGCACATGCCGATGAAATTTCCTGGTTTGTGAATTACATTTCTAAAGATGGTCTTATCTATGTGATCCGTAATGGTGGCTCTGACCATCAAATTGCGCCTTCTAAACGAGTGAACATTCATACGGATAAAGGAATTGTAAAGGCCGTTTTCGGTTGGCCAGCAATCCATACACGCTCAGGAGAAAAAGAAGAAGCGCCTACTTTAAAAAACATCTTCCTGGATTGCGGTTGTACTTCGAAAGAGGAGGTGGAAGAATTGGGCATACATGTGGGCTGTGTCATTACCTATGAGGACGAGTTTATGCTGCTTAACAATCGTTATTACGTAGGCCGTGCTATGGATAACCGTGCCGGTGGTTTTATGATTGCTGAAGTAGCTCGTTTACTTAAGGAAAATAAAAAGAAACTGCCATTTGGTTTGTACATCGTCAACTCTGTGCAGGAAGAAATTGGTCTTCGTGGGGCTGAAATGATTGCACAATACATTAAACCAAATGTAGCGATCGTGACGGATGTTACGCATGATACCAATACGCCAATGATCAATAAGATTACCCAAGGCGATTTGACCTGCGGGAAAGGGCCTGTCGTATCTTATGCACCTGCGGTACAGATTAATTTGAATAGACAATTGATTGAGGTTGCTCAAAAGAATAACATCCCGATTCAAAGGCAAGCAAATTCCAGATTCACCGGAACAGATACAGATGCATTTGCTTACTCCAATGGCGGTGTGCCTTCTGCTTTGATCTCTCTACCGCTTCGTTATATGCATACGACAGTGGAGATGATCCATATGGATGATGTGGATAATGTCATCCGATTAATCTACGAAATGGTACTTTCCATTCAGAAAGACCAGGACTTCAGAACGTTTAGTAAATAAAAACAATCATACAAAACCATGGATAACCAGAATCAAGATTTGCCAGAAAATCAAGAAATTAGCATTGAATTAACAGAAGATATGGCAGAAGGTGTTTACTCAAACTTAGCCATTATCACGCATTCACATACCGAATTTGTATTGGATTTCGTTCGTTTGATGCCCGGAGTACCTAAGGCAAAGGTAAAATCACGCGTGATCTTAACCCCTGAGCATGCAAAACAATTGTTGAAAGCATTACAGGAAAATATTCAACGTTTTGAAGGACAAAACGGAGCGATAAACTCAAGAGATATTCCTTTTCCGTTAAACTTTGGCGGAGCCAAAGGTGAAGCGTAAAATCATTTCAATTACCCAAAGGAAAGCCAGTTTGATGAAAACTGGCTTTTTTTTGTCGGTATTGGGTAATTAATTTGGAAATAATGCCCTTCACATAGCCTTTACTTACCTTTGTACCGTAAAATTGGAATGGGATTTGATTATTTAAGTATATTGTCGTCTCCGGCATATTAAGCAAAAAATATATGGATATTAAAGTAAGGACCCTTACGAAAAAAGATTATAAGGATTTAAAGAAGTCTATGGCTGAAGCCTATTCAGGTTTGGGCGATGTATGGACAAAAGAGAATATTGTTGACCTCATTGATATTTTCCCGGAAGGACAAATAGCTGTCGAGGTGGATGGTAAAGTGGTGGCTTGTGCATTATCCATTATTCTGAATTCCCAAAAAACCAATATTTACGATAAATATTACAGCATCATAGATGATGGAAAGTTTGAGAAACACGATTATGAGGGGGATACGCTTTATGGTATCGAAGTTTTCGTGCATCCGGATTTCCGGTCCCTGCGTCTAGGTAGAAGGTTGTACGATCAGCGTAAAGAGCTGTGTGAGGAAATGAACTTGCAACGTATCATTGCTGGTGGTCGTATTCCGAATTACCACAATTATGCGGATAGCATGACCCCAAGGACTTATATTGAAAAGGTAAAGCGTAAGGAGATTTACGACCCGACCTTAACCTTTCAATTGTCCAATGATTTTCACGTCAAAAAGATCTTAAAGAACTACTTGCCTGAGGATACAGAATCCATGGAAGTAGCTACACTATTGGAATGGAATAACATCTATTACGAGCCATTAGCTAAATCATTCTCGGCCTCAAAGCAAACCATCCGATTGGGCTTGGTGCAATGGCAGATGCGTCATTTCAAAGACCTGCAGGAGTTCTACGATCAAGTAGAATTCTTTGTAGATACCGTTAGTGATTATGGAACAGACTTTATCATGTTCCCGGAGTTTTTCAACTCGCCATTAATGAGCCCTTACAATGAGCTTCCGGAGC
Source organism: Sphingobacterium kyonggiense (assembly GCF_039536825.1). Taxonomy (NCBI): domain Bacteria; kingdom Pseudomonadati; phylum Bacteroidota; class Sphingobacteriia; order Sphingobacteriales; family Sphingobacteriaceae; genus Sphingobacterium; species Sphingobacterium kyonggiense. The sequence continues at coordinate 258,619 of NZ_BAAAZI010000006.1, forward strand.
GTTTAGCTATGGAGAAATTAGCAGAACATACCAAGGAAATTATTGAGAAGATTCAGCAATTCGCCGTATCCTACAACGTGAATATTATCGCTGGTTCCATGCCGATCATTGAACGTGGTAAATTGTATAACATCTCTTATCTATGCCACCGAAATGGTAGCTTGGACTCTTATAAGAAAATTCACATTACCCCGAATGAATTCAAATACTATGGTTTGGTAGGCGGTAGTGAAATCAAGGTGTTTGACACCGACTGTGGTAAAGTAGGTTTGTTGATTTGTTATGATGTGGAATTCCCGGAAGTAAGCCGTATCCTTGCCGATCAAGGAATGCAAATTCTATTTGTTCCATTTATGACCGATACGCAAAATGGATATATCCGCGTTCGTTCTTGTGCACAGGCTCGTGCCATCGAAAATGAATGTTATGTGGCGATTGCTGGTTCGGTAGGTAACTTGCCGCGTGTCAACAACATGGATATTCAATATTCGCAATCTGCCGTATTTACACCATCAGATTTTGCTTTCCCTAATAATGCCATTAAGGCAGAGGCAACTCCGAATACGGAGATGGTACTTATTGCCGATGTAGATTTAACCGCATTACGTGATCTACATGAATACGGTACGGTCAAAATTTTGCAAGACAGACGTAAAGACCTTTATTCCGTGAACCTATTGAAATAAAGATCATAAATTTTATAAGACTCAAAAGATCCAAGCCAAATAGGTTTGGATCTTCTTGTTTTTAGATAGTTCTCCTTGTAAGAATTGTCCTGCTATGGAATAACTTTTTCCAATATGCTGTTTATTGTTTTATAACCTTTGAATAAGTCTGTGATGACAAGTTACAATCTGAGGTGCTTTGTTAATATTTCATTCGTATGAAGTCGGGTTTTCACTTGGGTTGAGTTCGAGAACCCTAGGGAATTTTCTTGGATCTGATAAGGATCTCGTTCGGATCTCGTTCGCTTCTAACCGAACGAGATCCGAACGAGATCCGAACAAGTTCCGAAGGAGATCCGAAAGAGTGTCGAAGGAAACCCCTTTGAAATAGTATTTAGTATGGAGTAGTTAGTACCAAGACCTATAGCGAATTATGGTTTTAATAGTTATGGTTTTGAATGCATATTTGATGCGAATTCTAACCTTTTTATAGCAAGCTTTCTGCTACTTACAACTCAGAGCAGAGCGAAGAGTCTCCATCACCCTCCCAAAGCACGTCATCTTGCACCGAAGGTGAAAGATCTTTAAACTATTCAAATCCTTTTTAACACAAGATTTATTACCATAAAATTAAATGGTCGAAGCGTGCTTCGACCTACAGCTATGGTAATAATTGCCCATATTTTCACGATTGTTTGTAGGGGCCATGCAGGCATCGCCCGTCTTTGCCCTAACTTCATAACAGCTTAAAAGGTCTAGTTGTCTTGTGTCTATCATCTGTTGTCAAAAAAACGGGCAGACATTCCGTTCGTTACTTCAACTCCCTGATCCAAATGTTTCTAAAGGATACGGGGTTGCCATGGTCTTGAAGTATGATGGGACCTTTTCCATGAGGGATCATTTTAGGCATTCCAATGTATTCAGTGGTTCCTTGCAATTCGGTGTTGTTTTGAACCAATACCCCATTGTGCAATAGCGTAACTATTCCTCTTTTTAGGAGTTGACCATTCTCGTTGAATCGTGGTGCTGTATAGATAATATCGTAGGTATGCCAGCCGGTATCTGGTTTTCGGACTTCAACCAATGGCGCACTTTGTTTATAGATGCTTCCGGCTTGGCCATTTACATAGGTTTTGTTGTCGTCATTATCCAGGATCTGTATTTCATATTTCCCTTGTAGGAATACGCCGCTATTACCCCGACCTTGTCCTTCGCCTTTAATAACTTCCGGGCTTCTCCACTCCAGGTGCAGTTGGAAATCTTCAAACTCCCGAGTTGTACGAATGGCACCAGCTCCGGGTTTTACCGTTAGGATGTCCTTGTTGATGGTCCAGGAGGCTGCTTGATCTTTCTGCTTGTCACTTTGCCATTCGTTCAGGTTACTGCCATCAAATAGAACGATCGCGTCACTTGGTGCAGCATGAGCCGAAGTCTTGACGGAAGGAGGGACGGGGCTATAAAATTCGGTGTCCTGTGGTAGGAATTTTGTTTGTGCATGACTGCTTAGGGATAAGGCTAATAAGCCTAGAATTAGGAATTGCTTGGACATAGGTTGAGTTTTTTATTTGTATTAATATAAGAATATTGATTATTTTTATTTAACAATCATCAAAACTTTACATAAAATGGCACAGATTATTCAAAAGGTATCCTTAGAAGAAGTTCGATTTTATTCCCCAATTGGGTTTTATGAAGAAGAACAAATTTTAGGAAATGAATTCTTTGTGACCGTATCAGTAAGTTTCCCATTTAAGAACCCAGATGCTGAGGATATCAGCAATACCATTAATTACGAAGAGCTTTATCGGATATTGGTGGAGGTCATGAGTCCAAGGCGTAAATTGTTAGAATCGGCAGCAGAGGATATTTTGAATATGCTGATAGAATCCTATTCCTTCGTCCAAGAAATTGAAGTTAGAATTCGTAAGGTAAATCCGCCTTTCGGTGGCGATGTTGCCAATTCTGTAGTCTCCCTATATTATAAAAAAGATTAATTAAAACCATTTTTCCTTTATACTGTTGCTTTCATGTAAAGCCTTAATTGTCATGTGGATATAATTCTATCTATGACAATATGGCTTGGTGTTAGCGTCCTTATAAGACAATTTGTCTTGTAAATATCAATTTTTTGCATTGGTACGTTGATTGAATAGAGGTAGATATAATTGAATAAAGAAAACGATAAAATTTAAAAAAATAATAAGGAGGAATAATAACATGGCATTAATTAAATTACCTGGAAAATCTTACAACACTGATGCAGTGAATCCATTTGTAAACAATGTATTTGATAATCTTTTCAATGATTCATTCATCACAGACCGTTTAGTTACTCGAGTACCTGCGGTAAACATTACAGAATCCCCAGAGTCATTCAGCATTGAATTAGCTGCTCCGGGTTTACAGAAATCTGACTTCAAAATCAATGTTGACAAGAACGTCATGAGTATTTCTGTAGAAAAACAAGAAGAAAAAGTAGAAGACGGAAAAACATATAGCAAAAAAGAATTTAGCTATACTTCTTTCTCCAGATCATTTACCCTTCCAGAAGTAGTAGATTATTCGAATATCGACGCTTCGTATGAAAATGGTGTCTTAGCCATTACAATTGGTAAAAAAGAGGAAGCGAAAATAGCGAAAAGACAAATAGAGGTGAAGTAAAATTAGTTGTGGTTAGTTGATAAGGGTAGCATGTACATGCTGCCCTTTTTTGGTTTTTAGAAGGTAGCATATAAACGTTTAATTGTCATTTAAATGTCTTTTGTTTAAATTTAATAAGAACTACTTAACACTGTTAAGTAGTTTTGTTTTGAAAATATTAGAAATAGGGTGAAGAAGCAAAAACCAAAAGAAGATTTAAAAGTACTGATACTAGAAGCTGCAAAAAAGCTTTTTGTGCAACAGGGATATGAATCTACCTCGATTCGTAAGATTGCGCAAGAGATTGGGTTTAGTCCAACGAGTATTTATCTACATTACAAAGACAAGAACGATTTAATTTATAACCTGCATCAAGTTGGATTCGGATTACTACGAGACCGCTTTATGCCCTTGGTTGTGGTGGAAGATCCATACGAAAGGCTTAAGGCAGCTGGTAAAAACTACATTGAATTCGCATTGGATAATCCTGAATATTATGAGGTTATGTTTATGATGCGGGAACCAATGGACTTCTTAAACCATAACTGCGATGAAGAGCATTGGCTGGAAGGGGAGCGTGTGCTGGACTTTCTCCGAAATACGGTATTGGAATGTCAATCGAAAGGTTATTTTCAAGGCATGCAAGCCGAGGATGTTACCTTACAAGCTTGGGCAACGGTACATGGTTTAGTATCCCTATACCTGACTCAGCATTTGGATCATGTGATTGATGTGATCGGTGCAAAATCAAGCAGCAAAGAGATGATTTATTCTTCTTTTCAAGTTTTATTGAAATTAATGCTAGACGCAAAATAAAAAATTTTAAACACTTACTTAACACTGTTAACATGAAGATACCCCAACGTTTAGTTAGTCTATTAATTCTGTTCCTTCTCATCATAGGGCAGGTTAAGGCTCAGGACCAGGTATTGGAAACATATATCCGACAGGGTCTGGATAGCAACCTACTACTAGTTTCCAAGAATCTTTCACTCAAACGAGCAATGAATGGTTTGGATGCTGCAAGAACCATGTATTTACCCAATATATCCTTTGAGATGACTTATTCCCATGCCGATGGAGGTCGTTCCATTGATCTTCCAATTGGGGATATGTTAAATCCGGTTTATACCACCTTAAATCAGCTTACCCAAAGTCAAGCTTTCCCACAGATTGAAAATCAACAAATCAACTTCTTGCCTCAGCATTATTACGATGCAAAGATTAGAACCGCTGTTCCGATTATCAATACCGATATCAAACATAATAAGCATATACGGGAACAAGTGGTTAAAATGAGCCAACAGGAGTTGGAGCAATATCAGCGGGAGTTGGTAAAGGATATTAAGATTGCCTACTTCAATTACCTGAGTGCATTAGAAGCTAGAGGTATTTATGAAAATGCGAAGATCCTGGCGCAAGAGGGCAGACGGGTAAATGAGAAATTACTGGAAGCTGGAAAAGGATTGCCGGCCTATGTCATCCGTGCAAATGCGGAACTGGCACAGCATGATGCTAAGATAGCTGAGGCTGACCAACAGGTCAAGAACGCGAAATATTATTTCAATGCCTTGTTGAACCGTGATGCGGAAAGCCCAATAGAACAAGTTGAAACTAAGCAGCAGGCAAATGGTATTCAAGCTCTAGGCTTGGAGGTAGATGTGAAAGAACGCGAAGAACTCAAAGCATTGGATTATAACATTGCCATGCAGGAGTCTATGATTCAGATGAATAAGCAAGTCTTTATTCCGAAGCTAAGTGCTTTCTTAGATTTAGGTTCACAAGCTGAAGGAATGAAAGTCTCCAGGCAGTCCCAGTATTATATGATAGGTGCACAATTGACCTTTCCCATATTCAATGGTAACCGCAATAAGCTGAAGATACAGGAGAGTCAAATAGCCGTTGAAGAAGCCAAGAATAAACTGGATATGGCAAAGCAACAATTGGAGCTATCTGCAAAGGTTTCGAAAAATGAACTCTTGGCTGCTCAAAAGAATTATGAAAGTTCCAAAGTGCAATTGGAAGCTGCAGGTAGTTATCAACGCTTAATCCTTCGCGGATTTAACGAAGGTGTAAACAGCTACTTGGAAACAATAGATGCACGATCGCAGTACACCAATGCGCAACTAGCTAATAATATAGCTGCTTATAAATTATTATCGGCTCTAGCCAAATTTGAACGAGAAAATGCCACTTACCCCTTAAAATAAACAACATGAAAACGATATATTCCACGCTAATCCTAGCCGCCGCAATGACCTTGCTGTTCTCCTGTCACCAAGAGGAACGAACTTCGGCTATTCCAAAACAAGATACCATTCCTGTTAAGCTAATGGACCTGCAGTCCTATGGTGCAGGCAATACGATTGAGGCTACTGGTGTGTTTACCACAGATGATGAAACCATCTTGGGTTTTAAAAATGGTGGTGTCATCTCCAAGATATTGGTTAAAGAGGGCGACCCGATTCGTAAGGGTCAATTATTGGCGTCTGTGCTGAGTTCAGAGGTAGATGCAAAAGCAGGGCAAGCATCCTTAGCTGTGGAGAAAGCGCGTAGGGATTATGATAGAGCCCTAAAACTCTACCGTGATTCAGTGGCTACCTTAGAACAATTACAGAATGCAAAGACTGCTTTGGATGTGGCACAACAGGATGTAAAATCGGTTAATTTCAATCAACAATACATGAATATCTATGCACCGGTTTCCGGGTATGTATTGGCAAAGCTAGCGAATGAAGGACAAATAGTAGGTCCAGGTACTCCGGTATTGCAGGTGAATGGTGCCAATCAATCCAATTGGAAATTGAAGGTTGGGGTATCCGATCAGCAATGGACACAGATTAAGGTTGGAGATGCCGCAAAGATTACAACCGATGCGATGCCCAAGGATACCTTAGTGGCTTATGTGTCCAAGAAATCGGAAGGCTTAGATCCACAATCAGGAACTTTCAGCATCTTTTTAGAGCTTCGCAATAAACCATCGTATAAATTGGCATCTGGTATTTTTGGGCGCTCTTGGATTCTCTCACATAGCAAAGGAACCGATCCTTATTGGCGAGTGCCATACAGTGCTTTGCTGGATGGAGATGGTCAAGAGGGCTATGTATTTATCACCTTGGATGGTAAGAAAGCAAAAAGACAAAAGGTCAAGATTGCGAAAATTGAAAAGGATATGGTGCTGATTTCTTCAGGATTGGAGAATGCACAGGGGCTTATAGTCTCTGGGAGCGCCTATTTGCAGGACGGAACAGCCATTCAAATCATTAAGTAAAATCAAGAACTATCATGAGTTTAATTAAGTATCCGATTCGGAATTACCAATTTACCCTGACCATGGTCTTGATGATCATTGTGGTTGCGGTAAGTGCTATTCTGACCATGCCTAGGGCAGAGGATCCCGATATGAAACCTGCGAGTTTTCCAGTATTGGTTATCCATCCGGGGACCAACCCCAAGGATATGGAGCAGTTAATTGTCAAACCCCTTGAGGCTCGATTCTACTCTTTGGACAATGTAAAGAAGATTCATACCACCATCAATAATTCGGTGGCCTCTTTCTTTGTGGAGTTTGAATATGGAGCTAACTATGACGATAAATACCAAGAACTGGTAAGAGAACTGAATGCTGCACGACCTGAATTGCCAGCAAACCTATACAGCACTGAAGTGCTGAAAATTGATCCGACGAACACCTCGGTGATACAGGTTGCTATGGTTTCTGCTAATGCCTCCCAAGCTACATTGAAGCAATTGGCAGATAAGCTAAAGCAAGAGCTGGAGAAGATCAAGGCATTAAAGAATGTGGAGATTTCAGGACTTCCTGATCAACAAATTCGTATCGATGTCGATCAAGCTAAGCTGGCGGAGTTGAAGATTCCATTAAATCGAATCATACAATCGGTACAGGCGGAAAATCAAAATATTCCTGCGGGTAGTGTAGAAGCTGGGACACAGACTTTCTCGGTAAAAAGTTCGGGCAATTATCAAAGTATTGACGATGTTGGCAATACCATTATCTCAAGCATGAATGGTAAAAACATCATGTTGAAGGATGTGGCGAAAGTATATCCAACTTTTGGGACTGCTAGTCATACCACGCGATTAAATGGTTATCAAGCTTTATTGATAAATGCCGCACAGAAGGAAGGAATGAATATCTCTGATACACAAAAAGAATATCATGCGGTATTGGATAAGTTCAAGGAAAGCCTGCCAAAGAATGTGGATTTAATCTTGAGCTTTGATCAGGCAGAGAATGTCAATAAGCGTTTGAGTGGATTGGGTATTGACTTTGCCATTGCCATTACCTTGGTGTTATTTACCTTATTGCCATTGGGGACTCGAGCTTCTGCGGTCGTGATGATTGCTATACCGTTATCCCTGGGGATTGGGGTTATTGTATTGAATAGCTTTGGTTATTCGTTGAATCAGCTGAGTATTGTGGGCTTTGTGGTTGCACTAGGTTTGGTGGTAGATGATAGTATTGTCGTTGTAGAAAATATAGAACGTTGGATGCGCGATGGGTATAGTCGGTTTGAGGCTGCTATAAAAGGAACGGAGCAAATCGCGCTAGCTGTTGTGGGATGTACGGTGACCTTGGTGATTGCTTTTCTACCCTTGGTATTTATGCCGGAAATGGCGGGTGAATTTATTCGAAGCATGCCTATTGCCGTTATTGCATCAGTTGTAGGATCTATGCTCATTGCTTTATTGGTTGTTCCATTTTTGGCGAGTAAGCTATTAAAGCCACATGAACATGAGGGTGGTAATGCTATTTTACGTGGCATGCAAAATATCATCCATAAGAGCTATGGAGTGTTTTTGGACAAGGCCTTAAAGCATCCAGGTCGGACAACCATCATAGCTGCCGTTATTTTTGCAGGATCATTGGCCTTGATTCCAGTAGTTGGATACTCTTTATTTCCACCATCAGAGAAACCGCAGTTCATGATTCATGTCAAGAGTGCGCTGCAATCCAACATTCATTATACAGATAGCATAACGCGTAATATAGAGGCAGAATTAAAGAATATGCCCGAGGTGAAGTATTACACCTCCAATGTTGGAAAAGGTAATCCAAGGGTCTACTACAATATGCAACAGGAGCGGGAGAAACAAGCCTATGCCGATATTTTTGTGCAACTGCATGATGATATCAAGTATAAGGAAAAGGTGGCCTTGATTGAACATTTAAGGGATAAATGGACACCATATTTGGGTGCAAAGATTGAGGTTAGGGATTTCGAGCAAGGTGTTCCTGTCATATCGCCGGTTGAGGTAAGGGTGTTTGGTGAGAACTTAGATACCTTGCAAGCGTTATCTTTTAAGATTGAAGAACTATTGAAGAATACCGAAGGGACAGAATACATTAATAATCCGATCAAGAACAATAAGACGGATATTCGGGTTCACATCAATCGGGATAAGGCAATGGCCTTAGGAGTTCCCACTTCGGCAATAGATCAGACTATTCGGGTAGCTTTGGCTGGATATTCCGTAGGTACTTATACCGATCCAAATTCCGATGATAATGAATACGATCTTTTGGTTACTGTTCCTCGCGGAAAAGATGCCGACCTGCAAACTTTAGAGCAAGTCTTTGTGGATAATGTAGCGGGTACCGCTATTCCATTAAGCCAATTGGCAAGCTTTGAGTTTGAGATCTCACCATCCAATATTTATCATCAGAATAAGGTTCGTATGGTTGCTGTCAATTCCTTTGTGAAGAAAGGATACGGCAATGATGAGGTTATTCAATCGGTTATTAAGCAGATGGATGCTTTCCAGTTACCGACTGGTTATAGCTATGCAATGGGCGGAGAGGTGGAAAGTCGTGAAACGGCGTTCGGTGGATTCGGAACCATTATCATGATTACGGTGTTTATGTTTATTGCTGTATTGATCTTAGAATTTAAAACCTTCAAGAGTACTTTAATTGTCTTGTCGGTTATTCCTTTGGGTATAGTAGGAGCAGTATTAGCGCTATTGGTAACAGGAAATACCTTGTCCTTTGTGGCAACGATAGGTATTGTGGCCCTAGCGGGTATTGAGGTTAAGAATACCATTCTATTGGTAGACTTTACCAATCAATTGCGTAGAGAAGGTATGGCATTAAATGAGGCAATTGAGAAGGCTGGAGAGATTCGTTTCTTGCCTATCATTTTAACTTCTTTGACAGCAATTGGTGGTTTATTGCCTATTGCTTGGTCTTCTAATCCATTGATCTCACCTTTAGCAACGGTAATGATTGGAGGATTGATCAGCTCGACTTTATTATCTCGTATTGTTACGCCGGTGGTGTATAAATTGATTCCACCTAAGATTGAGGTAGAAAAGGCTGATGAGGAGGCTAAGGCTTAGTAAATAAAACAATATCCTAGTTAATCTGTTAGTTGATTAAAGAATTTAGATATGAAAAGATTAAGTATACTTGGTATTACCTTGATGTTTATGGCATGTAATAATCAGCCAAAAGAAGTGACGGGTAGTCCGACTGCATCAGGACCAGCTACGGAATCTACTGATACGAAACCTGTAACTGATCCGAATGTTGTTCCATTGCCTGAAGCTGCCAATAAGTTTATTGCAGATCACTTCGCAGGAACAGCAATCGTCAATACCGATCAAAAGATGTCTCCATCTGCTGATGGAACTTTTTTCGAAACTCGTTTAGCGGATGGTACTGAATTGGATTTTGATAAAGAGGGTAATTGGAAGGAAATATCCGTTAAAGATCAGCAGAATGTACCTGTATCGGCTATTCCAGAGCCCATACGCACACATCTTTCGACTAATTATCCAAATATTGCCGTGCAGGTGATAGATAAGGAATCTACAGGTTATGAGCTAGAGTTAGCTAACGACGTGGATATATACTTCGATTTAGATGGTAAATTCCAACGTGAGGAAAAATAGCATTTTCTATTAAACGCAAAATATGGTTAAAGCTCTGGAAGTTAATCTTTTGGAGCTTTTTCCTTTTTATAACAGATAGGTTATTCATAAAAAATAAAGCCGTTGAAACTCTTCAACGGCTTTATTTTGGTATTGTTAAGCTATGCTTATCCTAAGCTTTTTAAGCTTTCTTCTAGGATATAGATTTTCGCAATAGCATCATCCTTTTTATTTTGCTCATTCTGAACAATTTCAGGTTTTGCATTTTGAACAAAGCGCTCATTAGAAAGTTTCTTTTCTACCGATGCTAAGAAACCTTTTAAGTATTCGATCTCCTTCGCAATACGCTCTTTCTCGGCATCTACATCAATATTGTTTTCTAAAGCTACATAACATTCGTCTTTGCCAGCTAAGAAACTCACAGCACCACTTACTTTCTCTTTAACAAAGCTTAAATCTTCGATATTAGCCAGCTTTTTAATGCTGTCTTGGTATTTGCTGTAGTCAATATTTGTCGCGTTTATAGCCAATGGTAATGCCACTTTAGGGGAAATACCTTTTGCATTACGGATGTTTCTTACTTCAGAAATAATCTGCTGAACAATTGCGAATTCCTTAATAGCTAGCTCATTAAAGGCTTGAGCTTCCGGATATTTTGCTACGATAATACAATCTTGTTCATCGCGATTGCCAAATAACTCATCATGCCATAGCTCTTCTGTTAAGAAAGGCATAAATGGATGTGCGAGCGTTAAAATCTTTTGGAATAGTCCTTTTACAGTAGCTAAAGTTTCTGATTCAATTGGTGCTTGGTAAGCTGGTTTTACCAACTCCAAATACCAAGAACAGAAATCATCCCAAATTAATTTATAGGTTGCCATTAAAGCATCCGACAAGCGGTAGTTTTCAAAATGCTCATTGATCTCAGTTAAAGTCTGGTTAAAGCGTTGTTCAAACCATTCTGCAGCAATCTTCTGTGATGAAGTAGCTGGAGCTTCAACAGATTCCCATCCTTTTACAAGACGGAACGCATTCCAGATCTTATTGGCAAAGTTTCTTCCTTGCTCACAATAAGAAACATCAAACATTAGGTCATTACCAGCAGGAGAGGATAACAGCATACCCACACGAACACCATCTGTACCGTATTGTTCCATCAACTCAATTGGATCTGGCGAGTTCCCTAGAGACTTCGACATCTTTCTACCCAATTTATCGCGTACAATACCTGTTAAGTACACATTGCGGAATGGTGGCTTCTGTGTATAATCGTGTCCCATGATAATCATACGAGCTACCCAGAAGAATAAAATCTCTGGTGCTGTAACTAAATCATTGGTCGGATAGTAATATTGGAATTCTGGATTCTCTGGATTGCGAACACCATCAAATACCGATAATGGCCATAATCCGGAAGAGAACCAAGTATCTAAAACATCATCTTCCTGACGGATAGACTGTGTAGATTTACCTGCTTTTTCAAACTCAGCAATTGCTTCTGCTTCAGTTTTTGCAACAACAAATTCATTCTTTTCGTTGAACCAAGCAGGGATTCGCTGACCCCACCACAGTTGGCGAGAGATACACCAGTCCTTCACGTTCTCCATCCAATGCTTATAAGAAGCAAAGAATTTCTCAGGAATCAACTTAATAGTACCATCTTCTACGTATTCTAATGCTGGCTTCGACAACTCATCCATCTTCAAGAACCATTGCATAGATAACTTAGGCTCAATAGCCGCATCTGTACGTTCTGAAAACCCTACTTGAGACTTGTAGTCTTCGATTTTCTCAATTTGTCCAGCTTCTTCTAATAATACAGCGATTTTCTTTCTAGCAGCAAAGCGATCTTCACCAATAAGAATCTCCGCCTTCTCATTTAAAGAACCATCATCATTTAAGATGTCGATAACTTCAAGATTATGTTTTTGACCTAACTCATAGTCATTCAAATCGTGTGCAGGTGTAACTTTCAAGCAGCCGGTACCAAATTCCATCTCCACATATTCGTCTTGAATAATTGGGATTTCACGGTTAATCAAAGGAACTAATACGGATTTACCTTGAAGGTGCTTATAACGTTCGTCATTTGGGTTGATACAGATTGCTGTATCGGCCATAATGGTTTCCGGACGCGTAGTCGCAATAATCACATATTCGTTGCTATCCTTGATTTGATAACGGATATAGTAAAGTTTTTGATTGACTTCTTTACGGATTACCTCTTCATCAGAAAGAGCTGTTTTTCCTTGAGGATCCCAGTTAACCATACGGATACCACGATAGATATATCCTTCACGATAGAATTTGATAAAGGTGTCAATTACGGCTTCTGATAAATCAGGATCCATGGTGAATTTAGTTCTTTCCCAATCGCAAGAAGCACCAAGCTTCTCCAGTTGTTTTAAGATGATACCACCATATTTCTCTTTCCATTCCCACGCGTACTTTAAAAACTCTTCACGGGTAATGGATTTCTTATCAATTCCTTTTTCTTTTAGCATAGCGACGACCTTCGCTTCCGTAGCAATGGAGGCGTGGTCTGTTCCTGGTACCCAGCAAGCGTTTTTACCTTGCATACGGGCACGACGAATTAAGACATCCTGAATAGTGTTGTTTAACATGTGACCCATGTGCAATACACCAGTCACATTCGGTGGAGGCATTACGATGGTATAAGGTTCGCGCTCATCTGGAACAGAACGGAAAAAGCCCTTATCCATCCAATAGGAATACCATTTGTCTTCCGCTTCTTTCGGATTGTAAGTCTTTGCTATGCTCATTGTTTATATGGAATATCTAAAATGAGTACAAAAATACGCAAATATGTGCTCAATTCCCACCAACAGAACAGAAATATGCAAGTTAAGCTGCTGGAAATGCTAAATTTATGTTAAGAATAGGTTACCTAAAAATTATTAAACGTACATTTGGCCGATAAATTTGAATTAGGGCATGCAGCGTCTTGTCAATGAATTAAATATTTTTACTCGGTATTTTGCCTTTTGGTTGTTCATCTGTTTCTTAGATCGAGCAATTTTTATTGCTTCTTTCTTTTCTAAAATAGGTGCTGACAACTGGACGGAGGTATTTAGAATATATTACCATGGATTGGCATTAGACTTTTCTGTTGCTGCTTATATCTGTGCGCTTCCATTTTTATTTTATTTCCTATCCTATTATATCCCGAAAATCCGATTAGGAAAAAAGGCCTTGAATATCTATACCCTTGTTATCCTGGTCCTTTATATAGTGACTTCCTTTGTGAATGTCAATATCTATAGGGAATGGGGAGATAAGATTTCCAAGCGTGCCATAGATGCAGTATTTGAAGATGCTATAGGTGCTGCAGCATCAGCAGAATCAACTCCAGTGGTTTTACCTATTCTGGGTATGTTGGTGGGTATCTGTTTGAGTTATTGGCTGTATTTGAAGCTGATGAAAGGACTGAATTATCGTAATCTGAATAAGCCTATGGCGGTCAGCATGCTCTTTTTGTTGGGAGCTATACTGATGTTCACCTTTATCCGTGGTGGATATGGTCGTGCACCATTAAACCCAAGTAGAGCATATTATTCGCATGAAGCTTTTAATAATCATGCTGCGGTAAATACGCAGTATGCTTTGTTGAAAGAGTATTTTAGTTCCAGTCGTCGTAAGAAATCGCCATATCGCTATTTTGAAGAAAAAGAGGTTCGGGAGAAGTTAGTGCAACCCGTATTTGCAGCAAATCCAGATTCTGCAATTCATGTATTGACGACTAAAAGACCGAATATCGTCTTGTTGGTTTTGGAAAGTTTTGTGGGTGATCTCATTGAATCTTTGGGAGGCGAGAAGGGTGTTACGCCTAATATGGAGAAACTGATTCAACAAGGGATTCTATTTGATCAGATCTATGCTACCTCCGATCGCTCTGATAAAGGTATCATCGGCGTGTTTTCAGGCTTTCCCGCACAAGGACCGGAGAGTATCATCAAATACATCGATAAACATGAGAACCTTCCTGCCATGGGCCAAGAAATCCACGAATTAGGATACCATACGGCATTTTATCATGGTGGACAGAGTGAGTTCTACAATATGAAATCCTACATGCTAAGCCATGGGATTGAACGTATTACAGATAATATGAATTTTGGTCCATTGGAAGAACGCTCTTCCTGGGGTGTTTATGATCATGTGGTATTTGGTGAAATGGCTAAGGATATCAAAAAGGAAAAGCAACCTTTTTTCTACAGTTTATTTACCTTGAATAATCATGAGCCGTTTACTCTAAATAATGGCTATAAATTCGGAAGTGATAATAATGCAAATCGGTTTAGAAGTACGGCTTATTATACTGATTCTGTTATCATGGACTTTATTGAAAAGGCAAAGAAGGAAGATTGGTATAAGAATACGCTTTTTATATTGGTTGCAGATCACGGTCACCGCTTACCTACTGAAAAGTTTGATATTACCCACCCTCGGAGATTTCATATACCATTGATCTTTTTCGGTGATGTGATAAAACCTGCCTATCGTGGAATGAAAGTGAATCGAATTGGAAATCAAAATGACATGGTTGCCACACTCTTTCAACAAATGGGAATACCTGCTACAAATTACCGTTGGAGTAGGGATTTATTGAATCCTTCTACAGCACAGGTGGCATTTTATAATTCCAAAAATTCCTTTGGTATCATCACACCTGACCAAAGTGTTTCCTTTGACCACATCGGTAATTCAGTGAATTACCTCGCCAATAAATCGTATTCTTCCACAAAAACCGATAGCTTATTAAATATCGCCAAAGCCTATTACCAGGAAGTCTACGAGGATTTTATGAAATATTAGTTACTACCAGTATGATTAAGTTGACAGGATGGTTTGGTCCCTATATGAATATATTCCTACGGATTATCTATTTGCTTTTGATTTATGCGATCTTACGTATTGGATTTTATTGGATCAACATAACCCAATTCCCAGGTGTAAGTGCTGCTGAGTTAATGAAAATGATGGCCGGAGGGATACGATTTGATATCGTTGCCTTATTCTACTTAAATATCCTGTACATTCTGCTGTACGCTTTGCCATTGCCGTTTAAATATAATCTGGGTTTTCAGAAGTTTTGTAAAATACTATTTGTTGGGACTAATGCCTTAGGTATTGGTGCTAATTTGATTGATTTTGCTTATTTCCCTTTTACCTTAAAACGCACAACAGGCACAGTTTTTAGTCAGTTTTCCAATGAAGACAACCTATTCAGTTTGTTCTTTGATTTCCTATTGGACTATTGGTATTTGCTGATTGTGTTTGTTCTGATTGTTTGGGGCTTATGGCGCTCTTATGATTGGATAAGGTTAGTAAAAGCCAAATCCCTGGGCTGGCAGTTTTATGCAAGTCAAACCTTGGGTTTACTTTTGGTAGCTTTTTTATTTATCGGAGGCGTTCGTGGGGGATGGGCACATAGTACCAGGCCAATTACCTTAAGCAATGCGGGTGATTATGTGAAATCTCCAGAGGAGATGAATATCGTGCTGAATACGCCTTTTTCCATTTTGAAAACACTTCGAGCTTTCAAATTGAAGGAAGTAAATTATTTTTCGGAAGCAGATTTAAATGTGCAATATCCAGTTATTCACCAACCAAAGGATTCAGCAGAATTTAAGAAACTAAATGTTGTTTTCTTAATCCTGGAAAGCTTCGCTAAGGAGCATATTGGTGCATTTAATAAAGAACTTCAGGCAGGAACCTATAAGGGCTATACACCTTTCTTAGACTCCTTGATAACCGAATCCTACAGCTTTACCCGTTCCTATGCCAATGGGCGTAAGTCCATTGATGCCTTGCCGTCGGTTATTACCGGTATTCCATCCATTGGAGAGCCCTTCGTGCTTTCCATCTACTCTGGAAATAAAACAACCAGTATTGCCAAGCTTTTAGGTGATAAGGGCTATGAAACAGCATTTTTCCATGGTGCACCAAATGGAAGTATGGGATTCTCGGCATACATGCAATTAGCAGGTATCAAACATTACTTTGGAAAGAATGAGTATAATAACGATGCTGATTTTGATGGGATGTGGGGGATCTGGGACGAGCCTTTCATGCAATATATGGCCAATGAGATGGACCACTTGAAAGAACCATTCTTTAGTAGCTTCTTTTCCTTGTCTTCACACCATCCTTTTAAAGTTCCGGAAAAGTATGCTGGTAAATTTCCGAAAGGAAAATTGCCATTACATGAGCCATTGGGCTATGCTGACTACGCCCTAAAACAATTCTTTGAAACAGCCAAAACCAAACCTTGGTATAAGAATACCCTATTTGTTATCTGTGCTGATCATGCCAGTATGAGTTATTTTGAAGAATACCATACTTTACCTAATTCATTTGCTATCCCTATCATCTTTTATTATCCGGGTGGAGAATTAAAGGGTAGCTCAGATAAGCTGGTACAACAAATCGATATTATGCCTACGGTATTGAACTATTTGGAATACGATAAACCATATTTTGCATTTGGTTTCGATGCCTTCTCAGCAGATCGAAATAACTTCGTGGTGAGTAATATGGGTGGATCCTATAATTTCTTCCTGGGCGATTACTTCATGACCTATGATAGTCGAGAAGTGACCTCCTTGTTCAATTTAAAGACCGACAAGCTCTTAAAAACTAATTTGAAAGGGAAAGAACATCAAATCGAAGGACCTATGTTAGAGCGCCTGAAAGGCTTTATACAGCAGTATAACGATCGAATGATCCATAACAAATTGACAGCGGAATAAGCTTAGAAATCCTTTCCAAATCGATAGCGTAGAATAAACTGCTGCTGATTATCAAAATATCCATCGGATACATGAAAGGAGGCCGTGAATTTTCCTTCAATACGATCGGTTTTGAAAGGTATCCATCCGATGTCAATACGATCATATCCGGAGCGATGATAATAAGAATCGCCATTCGGAAGGTTTAAGGCTTTACCTAAATACAGGGTATTCGCTAAAAAGAATCTTTTATAACCCAAATAGATATTGGATATAAAGCCTGGAGCTTTTTGCATCTCATATACTGAGCGAACGCGGTCAAGACCATAGCTTGCACCTGCATCTATGGTTAAAGAATCTAAGGCAGTCTTTTTACTTAAATCCACACCCAAGCGTAACATAACCAAAGCATTATCTTGTATATGTTCATCAATGCTGTCGTTGGAAGTTAAAGCATTGTGGTAAAGCATACCTTCATTTTGAATATAGAAGAGGCCTTTTTGATATTTACCAGATAATCCCACGATAAATCGTTCTCTATTACTGAATCCCTGTTTACTTGTCCAATCAATAAACAAAGCTTGTTTGAAGCCTTTATTTTTATATTGGAAATACATTCCTTCCAAGTTTGGTCGATCGTATTGAAACGTATCAGCCAATACCATGCGATGTATATCCTTTGTTCTTTCATACCGTGGAATAAAACCGATTGCAAAATCGACCTTATCTGTTTGGTAGTTATAATATGCAATGGGGTTGATACGACTTTGATTCTCTTTATTAATCCCAAACTCTTGATTAAAATGAGCACCCCCATACAAACGGTGATTATTCTCCAATTGAAAATAAAGATTAGGGGAGATGTTTGCACCGAAAAATGTCTTTGGAATGGTGTATGGGGCTTGATATTCGCGGTTATCCGCATAACCAAGGAAATCAATTTTAAGTCCGATTTGTTGCGCGTTTAACTGACCTATAAAAACTAGGGTAAACAAGCCGAGAAGGGTAAATAATTTTCGTAAAGAGAGATGCATATGCCTCACAATATAGGTATAATTTTAAAGTTCTTCTCAAAAATAGAAAAGGCTGCCTGTAATTTGTATACGGGCAGCCTTTTACAGGATATTTTATATGGATTATACTTCCAACAATAGACGAGCTGGATCTTCCAATAATTGTTTAACACGTACTAAGAAGCTTACTGACTCGCGACCATCGATGATACGGTGATCGTAAGATAAAGCGATGTACATCATTGGGCGGATAACCACTTGACCATTCTCAGCAACAGGGCGTTGAATGATGTTGTGCATACCTAAGATCGCTGATTGAGGCGCATTGATGATAGGAGTAGACATCATAGAACCGAACACACCACCGTTGGTGATGGTGAAAGTACCACCAGTCATTTCATCAATTGTCAATTTGTTATCACGAGCTTTTACTGCTAATTCAGCGATAGCTTTTTCGATTTGGTATAAAGCCATTGACTCTGCATTGCGGATGATAGGAACTACCAATCCTTTAGGAGCAGAAACAGCGATAGAGATATCTGCGAAATCAGAATAAACGATTTCGTTTTCTTCAATACGTGCATTTACTGCAGGCCATTCTTTCAATGCTGTAGTTACTGCTTTTGTGAAGAAAGACATGAAACCAAGACCGATTCCGTGTTTTTCTTTGAATGTATCTTTATATTTAGCTCTTAGATCCATGATAGGCTGCATGTTCACTTCATTGAAAGTAGTCAACATAGCCGTTTCATTTTTCACAGCCACTAGGCGTTTAGCGATAGTTTTACGTAGGGAGCTCATTTTCTCACGACGTTCTCCACGTGCACCAGCTACTGCAGGTGCAGCAGCAGGAGTAGCCGCTGGAGCAGCAGGTTTAGCTTCTGTCTTTGCAGGAGCTGCTTGAGCTTTCTCAGCATCCTCTTTGGTGATTCTACCGTCTTTACCAGTTCCTTTGATAGTCGAAGCATCAATACCTTTTTCTCTAAGGATTTTTGCTGCAGCAGGAGACGCTGTTCCTGCAGCATACGTGTCAGGATTCTCATCTGCTGCTTCTGCTTTCGCAGGTGCTGCAGACTCTTCTTTTGCTGGAGCCTCTTCTTTTTTCTCGCCGCCAGCAGCAGGAGCATCGCCTTCTTCAATTGTACATACAACAGCACCAATTTCTAAGGTATCACCCTCTTGAGCAATGATACGTAAGATACCAGCTTTCTCTGCTGGCAACTCAAAAGTTGCTTTGTCTGATTCCAATTCGGCAATGTTCTCGTCCATTTCAACGTAATCGCCATCTTGTTTTAGCCATTGGGCCAAGGTTACTTCGGTGATCGACTCTCCAACCGAAGGGACTTTGATTTCTAAGCTCATATAGTTCTTTTTTAAAGACGTCCGTTATAGTTCTTATTCTATATAACGGACGGCTTAAGATTTTGTTTATTCGAATGATTTGTTAATTATAGCTTCTTGTTGTGCCACATGTTTTTTCATGTAACCTGTAGCCGGGCTACCACTTGCTGTACGCGCAATATAATCAGTAAACTCGATGTCTGTTTTGCGTAAGGTACGGCAGTAATATGGCCATGCACCCATATTCTCGTTCTCTTCTTGAACCCAAATGAATTCCTTCGCGTTCTTATAACGCTTATGAACCGCTTGAATCTGTTCAATTGGAGCAGGATATAATTGCTCTAAACGAACAATCGCTACATCAGTACGCTTATCTGCTTGTTGTTTCTCTAATAGATCGTAATAGATTTTACCAGAACAGAATAGTACACGTTTTACGGTTGTAGGTTTTGCGTAGCTATCATCGATCAACTCTTGGAAGTCTACCTTCGTGAAATCTGCCAATGGAGAAACCACTTTCGGGTGACGTAATAAGCTTTTCGGTGTAAATACCACCAATGGCTTACGGAAATCGCGAGTCAATTGACGGCGTAATAAGTGGAAGTAGTTCGCTGGCGTAGTACAGTTTGCAATAATTAAATTGTCGTTTGCACATAGCTCTAAGAAACGCTCAATACGACCTGAAGAGTGCTCAGGACCTTGACCTTCCATACCGTGAGGCAACATCATTACCAATCCGTTCGAACGCTTCCATTTTGTTTCTGCACTCGACAAGTATTGGTCAACGATGATTTGTGCACCGTTGTAGAAGTCACCAAATTGTGCTTCCCAAATGGTTAGGGATTGTGGGTTTGCTAAAGCATAACCATACTCAAAACCTAATACAGCATATTCGGATAATAAAGAGTTGTAGATATTGAAACGCTCGCCACCATTAACATTTGCCAATGGGATGTATTTCTCTTCAGAATCTTCTAAAGTTAATACAGCATGACGGTGCGAGAAAGTACCTCGTTGAACGTCCTGTCCGGAAATACGAACGCGCTTACCTTCATTCAATAAAGTAGCATAAGCCATTAATTCGCCCATTGCCCAGTCGTAGCTGTCGTTTTTAATCATTGCAGCACGATCTTCGAACAATTTAGAAATCTTACGGAAGAACTTTTTGTCCTTAGGTAGGGCGGTGATTTCTTTTGCTAAAGTCAAGAATTCTTTATCAGATACTTTGGTGTTTGAATTACCAAAGATCTCACTTTTCTTAGCGGCGTGTAATCCTTTCCAAGCACCACCAAACATAGGGATTTCATCCTCAATGCTCTCTACTTTCTTAGCTGCCTCTAATTGCTCTTGCAAGTAATCTTTAAATTCCTTCTCAGTTGCCTTGGAGTAATCTGCATCGATGGATTTCTCATCGATCAATTTCTTCGCATAGACATCCTTAGGGTTCGGGTGTTTCTCAATCGCTTTGTACAACAATGGCTGAGTGAATTTAGGCTCATCCGCTTCGTTGTGTCCATAACGACGGTAACACAATAGATCGATGAATACATCGGTCTTATATTTTTGACGGTATTCAACCGCTAAATTAATTGCATAAACTAAAGCCTCAACATCATCACCATTCACATGGAATACTGGAGACGAAGTGATTTTTGCAACGTCTGTACAGTAAGTACCTGAACGGGCATCTTTGTAGTTGGTTGTAAATCCTACTTGGTTGTTAACCACGATGTGGATAGTACCACCAGTACGGTATCCCTCCAACTTAGACATTTGAGTAACCTCATAAACTACACCTTGACCAGCAATAGCTGCATCACCGTGAATTAGGATTGGTGCAATTTTAGAAGAGTCACCATCATATTTCATGTCAATCTTAGAGCGAACAATACCTTCAACGATCGGGTCAACAGTCTCTAAGTGTGACGGGTTAGGAGCTAATGAAAGGTGGATGTGTTTTCCATCTTCTGTAGTTACATCAGAAGAATAACCTAAGTGGTATTTCACGTCACCACCAAATTGCAATTCAGGATCTTCCTCTACATACATCTTACCTTCAAATTCAGAGAAGATGGTTTTGTAAGGTTTACCCATTAAGTTGGCAAGTACGTTAAGACGGCCACGGTGAGCCATACCAATCATAAACTCTTGTATACCTAGGCTAGCGCCTTTTTCGATAACAGAGTCTAAAGCTGGAATTAAACTTTCTGCACCTTCCAGGGAGAAGCGTTTTTGTCCTAAGAATTTTGTGCCTAAGAAAGATTCAAAAACAACCGCACGGTTTAATTTTTTGAAAATACGTTTCTTCTGCTCAATGTTATAGTGAGGTTGGTTTCTGTCCGCTTCCATGCGGTCTTGCAACCATTTGATTTTTTCAGGGTTACGGATGTATTTAAACTCCGCACCGATAGAACGGCAATAAGTGTCCTCGATTAATTGACGGATATCACGTAGTTTGGCAGGGCCTAAACCAACTTCAACACCTGCATTGAATACAGTGTCCATATCCGCTTCGGAAAGTCCGAAAGTCTCTAATTCTTTACCAGGATAATATTTGCGACGTTCGCGTACCGGGTTAGTGTGTGTAAATAAGTGGCCACGATCTCTGTAGCCATGGATCATGTTCAATACATCGATTTCCTTCAAGGCATGCTCCGGAACATTTTCAGCTTCAATCGTTCCAGATCCTGCACCTTGACCAAAATCAAATCCTTCAAAAAACTTCTGCCACCCGAAATCTACGGAATTCGGATCTGCCTTGTATGATTGATATAATCCGTCGATATAACTCGAGTCGGCATTACTCAAATAGGTCATTTTGTCCATGTCGGTACGTTAGATAAAATTTTGCCAAATTTAGCAATAATTATATGAGTTTTCCTTATTAAATGTTGATAAAATACAATGTTTTAGCCTTTTTTCCTAGCCTCCCGGTGGATTAATAAATATTAGACCTTATTTAATAATAGTTCTGCCAGTCTAATGTGAAATAACGTTAAATTTTTCAACGCTTTCCTATTGGTTAATATATTATGCAGAGAGTTTTTTTCTGAACTCTTCCCAGTCGATACTGACATTCTCTTTTGGACTTGTTCCTACACCTGCCATGTGCGACCAAAAACCATAGGTCGTTGCCGGAGCATAATCTAGTAAATATTCCTCGAAAAAGGAAGCCCCAATCAACCAATTTGACGATACTTGCTGGGTAAAATAGCGTGCTAACATTCGACGAACAGCATAGGTGATATTGCCGCAGGTTTTTAATGCCTGAATAGCCTCATCAATTTGTTGCTCACCAGTTTCTCCTGCCTTCCATTTGATTAACAAGTCTTCGTTTAAAAATGCTTCCGAATCGTCTTCCGTAAATAGACCTTTCGATTTGAAAAATACATTTGGGTATTTCTTCAGCATAAATCGAAAGTAATCCCGCCACAATAAGGAGGTCATCAATCGATCATATCGACGTTTATTTTGGGATAAATCTGATTGACGCATTCGGTCATAGATATAAATCGGTGAAAGTGCGCCAATGGCAATATATGGAGAGATATGGGTGTAATTCTCCAATCCGGAATATTGTGGGTCTAATAATAGCTCCAAACTAGCGATAGCCTTTTCCTCACCTCCTTCAATACATCTGTTCTGATTTTCTGCTAAATCCTCTTCGGAATAGCCTAATTCAAGTAATGATGGTAATTGTGTTTGCTCCAGATGGGTAGGATAGGGAATGCTTTGCGGAGTTTCAAAAGGTTTCCGAACGGCCGATTCCCTTTCAATCTTCTTTTTGAAGATATTGAACTTATCAGGAATATCCTTGATTGGGAAGGGGAGGTCTTCCTTATGAAAGAGGGTATGGCCGATAAAATGGCGTAAATTAATCTTCTGCTCCCATAAAGCCGCTTCTACAGCTTCCGAAATTTGTGTTTCTCTAGTGGCTACTTCGCGGTGATGATAAACCTCATCGATTTCATATTTCACACAAAGCTTAGGTAAAATCTCCTCAGGATAACCAACGAAAGTCATCAAATCGGCATTAATACCTTTAAGTTCATTTTTAAGATGGGCAACGGTATCCAGCAGGAATTGAGCGCGGTTGACACCGGTATTGTATTGGTTGAATTTGTTTTTGGAGAAATAGCGAGGGTCGAAACAATAGACAGGAATAATTAAATCTGCACGATTCAAAGCTTCCGTCAGAACCTCGTTGTCGTGCAATCTTAAATCATTTCTAAACCAAACAAGAACTACTTTTTTACTCATTGTACTAATTCCCCAATATGCTGTGTTAGCAAATATAATGCTTTGGGGATGCCTATAGAAGGGTATACATTATTTTTACATGCCGTAGACAATGCGCGTTTTTTGTGAAATATTCATTTCATTTGTAAAAAAATCAAAAACATTAAACATAACATTCTATTTACTGTTTGTTAATGTTAAAAGATGTTCACTAAAAAGAAGGAGGACTGATGGAAGTGCTTTTATCAGGTCTCAATTCATATTTGGGGAAGCGTGCTATGAGTAACCTGAATAGAGGGGAATTCCACGTGCATGGTATTGCAAGGGATTTGGATCTGTTTCGGGCGAAAATGTTAGATGAACCTACAGGCTCACTTGATAAGGTTGATTTGTTGCGTAAGGGAGCTGAATTTGAGACTTTTAAAATACACGGTGGGGTGCAATTGGCGATTTATATTACTCATGTCCCCACTTTAGGTGAAATGGTTAATTTAAATTTGGAATTAATCACCCTGAAAAATTTTATACTGTTAGCAGAACGTAATGGTTGTAAACGAGTCGTTTATATCGCTCGATTAATGGACAAACCCTATATGGGATATATCCAGAAGGTCTTGATTGAATCGGGCTTAACCTTTACCATTGTGCTCAAGAACCTAGCTATTGGAAAGGGCAGTGTATTGGATAAATACATGCACCAAGTCATTAATTCCAAGTATTTACCTTATGATGGCGACTTTGCGAATATTAAGTTTAATCCGATTTCAGCATTAGATCTTATCCGTTGGATCTATAATGTTGATTGGGAAAAGAACTTTCAGAATGAGTTAATTGAAATCGGTGGACCCAATACAGTAACGGTTCGAGACATTTTCCGATTGTATAAAAAGAATCTTTATCCAGAAGCTACAGTAAAGAGCTTTCAGGTACCTGGAATATTTATGAAGCTTTGGTTTAAAAAGTTATATAAAATCAATAAAGAAGATTTAATTGAATTTAAACGACTAATGACCATGGAGTATCCCATTGACAATACAACCTGGAAAAACATTATGCTGTTTTCATTCACACCTTTGGATCAGGTGATCCGATTAGACCAATAATTGACTAACTTTCAATATTGCCTTCTTTCCATTACATTTGTAGCTATTTGAGCATACAATATGGGATATAAAAGTTTACGCGCTTGTGTTGACGATCTAGAGCAGCACGGGCATCTGATCCGTATCAAGGAAGAGATAGATCCTTATTTGGAAATGGCAGCTATACATATGCGTGTTTATGATGCGCAAGGCCCTGCTTTATTTTTCGAAAATGTTAAAGGTTCTAAATTTCCTGCAGTTTCCAACCTTTTTGGAACCTTAGATCGATCGAGATTTATGTTCCGTGACAGTTTAGATCATGTCAAAAAATTAGTTGATGTTAAAATGAACCCTATGTCCGTATTGAAAAATCCTTTTCAATACGTAGGTTCTTCTATGGTCGCTTTAGGTGCTTTACCATGGAAGAAGAAAGCAGGGGCGCCCATCCTGTATGGGCAAACAAAGATTTCAGAACTCCCACAAATTGTTAACTGGCCTATGGATGGTGGTCCTTTTGTGACCATGCCGCAGGTATATACGGAGGATATCAGCAAACCTGGAATCATGAATGCGAACCTAGGCATGTACCGAATTCAGCTTGCTGGTAATGATTATATTCAAGACCAGGAAATAGGTCTACACTATCAATTACACCGTGGTATTGGTGTACACCAGACTAAAGCAAATCAATTAGGTAAGCCATTGAAGGTCAGTATTTTTGTTGGTGGTCCTCCATCACATCCGCTTTCTGCGGTTATGCCACTTCCAGAAGGATTATCGGAGATGATCTTTGCCGGTACCTTAGGCAATCGTAGATTCCGATATTTTTATGATGAGGAAGGATTTTGTATTTCTGCTGATGCCGACTTTGTGATTACCGGAACGGTCTATCCAAATGAAAATAAACCAGAGGGACCCTTTGGCGACCATATAGGTTATTACTCCTTGGTTCACCCATTCCCTTTGATGAAAGTGCATAAAGTTTACCACCGTAAAGATCCAATCTGGTCATTTACCGTCGTTGGTCGACCACCACAGGAGGATACTAGTTTTGGTGCCTTGATCCATGAAATCACAGGCAATGCCATTCCACAGCAAATACCAGGACTTCATGCAGTGCATGCGGTAGATCCGGCAGGGGTGCACCCTCTGTTATTTGCTATCGGTAGTGAGCGATACACCCCATACCAAAAGGTAGAACGTCCGCAAGAGGTATTGACGATTGCCAATGTGATTCTTGGTACCAACCAATTAAGCTTGGCGAAGTTTTTATTTATCTCTGCATTTGAGGACAATCCAAAATTGGATATCCACGATATTAAAGGCTTCTTTACCCATATTTTTGAACGCATTGATTTAACGCGTGATTTACACTTCTTGACCAATACCACCATCGATACCTTGGATTATACCGGAGATGGACTGAATTCAGGTTCTAAAGTGACTTTTGCTGCCGTGGGTGATAAAAAACGAGAGTTAATCACTGAATTGCCTGCAGATTTAGATTTACCAAGACCATTCCAGCATGCGAAATTGGCATTACCGGGGATCATCGTTGTTGATGGAAAATCTTTCAGCTCATACCAAGAAGAAAGCCAAGCGATTGAATATTGGGCAGAAGCGGCAAAAGACCTGAATTGGGAGGGCATTCAATGTATTGTCCTTGCTGATGATGCCGAATTCGTTGCTGCCAATGAAAACAACTTTGTTTGGGTAACTTTCACCCGCAGTAACCCTTCTCATGATATACATGGAATCGGTAGTTTCACCAACTTCAAACATTGGGGATGTACCGGTCCGGTTATCATCGATGCACGAAGTAAGCCACATCATGCACCTGATTTGATCAAAGACGAAGCGGTAGAAAGTCGCGTAGATCAGCTTGCTGCAAAAGGCGGTTCTTTGCACGGCATTATTTAATACCAGAATGGATTAATCTCCCAATCCGACCCGAGATATTGATGGGTATTCTAAAACCTTCCTTGTAAGCTTTTAGAATACCCATTTTTTATACATTTAAAAATTAGCTTCCTGAGAATTTTTTGGATTATTTTCTTTCTTTTTCCATTCTTTCCCAACCTCTTTTCATAGCTTTCTGTCTCTACACACAATACTTTTTGCATCTTTTTCAGATGTCTTTTGTCTGGTGTCAAACCGTCTCTCACAAGGGTTTTCTTTGACACTCTTTCGGATCTCCTTCGGAACTCCTTCGGATCTTGTTCGGATCTCGTTCGGTTCCGACCGAACGAGATCCGAACAAGATCCGATTTAGATAGGGAGAAAATCCGTTAGAATATCGAAGGAATATAGTCCCAAAATAGAAGTTGATACAACCTTATATCGAACAAAGCAAAAAGCAGAAATAGAAATAAAGTTCTGTTTGCTAAAATTTGAAATTGTGTTATTAGATAGTTTGAATCGCAAGATGCAGGATGTTAAAATATTAATCAAATGGAGTTTTCGGTGAGTGAATTGCAATATATAAAATATTTTATTGATAAATATTCAATAAAAATTAAATAAAATTATGAAATTAATTATTTAATGATTTACTTTGTGTCATTATATCAACAAAAGGATTAAAACATTAGCAAATTTTAAATATTATGTGTGGAATAATAGGAGCATTTGAAGTAAAGCAGCCCATATCGACATTAAGGTCTCAAGTATTAGAAATGGCGAAGCGTATTCGTCATCGCGGACCCGATTGGTCAGGTATCTATAGTTCAGAACATGCGATCTTAGCTCATGAGCGTTTAGCGATCGTAGATCCAAAATCAGGCAGTCAGCCGTTATTCAGTCCATGTGGACAAGTGGTTTTGGCAGTAAATGGAGAGATCTATAATCATCAAGCCTTACGAAATTCACTTCCACACTATGACTTTCAAACAGGTTCAGATTCAGAGGTTATTTTAGCTTTGTATCTGGAGAAAGGTCCTGCATTTGTTGAAGAATTGAACGGTATATTCGGATTTGCGCTTTATGATGCTCGGGAAGATGCTTATTTCATTGCACGAGATCATATGGGTATTATTCCCTTGTATTGGGGTAAGGATGAATGGGGACAGGTATTTGTTGCCTCCGAGTTGAAATCTTTGGAAGGATTTTGTACAGAAATAGCTCAGTTTCCTCCCGGACATTACGTGTATAGCAAAGAATCTGATCATCCTAAAAAGTGGTATCAGCGAGACTGGGAGCAATTTGCTGCCGTTCAGGACGCTAAAACAGATTTGGCTGTTCTACGTCAAGGATTAGAAGATGCTGTTCATCGCCAATTGATGTCCGATGTACCTTATGGGGTACTATTATCCGGGGGATTGGATTCTTCGGTCATTGCCGCTATCACCAAGAAATATGCTTCGAAACGTATCGAAAGTCAAGATCAGGAAGAAGCTTGGTATCCTCAATTGCATTCATTTGCTGTCGGGTTAAAGGGTTCACCCGATTTAATTGCGGCACAAAAAGCAGCTGATCATATCGGTACCATTCATCATGAAGTAAACTTTAGTATACAAGAGGGGTTAGATGCCATTCGGGATGTGATCTATCACTTGGAAACTTATGATGTGACCACTATTCGTGCCTCTACACCGATGTATCTCTTAGCAAGGGTAATCAAGTCCATGGGGATTAAAATGGTTCTTTCTGGGGAAGGTTCTGACGAGTTATTTGGAGGTTATTTATATTTCCATAAGGCACCGAATGCCCAGGAATTCCATGAAGAGACGGTTCGTAAACTGAAGAAGTTATACTTATATGATTGCCTACGTGCGAATAAATCTTTAGCCGCTTGGGGTGTGGAAGGAAGGGTGCCTTTCTTGGATAAGGAATTTATGGATATCGCGATGGGGATCAATCCACAGGATAAAATGATTAGCGGAGAGCGTATGGAAAAATGGGTTGTTCGGAAAGCCTTTGAGGATTATCTTCCAGAAAGCATCGCTTGGCGTCAGAAAGAGCAGTTTTCAGATGGGGTGGGCTATTCATGGATCGATACGCTAAAAGCACAGGCAGAAGAATTGGTGAGCGATACGGATTTTGAAGTTGCCGCTAGTCGTTTTCCGATCAACCCGCCAAAGAACAAAGAAGAGTATTTATACCGTAGTATTTTTGATCAACACTTTCCTTCAGACGCTGCAGCATCTACCGTGCCCTCTGTAAAATCGGTAGCTTGTAGTACGCCAGAAGCCTTGTTGTGGGATGCTTCATTCCAAAACTTAAACGACCCTTCAGGACGTGCAGTGGCTTCGGTGCATCAGGAGAGCTATGAAAAATCAAAAACTGAATTATATAGCAAATAGAACCTTAAATAGCATTAACTAATAAAATAAAAAAGGCTGATCAATATATTAGATCAGCCTTTTTATGGTTAATATATTGGTTTTTAAAATCGTTTATTTCATCTTTTTGATAATAGATTCAACCCGATTATAGGCTTCTTGAGCTCCGTCAAGCTTGTAACCAATACCTGCGGCATAATATTTTTTTGCTTTAAGAATATCTATGGAGTTAAATTTGGTCCCTTTCTCATACATACTTCCTAAGAGCATAACAGCGTCAATAATATCGGCATCATGTGCTTTTTCAAGCCAAACAATTGGGTCGTCTCCCGATTCACTTTTAATTAACATGACATAGGCTGTCATCAAATAGGATATCGGTATTTGTTTCAATCTTGCTATTTCAAGATAATTTCTTAATCTTTTCTGGTCTACTGCTGTACTATCCTCAAAGTATAATTCAGAAAGATATTGAATATCGAGAGGCGTTACAGACTGATACAAGAGTTCTTCAAGCTGTTGGGCAGATTTTTTAAGGTTTTTTGGTTCTCCATGACCTAAATAAGCCATCATAGCTAAGTTGGTTTTTGCTTCGGAATAGCCTGCATTTGAAGCTTGAGTAAACCACTTCTTGGCTTCCACATAATTGTTTATTTTATATTCTGGATAACTGTAAACGATGCCCAAAGCATCCATACTGGAAGCACAGTTCTTGGCAGCACCTTTTTTAAAGCCTATAATTGCCTCATTGATTTTTCCTTCTTTTAAGGCTTTTCTTGCGGCATTGCAATCTGAATGATCATCGACAACCTGGCTATAACCCATTGTTTGAATAAAGCAGACAAGAAAGAAAATTCTTAGATATTTCATACTAATATGCGTTAGGTTTAGTAAAGGTAGGGGCAATAGTAGTCTGGAAAAATACCCAAAATTGGGTATTTTGTTATGAAATCCGTGGCTGATGCTTAGTGGAGCCTACTGTTATGAGGTATTGAGCCAACATGTACGTGCTCATAATCATGAGCGCAGAATTGGGAACATAAGCCACGAATTTGTTAATGGCTAAAAGGGAGTCAGATGCAATAAAGAAAAGAGCACCTAAGAAGATGTATAGAAAACTCCAGAATGTGGTCTTATTTTTTCGGGTATAGGCGAATAAGGCCATTGTGGCAATCACCAGGATATAGGCAATCACTGGAATCTTTAAACTGCCTAGACTTGGCGATAAGACCTTGTAGAGGTTAAAGGAATATATGGCCAGAAAAGTAAGTATGACGATTACATATTTGTTTTTACTAATGTTTTCCTCACTATACTGGAGTAGAAATGCCCAAATATATAATATATGACCGATGAGGAAGCTGACCAATCCAGGGATGAATAGATCGTGCAGCATGAGAAAAATATCACCTAATAAACCAAAGACAAGCCCGAATGCGATAAGTCTATGAAACTTACTTTTTAATCCGGTATTGACAGATAAAAGGACAATTAAACAAAGACAAATAAGTGGTTTTGTGAAGAACCTGATATCATCCCAATACCAATAAATACTCGCCAAGTGGACGAGAAATATAGCCGCAAATAGGATGTGAAAAATCAGGTTCCTCATTCCAGAATTAATTAATTCGGGTTATTTTTCTGGTTGGCTCGATATGCCATAATAAACTTATAAGATATAAAAAGTAGGATCAACCAGATTGGGATAAGCTCCACGGATATTTTTAGTCCGGTAAACCACATCATAACCAATACACCCACTAAGAATAGTAAACTAAAGTAATTGCTAATAGGGTATAGGATGGTTGGGAATTTTGTTTTAACGCCTTCTTTATCCTTTTGTTTTCGGAAAAACATGTGTGTCAGCGTGATCATAATCCAATTGATGATAAGTGCTGATACTACCAGAGACATTAAGATCCCTAAAGCTTCTTCCGGGATTAGTTTATTGATCACCACAGTTATGGCAACGATCGCAGCAGACACCAAAATCGCAGCAATAGG
The DNA here is from genome assembly GCF_039536825.1 of Sphingobacterium kyonggiense. Lineage (NCBI taxonomy): Bacteria > Pseudomonadati > Bacteroidota > Sphingobacteriia > Sphingobacteriales > Sphingobacteriaceae > Sphingobacterium > Sphingobacterium kyonggiense. The sequence goes on from NZ_BAAAZI010000006.1 coordinate 289,529, forward strand.
TGAGTGGTTTTTATTCAGTTTTTTGAGGAAGCTTGGCGCATTTCCTTGCTCTGCCAATCCGTAAAGCATTCTAGAGTTTGAATAAACACAGGAGTTATATACAGACAGTGCAGCCGTCAATACGATGACATTTAAAACATTCGCGATGATATTGGTGAAATAAAAAGTACTGCCAAAGAGTTCAAATTGGAAGCCTTTAAGGGTAGCGAATACTTCCACAAAAGGGCTAGTATCCGCGGTAATGGAACGCCAAGGCATTAGGGAAAATAGGATGAATAGTGCACCGACATAGAATACCAAGATTCTCCAAAGAACCTGATTAGTGGCTTTAGGGATATTCTTTTCTGGGTTTTCCGCTTCAGCAGCTGTGATACCAACTAATTCGAGGCCTCCAAAAGAAAACATGATGATCACCAAGGCGGCCAGTAGACCGGAATATCCATCTGTACTATTGCCATTGAGCCAGCCATGGGGGAGGAATCCGCCATCATTGTATAAGTTTTCTACAGTAGCACGTTCCCCTCCATTTCCGGAAATTAGTAGGTAAGCACCGAAGATAATCATGGCTATGATAGCTACTACTTTAATAATGGAAAACCAAAATTCAGTTTCTCCATATACCTTTACCGAGGCCAGATTGATGGCATTGATGATGAGGAAGAAAAACAGCGAAGATACCCAGAGCGGGATATCGGGATACCAGAATTGCACATATTTGCCGATAGCGGTCAATTCGGCCATACTCACCAAGATGTATAGGATCCAATAATTCCACCCGGAGGCAAAACCTGCGAATGGTCCCCAATATTTATTGGCAAATGTACTGAAGCTACCTGAAACGGGCTCTTGAACGACCATTTCGCCCAGTTGTCTCATGATAAAAAATGCAACAAGGCCGGCAATGGCATAGCCCAGAATAACGGAAGGTCCTGCTAATATGGCTGCTTGTCCGACACCTAAAAATAATCCGGTGCCGATGGCACCCCCCAGGGCTATTAATTGAATATGGCGATTGCTAAGACCTCGTTTAAGTTCTTTCTCTTTGTTTTCTTGCACGCTAATTGAAGGTTAATTTTTGCTGTTTAATTTATGGTTTATGGACTGGATAATACGTGGTCCAAGTTATTTGAAAGCACAAGATAATTTTTTCCTTTTATATTTTTAGGAAAATTCCTGAAATAGGCGCTTTAAAAAAACACAAAGGCTCCCTACAGTACTTGTAAGAAGCCTTTGCAAAATTTTGCTATAGTTTTATTTCTTATCTGTACTTGTTTCACAACTGCCGCATCTGCTACATCCTGGAGACTTTTTGTTTTTGGAGAAAAAAGGCTTTGCGATGTAATAAACCGCCCCAATAAAGAGGATGGCAACGATGATGTATTGTATAGTTAAGTTCATTTATTTAATAAGTTGATAGGCTATTAATGCAGCAACATAAGCTAGCCCAGTCATAAATACTGTTTGAATTAGGGTCCATTTCCATGATCCTGTTTCTTTACGAACTACGCCAATGGTCGCCATACATTGCATCGCAAAGGCGTAAAATAGTAATAACGAAATTCCTGAAGCCATATTGTAAGCAGGTTGACCGGTATTGGCATTGACCTCAGAGCGCATTTTGTTTAATAGGGTATTCTTTTGTCCGTCGTCCTCAATGTCCACATCATCACCTAGGCTGTAAACCACAGCCATTGTTCCGACGAAGACCTCACGAGCAGCAAAAGAAGCAATTAATCCGATTCCCATTTTCCAGTCGTAACCTAATGGACGAACAATTGGCTCAATACCCATTCCTAAATACCCTAAGAAGGAATGTTCAAGCTTGTATGATGCAACTTCTTGATCAAAATGTTCGGCTTCTAATGTAGGATTAGCCTGCTGAACATATTCTTCGGCTTTATAGAATTTATCGTTCGGACCAAAGTTTCCTAATACCCATAACACGATGGAAATCATTAAGATAATTTTACCGGCATCAATAATAAATCCTGAAGCTTTATCCCATACATTCGTCACCACATTCTTCCAATCTGGTGTTTTATAAGTTGGCAATTCAAAGATCAAATAGGAGGTGCGAACGCTTTTAATCACTTTATTTAAGATCCAAGCAGATCCTAAAGCTCCGATGATTCCCAATAAATACATCCCAAATAAGGCCATCCCCTGCAAGTTAAAACCAAGGATTTTGGTTTCTGGAATGACTAATCCGATAATAACGATATAGATTGGCAACCTTGCTGAACAGGTCATAAAAGGTGTAACCAACATGGTCAATAATCGTTCTTTAGGGTTTTCAATGTTACGAGCGGACATCACTGCCGGGATAGCACATGCTGCACCTGACATCAATGGAATAACAGATTTACCATTTAAACCAAACGGTTTAAGCCATCTATCCATTAAAAAAACAACTCTACTCATGTATCCGGACTCTTCCATCAGGGATAGGAACAGGAATAAAATGACAATTTGAGGGATAAAGATGACAATTCCACCTATACCTGCAACCACACCGTATATGAATAAAGATGCTAATGGCCCATCGGGCAATACGCTATCTAAATAAGTGGTAATGTCTGCAAACAAGCCGTCAATGGAGTCCATTAATGGTCCTGACCAGGAGAATATGGCTTGGAAAATGATGAATAATAAACCGAAGAAAATCACATATCCCAATACTGGATGCATGAGTAGACGGTCTATTTTACTGGTTGTACTGAGGTTTTTGTTTTCTGATTTTTTTACAATCGCCTCTAGATCCCTGCTGATGCTATCATTACGGATTAGGGATTCCTCTTTCTGCATATCATGCGTTTTCAGCTGATATTTTTCGCGGATATCGCTCAGGTATTTTTTCTGTTCATCCGTAAGGGAAGAGACATTTTCCTGAGCAAGGAATTGCCAGGTTAAGTATTCCGTAGCCAATGGGAATAGGCGTTTAGCTTCTTCCAGAGGCTGTTTGTAATTTGTTGGGATATCAAAAGATCCAAAATAGGAAGGAGGTACCTGTTGAAAAGCATTGATCAGTTCTTCAATTCCTTGGCCTGTTCTTGCATTGGTTTTAAAGACTTTGGTCTTTAGGAAAGCCTCTAGTTTTGGAATGTCCAAGGTCATACCCTTACTTTCCATTTCATCGACCATGTTGATGACAAAGAAGGCGGGGATACCCAATTCACGCGCTTGTTGGTATAAGATAATTGATCTTTTGATGGTTGCAGGTTCTGCAACGACAAGCGTTAGATTTGGGTGATACTTACTGGATTTATCGCTTAGAATTTGGAATACGATTTCCTCATCCAGGGAATTCGGGAAAAGGGTATAAGTACCTGGAAGGTCAATGATGTGGTAACTATTGCCATGAGCTTTCAAGTTACCCTCGCGTTTCTCTACGGTTATTCCGGGATAATTACCAACCTTTTGGTTGAGTTTGGTAAGCCTATTAAAAAGGGATGTTTTCCCGACATTGGGATTCCCTAGTAATACGATATTAAGGTTTTTCATTAAATGTAAGCTGCTGTGATCAATTTGGCTTCGGCATGTCTAATGGCGATCAAGGAATTGTTTTCCAAGATGTTGAAACAAATTGGTCCTTTGAGGGGTGCTTTGTGTTTGATTTCGATGATAGACCCAGGATAGAAACCAAGTTCAAAAAACTTAGCTGGAATATCTATTGAGTCAATGGAAAGAATTTTTACGATATCACCTATTTTTAGTCTGTCGAGGCTAATATTGTTCTGCATTATGGGTTAAAAAATTAAGCAGTTTTCAAAAAAAATCATTATTAGCAAAGATAAATAATTAAAATCTTTTAAATTGCACATTAAGTCACACTAATGTATTATTAAAGTTATGCCAAAGATTGAAGAACTGGTTAGAGTGAAGCAATTCGCTAGTCCTTGGCATCGTGTTACCATTAACGTCATTTATACGAACAATTGGTTAAACGTGATGCTTGAAAAGAGAGCGGGGGCCAAGCAGATCACCTTGCAGCAGTTTAATGTGTTGAGGGTTTTACGCGGTCAGTTCCCCAATCCTGTCACCAACAACTTATTAAAAGAGCGTTTATTAACAAAAACGCCAGACATCTCTCGACTTGTTGACCGTATTGTCAGCAAGGGTTTGGTTTCTAGGACCAAGAACAGCGGTGATAAACGCGCCGTTGATCTATTGATAACAGAAAAAGGTATGCAGTTACTGCAAGAAATCGAACAAGATATGATGCTGGACGATGTGCTTTCCGAAAACCTTAGCATAGAGGAATGTATGCAACTCAGTGAGTTGTTAGATAAATTCCGCGGTTCTAAGGAGCATGTCGATTATTAATTAATGCTCGTGGTCATGGTCATGATCATGGTTATGGTCTGAATGGTCGTGATCATGATCATGCTTATGATCAGAATGCGGTTCCTCAGTTTGGGTAGCTGGGCCATGGTCATGATGGCTATGGTCGTGCGGGAACAAGAAATTTGCCATGGAAACCAATATTCCAGCAAATACAGCCAACATCTTTTTCTTATTGAAAGTATGGTGATCTGCTGATCCCGATTCAAATAAGATGGTGGTGGAAATGTGAAGGAATATACCGATTACTACCGCCATAATCTTATCGAAATATGCTCCGATATTTCCGATTTCTCCTGCACTAATACCCATACTTGTTAGGTATCCTAGCGGAGTCATAGCAGCGAAAATAGCAATAAATAAGGTGATGCTTTGGCGCTTTAACGTGGTGTTGATCAGCAAACTGCCTAAAGCAAATGCAGCAGGTATATGGTGGATAGCAATACCAAATACCAATTCATTACGGTGTCCCGAAGCGAGAGGGAAACCTTCTAAGAAGGCATGCAAACATAAACTGATTAAAATAGCAATCGGAAATGGATGTTTGTGTTCTCCCTTATGCTCGGTATGGATATGCCCATGCTCCACACCTTGAGAGAAGTGTTCCAAGATTAATTGGAAAATGAAACCTCCTAAGATATACATTCCAATAACTTCACCAGATGTTCCGCCACTGTGGTATACCTCAGGGATTAAATGTAAGACCGTGATGGCAAAAAGATACGCCCCACTAAAGGAAAGTATTAACTTGAGTAATGTGGTGTTGTCTCTTTTTACAAAGAAGACGCCAATACCACTGATTAAAGCCGAAAAGAATAAAATGGAGACAATTAGTACACTACTCATGAATTACTTGTGTTTTGTTTATTTGATTGTGTTCGAAAAATTTCGGGTAAAAACGTTTAAATAAATAACCTGTTCCCAAACCAATCAATGTGCCTAATATAGCTCCACAGAGAATATCTAATGGATAGTGCACACCGACATATATTTGAGAAAAACCTATTGAAGCCGCCCAAAGGATACATAGCCAAAGCGTATGTTTCCATTTTCTGCGGAATAAAACGATCCAGAAGAATGCCATTGCAAAATGATTGGTGGCATGAGAGGAGGTGAAACTAAATCCAGAACCGCAGCGAGCTCGAAGGTTGACCTGCTCTTTAAAGACTACATCATTACACGGGCGAACACGCTTTACCGACTTCTTAATTAGATGTGAAGAAGTAGCATCCGATATACCAAAGGTCGCTAATGTACAAGCAACGATCAGGACACCCGTTTTTCCGTAATGTTTGATGAAGAAAATAATTAAAAATAAGTACAGCGGAGACCAGGTATAAGGGTTACGTAGGATAGGCAATAACCAATCAAATACCGGATTACTTAAGCCTTGATTGATGGCTAAAAAGAAGTCTTGGTCGAAAGAAATGATTTTATCTAGCATATTTTACAATAGAATGGTCAAAATTAAACGACCAAATCTATAAAAAAACAACTTTGCATCCTAATACTTTAGCTTGGCTAAAAACCTCCAAAATAGTTGGGTTTATTGACAATGAGACTGTTATGTACTTGTTAACGTCAATTGTCTTATATAAACGAAACAATGTTGCAACAAAAGTAGTTAATATTTTTAAAAAAAGAATAAAAGTGGGTAATAATTATTTTAATAGAGTAAATTTACGGGCATTAAACAATTCAATATGGCATTAATAAAATCTATTTCAGGAATTAGAGGTACCATAGGAGGTAAACCTGGCGACAACTTGACACCGGTCGATATCGTAAAGTTTACCGCAGCTTATGGGAAAATAATAACAGCAAACGCTGCAAACAAAACTATTGTTGTAGGACGCGATGCGCGTATCTCCGGCGAGATGGTTTCTAATTTGGTCATCGGTACGCTTCAGAGCATAGGAGTTGATGTGATTGACTTAGGTCTTTCAACTACACCTACTGTGGAGATCGCTGTTCCAAAGTTAGGAGCTGCAGGAGGTATTATTTTAACAGCTTCGCATAATCCAGGACAATGGAATGCTTTGAAATTACTGAATGAGAAAGGTGAGTTTATTTCGGATGCTGAAGGCAAAGAAGTATTGGCCCTTGGTGAAAGTTTAGATTTTGATTTTGCAGAAGTGGAAGAATTAGGGTCAGTGACCAAGGATGATTCTTTCCTTCAAAAACATATTGAGGATGTATTAGCCTTAGAATATGTGGATGTTGATGCTATCCGTCAGGCAGATTTTAAAGTTGCTGTAGATGCGGTTAACAGCACAGGTGGTACATTTATCCCTGCATTGTTAGAAGCCTTAGGTGTGAAAACGGTTTATAAGATTCATTGTGAGCCTAATGGTCATTTTCCACATAACCCTGAGCCATTAAAGGAGCATTTAACGGATCTTTCAAAAGCTGTAGTGGAAAATAAAGCTGATTTGGGTATTGCCGTAGATCCAGATGTTGACCGTTTGGTATTTATGATGGAAGATGGTGAGTTATTTGGTGAGGAATATACATTGGTTGCAGTATCTGATTTTATTCTTTCTCAGAAGAAGGGAAATACAGTTTCTAACTTATCTTCGACCCGTGCATTGCGTGATGTTACTGAAAAGCATGGTGGTGAATATTATGCTGCTGCAGTAGGCGAAGTGAATGTTGTAACTAAAATGAAAGAGGTTGATGCTGTTATTGGTGGAGAAGGTAATGGTGGTGTAATCTATCCGGCATCTCATTACGGTCGTGATTCCTTAGTAGGGGTTGCTTTATTCTTGACGCACTTGGCGAAATTGGGTAAGAAAGTAACGGAGTACCGTGCGGAGTTACCACAATACTACATGTCCAAAAATAAGATTACTTTGACTCCAGGGTTAGATATTGATAACCTGTTGGCAAAGATGCAAGAGAAACATGCACATGAAGAGCATTCTACAATCGATGGATTGAAGATCGATTTTCCTAATGAATGGGTTCATTTGCGTAAATCGAATACTGAGCCAATCATTCGTATTTATTCTGAAGGTCCAACAGCAGAGGCAGCAGAGGCTATCGCTCAGAAAATCATGAATGAAATTCAAGAAATCGTAGGCTAGTCCTTTCGATAAGAAATACAGAATATTAAAACTCCCAAGATTCAGATCTTGGGAGTTTTTTTATTAGTTGTTTTTTGGTGCAATTAGTGATAGAATAAGTAGATATGTGGGGTGATTGCAGAAGGCTTAACATTTTATAACAGATAATATTAGATAACATTTGTTAACTTGCAAGATATTCTTGTACATATACGTTGTTTATTTCGTGTTATTTTCAATATTTATGCAGAGACTAGCAATCCTAAAGACCTCCTTATTTTTTACCGTTGTCGTTTTTTTATCCGGTATGATGACATCATGTGTTAAAGATGAATTTGATGCGGATCCTGATTTGGTAGACCCCGAAGTGAAAGAGCGCAAGTTGAATACAGGCTTTACAGATGATGTTATTGATATCAAGGCAGAGACATGGTCTATTCCTTATGTAAAAGGGGGTATAACTGGCGAGTTGTTGAAAGACAGCAATGGTGAGCCTTTTAAAGTAGAGGGAAATGATTCAATAGTTTTAGATCAAGGCTGGTTGTCGATGATGAAAACGGCAGATAACAAGTTGAAAATGACATTGAAGGAGAATTTCTCCGATAGCCCTAGGCATTTTATCATTGGTATAATTTCCGATAATAAGAAGGATGAATTTGCGATCATACAATCTCGTGGCGAAGCCTATGAGCTTGTGGATAAAAAAATTACTGAAGTTCCCGATAGTCGAAAAGTCTATAAAAGTAATGAGGGTTGTACAACCATTACCTTTGTAAATGATACAGATAAACCCAAGCAAGTGGTAACTTCAGAGGTTTTTAAAAATGTGAAGTATAGTTCAGAATTTAAAAGTCAGGATTATGGTGCCTTCGAATGGGTAAGAGGTCAAGATTCGTTGATTTTTATGGATGAGTTACTGCACGAAGGGTCTATTTACTGGACTAAACAGGTTCCTTACGTCAGTGGAACGACTTATGAGAACTACATTAAGCCAGATGGGTCAAAGGAAGAGCTAACGCTCAGACCTTTTGATACCAAAGTGGTTTCCGGAGAGATGACTTACATCGAAAGAACATGTAATTATACCTTTACGATTCGTAATAAAACCTCTGGTAATCGATTTGTGGTTTCTGGTACTTGGCAGCAGAAAGTTCCTATCATTTCACACACGCTCTTAAACGATCCCAAATAGGGGAGTTGTCAGTTATATAAAGATTTAAAGGAGAGATAAGTTATATATCTCTCTTTTTTTATGCTTCTTAATGATTGAATAGTAGAAAATGGAAAAATTTTGTAACATTCGCAAAACTGGTATACTAACCTTATAAAAAACACAAGCAATAGAATTTGGACTCCATCGAACAGGTATTTCTAGCGTCTATAGAAGAACACAAAGGTATCTTGTATAAACTTTCTAAGATTTATATGGATGATACATTGGATCAGGAGGACCTGTACCAAGAGATGGTGTTTCAGTTATGGCGTTCTTACGGAAGCTTTAAGGGTGATAGTAAGTTTTCTACCTGGATGTATCGGGTGGCTTTGAATACTGCCTTGGTTTATGTGAAAAAGGACCAACGGAAATTGAAAGCAGGATACTTGATGGAAAACCATGATGTGGCAGATGAATCAGACCATGAGCAAAAGGAAGAGCGTTTGACCTACTTCTATAAAGCAGTGAAGGAATTAAATGAAATTGAGAAGGCGGTTATTTTCTTGTTCTTGGAAGGCCTTTCTCATAGAGAGATCAGTGTGCAATTGGGTATTTCAGAAGGTAATGCTCGGGTAAAGCTGGCGAGGACAAAAGAGAAATTACAGGAAATCATTAAAAAGCAAGGTTATGAATTTTGACGATTTGAAAAAGGATTGGAAAGAAGAAAATACAGATAAGGTAGATCTAAGTATTAATCTTTCGCAGAAAAGGGAGGCTGCTACGGCTATTGATAAAATTCGGAAGCGTATGAAAAACGAGTACATAGTCAATGTACTTCTTACAGTTGTCGCAGTATTATTTGTTGGATATAAACTTGCGTATAACGATGTTAGGGTGTTTACCATACTGGTTGTTTTTATTTATATGGGTTCCTGGGCAATCTTGACAGCATTTTATTTAAAGAGATTTAAAGATTTTTATAATAAATCCTATCACTTGGAATACAGTTCCCTGGAGAATTTATTGTGGTTCTCCTATGAAATGCGACTGAACCTGGACGCTTATAAATTGTTGAGTTTTTCATCGGCTATTGTGGGCTTTGGCGCTGCGGTTATGTTTATTGGTCTCGAATTAAGCAATCAATATATGACAATGCTCAGTGAGGTAAACTTTAGTTCGATTGAAACCTACTGGCCATTATTAGCTATGGCAATATATTTCATTGTCATGGCATTCGTGGCTTTTTCACTAATTCGGATGGCGATTAGAGGATATGAGAAACCTTTTCAAAAGATTCAGCTATCCATTAAATACCTACAAGAGTTTGGGGATTTTGATAATGAAAGTGAGAAAGCTTAAGATTCTGCTCTTTTCTTTTCAACAGTAAGGATGTTTTGCTGAATATCCTTCATAATCCACTTGGCCCAAACACTAGCATAAAAATTAAAGGTGGTATTTAAAGTGAAATGGCTGTAGAGGTGTAAACGGTAATGATCTTTTCCCAGTTCCTCCAATTCATAAGTGCCGTTTAGGACATCAAAGAATTCACCTCCGACCACCACATGTTCATCTAAAGTCGTTGAAGGGATTTCATGTGGGTGAGCTTTGATATCAAAAGTCATCTTCTTTTGGTGTTCATAGGCTGTCACCGTTTCATGGAAGGCAAGTCCATTGGTGAAAATGGCTTTTCTGTATGCACCGACACCTTCGTAATTTAACACTGCTTCTACAGGTCTTGGGAAGCCTAATGCTTTATTTAACCATCCGGTATCATCAGCTTCATTAATTTTGCTTACGCGTGTTACAAGCCCCCAAATCTTCTCTGCGGGCGCATGGATATCGATGCTGTTGTAAGCTTTAAATGTTTCTTGTTTCCGAGCATATTGATTTTCTATTGGAGCCAATAAAAAAGGCAAAAGCATAGCAATACTTACATAAGTCTTTTTGTTCTTGTCTTTTCTGAATTGGGCTCCAATATAGCCACCAATGGAAGAGGCAAGTAAGAATAAAGGGGAGACCATCAACCAACATGCCCAACCTTCTAATTTTGTAATCATGGTGATCAAAAAGAAAATAAAGATGGAGATCCAAGGAACAAATATGATGTATGCTTTAGATTTAAGCGAATCCACATCGGAAAAATAAGTGCTGATATAGCCCATAATAAAAGGGCCTATAAAAAGAAAACTAAAGGACATGAGTCCAAAAACCTCGTGAAATTGATTAAGCTCGAATATCAATCTTAATAAGAGTCCATATAAAACTGGGAAAACAAAGATGCCTAGCCTTTTTAGGAGAATTGGATTTTTCATGTTCATTGGTTTGTTTATAAAAGTAAAAAAACAATTGGAGGAATTGAAAGAAAGTTTTATCTTTGCCGTTCATTAAATAATTAACAAATCATTAAATAACAATGTACGCAATAGTAAATATAGCAGGACAGCAATTTAAGGTTGCAAAAGACCAATATCTTTTTGTACACCGCTTACAAGGAGACGAAGGCGCTAGTATTGAATTTGACAATGTATTGTTAGCAGAAGACGGTGGTAAATTTACTGTAGGTACACCAAGTATCTCAGGTGCTAAAGTTTCAGCTACGATTTTGTCACATTTAAAAGGTGAAAAAGTAATCGTTTTCAAGAAGAAACGTCGTAAAGGTTACAAGAAGAAAAACGGTCACCGTCAACACTTCACTAAAATCCAGATCACTGGTATCAGTTTATAATCGAATTTTTTAATCGGACGCAAGTCATAAATTAAGATAAGAAATGGCACATAAAAAAGGTGCGGGTAGTTCCAAGAACGGTCGTGAGTCACATAGTAAGAGATTAGGTATCAAGATTTTCGGTGGTCAACAAGCAATCGCTGGTAACATCATCGTTCGTCAACGTGGTACTCAACACAACCCTGATGCTAACGTAGGTATTGGTAAAGACCATACTTTATACGCATTAATCGACGGAACAGTAGTTTTCCGCAAAAAAGCAAACAACAAATCTTACGTTTCAGTATTACCTGCTGAACAAAACTAAGAATTGAATGATACAAAGAAAGCCTCAGCATTGCTGGGGCTTTTTTTGTGTCTTATAAGGGATGTTAAAAAGTATTTGATAGTTAGACTTAGGGAAGGGAAAAAAGGGTTTGTATGGTTTTGATAATTATTAACACGCTATTGTGTCAGATTTTACTATTACCTCAAAATGGAACAAACAAATTTGATTTATGCGTCCATTATGAGGATATGAATAGGAGAAGAACCTTCAAGATTTGATAAGAAACATTTAAAAGAACGACCATCAAAGAACCTTTAGGATAAAGTTTCTCCAAAAATCTGTATTTGGAATTGTTAGAAAAAGAATAATCTCGGTTGTCCAACAGCAGAGAAAGAGAAAATAGGGGCTTTTAAGAATAGGTCTTCGGTGCTTAATCTTTTCAACGGATAGGATAGCTATAGGAATGACAAAGGGAAGTAAAATAGCAGCTAAAAGTCCGAGTCCCGGAATAATTTGATTAAATAAGCGTGACATCCCTGGGTTTAATACAACAAGCGTTGCGCCGATCAAAAAAGCAACATGCCAACGAACATTCTGCCTGTTTAACATGGCTATCAGATAGAACGTTGAAAAGGAAATCGCATCCAGTACACCTATAAATGAGGTAATAAATACATCACTTCTGGAGTTCATAATACCACTTTCGGCTTGTTGTTTTACGAGTATAAGAATGGTGGTCACCAATATCGGAGCAAGGATGTAGGATATTTTTCCCATCTGGCTGTGCAAATCATATTTCTTTAGCCTGATTAATATGGGTTGCACAATTAGCAAAATAAACCAACATACAAAAGCAGCGAAATGAATATGGATAACAAGAGGGAATTTTGCCTTATCGGGTAACAAGCTGATATAGGAATTGAAAAAACCTGCCAGCGACAAGAGAGCAACAAAAATGAAAAACACAATTAGCAGATTAAATCTTCTTTCCATATTAGTAGACTCTATTTTTCCACTATAGTTCCCTTATAACTACCCTTTACCTGGCCTTTATCTGTGGTAAACGCAAAATCAATATTATAGCTGTTTTCTTCTTTTACAATCTTTAAATTTTTATTTCTCACGGCATAAGCTGCATTTCCATTCGGGGTGATAATCACGCCACTAACTAATACAATGCCACCACTTTGGGAAAAGTTACCTTCAGGAACCTGATTGATGATACTGTTTCCTGATAGGAGAAAAATTATTTTATTATCGTTGTTCTGCCCTATAAAACGTAACGTTATTTGATTTGCCATAAACAGGTCTTCAAAAGTATACTCTGCCTTCATTATTTGAACACTTTGTTTATCGGAACCATCTTCATAGGTATAACTGTTTTGCTCTTCAATAGGATCTTCCACTTTTTCATCTTTTCCACATGCCGATAGGCAAAGTACGGCAAGGAAGAGGGTATAAATTCTAGCTTTCATACTATTGTTTTATTTTTTAATAAATACACCATGATAATATTGTGTGGGGTTGGAAACCCTGTCGATATAAGTTACCCTCAATTTGCCATCTACCAATATCATAAATTCCATATCGGCGGTCGTACTGTTGACTTTTTTTACATAAGCCGCGATATTTCCCAGAGATTTATAGACTTCGCCACGTAATGCAGGCTCATTTACTTTTAATCCTGCAGTAAGGGAAAAATTGTTTAGGGCAGAATAGCTGTAGAAAAAATTTTCATGCAATACCGTGTTATTAGACTTATAGTAGGTTCCGGTAAATGTATTACCTTTCAGCAGGTTGATTTCAGGTTTTTTGATCAGTTGTAATTCTGTGACTTCCCCGAATAATTTCCATTGCTTTATTACTGGTTTGCCTTTTTCAACAACGAATAATACATAATCGTTTAACCCCATACTGATCTTGACCGAATTATCCTCCATAACTTTTGTTGTCAAAGTATACAAGCCTTCCAGGCTACCTAATTCTGCTATGTTCCCAGTCTTAAAATCAAAAATAAAATCGGAAACAGTAGAATTTGGTACTTCCGGTGAAGCAACTCTTACATACAAACAGTATTGATCCAATTGCCCGATATCAAATGCAGGTGCCTCTGCAGCATCATTCTTTTTACATGCATATAGCAAGCACGAAATAATGAGAGAAATAAGGATAAATTTAAAATATCTTGTTTTCATAAATCTTGTTTTAATGACAGAAACACTTTTGCCAATTCTAAAACAAAATTAACCAGACTCGCTATATCAAAGTTTGTAAAAATCGGAGATTCTTATCTAGCAAGATAATCTATCTCGCACCAGTTATTAATATCCGCAGATAAAGCCGTGCCGAAATACGCTGATGGGGAGGTTCCAACAAAACGCGTAAAATCTTTATTAAGATGGGAGAGGTCGTGATAGCCGCACTGATAACCGATTTGAGAAAGTGAGCCGAAATGTTGAGTGTACAGTTTTACAAAACGGTTGAAACGGATAATATCTGCGTATTGCTTTGGGGAAAAGCCCACAAACTGCAAAAAAAGGTCGTGCAGATTTCGGCGACAGGTAAAAACATTTTCACTCAAAGAATTAATCGAGATGTTTCCATGACTTTTTTGAAGAATTTCAATTGCACCTGTAATCCTACCGAATTTATCGGGAATCTCCACAACTAGTTTTTTAACCAGATATTCTTGGATTATTTGCCATTTTGAAGCAAGTGAAGTGGCATAGCCAATTTTTTCATTCAAATTTTTATTTGTCTGATCCATATCCGTAAGATCGAACCTACCATTAGTAAAAATATTGGCATCATCATGAAATAAAATACGGCTAATTCCCGGGTGTAACATAACCAGAATAACCTCTAGTTCATTTACAACATCAAATCCGGCAGGAAGGTTTCCTACTCCAAAGGCATACACGGAATTGTTATTAAAATCAAGGATATCCCCTCCAAGATTTATCTTAAGATCTTGCTTCTTTCTAATCACAAAAAACAAAGTGGTAAAAATGCGGGGTACCATCTGGAACTGAAAAGCACTATTACTGTTATGGTTAAAATAAACAGCATTTGCGACATACTTGCTTAATGCAGGTGATATGGGAAGCAGTTGTTCAGTCATAGCTTAAATAGCTGTTTTGCTTTCAGTCAAATAAAGATAAATAAAAGCAAATTAAATTAACTGTTTCAAAATATAAAATTAAGATGAGTCGTTGAAAGAATCCATAAAATTCATACCCTATTCTTAGTGTTAGAAGGTACTAAAAGCTACTACTAAAGGGTGCTCAAATAAAAAGGCATTTATGGGTGTCATAAATGCCTGTTAATTAAGTGGAGAATACCGGATTCGAACCGGTGGCCTCTTGCCTGCCAGGCAAGCGCTCTAGCCAGCTGAGCTAATCCCCCATTAGGGTTGCCAAATATAGTGAAATGTTTTATTATTTATCTTTAATTGGTAAATTATAAAAAGTGCCGTCAAATTGATGGGCTTCCGCCATTAAATTGCTGAAAGATTCATAGCTTTCTGCTGAATATTCTCCCTCTTTTATCTGAATCTTTCGATAACATTTCAGGACCTTATTTTCTATTTTGGTAAGAAACTCATAGGTCCCCATATCTGTTTTGATCTCCTTTTTAGTAGGTAGTATCAGTGGAGTCACCTCGTCGGGTAATTCAACACTGATTTCTTCAATATCCGTATATCCGCGGTTAATAATAACCTTCTCTTGTCGATTTCGAATGTTAGGAATGGTAGTTGCAATATTAAAGATATTGGGTTTAATAGATAAGTGACTTTTACTAACAGTAGCATAATTGTCAATGCTGAATTTGATATTTTCCGTTAATGTCGGGTTCTTTTCAGTTTGAATAGCATAATTGAAGTCCGTGAATTCAATTCTGTTGATATTATACCACCTCTTGAGGTTTTCTAATTGCTTATCACGAATGAGGTCATAGTTAGCAAAGTGGTTGTCAAATTGAGTGCCCTTAAAGGTTGTTTCAATATCACCAGTTATTTTACCCTTGACGTCCAATTTAAAATTCATGATGCGGTGTTGTAGATTGTCAAGATAGGAATAGCTGGTCGTACGCATAACCTTTCCACCATCTTCTGTACAAGCTAGTACCAAACGGTCATCCGTAAAATCACCTAAGTAACCAAAAGGCATTTCCTGACTTGTACATTCAAGCCAAGTGGTGTCATTTTCGAATGGTAAGCATAAGATGATATGATTACCATCCAATATATTTGCGAAATCATTTATTACATCCTTTTTCTTGTCACCTGCTTCGACAATAGCATAATAGGAGGGTATTTCTACTACATCCAATAAAGCTTGCATATAGTTTACCAGAGCTTTACAATCGCCATATCCTAAACGATCTACATTTTCAGCTGGGAAGGGTTCAAATCCACCAATACCGACCTGAATACTGATGTATCGGGTTTTGTTTTGCATGTATTCATAAAGCGCCTTGGCCTTCTCTTTGTCAGTTTTAAGATCCTTAACTAATTCCTTGACTTTGCTAACCGTAGCTGGTGGTAAATTTTTCTTGTCTTTAAGTAAGGTTTGATTCATCCATAAGCCAAAGGTTTTCCAATCATCAAATTCTCCTTTATTTTTAAAGTATTGGAAAGTTTGTGGAACTACTAAAACTTGCATTCCGGTAATATCTCGATCAGGACTATATGGCTCCTCACGAATGGCATGGATGTTTTCAGCCTTCCATTGATAAGATTTGTATTTATCCTTGGATCCAATAACTGGTTCAGCGTTTAAGTTTTTGCTGTAGATTCTAAGTTTTTCCTCTGGATCAGTTAAGATAGTATAAACACTTTTCTCTACAGATACATTTTTATAGATGTCAGGTCGCCATGGTTCGATAACTAAATTCTGATTGGACCTTAACTCGTAGGTATAAGCGATGGTATAAGGGTAAGTAGTCACATTAGATTCAAAAACTTTAACCCGATAATCATCAAATAGAGAATATCCTGATACTGCACTATAATCATCGAAATCCTTTAGAGAGAATTTCTTTATTGTCTTTCCAAACTCATCTAATATTTCGCCTTTTACCTCTTTAACCTGTACAGATTTATTGTAATAAAAAAAGATATTTCCATGTAATTCCCCGCCATTATTATGGATGGTGACTACCTTTTTTCCTGTAGTCGTAACATCAGTTGGGGATTTAATGAGGATGGTCTTGTCATCTTCTCGAAAGGTTGCTGTTGCTCTGCCTAAAAGCGCTTTCGGGATATCCTGTACAGCATATTGTCCATATACCACGGATAGTGAAAGACAAAAGAATAAGGAAAAATAGAAATGCTTTAACCTCATATTTTTTTGAAATGAAAAGTTGAAGCTTGCTGCTCGATAATACGGGAGAAGAATTCTTTCAAATGGAAATACTCCTCAGGCGTATAAATCGGGTTATTTAAGTTTAAGGTTTGTTGAAGCATAAGTGTATTGTCTTCAAATGCTGATCTAAAGGTATATCTTGCGGCATTTTCTGGTAAAGCCATAGCCGAGTTCTTTGGTGAGTTACTCACTTGATAGCCAGCAGGAAACTTAATATTAATCTGGTAGTTGTCTACTAAGGAAGCTCCAAAATCAACATGGTAATTCCTCTCCTCTAATAAGAATGGATTTTTAGTCATCCGATCATAAATAAGCGGGTTGAAAACAAATTGATTCCCTTGCATGTTTCTTGAGGCATCCATTTCAAAGTCGATCAATTCAACCAGATCATTATTGTATTCCTCTAGATTCTCAAATTTTATCTTCACAATCTTCATGGAAGCACTATTCTCAGCTCGACGTTCTTCGTATTCCTCAATTGAAGGGAATGAATTAATCTCTCTACGCTTATCAAATGCACGCATTCCACTGCGTTGAATACGAATAGTTCCTTTTAGTTTACCTTCAGGGCTTAACTCAGCTAAGATGTTATAATTCGCTTTAGAAGGGATATCATTTGCTAATTGCACCCAATCCGATTTGCCTTTTTCATAAATAACACGACCACGGTCATTGATGGAACGAATGGATAATTGTCCAAAAGGAAGGTTTTTTTCGGTGGCATCTAATAAATAATCCTTGCCATCCAGCTTAACAAGACAGAGTACACCATTGAAGTCTGCGAGAACAGGGTAAATATAGCTTGGTATTCCTCTATCACGAGTAGCGAACAATACAGGGTAAGCCTCTATTTCAGCGGCTCTCATCGCGGCAATTAAGCTCAGGTTTACATCGGCGATGTTGCCTCTCTTGGTCGTCATGGATTTCTTAACGCCATTTTCAGCATACAATCCTCCAACATTATTCCACTGTATGTTTTTTTGAATATAATCATAGATAGCCATCGCTTTATCCATGTTGCTTGATTTGCCATTGATAATGCCTGGAACAATTTCTTTAAATGCAGATTTGTTTTTAAGTTGTCCTCCAAAGTTATTTTCATTCATTAATTCGGTGTCGATATCTTTCCAAGTTCTGGTGAAATTGGTTCTCGCACCAATATTATTGATGTAACTCTTCAGTTCAAATGTTATAGTAGAAATATAATTAACACGTGCTAACATGTAAGACTCTTCTTTGAATGCAGGGATATCCTTCATGATATATTGCATTTTTGAACAATCATTTCGTACTCCACCCAACAAGAAATATTTGGATAATAAGGTTGACTTTGTATCTGTTAATTGTAAGTGTCCTCTCAACGAAACATTGTATTCAAATGTTGCTGGAATTATCGCCACATATTCACTGTAAAGCTTGGGGATATCTGTTTGGAAATCCCACTTCTTATAGGTATTAATTCCTGGTGAATAGGTCTTGTAACTAATTTCTAATATGGAGTTATCTTTAATATTAGGTAGGGTGAATTTTACCTTTTGAAGGTACTCATGAGATTTCTCGTTAAATATGGCAGATTTCTGCATTTCTGTTTCTTCGATCTTGCCGTTGACTAAGTTGAAAGTGCTGGCTTCGATGTCCCGGGTAAACTCAAATTTACTTCCATATTTGTACAACGGTAATTCCACATTAGCGTACTGTGCACCATCCTTGTTAAAGATTTTATAGCGTACTTTTCGATGATGAACAACCATCAACGCTCTGTCAGATTCTATGTACTCTAATTCTGTACGACCAAGTTCATATAGTACAATTGCATTCGCAGAAGTGTCTATCTTTTGGTGATCTGTTGTAAAGTCCGATAGACTCAGTTTTGGAAACTCTTGGGCATGAACTAAATGTACTGCTAGAAATAAGCAAAGTACTGCAAAAAGTCTTTTCATAATGGTCGTTAATAATAGGTCAAATGTAAATAAATTACCTGAAATAACATGGTGGTTTATTTAAAATTAATATAATGCAGAGTGTTATATTAATTTTAGGAAGCATCCTTAAAACAAAGAAAATATTATGCTTCTAAAAGCTGTTTTTCGTACAAGGATGCATATTCACCTTCCAACTGTAAGAGTTCACTATGCGTGCCTTGCTCGACGATCTTGCCATCATCCATCACCAAGATATGATCCGCATTCTTGATGGTAGAAATACGATGGGCGATAATAATGGAAGTTTTACCATCCATTATACGATTTAGATTATGCAGAATTTCCTCTTCTGTCTTGGTGTCGACAGCAGAAAGACAATCATCAAAGATCAAGATCTGAGGGTCTTTCACCAAGGCTCTAGCGATGGATACCCGTTGTTTTTGACCTCCAGAAAGTGTAATCCCACGTTCTCCGATATGGGTTTCAAAGCCCTCATCAAAATCAACGATATTTTGGTAAACAGCAGCATCCTTAGCGGCTTGTTCTACAGCAGGCACATCTACAGCATCCAAACCAAAAGCTATATTTCTTGCAATGGTATCTGAAAACAGAAATACCTGTTGTGGTACAAACCCTATTTGTTCCCTAAGTGCTTGTAATTTTAAATCCTGTATGGCATGTTGATCATAATGTATACTTCCCTGATTGACATCATACATCCTTAATAATAAATTGGCAAGTGTCGATTTTCCAGATCCTGTTTTACCAATAATCGCCATCGTTTTGCCAACAGGAATTCGGAAGCTAACTTGGTCAATAGCTTTAATACCTGTATCTGGATAAGTGAATGAAATGTTCTCAACACGGATTTCACCATCTAGTTTAGGACTAAATTTTCCATCTGGTATTTCTGATTTGGTATGTAGGAATTCATTAATTCTTTTTTGAGAAGCTGCAGCACGTTGAACCAACGAAGTAACCCAAGCTAAGGACATGGCAGGGAAGGTCAATTGATTGACATAGATAATAAACTCTGCGATATTACCTGCAGATATATTTCCTTTGTTCACTTCCAATCCACCTACATATACTGTTACAATGGTACTGAACCCAACCAAGAAGATAATTAAAGGAAAGAAGATGGCCTGAACTTTTACTAAGTTTAGATTGATGTCCTTATATCGATCACTCTCCGTCTTAAAACCGTTCATCTTATCCTGTTCTCGAGTATAGGTCTTGATTACACGAATACCAGAAAACGTTTCTTGAACAAAAGAAGAAAGTTGGGAGAGCTGTCTTTGAATTCTTTCACTACGTCTATTGATGACCTTATTGACAAAGAGGATGATCACGGAAATAATAGGAATGGGTATCAATGCATAGGTCGCCAAGGTGGCATTGACACTATACATGGCATAAATGATCATCAAGGAAAGAACAACAGTGTTGATGGCATACATGATGGCCGGACCTAAGTAGTTCCTAACCTGATTGACATCTTCGGTTGCCCGATTCATTAAGTCACCTGTATTGTTTCTACGGTAGAAGGCAAAGTCTAATTGTTGGTAATGCTGGTAGATTTCATTCTTCATATCATACTCGATATGCCTTGAAGTCAAAATTAATGTTTGACGCATCATGAAGAGAAATATACCACGAAGAATGGCTAAAACAAGTACGACTGCACCAAAGAAAAGTAAACTATTGCCAAATATCTTGTAGATAAGGTCCTGTCTGTCGAATCCATCATACAAACGGTACAGGTCAATATTCTCTTTAACCAAATCAAACGCTTCGCGTATTACCTGGGCAGGTAGGATACCGAAATAGTTAGATATGATGACGAAAATGACGCCTGGGACAATCTTCCAGCGATATTTATAGAAAAACTTATTGAGGTAAGATAGTTCCTTCATTAAAGCAAAAGTAAGGTATAATTTTAAATATTAGCGGTGCAATATCCTTGTATCTGTCATGTATAAATCCTTTTACGATTATTTTAAGCCTTTTAGCCTTAGAAATAAATAATTTGTTAATTTTGTAGCTGTAAATTTTTGTTTAATCTATGCAGAAGGAATCTACCTCTCTATTTGATTTGATGCGTGTATCGGACCATCAGAATATCTTTATTTGTAATGATAAAGAAGTTGGCTTGAAAGCAATTGTCGCAATTCACGATACGACTTTAGGACCTGCCATTGGCGGTGTTCGCATGTTGCCTTATGCTACCGAAGCAGAGGCTATTGAAGATGCTTTACGTTTATCGAAAGCCATTACTTACAAGGCTTCACTAGCTGGATTGAACCTAGGAGGTGGTTCTGCAATCATCATTGGAAATAACCGTACCGAAAAATCAGAGGTGCTTATGCGTCGTTTCGGTCGTTTTATCAATGGTCTAAACGGAAATTTCATTGCATCTATTGATGTAGGTACTACCCAAAAAGATTTAGAGTACATTCATGCTGAAACAAACTATGTAGCGGGTCTTCCAACATCCTTAAATGGTGCTGGAGATACTACTGTATTTGCCGCTAAAGGTGTTTATTACGGCATTAAAGCTGCGATCAAGGAGCTTTATGGTGATGATAACCTTGCTGGTAGAAAGATCGCTGTACAGGGAGTAGGAAGCGTAGGGGAGCATTTAGTATCCTTACTACGTGCTGAAAACGCACGTGTATATGTTTCTGACATGACTGAAGAGCGTAAGATGAAAATTGCAGCAAAATACAAAGCAGAGCCAATTACTTACTCTACAAGTTTCGAATTGGATGCTGATGTATATGCTCCATGTGCATTGGGTGGAACTGTAAATCCAGATACGGTACCTCGTATGCGTTGTAAAATTATCGCAGGATCTGCAAACAATCAATTATTAGAGGAAGATCGTACGTTAGAGTTATTGAAAGAAAACAATATCCTTTACACACCAGACTTCTTAATCAATGCTGGTGCTTTAATTAGCTGTTTCTCGGAATTGGAGGGATACGGTGCTGACCGTACGGATCATTTAATCCGTTACATTTACACCATGACTCGTCACGTGATTCAAAAAGCCAAAGAAGAAAACATTTCTACGCATCAGGCTGCTAAAGAGTTAGCAGACAAGCGTATCAATGATATGAAAAAATTAAAATAAGATAGTATAATATCGTTCTTTATCACCAATCGTTCTTTTAAAACATTATGCTAAACAGAAGACACCTACGGGTTAAGGTCATGCAGACATTGTATGCCTACAGTTTGTCAGAAGACAAAAACATCGTCAATTTCGAAAAGGGATTATTGAGAAATGTCGAAGAAGTTGATGAGATGTACATTTGGACACTTAATCTATTGGATGAGGTGGCTGAATATGTCTTGATCGACGTAGAGGGAATTGCCAACAAATGGATTCCAACCGACAAGGATAAAACCTATTCTTCAACCAAACTGAACAACAATACCTTTGTTGATTCCCTACGTCAAAATAGAGAATACCTAGAAAAGGTAAAGCGTTATAAAGTGGACTGGAGTTATGATCCTGAAATTGTTCGTTCGATTTATAGTCAATTGAAAGACTCTGAAGCTTATTTGGCTTATCTGCAAGAAGAAGATCGTTCCATTGCTGTGGAAAAGGATATCATCAAGCATATCTTCAAGAAAATCATCTTGAAATCCCCAGATATTGAGCAGGCTTTCGATGAACGTTTTATCAACTGGCAAGTTGATAAAGAAGTTTTACAGGCTATGATTGCCAAGACTTTCAAAAACTTTAGCAGTGAAGTTCCTGCCAAGAATAAACTAGCAGATCTAACACCTAGTTGGGTGGAAGATAAAGACTTCATCCTTGACCTATTGAAATTGACCACCAAATATGGTAATGAATACCAAGAGATGATTGCCAGTAAAACTAAGAATTGGGAGTCAGACCGTATTGCCTTAGTGGATAACCTGTTGATGCGTATGGCCATCACCGAGTTGATTAACTTCTCGACAATTCCTGTGAAAGTGACCATCAACGAATACATTGAATTATCAAAATCCTTTAGTACCTTGAAAAGTAGTACATTTATCAATGGTATCTTGGATAAAATCTTAGCTGATCTTACTGCCCAGAAGAGAATCAAAAAAGAGGGTAGAGGATTGATCGCCTAATATTCAGAATATGAAAAAAACATTATTGAGCCTAGTAGTAGCATCAGCTTTATTTACTGCCTGTAATAATGCAGGAAGTAAAACCACTGATTCTACAGAACAATCCACAGAAGCAGGTGCTCCTGATTTACAGAATGCCGGAGTAATGGATTTTAAGGAAAAAGAATTTGATTTTGGAACAATCAAAGAAGGTGCATTGGTAAAACATACTTTCTCTTTTACTAATACCGGTAAGAGTCCAATCATTCTAGCTCAAGTTTCAGCAAGCTGCGGTTGTACAACGCCTACATATACCTCTGAACCAGTATTACCAGGTAAAACTGGAGAAATCAATGTAGAGTTCAACAGTGACAATCAAGTTGGTCAACAACAGAAGATTATTACCATCGCATCGAATGCAAACCCAAATATTTTGACTGTGCAGTTGAAAGGTACAGTTGATCCAAAATAGTATATTATCAATAAACATAAATAAACATGATCTCTACAATTTTATTGCAAGCAACAGGTAGTGGCATGATGCAGTTTTTACCGATGATCTTAATCATCGTGGTATTTTACTTCTTCATGATCAGACCGCAGATGAAGAAACAAAAAGAACACAAAAAATACATTGAAGAAATTGGTGTTAACTCTCGCGTTGTTACTACAGCAGGTATTCACGGAAGAATCGTTGAAGTAAGCGAAAAAACTTTTTTAGTTGATGTAGGTTCTGGTGTTAAGATTCGTTTCGACAAATCTGCTATCTCCTTAGAAGCTTCAAGAGCATTGAATCAAGAGAAAACAGCTTAAGCTGCTTTTCCTCTGAACATAAAACAGCCATGTGATGATCACATGGCTGTTTTTTTATACTAGTTGCTAAACCTTATGTTAGCTCAATCGCCAAGATAAAATCCTACTGATCTTTTTACCCTGGTGCATCATGGTTACTTGGATATCCTGAATTTTATGGTATTCTAAAATAGCCTTTAGAGGACGGATTGTTTCCTTGTTTGACACCAAACTACTGCAAACACCAATTTGATCCTTTAGATCCATGCTTTCATAGATCATTTGCGTAATAAACTTCTGTTCACCACCTGGAAACCACAACTCATTTGGTAAACCTTTAAAGTTGCTGGCAAGGCTATCCTCTGTTTCTTGGTGAAGTTTACTGTTCTTTTTGACTACCACGTTATGGTAATCCTCTTTTGATTTATAAAAGGGTGGATTACACATGATCGCATCAAAATATTCTCCAGGATGAATTACCCCTTTTAGGATATGTTCTGGGTTCTTTTGTTCCCTTATTTCAATCGTTTGACGGAATTCGGGGTTTTTGTGCAAGATATTCTTGGCTTGCTGAATAGATGGCTTGTGGGTTTCAGTCGCCACAAAATGCCAATCATATTCTTTTGCCCCCAATAATGGATAAATAATGGAAGAACCCGTACCAACGTCCATTACGCGTATAGGTTTTCCAGGTCTTCCCTTAAATAGCTCGGCTAAATAGTGGATATAATTTAATCGTCCTGGAATTGAAGGACAAAGACTATTCTCTAGGATTTCCCAACCTTTGATGTCATAACCAGAAGCCAAAAGGGCTTTATTTAAAAGAAATACAGCCTCAGGATCTCTAAAGTCTAAGCTCAAACGCTCATCAGGTAGTTTTTGAAGGTATTTCTTTAATTCCGTTACGCGCTTAGCCAAAGCCATAAAATCGTAATCTTGATTAAACTTATTGCGCGGATGTAGATTTTTCGTGTTTTTTTCCATTATTTTTACAATCTCACAAAGATATCTATTAATACCGAAAAATGATTGAATCGAATATATTATTGGTCATGCTGCTCTTTTTTTTCATGGCCATGCTGTTTGTTCTCAGCCAACGAATTAAGATTTCTTACCCTATTTTGTTAGTAATTGGCGGATTATTAATCTCCCTTATTCCCGGATTACCTGAGTTCAGTATTAACCCAGATATCGTATTCCTTGTTTTTCTTCCCCCTTTACTCTTTGAGGCTGCTTGGTATACATCTTGGAATAGCTTCTGGAAAAACAGAAGATCCATCATGATTATGGGCTTTGGATTGGTCTTTTTAACCTCCTTAGTAGTTGCCTATATTTCTGTCAGTCTTATACCCGGTTTCACCTTAGCCTTGGGGTTCCTCCTTGGAGGTATTATTTCTCCTCCGGATGCCGTAGCGGCCACTTCAGTCCTAAAAGGAGTCAATATCCCTAGACGTGGAATAACCTTATTAGAAGGGGAGTCCTTAGTCAATGATGCTGCTTCCTTGACCGTATTCCGTATGGCACTAGCCGTGATTATGACCGGTACTTTTACCATGGGTGAAGCGGTAGTAGGTTTCTTTACCCTCGCCATTATGGGAGTCTTTGTCGGCTTAATTATCGGCCATATTCTTTATATATTTCTGAAGCATGTGGCTAAAGCATCCAGTATTACGACTCCTATAACGATCATTGCCCCTTATATCATGTATACCGTAGCCGAGCATTTTGAATGGTCTGGTGTATTGGCAGTTGTGTCTGGTGGACTATTTCTGTCCTTCCGATCAAAGGATTATATGGATTACCATACGCGTATTCAGACAAGGGAGGTTTGGGAGACCATCGGCTTCTTGTTAAATGGCTTTGTCTTTATCTTAATTGGATTGGAACTTCCGATTATCATCAAAGGAATTGAGAGTGTATCGATGGAGTGGGCGATAGAAATTGCTTTAATGATAACAGGGGCTATCATTCTTGTCCGAATCCTATTTATGTTTTTGGCAACCTACCTGCCTAGGATGTTATTTCCTCCTATCCGTAGGAAGGAAGCAAGGCCAAGTTGGAAACTGTCTTTGATATTAGGCTGGGCGGGCATGCGTGGGGTTGTTTCCTTAGCTTCTGCCTTAGCCATTCCGCTTTACCTTAGCAAGGGCCATGCTTTCCCGCATAGAAATTTAATCCTTTTTATCACATTTATCGTGATACTGATCACTTTGGTTTTGCAAGGTCTTACTTTGCCTTGGTTAATTAAGGGGATTAAATTGGATGGGAAATCAGAAGAACTTCCGGATGATGCTCAAATTGAAGCCATCCGATATAAACTGGTGAAGGATGAAATCCACCTGCTCAAAACCAAATATGCCAAGGAGTTAGAAGAAAGTAATACCGTGAAAGCCATCAACCTTCAGTTGAAACGTGCTTTGGAATCTTCTGCAACCACCTTATCCAGTGAGGCTAAGATTAAAATCGCGAATGAGAAAGATCTTTATAAGCGCGTCATGCAAGACCTTATTGATGTCAGAAGAAAATCCGTATATGATATGATGAATGAGAAAATCTACGATGAAAAAGTCCTTCGTTCTTTGGAACATAACTTAGACTTGGAAGAGTCTAGGTTAAACAAAAGATAAGAGTTTCTCAAGTAATATCACGCAGACCATATTCCAAAAGAAAAAGCTCCTTTTTTGTCATTACAACAGAAAGGAGCTTTAACATTTTAGACTATTATTAATTCTGAACTATTGTTTTATGCAACCTATTGTTATAAATCAAGTAGCCAATACAGCCAACTATTGGGAATATTATCATGACCAAAACCCATAATGGCGTGCTAAATCCTTGAATTTTATGGTTTTTGGCTATATGGATAATACATCCTATCAGAATAATTAAATGGATGATGCATAACAGTTGCCAAAAAAAGAGATTAAAAGAAATGGATGAAGACAGCGCTTGAATTGTTCCAAATGATTTCATAATCTTAATTAAAGTGATTTCCCTTAAAATTAAGCGTTAGTTTTGAGTTTCCGAAATTTCTGAAAATATTTTTCAGAATTTAAAAATAAAATTAAGCCAAACTTTTATAAATTGCCTCGCTTCTTATTTTACGAGTATTCTTGTTTCGCCTGATTAAGATAGGTTCTTAATCTTTCAAACTTGGAACTTTCATAAGTAAAATCCAAATCCGTAGCCACAGTCGCCGCATATCCATGAAACAATTCCAACATCTTCCTGGCTGCTTTGTAGTTCTCCTCCATACTATCTGCAGCAAAAGTTTGTAACACATCAGTCCATTCCTGTTGACTAAGGTACTTAGGGAATAAACGACCATATTTATTGGTTGTAATCTCCCAATTGTGTTTAGATGCAATGAACCACTCCAACATGGGGATAAAGTATTCCACGCGAATTATATGCTCCATCATAAATTTCAGGTAGAAAATATCACCTCTTGCCAGGCATTTGGGTAAATAGCTCATATCCCAATAAAAATCATGCACGAGTTTATTGAACTGATCCTGAAAAGGTCTTTTGATGATACTGATGCCGTAGGTAGGAGGAGAAATGTCACTTGTTAAGTTATCCTTGTCCAATAGGATTTCATAACCTATATCCCAATCCTCTGGAAGAACTTCCGCTTGAGCCTCCTGTTGAAATTGCGAGATGGAGTAAAGCTTAAAATCAACCTTTACGCCATCCATGTATTGAACCATGATCATGCTGTGCTTGCCATCAAATGCTTCAGGACCTTCTTCATAATGGATCATGGGCGCACCAAACAAACCAATCCAGGAACTATCAGAAGAATAGCTACCTAGATTTTCAAAAACCAATTCAATATCCAGATCTGAGTAATCATCTACGGGGGCTAATGGATTCACTAGAGAACTGGTCAATAAAGCCGCTCGTATATCCTCATTGGAGGCTATCCAATCTTTGATTTGCTGTAGTTTTTGATCTCGCTTACTCATACACATGAATTAAAAAAGTCCCAATGTTTAAACATCGGGACTTCTCTAACGATAACGTTATTTCCAACTTATTTGTTTTTATTTTCTATCCATTTACGTGCATTAACAAAAGCCTCTAACCAAGGAGAAACCTCATCTTGACGATCTTTTGGATAATTTGCCCAGTTCCATTGGAAGGTTGAACGCTCAATATGTGGCATGGTCACCAAGTGACGTCCTGTACTGTCACACATCATCGCGGTATTGTAATCCGATCCATTTGGATTATGTGGATATTGATCGTAAGCATATTTCGCTACAATCTGATATTTGTCCTCTGCATAAGGCAAGTTGAATTTTCCTTCAC
Organism: Sphingobacterium kyonggiense; assembly: GCF_039536825.1. NCBI lineage: Bacteria > Pseudomonadati > Bacteroidota > Sphingobacteriia > Sphingobacteriales > Sphingobacteriaceae > Sphingobacterium > Sphingobacterium kyonggiense. Next base: position 317,588 of record NZ_BAAAZI010000006.1, read on the forward strand.
CATGTGAAATCCATACCCCTAAGGTAGAACCTGCCAAAGTTGATAACATTACTGAATTGTTCTCCTGAACTTTCACGGATACGAAATTAGACTCGTGTTTCTGCGAATCATTGTGCAACATCTTGCCATGAATCTCATGATTCGGGTTGATCAATTCCAATTCCATGAATAACTGACAGCCATTACAAATACCTACGGAAAGCGTATCAGGACGAGAGAAGAACTTCTCTAAGGCACTTTTTGCTTTCTCATTGTATAAGAATGCGCCTGCCCAACCTTTAGCCGATCCTAACACATCCGAGTTGGAGAAACCACCTACTGCACCGATGAATTGAATATCTTCCAATGTCTCACGACCAGTAATTAAATCGGTCATGTGTACATCTTTTACATCAAATCCTGCTAGATACATGGCATTTGCCATTTCTCTTTCCGAGTTAGATCCCTTTTCACGGATGATCGCTGCTTTAGGACGTGCCTTTCCAGCTTCCACAACAGGTTTCTTTCCATCGAAATGTTTCGGGAATTCGTATTGTAATGGTTGATTTTTATAGTTTGCAAAACGAGCATCGGCAGTGCCGTTTTTCGATTGCTTTTGATCCAATAAGTAAGAAGTCTTGAACCAAGTGTCGCGAGTCTCCACAACCGGGAAGCTATAAGAATCCCCTTGATTTTTGATTTGAATGTCTTGACCGCTCTTAGCAACTCCAATTTTTACGGCATCTACACCTGCGGCTTTCATGGCATCCTCAAATACTTGGTCATTCTTCGCTTGAAGTACGACAGCAATATTCTCATTGAATAAAGCTTTAACGCTGTCTGCTTCCGATAGACCTGTTAAATCGTAATATGCTGCTAAATCTACATCAGCAAAACACATTTCCAATAGCGTTGTAACCAATCCACCAGAACCAACATCGTGTCCAGCAGCAATCTGATTCGCCTGAATTAAATCCTGAATCGTGTTAAATGCTGTTTTAAAGTAGTTGGCATCTTGAATAGTTGGAACCTCCGTACCAATCTTATTCAATACCTGTGCAAAGGTAGAACCGCCTAATTTGAAAGCATCTTTAGAAAGGTTAATATAATAAATGGATCCAGCGTCTTTTTGTAGAACCGGTTCAACCACTTTATTAATATCATTACAGTTTCCTGCTGCGGAAATAATAACCGTTCCTGGAGCAATGACATGATCCCCACTAGGATATTTCTGCTTCATGGAAAGTGAATCCTTTCCTGTAGGAATGTTTATTCCCAATTCAATAGCAAAATCCGAACAACCTTTTACAGCCTCATAAAGACGTGCATCTTCACCTTCGTTATTACAAGCCCACATCCAGTTAGCTGATAGAGATACTCCAGCTAGTTTATTATGAATTGGTGCAAATACCAAGTTAGATAAAGCCTCGCCAATTGCATTTCTTGATCCAGCGGCTGGATCTACTAAAGCCGTTAATGGAGAGTGTCCAACGGTGGTAGCAATACCTTCTTTTGATTTATAATCCAATGCCATGACACCCACATTGTTCAGGGGTAATTGCAATGGACCAACACATTGTTGTTTAGCAACACGACCACCCACACAACGGTCAACCTTATTGGTTAACCAATCTTTTGATGCTACAGCTTCCAATTGCAATACTTGATTCAAGTAGTTTGGAACTTCCTTCGCATCATACGATAATGCAGCGTAAGGTCTGTTCACCAATTTATCAGACATAATGGTCTTTGGAGAAGATCCGAAGAAATCTTCCAAAGCATAATCCATTGGTTTTTCACCAGTTTTTTCCGATTCAAACGTGAATCTATGATCGCTCGTCACATCACCAACGGTGTACATCGGCGCACGCTCGCGATCAGAAACAGTTTGTAATTTGGCAATATCTTCTTCTGAAATAACCAATCCCATACGCTCTTGGGATTCGTTTCCAATAATTTCTTTTGCGGAAAGGGTAGGGTCGCCTACTGGAAGTTTATCCAAGTCGATTAGCCCACCAGTGCTTTCTACTAATTCTGATAGACAGTTTAAGTGTCCACCGGCACCGTGGTCATGGATCGATACAATAGGGTTGTTATCTGACTCTACAAATGCGCGGATAGCATTGGCAGCACGTTTCTGCATTTCTGGGTTAGAACGTTGGATCGCATTTAATTCAATACCTGAACCAAATGCACCGGTGTCTGCAGATGATACAGCAGCCCCACCCATACCAATACGGTAATTCTCACCACCAAGGATAACAATTTTATCTCCTGCTTGTGGTTCATGCTTTTTAGCTTGGTCTAATTTTCCGTAACCAATACCACCAGCTTGCATAATCACCTTGTCATAACCTAATTTACGCCCAGCCTCTTCGTGTTCAAAGGTCAATACTGATCCGGTGATCAATGGTTGACCAAATTTGTTACCGAAGTCAGAAGCACCATTAGAAGCCTTGATCAAAATATCCATTGGTGTTTGGTACAACCAAGGACGTTCTGCCATGCCTTTTTCCCAAGGGCGGTCTGCCATAAGTCTGGAGTAAGCGGTCATGTAGATCGCTGTTCCTGCCAAAGGCAATGAACCTTGACCACCAGCTAGACGGTCGCGGATTTCTCCACCTGAACCTGTTGCAGCTCCTGAAAAAGGCTCTACAGTAGTCGGGAAGTTATGGGTCTCTGCTTTTAAGGAAATAACCGAGTCAAAATCCTTCTCTTCGTAAAAATCAGGTTTGTCAGCGGATTTTGGAGCAAACTGTGTCACCCTAGGGCCTTTCACGAATGCTACGTTATCTTTATAGGCAGAAACAATATCGTTCGGATTTGTTTCCGATGTTTTCTTGATTAATTTGAACAATGAGGTCGGTTTCTCATCACCATCAATCACAAATGTTCCATTGAAAATCTTGTGACGACAGTGTTCCGAATTTGCTTGTGAAAAGGCGAATACTTCAGAGTCGGTCAATTTGCGTCCAATCTTCGTAGCGAGATTATTTAGGTATTCCACTTCTTCGGAGCTTAATGCAAGCCCTTCTGATTGGTTATATGCTTCGATATCCTCCACCTCTTTGATAGGCTCCGGGCTGATATTGATGCTAAACATGTCCTGCGTCAAGGCAGAGAATTTCTGCGAGATCATCGGGTCAAAATCGTTGTATTCCGCATCTACTTTTTGGTATTCCTCGATACGGATAATTCCATCGATTGCCATGTTCTGGGTAATCTCTACCGCATTGGTACTCCAAGGAGTAACCATGGCAGCTCTTGGCCCAACGAAATAGTCGTTTAAAGCCTGATCATCCAGTTTTTTAGCATTCCCAAACAGCCAGTTTAATTTGGAGATATCTTCGGTTGATAAATCTTTAGGGGTTTGAACAGCATAAAATGTGTTCGATTGGTTCACAAAGAAATGAATCATTATTAAAGTGAATTTTGAATGTCCTTCAATTAAAGCACAAAGTTACGGAATATTTTAACAAATCATTCCCAACTAAGCGCATCTTTTGACCTTATCATTATAAAATTCTATCCATTTTTCCCTGACTCCTCAAAATGGGATATTTAGTTTCAAAATACTACATTTGTAACATGGCTTTAAGGCGAATTAATAAGGTGCAACGGCGTAAGCTTTCCATATTCTTACGATGTGTCATCATTTCATTCTTAGCATGGACGCTGTTTGCCATTTCCAGCGACTATAACTTCAGTAAAAAGGCAAGCATCACCTATGTAAACCTCCCTGAAAATAAAGCATTCCACCCCCTGCAGGCCGATACGGTTTCCGTAAAGATCAAAATGTCAGGTTGGAAAATGCTCATGGAACGCCTATATCCCGATACAGCCAAAATTCAGGTCGATCTAAGCGGATTGAAATCCAGAAATTTTATTGTCTTTGGAAGCCAAATCGGATTTATCAACCGTCAGTTCCCAAAAGATAAACAAGTCGTAGCTGTATCTCCAGATACGCTGTACTTTGATTTCTCGAAACAAACGCAACGAAAGGTGCCTGTTAAAGCCATTCATAACCTAAGTTTTAAAAAACAATATGGTATCATAGGCGCTACGCGTACCATTCCGGAATATGTCACCATCACCGGACCATTGGATGATGTGGCAAGTATTGAATTCCTGGAAACCGATACGATCAAAGGTAAGGATGTGAATACCGATGTAAGAACGGTGGCTTATTTGAATAGACAGAATAAAACAAATATCACGATTTACCCCACCTTTGCCGAGGTCATCATCCCGGTAGGGGAATTGACTGAAAAGGTAATCGAGCTTCCTGTGAAAGTCGAAAATAGTAAAGGATATACCTCTGTGCGCATATTGCCGTCGAAAGTTAAAGCAACTGTTCAGCTTTCCGTTAAGGATTACAATAAATGGTCATCTCGTGATTTTGAGGCTGTAGTGGACTTAGAAGCTTGGAAAGATCATGGCGTAACGAGTCTGCCAATCATTATGACCAAGGTGCCTGATTTTTGTCAGATCATCAGTCTTGAGCCGCAAAATGTAGATTTTTTTGTAAGAAAGTAATATGGGACTAAAAATTGGAATCACCGGTGGTATTGGTGTAGGCAAAAGCGTCGTTACGCGAATATTTAAAGTTTTGGGAATTCCAACCTACGATGCGGATAAAGAAGCAAAAGACATCATGGTGAAAAGTGATGCCGTTCGCCAAGCATTAATCAGCACATTTGGCGAAGAAACCTATTATCCTGATCTTACTTTAAATAGAGCCTGGTTAGCTAAAAAGGTATTCTCGGATGCGAAAGAATTGGCGAAATTAAACGCTATTGTGCATCCTGCGGTTATCAAAGATGCCGAAGACTGGGCTGAAGCACAAACATCCCTATATTCCGTAAAAGAAGCTGCTTTATTATTTGAAAGCGGATCCTATAAATCACTGGACTATACCATTTTGGTTACATCTCCTGAAGCTTTACGTATAGCACGTGTAATGAAGCGAGATCATGTTACCGAAGAAGAAGTTCGAGGACGAATGGCCAAACAAATGCCCGAGTCCGAAAAAGAAAAATTAGCTGATTTTATCGTCTATAATGACGATGAGCATAGCCTAATAGAACAAGTGATGAAATTGCATGAGCAATTCATCAAAGCATAGGAAAAACAGTACATGACAATCATTGAAGATTTTTTAATTCGTCGGGACAAAGGCTTTTATTGTGCCTATGGCGATTTTTATATTGACCCCTTATATCCGGTAGAGCATGCCGTAGTTTCGCATGCACATGCTGACCATGCCTCTCCAGGGCATAGAAATATCTATTGCACACAGCCAACTGCTGATATTATGCAGCTGCGCTACAGCAAACAGCCTATACAGAGTTTTAATATTATTGGTTTTGATCAATATTTTGAAATCAATGGGGTAGGGATTTATTTCTTTCCGGCTGGTCATATTTTGGGAAGTGCACAAATCCTCATGGTATTCAAAGGCGTTCGTTATTTGTATACCGGTGATTATAAATTGCAAGAGGATCCAACCTGCGAAGCCATTGTCTTTAAGGAAGCTGATGTATTGATTACCGAGACAACCTTTGCCAATCCGGACATTATCCATCCCGATCCCGTTTCAGAAATATTGAAATTGGCAGTACCCCACAATATTCTTTTGGGTTGCTATTCCTTAGGAAAAGCCCAACGATTGACCGCTATGCTGAATGAACACTGCCCTGAAAAGGAAATTCTGGTGCATCATTCTATCATGCCCATTCACCGTATTTACGATCGATATATTGATTTTCCATTGCGCTACGAGTTGTATAATAGAAAGTCCATGAAAGAGGCTGGTCAAAATAAAATCTATATGGTGCCGCCTTTGACCTTCTTTAGCTATAGAAGAGCAAAGAATGTTCTAAAGGCATTTGCTTCAGGTTGGGAACGCCTTCAAGCCCAAAATGACATCAGTCTTTATTTATCCGATCATGTGGATTGGAAAGATATTCTATATTTTATCGAGCAGGTAAAACCTAAGGCCATCTGGACAGTACATGGAGATGGAAGGACCTTGCATCAGCATTATCATGGGGATATTGAAATTCGGGATATCGATAGTCAAACAATTTCTCCTGGCTTTTGTTAATATTTCGATATTAAACAATTTGGAGAAAAGATATGAATAAGTTTTTTAGAGCATTAATCGCCGGATGGGGAGCTAAGAAAATGGGTCTTGGCTGTTTTGGGACCATCATTGTATTTATAATTATTTATTATCTATTGGGATATTTATAGGATAATTCCTTTAGAGAGTCATTAAAAAATAACGGCTAGAACCTAACGGCTCTAGCCGATTTTTTGTTTAACAAAATCCAGTTAACAGGTAACAATTGGCACGAGATTGCCAAATGGATTTTCAGAATGCGTTGGAATTAGGCTCTTCCATCGATTAGTATTCTGATGCCAATATACAGTATTTTATGATAATTTATCAAAGAATTAAAAAATGTATTGTGATTCTCATTGTGAACAACTGGGTTTTCTGCGATTTTACCTGATTTTATTGAGGTAAGGGCCTTTCTGTTACTTGAAGAACCTTTTTAATATGGTTAGGGATAGCTAGGTGATTCAAGGTATTTGGATCATTTTGTTAATGTATTAGGCTCCATATTGCTTCGAGACTCTCAAGGAATTTTTACGGATCTGATAGGGATCTTGTTCGGATCTCGTTCGCTTCTAACCGAACGAGATCCGAAGGAGATCCGAACAAGTTCCGAAGGAGATCCGAAGGAGTGGCGAAGAATACCCCTTTTTTATAGTATTTAGTATGGAGTAGTTAGTAGTTAGACCTAGGGCGAACTTAGTCTTTAAGAGGTCGGTAGTTATAGGTGAAGTTGATTTAAATTTCGATAGCGTTACAGTGATTCTTTCTGCTACTTTCAACTCCGAGCGAGGCGAAGAGTCTCTGTAGATAGACCGATTCGCTGTTAGAAATGAAATAGTGAATTAGGAAGGAAAAAAGAGGAAGTTGAAAGAGGGAAGGAAGGAGAAGATAAAGGAAAAGGAGGGAGAATTAGAGTTGTGCGGTAGATTCATGCATTTTATACTTTTCAACGGGCAGACATTTCGTTATACTCAGTACTGCCCCTACGCATGGCGGGATATTGGGCGGTTAGATATCTGTACAGGTAATACGTTCGGTAGGGGCAGTACTGAGCGAGTTTGAAGAGGGGTTTATCCCTGATGAAAACGAGCGGAATGTCTGCCCGTTTTATTGTATTGATAGACGACAGAATTCAGACTGCAGGAAATAGATTTGGAGTGAGTTTTTTGGTGTTATTTATTAACGGTCGATGCATGCATCGACTCTACAAACAACTGTGAAAATATAATCAATAATTATCCTAATTGTAGGGTCGAAACATGCTTCGACCTATATTCGTAATTCAAAATCCAATAAATTAACTAATTCTGATTGGTATAGTTTGAAGTTCTTTCGGCAGGCCTTATGGTGCGGACGGTGCATGCATCGACCGTTAATACGCTCATAAAATCTAACCCGCCATAGGTCTAAATACTAAATACTAACTACTATATACTAAAAAAGCTTGTCTTTCGACAAGCTTTTTTCTGTGGTGCCAGCTGGATTCGAACCAGCGACACAAGGATTTTCAGTCCTTTGCTCTACCAACTGAGCTATGGCACCTTATTTTTTAATAAGGTTGTTGTAGCATGATGTTTTGCTGACAACGCTACAAAGGTATAAAATTGACTTAATAATGCAAATAAATATGGTTTAAATAGATGTAAATGGGTTATTATCACCTTGATAAATTTTGTGATTGCTTGTGTAGGCACATTTACAATGAGCCTTAATTGACGGTTAATCTATATTTTATTGTTTTCCTGAAAAAAATATGTCCATAATAGAGTCCTGAAATAATTTGATATTTTCTTAATATAGAAAATTTAGAAATAAATAGGATGTATTAGGAACTTTGTTTGGCAAAGAAAAGCAGGGTAATATTGGAATAAATCTGATAAAATGAGAATTTATGTGTGAGGATAACAAAAAATAATTTTATGATTTTCTTTTTAGACATAGATGGTGTTTTAGTACATGCAAATCCTCATAGAAAGTTGGAATTGGAAATGTATGGATTTTATAAATTTAATCCCTTAGCAAGTGCTATATTAAAAAATACCATTTATAAAAGTAAGGATAAGATTGTTTTATCTTCTTCCCATAGGTATAGGTTTAGTTTAAGTGAATGGAAAAATATTTTTAAACGGCGAGGTTTGGATTTTCTTCATTTTTCAATATTAAATCCTAAGAAATCGAGTTATGACAGTAAAATTTCGAGAAAGCATGAATTGTTGATATGGATTGAGGATAACTGGCTATCCCCTGAAGAATTGGTGATTATTGATGATGATAAATCATTGAATGATTTACCAAAAGAATTTAAAGTACGCTTACTTCTTACAGACCCATACAAAGGTTTGGATACACAAATAGAATTGAAAAAATTACTTAAAAGAAGAGTAAAAAAGATCGTGAAATAAAGTGTGAAGTATTTATCAAGAATCTAACAGTCCAGGTATTGTTTTAAACTAGACTCTAAAAGTCTAATAATTATTACACTTTTCAGTCTCACATCTCCTATCTCACATCGCAAATCTAGTCTATCCGCCCTAGGTCTAACTATTACAATACTAATTACTGCCTGAAGGCTCAGACGCTGAGTTGTAAGGAACATAATCACCTTACTATCTCACATCTCCTATCTCACATCGCAAATCTAGTCTATCCGCCCTAGGTCTAAATACTAAATACTTAGTACTATATACTAAAAAAAGCTTGTCCTTTGACAAGCTTTTTTCTGTGGTGCCAGCTGGATTCGAACCAGCGACACAAGGATTTTCAGTCCTTTGCTCTACCAACTGAGCTATGGCACCTTTTAATTGCTAATCCGTTACCGGACTTGCGATGCAAATGTACCGTCTTTTTTTGAATTCCAAAACTTTTGAAATAAAATTTTTCATGCTTATCGGCAATGTCTTGATTTTGATTGAGATAAAATTACATGAAATAAACATTGGGAATAGCTAATTAACGGTATCTTTGCATTTCAATAAAATACTATGAGTAAAAAGGGAAGAGTTTTGGTAGCCATGAGTGGGGGAGTGGATAGCTCCGTTGCCGCAGTCATGCTCCATGAACAAGGATATGAGGTCATCGGGATAACGATGAAAACTTGGGATTATGCAAGTTCTGGGGGCTCTTCCAAAGAAACGGGATGCTGTAGCCTAGATAGCATTAACGATGCACGTATGCTAGCTGTAAACTATGGTTTCCCACATTATATTCTTGATATCCGCGATGAATTCGGTGACTTTGTAATCGATAATTTCGTGGATGAATATATCGCTGGAAGAACGCCTAACCCATGTGTATTGTGTAATACCCATATCAAATGGGAAGCATTGATGAAACGTGCCGATAAATTGGATTGTGAATTTATTGCTACAGGACATTATGCCAATATCCGTTTGCATGATAACGGTCGCTATGTAATCTCTAAGGGTAAGGATGAACATAAGGATCAGTCCTATGTACTTTGGGGAGTATCTCAAGAGAATTTGGCAAGAACCCAATTCCCTTTGGGCAGTTTCGCTAAATCGGAGATTCGTCAAATGGCATTGGATATGGGACAAAAGGAATTGGCCAATAAATCGGAGAGCTATGAGATTTGTTTTGTGCCAGATAACGACTATCGCTCGTTTCTAAGGCACAAACGTCCTACATTGGACCAAGAGATTGGGCCTGGTAATTTTATCCTCTCAGACGGGACCGTAGTGGGTCAGCATATTGGGTATCCGTATTTCACGATTGGACAACGTAAAGGTTTAGGGATAGCGCTAGGAAAACCAATGTTTGTAATTCAGATTTTACCGGAGAGTAATTCGGTAGTTCTGGGTGAGGAGCATGAATTGGAAAGAACCCAAGCTTTTGTGAGAAATATTAATTTGGTAAAATATGCTTCATTAGAAGAACCAATGGAAGCAATCACCAAGATTCGTTACAAAGATCCGGGAGCCCTTTCAACTTTGACCCAACAAGGCGATATTATGAAGGTAGATTTTAGCCATCATGTAAAAGGAATTGCCCCTGGACAGTCAGCTGTCTTCTATGAAGGCGATGATTTGTTAGGCGGAGGATTTTTAATGAAAGAAGTGCTTTAATCAGCTTATTACTAGAAATAAAAAAGGGGATTTCAATTGAAATCCCCTTTTTGTGTTTTATAACTTAGGAAAGTTTTGCAACTTCTTGCGCTAAGTCGATGATTTTGTTGGAGTAACCCCATTCGTTATCATACCATGATACTACTTTCACGAAGTTATCGTTCAAGGAGATACCAGCTTTAGCGTCGAAGATAGAAGTACGCGCATCACCTAAGAAGTCAGTAGAAACTACATCATCCTCAGTGTATCCTAAAATACCTTTTAATTCACCTTCTGAAGCGTCTTTCATTGCTTTCTTGATTTCTTCGTAAGAAGCACCTTTTTCCAAACGTACAGTTAAATCAACTACAGAAACATCAGGAGTAGGAACGCGTAAAGACATACCGGTTAATTTACCTTTCAATTCTGGTAATACTAGACCAACTGCCTTTGCTGCACCTGTAGAAGAAGGGATGATGTTTTGGTAAGCACCACGTCCACCTCTCCAGTCTTTCGCTGAAGGACCATCCACGGTTTTCTGAGTTGCAGTAACCGCGTGTACTGTTGTCATTAAACCTTCCACGATACCGAATTTATCGTTTAATACTTTAGCGATAGGAGCAAGACAGTTTGTTGTACAAGATGCGTTAGAAACGATGTTGTATTCTGCTTTTAATTCTTTATGGTTTACACCCATTACGAAGGTAGGCGTGTCATCTTTTGCTGGAGCTGACATAATTACTTTTTTCGCACCTGCTTCGATGTGTTTCTGTGCTAATTCTTGCGTTAAGAAGAAACCTGTAGATTCGATGATTACTTCTGCACCTACTTCGTTCCATTTCAAGTTTGCAGGATCTTTCTCCGCTGTGATACGGATTGTTTTTCCATTAACAACCAAGTTACCATCTTTTACTTCTACGGTTCCATCGAATTGCCCATGCGTAGAATCGTATTTCAACATGTATGCTAGGTAATCAGGTTCAACTAAATCATTAATACCCACTACCTCAATATCACTGCGTTTTACGGCAGCTCTGAATGCTAAACGGCCAATACGGCCAAATCCGTTAATTCCAATTTTCATTTTGACTAATTTTTATTTAAATAATATTTTAATAGGTTTTGTACAGGTTCCCGAATAATCGTCCCGATCGTAAGATGGTGATCTTTTACAATCTGTCTTAACCAGTCGGCATAATTATTCGCAACAGAGCCTGTGAAGTTGATTGTTGCATCTGGGTATGCTTCGGAAAGCGGAACCAGATAAGTTTTTACATAGATCTCCAATCCCTTCTTGATGATGCCCTCCATGTACGGATCGTCCTTGTTTTCTAGGATGAAATCCGCAAATGATGTCAAGAAGATATTTGGATTAGGTGTATTATATGTTTTATCTAATATTGTTTTACGGTCGATGTTATGTTTTCGAACAAATTTATCACGGAATCCTGCTGGCATGGCTTCTGTCAAGAAATCTTTTAAAATCTGTCTTGCCTGCCAATTGGTGGATGCTTCATCCGCCAGGATATAACCTAGTCCGTAATTGTTTTCCATGATTTTACGTCCGGTATAATAAGCTGCATTGGAACCTGAACCAATTATGCCTATAATGCCCTTTTCATTGCCGAAGGTGGAGATGGCCGATGCTAATACATCGTGGCTAGCCTTTACTTTGGCGTTTTTAAAGAACTGATTGAATGCTTTCTCGATTTTCTCCTGTCTTTCTTTAGAAGAAGCCCCCGCACCGAAGAAATAGATCTTACGGATTCGTTCTGCATTGTTGATCAGTTGGGTGTTTTTGTTCAGTAGTTGTTGGATAAAACGCTCATCCTGGATATATGGATTTATTCCTGTTGTTCTAAAACCATGAAGGATTCTACCTTTTTCAGCCAAACGCCAATCAGCGTATCTGGATCCACTAAAAACTACTGCTATCATAGACTTATATGTTCATTACTTGGGAAATGGTCACGAGTTCCTCATCCAATTTGAATTCTTTTCCACGGAGCGCCTCTTCTAGCGTTGTAGAAATGATCTTACTTCCTCGGATGCCTACTGTTGCACTTCTGTTACCTTTTAATAGTTCATTAACAGCGAAATATCCCATTCGGGTGGCAAGCACTCTATCAAAACTGCTTGGGGAACCTCCGCGTTGTAAATGTCCTAATATACTAACTTTTGTGTCAAAATAATCAAATTTTTCGTTGACACGCTGTGCTACATGGTAGGCTCCACCATTCTTATCGCCTTCTGCAACAATCACGATCATGGAGGTTTTATTTTGATCTTTTGCAGTCTCCAACATGTCGATTAATTCATCGATTGCAGTATCTTTTTCAGGAAGTAGTATTGCTTCAGCTCCACCAGCTACACCGGCATTTAATGCAATACAGCCTGAGTCTCTACCCATTACTTCAACAAAGAATAGTCTATTATGCGAAGCAGCAGTATCTTTTATCTTATCGATCGCATCAATGACCGTATTGTTTGCTGTGTCAAAGCCCAAGGTATAGTCTGATCCATAAAGATCATTGTCTATGGTGCCCGGGATACACATCACTGGGATATCGTATTCTTTCGAGAATATATCAGCACCTGTAAAGGTACCATCTCCACCAATAGCTACTAAGGCATCTATACCCGCTTCTTTCACATTGTCGTAGGCTTTCTTACGTCCTTCCGGTGTGCGGAATTCAGGGCAACGTGCAGATTTTAGAATGGTTCCTCCTTTCTGCAGAATGGAGCTTACCGAACGGCTAACCATTTCTTTAAAGTCACCTTCGATCATTCCTTCGTAACCGCGATAAATACCAGTTACTTTAATGTTATTATAGAGTGCAGTTCTTACCACGGCTCGAATGGCAGCGTTCATTCCTGGAGCATCTCCTCCAGATGTATATACACCAATCCGTTGTATTTGCTTCATTAGGTTCTTTCGTTTTTGAAATACGAATATAATGTGTATTTCTTACACTATTAAATTTTTTTGGTAAATTATTTGTTTAATTAGTAATATTGTTGATAAATTCATATTACTATATTAATCAGTTAAATTAAAGAAAAGCTTTGCAGACTCATTTTACGATTGATTGCGTTATTCTAACCTTTGATGAAGGGAAGTTAAAGGTTCTATTAGCGGAGAGGAATGAATATCCATATAAAGATTGGTGGGCACTCCCAGGATATTTTGTGAACAAATATGAGGAGATGGAAGATGCTGTTGCGCGTATTCTTTTTGAGATGACTGGTCTAAAAGACATCTATATGGACCAATTAGCGGCTTTTGCAGGGGTAAAAAGACACCCCGAGGGCCGTATTCTTACCGTCGCCTATATGGCATTGGTGCAAATGGAAGAGGTAAAGAATAAGATTGCATCACTTACCAGCTATATGCGTCAATTGAAATGGTTTTCCGTAGATGAGCTTCCAGAATTAGCTTTTGACCACCGTGAAATTATCGATCTATCCCTAGACCGATTGAAAAAAACGATTTCATTTTCTACCACACCTTACGAACTATTGCCAAACAAATTTACACTTACCCAATTGCAACAAGTTTTTGAAGCACTTCTGAATAAGAAACTGGATAAGCGAAATTTCCGTAAAAAAATAAATAACCTAGGTTACTTGAAGGAACTTAATGAAGTTCAAAAAGGAGTTTCCTACCGAGCAGCTAAGCTGTACTCTTTCGATAAGAAAAAATTCCAAAAACAATTTAGTCAAGACTAATGATCCTGTAAAAGATCTCATAAAACCATTTAGCTATGTTAAGAAAGTGTTAATTATCACTTTTTTGACATGGCTGTGATATTATTTGCTATCAATTCTTTACTTTTGAACAATTTTTAGAAAAAGTCAGAAATAATAAAAGTAAAAAATGGAAAATCGTAAGGATCAAATCATAGAGGTTGCCTTAAAGCGTTTTGCTCATTTTGGTTTTCATAAGACCACAATGAATGAGATTGCTGATGATCTACGGATCACCAAGGCGAATCTTTATTATTATTATCCGGACAAACCTTCTTTGATTTTGGATGTTTTGTGCAAGATTGCAGCTGATCTAAATGGTGGAGAGGTAAAGATTGTAAATAAGTATAAGGATGATTTATTAAAGACGATCAATGAGATTATCGATCTACGATCTAAGTTTATGCGTAAATATTATGTCTTCCACATCAATGAGAATTTAGATTGGATAAAGGGCATTGATTTAGCAGAAACCGTAGAACAATTTTATAAACGAGATGTAGAAGTGATCAAAGCTCTTTTAAATAAGGCAGTCACTTCTGGAGAGTTAACAATTTCAAATATTGATGAAGCGGCTATATCCTTGGCGGAAATCCAAAAAGGCCTGAGCTTACTACACACGGTATCGGATGTGATCACAGGCATCCCTAACGACAGTAATGTTGATAAGATTGTTGCGAGCCAAAAACGCGTGACAAAGTTAATATTTGAAGGTAAATTAAATCGCATTTAACACAATGAGAAACATAAAAGTAATCGCACTAATGGTATCCGGTATCTTTACCGGTTCCTTATTACATGCGCAGGAAACCTTGACTTTGCAGGAGGCGGTCAAGTATGCGCTAGAAAACAAAGCGGAGGCTAAGAAGGCAAAATTGGATGTGGAGAATTCCCAGTACAAGATTGACGAAGTACGAGCAGGCGCTTTACCGCAGATCAATGGCTCGGGATCATTGACATATAATCCCTTGATTCAGAAGAGTGCCTTGGATGGAGCTTTGATGGGTAAACCAGGTGAAACCATTATGGTAGCCTTTGGTCAACCTTGGCAAGCAAATGCTGTGGTTCAGGTAAGTCAACAACTTTTCAATCAGTCATTGTTTACTGGATTAAAAGCAGCTAAGTCAACTCGTGAATTTTACCAAATAAACAATCAATTGACCGATGAGCAATTGATCGAGAAAGTGGCGAATGCTTATTACGAAGTTTATCAATCGGATATGCAATTGCAAACCATTGATAATAACTTACAAAATACAACCAAGACAAGAGATGTATTAAAAGGTTTGGTTGAGGCAGGGTTAATGAAAAAGATTGACCTTGACCGTACAGAAGTAGCGATCAACAATCTATTGGCACAAAAACAACAAATAGTAAATGCGCAAGAGCTTCGTGAGAATGCCTTGAAATTTGCGATTGGAATGCCAATTCAAGAGGATATCGTGTTGCCTAAGGAAACATTCGATGTGAATGCGAGAATGATAGCTGAGGAATTCAATGTGGAGAACCGCACGGAGGTTAAGCTACAAGAAAAGCAAATTGAATTATTAGAGTTCAATAAGAAAGCTATGATCTCTGCTTATTATCCAAGTTTGTCTATGACTGGAAATTTAGGTTATATGGGTTTTGGTCAGAAGTTCCCAATCTTTAATAATGATGCAAATTTTGCACCATATTCGGCAATTGGTCTTAACCTGTCTATTCCGATTTTCAACGGCGGATCGACAAAAGCTAAGGTAAATCAAGCAAATGTTGCCATTTCCAAAGCTCGTGTAGACTTAGAGGATTCCAAATTAGGATTAAACTTAGCCTCTGAAAATGCGAAATCACAAATCAAAAACAGTTTGCTAACGGTAGACAACAACCGTCGTAACGTTCAATTGGCAAAAGAAGTGATGGACAACACCCAGAACAACTATAGAAATGGACTAGCTACTTTAACAGAATTGTTGGATTCTGAGAATGCATATGCAGATGCTCAGAACAACTTAAACACATCATTATTGAACTATAAAGTAGCAGAAATTCAATTGATCAAAGCAAACGGTAATTTAAAATCTTTAGTAAACGAATAATTAACACACCAAAATGAAACGCGCAATAATTATTATCCTCGTTATAGGCCTAGCATTAGCTGGTATAGTCTATAAATTAAATAAGAACAAGGCAGAAGTCGCTCAAGAGACTGCTATAGTAGCAGAGAAGAATGCAGCTGTAACTGTTCGTATCGATACTGCTAGAACACAATCTATGAATTTAGCATATCAAGCAAATGGTACGTTCATGCCTAAACAAGAAGTAACTGTAGCTGCTGAAACTGGTGGACGAGTTGTTCGTGTATTAGTAGATGAGGGTTCAAGAGTTGGTGTTGGTCAAACATTAGCTATCGTTGAAGGCGATAAATTAAATGTAAATGTATCCAATGCACAAGCTGCATACGATAATGCCCGCACAAACTTACAACGCTATGAAAGTGCTTTAGCTACTGGCGGGGTTACCCAAGCACAAGTAGATCAAATGCGTCTTCAATTTGAAAATGCAAAGAACAATCTAAAAAGCGCTAAGCTAACAGCTGGAGATGTAACCATCAAAACATCTGTTGCTGGTATTGTAAATGCGCGTAAGATTGAGCCTGGAGCTTATGTAAGCCCAGGTACACCAGCATTTGATATCGTGAATGTAAGCACGTTAAAATTACGTGTAAATGTAGATGAGAAGAATGTCGCTACTTTACGTGTTGGACAGAATGTAGAAGTTTTGGCGAGTGTTTATAGCGATAAGAAATTCTCTGGTAGAATTACTTTCATTGCTCCTAAATCAGATGGTAGCTTGAACTTCCCAGTGGAAATTGAAATTGCTAATAACCCAAATAACGACCTACGAGCTGGTATGTATGGAACTGCTGTATTCGGTGGTTCAGGAACAGCCAATGCTTTAGTTGTTCCTCGTACAGCTTTTGTAGGATCAATTTCTGATAACAAAGTTTTCATTCTTAAGAATGGAAAGGCAATTGAAACAAAAGTACAGTCAGGTAGAAGTTTTGGTGACTTGATTGAAGTAATCAGCGGTTTACAAGCTGGTGATCAGGTAATCATTTCCGGACAAATCAACTTAATGGATCAGACTCCAGTTGAAGTTATTAAATAATTTGTGCTAAGTACGACAATTCTATTATGAAGATTACTGAAATATCGATAAAACGTCCCAGTCTGATCATCGTATTATTTATAATACTGACATTGGGTGGGATATTCTCATATTCCCAATTGGGATATGAGTTGGTGCCTAAGTTTGAGGTAAATGTAATTACCATTCAAACTGTATATCCAGGGGCATCACCAACAGAGGTTGAAAATACCGTAACCAAGAAAATTGAAGATGCGGTTTCCTCGTTGGAGAGTATTAAAAAATTGGAATCTACTTCCATGGAAAACGTTTCTGTGGTCATGATCACCTTAAATGATGGAGCAGATGTCAACTTCCTGTTGACAGATGCCCAACGTAAGATCAATGCCATCTTAAACGACCTTCCAGATGATGTAGATGCACCATCTTTGAATAAATTCTCCTTAGATGATGTGGCCATCATGAGTTTGGCTGTAACATCAAACCTATCTGAGAAGCAACTTTATGACCTATTGGACAATAAGATCCAACCGATCTTTGCTCGTATCAATGGTGTAGCGAAAGTTGACCTGATCGGGGGTGAAGAACGTGAGATCCAAGTAAGTGTTGATGCCGAGAAATTAGAAGGTTATGGTCTTTCTATTGGTCAAGTGCAACAAGTAATTGGTCAATCGAACTTAGATTTCCCTACAGGTAATGTTAGTACTCGTGAAAACAGGACGACAATTCGTCTTGCCGGTAAAGTAACGACAGTAGATGAATTAAGAAATCTACCAATTACAACTCCGACAGGAACAACGATTTTCCTACGTGATATTGCTGACGTTCAGGATGGTATCAAGGAAATTGAGAAAATCGCACGTTTAGATCAAAAGAATACCATCATGTTACAGGTATTCAAACAATCAGATGCAAATGCGGTAGAGGTTTCCAAATTGGTTAAAGAAACCATTACAACAGTAGAAAAGGATTATACCAAAGATAATGTAAAAGTATTATTGGCGAATGACTCGACTGATTATACCTTGAACGCAGCGAATAATGTAATGCACGATTTGATGATTGCGGTTGCTTTGGTAGGTTTCATTATGTTGTTCTTCTTACATAGTTTGCGTAATGCTGCAATTACGATGGTGGCTATTCCACTTTCCTTGATTGCTACATTTATCGGACTATTATTGATGGGTTACACCTTAAACTTAATGTCCTTATTAGGTCTTTCCCTAGTGGTAGGTATCTTGGTCGATGATGCAATCGTTGTAATCGAGAATATTCACCGTCACATGGAAATGGGTAAAAATAAGGTTCGTGCAGCTTATGACGGAGCAAAAGAGATTGGGTTTACTGTATCCGCTATTACTTTGGTAATTGTGGTGGTATTCTTGCCTATTGCGATGTCTTCAGGACTTGTTGCTAATATCTTAGCACAATTCTGTGTGACTGTAATTATCTCGACTTTACTTTCCTTATTAGTATCCTTTACGGTAGTGCCTTGGTTATACTCCAGATTCGGAAGATTAGAGCATATTAATCCTAATTCATTCTTTGGAAAGATTATCCTTGGTTTTGAAGCTGGATTAACCAAATTTACTCATTGGATTACTGGTATCTTAGAGTGGTCATTAAAAAGCAGATGGACCAAATTGGGAACATTAGGTATTGCCTTATTCTTGTTTGTAGGTTCATGTAGCTTATTACCTTTAGGATATATCGGTTCTGACTTCTTCCCATCCTCGGATAAAGGCGAATATCTAATGCAGTTGGAATTAGAAAAGGATGCTTCTTTAGAGAAAACAAACTTTTTAACGCAAAAAGCAGAGGCCATCATCAAAGGCAAGCCTGATGTAGAGCGTGTTATTACGACTGTAGGACAATCATCTGATGGGGTTATGTCTGTTGGAGGTTCTCGTTATAAATCGGAGATCCACGTTATCATGAAAGATGAGTACAAAGGAAACTCTAAAGTTTATGCTGCGATTTTACAACGTGAGTTGGAGAAAGAGTTAATCGGAGCAAAAGTGAAATTCGTTAGTATGGGTCTGATGGGGGCTGAGCAAGCACCATTAAAATTAACCGTAATAGGTTCTGATCTTAATGATGCTGCCGAATTTGCTGGACAAGCGGCAGATTTATTACGTAAAGTTCCTGGAGCTACCAACGTGAAGTTATCTTCTGAAGGTGGTAATCCAGAGATCAATGTGAAAGTAGACCGTGAGAAAATGACCTCTTTAGGCTTGAATGTAGCAACAGTGGGGATGACCATGCAAACTGCATTCTCTGGTAACAATGATAATAAATTCCGTGCTGGTGATAATGAGTATGATATCAATATCCGTTTTGATGAGAAGAGCCGTTCCAATATTTCTGATGTTAGAGGCTTGAAATTCATTAACAATCAAGGAACACCTATTTCATTGGAACAGTTTGCAGAAATTGGATATAGTTCTGGACCTTCATTGTTAGAGCGTCGTGATAAATCACCGGCAGTATCTGTTCAAGCTTCCATAGTAGGTCGTTCTTTGGGGGATGTAGCTAATGAATGGCAAGCAGAATTTGAGAAATTAGAAGTAAAACCTGGGGTAGCTTATATCTGGGGTGGTAATATGGAGAACCAACAAGAAGGTTTCGGTACTTTAGGAGTGGCTTTATTAGCTTCGATCTTGTTAGTTTACTTGGTAATGGTTTCCTTATACGATAGTTTCTCAACACCATTTGTCGTGATGTTCTCTATTCCATTATCCTTTATCGGTGCTTTATTATTATTAGCATTGACAGGACAATCCTTGAACATCTTTACAATCTTAGGTATCATCATGTTGATTGGTTTGGTTGCTAAGAATGCGATTTTATTGGTTGACTTTGCTAACCACCGTAAGGAACATGGTGATAATACACATGATGCCTTGGTAGCTGCCAACCACGCTCGTCTACGTCCAATCTTAATGACTACAATCGCGATGGTATTTGGTATGATTCCTATTGCCATGGCAACTGGTGATGGTGCAGATATGAACCGTGGTCTTGCAATCGTAATTATCGGGGGTTTATTATCCTCTTTATTATTAACCTTGGTTGTAGTACCGGTAGTATATTCCATCTTCGATAGTATTGGTCGTCGTTTTGGTAAAAAACAAAAGACCGATTATGCAACTTTAATCGATGCAGATTATGTTCCTAACGAACATTATGTAGACGAAATGGAAGTAAAACATAATTAACATTTTACCTATGATTCCATAAATTGGGGCCATATTTTAATATAATTTTAGGGCTGATCATGATTCATGATCAGCCTTTTTTTATGGCAATAGGCTTACGATTGGGATTATTACATCTAGAAAAAAAATCTTATCTTTCGCTCATATTTACAAAGGCAAATGAAACCCTTACTAACTATTGTTTGTTTACTCTTGCTTGTGAGTTGTAAACAGCAAAATGAAAAGACCAATACCCATAAGCCAGAGCAGGAAGAAGTGGTAGCTGAAAAGCAAGAAGTAGTAAAAAACACGAAAACAACAATTCCTGAACTCGAGGAGCTATCCTTGAAAGAATTCCCCTTTGTAGATTCCACTAATTTCGATAATGACGATAATAAAGGATTGAAAGATGCTGACCTATTAAAGCGAATTAACTTTGATGTAGAAGACGTTAATTTAAAGCAAGTACGTCTCCGTTATAAATTAAACTATTCGCCAAACTATTATAGTGTAGTTCTAACTTATCCATTAGGAGAACATGAATTGATCACAACCTTGTTTACCATCAATAAAAGAGGTAAAATCCTTGACTTCTTGGATATTGCTTATGATGAAATAGCAGAGTCAGCCTTCCGAAAAGAGAGTTTGTTGAAAAAGAATGAAGTTATCTTGACCGATTGGAATTACATGTCAGAAGAGCCAACTAAAACTGTCACCCGATACAGTATTAATGAACAAGGAAAATTTGAGGAAGTAGGAGAGTAATATCTATTTTCAAACCATTTCTATCCTTTTCTGTTTAAAATATTGGATTAACATAATTGATTAAAACAGTATGGAAGAAAAGAAGAAAGGGAATTTCTTTAAGGACACATTTGCAATTTTAAAAAACTCAGTATTAGGTTTTATGAATGAGGATAGCATGAAATATAGTGCTTCCTTGGCCTATTATACCATCTTTTCCCTAGGACCAATTTTGGTTTTAATGATTTCCCTTGCTGGGATTTTTTATGGAGAGGAAGCTATAAAGGGAAAAGTATTTGTGGAATTAAATGGATTAATTGGTCGAAGTGCAGCAAGGCAAGTTCAAGAGATTATCAAAAACTTAGAATTGTCGGGTAAATCCTCAATGGCTCTGATCATCAGTTTGGTAACTCTTGTTATTGGTGCTACGACTGTATTTGGTGATATTCAAAATTCCATTAATAAGATTTGGCATGTTCGGGCAAAACCTAAGAAAGGTTGGTTAAAGTTGATCATGGATAGGTTGCTTTCTTCTTCATTGATAATTGGACTAGGCTTCCTGTTGGTTGTTACCTTGGTTGTGAATGGGTTGATTTTAGCATTTACAGACCGTCTAATGCGATATTTTCCTGATGTAGCAGTTCATTCCGTCGATATTGTTAACTTTCTTCTGACCTTCGGAATTACCTTTATTTTATTCTCGGTAATATTTAAGGTTTTACCCGATGTGGAAATACAATGGAAACCAGTTCGTGCTGGAGCCTTGTTTACAGCTATATTATTTGTATTTGGACGCTTGGGAATAGGGTTTTACTTGTCAAAATCGGATACAGCTACTACATACGGTGCTGCAGGATCGATAATATTGATATTGCTCTGGGTCTATTATACGGCTGCTATACTTTATTTTGGCGCCATATTTACCCGGGAATATGCGACTTATAAGGGTTACCCAATAGAGCCCTCAACTTATGCTGTTCATGTTGAACTTAAAGAAATTGAAAGAAATGTAAAGGAGATCCCCCCAGCTCCCTTAAACAGCGATGACACGGTCATCGAGAAATAGAAAATTAATATAGTATAAAAAAGCCTTCACTTATCAGATTATTAAGTGAAGGCTTTTTTAAGATATACGATTTGTATTTACTTCTTTTGGGTTGATTTTTTTACTCGTTGAAACGACCGTACTCTTTTTTCTAAATCTTCGATCACTAGATCAGAGAAGTCAACTTCGGTAATATGGCTAATATGTCTCAAAGCACCAGGGCTAAAGACATTGATCTCCATGATTTTATCGCCTACGATATCCAATCCTACCAGGTACATGTTATCATCTCTTAATTTCTTAGAGACTTTTTTAACCAGTTTAAGAATGTCTGCGGTAATTTCTGCAGGTTCAGCAGTTGCACCCTGATGTATATTGCTTCGTATTTCATCAGCTGATTGTACGCGTCTTAAGGCTGCGTATTTGCCGTCTTTCTCCAATGGATTACCATTGATTAGGAAAAAGCGAATATCTCCTTTAACAGCTTCAGGTAGGTATTCCTGAGCAATAACATAACCATCACGAGCAATAGCTTCTACCGTTTGTTTTAAGTTTCGTGTTTCGTTGGATTTTATAAGAAACACATTTTTTCCTCCAGATCCTTTTAATGGTTTTAAGATTATTTTATCTCCTTGCTTCTTCAAGAATTTTAAAACATCCTCATGATTTCTTGTTACTAGGGTTTTTGGTCTGACCGCTTTAGGGAAATTCTCTAAATACAGTTTGTTATTTGCTTGGATAAGATTGTCTGGGTCATTAATAACAAATCCCCCATTACGTTTTACCAATTGGGCAAATTGAATACCAGATGCTGCTGCCCAAGGTCTACTAATCATATCAAGCGTTGGGTCAAATCGCAACCATAAAACGTCAATATCTGCCATGTCTGTTAGAACTTTCGAGCTTTCTCTTAGTTGTTTTAAAAACCTAGCAGCTGTAGGAAGTTTTTCCCCTGGTTCATACACTCGACAATGTGCTAAGACCGTCAGTTCATCTTGATATACAAAGTCGGCAAGACCGATATAGAGAACAGTATGCCCACGTTCTAAAGCTTTTAAAGCAAGTAGGGTCGTCGTGAATTTATCTTCTTCTTTGTGTGTCTGATTAATTAAAAATGCAATTTTCATATGTTGCTTTTGCTTTAAAGAATGTGTTCTAATGTGTCAATTTAAAAATAGATGCTTTCGTTTTTACTTCTTTCCATTTCTCTAAGTATTCTGGAAATAGATAGCGTGGGGTAATAGCGGGAGGGATGAGGATCTCCCTTTGTAACAGGTCTTTAATAATCGGTAAATAATCCTTACGTATCTTACCCATCATCAATAAATGAACATTATGGCCTTCGTGTAAATATTGAATTAATTCCATTATCCCTTTTAAATAAAGGGCATCTTTTGTTAATCCACCTCCTCGATAAACACGCATTACAATTTGAAAAGCTGATTCAGGTCTAAAACCAAATTGATCGACCAATAAGGTAAAGCATTCGGTGAAGGAATTCCCTAATAACATATGTTGAACTGCAATAACTCGTGCAGCAATAATGCGAAGACGATTATTATTTAAGCCACCAACAATATATTCCGATAATACAGCCAAACCTTCTTGTAGCTCCTCATAACCTGGTACTCCAAGACTGAATAAGTTTAAAGGTTGCATACGGCCATTAAAATAGGTGACGACATGGGTTCCAACCTCATGTTGTATCAATGCCTTAGCGCGATTTAACGTCAATTTATATTCTTTACTGATATTTAAAGCGCCACGGTTAACCATGACCCCAGAGATGTCCTCACGAATACGAATTGGACAGTTAAATTCAGCATTTTGCTGTTGTAAGAATCGAACCTCCTCTCTTGCCATTTTAGCAAATTCGGCAGGGCCTATCCATTCTTCTGATTTATTGGACATATTTTCCGGCTCAGTCATCATCAAAATGGCCAAGGCAGAATTATATAGCTTCTCTGACACGTTTCCAAATACTTGTAAACTTCCATGAAGGAAATCTTCCTTTCCTCGATCTGCTAACATCGTAATCATAGAGTCTAATTCAGATCGTTTATCACGGAAGATATAAGCCATGGTTGGATCATATATATCTTCTATCCGAAGGTTGTATAAACGCCTTTTCACTAAATCCGGATCCACATGCATGGGTCTGTATAGGAATTTCGGTACTTTCCAATATTTGTCCTTTTTGAATTGCAACCAAGCTTCATGAGCATTCAGTGGGGTTACCATCAATAGGAAATCAAATTTCTTACTTTCTTGAGCTAAGGCTTGATCAATTTCATTCATTAAGGGAGTTAGCTCTTGCTGAAAATTAATTTTCTGTGCAGTTGCATTTAAGTGGGTATAGACACGTAGAAATTCAAAGAACAGACGAGACAATGACTTTGCTAATGTTTCTCGGAAGGTACGCATTAGCAAGGGCAAGATATTCTCTTCATGGTCATGATAGCGATCATTAATAGAGATACCCATTAATAAGATTTGCTTATTCTGCAGGTACTTTTTTCCAAAAAGCGCAGGCATCTGATCAGGTTTAGGAATATTCATATCCTTTTCTATAGTTACAGATAGCTCTAGTGCCTCCATTCGGATGTTACGTTCAAGGTATTGCGCCAAAGGTAAAATATCCTTTTGCCCAATATGGAGCATAACGTCGTGTTTTTGTGGTTTTTCAGCAACCCATACCTCAATTAATAAGCAAGCCCCAAATTCTTGAGCCAAATTTTCGGCAATTGGCATAATCCATTCCTCAAGTGGAAAAGAGTCGGCTTTACAAACAATGCTTGCATTCTCTGTTTTTGCCAAGTCTGCAATCATTTTATCCTTTTTTCCAGAAGCGGGAATTCGGTAAATGAAAATATAGGGTACTATTTTATTAAAGATAAACTTCCCAACATTTGGAATCTGATAATGTATTGGGTTTCGTTTATTGATTGCATTTAAAATACGTAAAAGGGGTTTATTCTTTTCCGTCATAATAGAAATATTGATTTAATATTGTTAAGGCCTTCATCATTAATTGCTTGTAAGCTTCTACATGATGCGGCACAGGAATTCCTGTCCACTCATCCATAAAATCCTTTCGGAATTCTATGGCAAATACAGCACCATACTCTCCAAACAATTGATTAATCACCTTGGATAAATATCCTCCTTTGAATTTGATATTCTCACGAATGTCCAAAGGTTCTCCATTTACTTTTTCCTTCCCTAATTCATACATCAGTCGCTCCAATAAGGGATGCCATTTGGCATTTAAATGCAAGGTTCCAATATTAATTTGCGGATCGGTTTCTGTATTGATTTCCTGCTCGGGACCTTCACGGCGCGCATTGTAACTGTGGATATCTAAAATGACAAAGTATCCATATTTGGATATGGTTTGTTGGATATTAGATTCAATTATTGCGTAGATAGCTTCGTGATCCAATCGTAATTGATTTACTAACTCTTCTGGTACATCCTTGCGCCATACGTCCAAACCCCATGCTTGATCAGGTCGAAGATAAATGGCATCTTCAATTCCCCTATTAATATCCAGTTGAAACCTGGAGGTTTCCATAATGAAACGATTGCAAGGAAGTTCAGCAATCAGTGCTGTAAAAGGATCTTCCTCGCGCATGCGATCTTCCTCCTTCAAAAGTTGATAGGGGAGAACCCGAGGATCGATATGTTGTCCGTCATGAATGGCAAATGTCCAGAACGGACTGTCTGCCAACTTCATGGTATATTTACTAAGTAATGGCATTGCTTTTATTTTTTGTATTATCTTATTAACTAACAATAAATTGATCAAAAAGTTTGGTTTGAATCTTATGCTGCCGTGGTCGATAATTTATAATTGCAGGTCGTTTTTAACCCTGAAATGGATGGTAAATATTTAATGATTTAAGGATTAAAGCTCTCCTAATCGGTTTATTTTTCTTAATTTCCGAGAATATTAAAATTTAACCTAATGAACCTTAATTCCCTAAACCCTAATTTTAGAAAAGTAGGCTTTGCCCTATTAATCTGTATTTTATTTACTGGAAATGTATTCGCTCAATCAAAAGATTGGAAAGAGAAATCTATTGAGAACAAAGAAGAGCGTATGCAATGGTGGAAAAATGACCGTTTTGGCATGTTTATTCATTGGGGATTGTATGCACTTCCTGCTCGACATGAATGGGTGCAACAGCGTGAGCAAATAGACCATGATACTTATAAAAAGAAGTATTTCGATTTATTCAATCCGGATTTATATCATCCAGAGGAATGGGCTGCGGCAGCTAAAGAGGCTGGAATGAAATACGTGGTACTAACGGCAAAACATCATGAAGGTTTCTGTTTATGGGATACCAAGACTTCCGATTTTAATGCTGCTAAAACACCCTACGGCAAGGATTTAATTAAGCCATTTGTAGAAGCCTGTCGTAAAAATGATCTGAAGATTGGTTTTTATTTTTCAGTGATTGACTGGTATCATCCAGATTTCTTGATTGATAATACACACCCCTTACGTAATAGTAAAGATGCGAGGTCAAAAAACAAGGACAAAAATATGGATGTCTTTCGTAAGTACTTAAAGGATCAACTTCGAGAATTATTGAGCAATTATGGAAAGATCGATTTGTTATTTTGGGATTTTTCTTATCCAGGTGAGGATGGCAAAGGTCATCAAGATTGGGATAGTGAGGGCTTGGTCAAAATGGCTAGAACCTTACAGCCCAATATTATCATGAATGATCGTCTGGACTTAGGATCAGATGCATGGGGATGGGATTATAAAACACCAGAGCAATTTATGCCTCAAACATCGCCAACAGTAAATGGGGTAAAAGTACCTTGGGAAACCTGTCAGACTTTTTCGGGTTCTTGGGGTTACCATCGCGATGAGAATACCTGGAAATCCAGTAATCAATTGATTGCCATGTTGATTGAGGTTGTCAGTAAAGGAGGTAATTTACTGTTAAATGTTGGTCCAACAGCAAGAGGGAATTTTGATGACCGTGCCATGGAACGTCTTCAAGAGATGGGAAAATGGATGCGCTTAAATAGTAAAGCCATCTATGGTTGTACAGAAGCGCCTGCAGGATTTAATAAACCTGATAATAGTATGTTAACCTATAATCCGAAAACAAATCGTCTCTATGTACATTTATTGCAATATCCATTTAAGACACTCTATCTGCCAGGATTCAAAGGAAAAGTTAAATATGCCCAATTCTTACACGATAATTCGGAGATAAAATATAGCTCGCGCAGTTCGGCTAAAGATGGAGAACACATGACTATTACAGCTGGTGAAAATGACCTTATTGTTGATCTTCCAGTAGTAAAACCGGATGTTCAGATTCCAGTTATTGAATTGATATTGAATGATTAATATTTTCAATTCTTGAAAAAAAAATCTTTAATTAACACAATATGAGGATGTTGTAATGCGTTGAGTTTATATAACCAATTTAAAAAGGAGGTCATTATGAACCTAATTCAACGCATTGAACATTGGGGAGATCATCATCATCCACGTTGGATTGATTTTGTTAGAATCGCACTTGGTATATTAATATTTGCCAAGGGGGTCAGTTTCATTATGGATAGGGATTCCGTAGCAACATTAATTGAGCGAACGCATTTCCAACTTTCCATTTGGGGTGCAGTACACTATGTTGTATTTGCTCATTTGGTTGGTGGGATATTTATCGCACTAGGCTTTGTGACTAGATTTGCTTCATTAATCCAGATTCCAATACTGATCGGAGCGGTATTTTTTGTCAACATTACCCAAGGTTTTAGCTTCTTAAATTCAGAGTTCTGGTTATCACTAATCGTGTTGCTATTACTTTGTTATTTTGTAATTGTAGGCTCAGGT
The DNA here is from genome assembly GCF_039536825.1 of Sphingobacterium kyonggiense. NCBI lineage: Bacteria > Pseudomonadati > Bacteroidota > Sphingobacteriia > Sphingobacteriales > Sphingobacteriaceae > Sphingobacterium > Sphingobacterium kyonggiense. The sequence goes on from NZ_BAAAZI010000006.1 coordinate 345,477, forward strand.
CCTATGTCATTAGATAAAATGATGGATAAACCTGGATACAAACGAGATATTTAAGAAAATTTAAAGTTCTTGTTCTTTTAAATGATTAAGGCCTCCAAGCGGAGGCCTTAATTTTATTAATAGTTGTGTGTAAAGTTCCTTTAATAATTGACGGAAAGTCCAATTCCATATCCCATATCAGAATCGTAATGACCACGGATTCCAAGGTTTCTAGTTAAGATATACCGTAAATCAAGCATATATTCCTTATCTGTATTAACCATAAATCCCCCTCTTAATCTTTTTGATAAAGGAATGTCCTCACGCATTAATCCTAACCGAACGGTACCATCGTGATACACCTCTGCTTGAAAGCGAATTAGCATAGGAAGGGTATAGGCAAATCCAGCACTAAATAGCGCCCGTTCATCCTTGCTGTTCTTTTGACCAAACAGGTTTTTCTCCACTTCATTATGCTCCATCTTTCGGTATCTCCAATCGAAACCAATGAATGGCATGAACCATTGCATTTTATCCACATAACGACCTAAATGAGTTTCTACCTCATAACCATGCATGTTTTGATAACCCAATCGCCATTCAGAGGTCAAGCTCCATCGGGTATTGTGCAGCATGAGTTCACCATCATTACCATTTGTAGCAAAATCATTTTGGATCATAAAATGCGGCATATTGCTTTCTCTTTGCAATTTCTTATATGCCCAAGCCTTGTCTGGTAAATGTGGGTTTGGAGGTTGGTTTTCCGTGCTAAATACACGATTCATTCCCGCCATCATATGATATAAGATGTGACAGTGGAAAAACCAGTCTCCATCAACGTTAGATTCAAATTCTATAGTATCAGTCTCCATTGGCATGATATCCAATACATTCTTCAAAAGGGCATATTCACCTTGGCCATTTATGACACGGAAGTCGTGACCATGTAAATGCATAGGGTGCCTCATCATGGAATTATTATAAAGTGTAATCCGTAGTATTTCTCCTTTCTTGATGAGGATCTTATCGGACTCTGCCAGCACCTTATTATCCATGCTCCATACGTATCGACTCATGTTTCCGGTTAATTCGAAATGGAGTTCTCGAACTTTGGCATCCTTTGGCAATGTCGTTTTCGTTGGAGAACGTAACATGCCGTAATTTAAGGTTACTATTTCAGCCCTTTGGTTACTGTTGCCAGCCATATTATGTTGTTCATGACCAGTATGTTCCTTGTTGGCTGAATTTTCTTGATGATTTTCATGTTTGGAGTTTTCCTTATCAGGCATTTCCATTCCCTCTACATGTTGATGCGATTCTTTACCTTCCATTTCCGGATACATCACAGTATTCATATCCATTTTCTGAAGACTCATTTTCATACCCATATCATCGAGGTCTCCATTCATCTTCATCATGTCATTCATCATTTTCATGCCCTCAAAATATTTGAGTTTTGGTAGGGGAGAAACAAGTTGTTTAACTCCGTTACCTAGATAGATGGATACATGGTTTGTTCTATCTTCCGGAGTAGCCATAAATTCATAAGCAAAACCATCTTCAGGGATTGTGACTACAACATCGTACGTTTCAGAAACTCCTACTAGCAATCGGTCAACTTCTACAGGTCAACATCATTGCCATCATTGGCGACAACCGTTATTTTTCCGCCTGCATAAGTAAGCCAAAAGTAGGATGATGCTCCAGCATTGATAACCCTAAGCCGAACTTTATCACCTGCCTTAAATTGAGAATGCTGTTGCTCGCTAGAGCCATTAATTAAAAAGCGATCGTAATAAACATCACTTACATCCATGGCAAGCATACGCTTCCATTCATTGGTTAGTTTAGTTTTAAAATGACCTGCCTTGATGGCCTCGGCGTAACTTTGTGTTGCATTTTTCTTAATCGCAAACCAATCATTGGCATTGTGCAACATCCGATGCACATTATCTGGATCTAAATCGGTCCATTCGCTTAGAACCAAGGGTATACTAGGTAAGTCATCAATTCCCTTACGGAATGTTGGATCATTTTGTTTTTTATGGAGTATGAAAGCCCCATACATTCCTATTTGTTCCTGCATTCCAGAATGACTGTGATACCAATGGGTACCGTTCTGGATGATGGGAAACCTATAGACATAAGGTTCCTTTGGTTTAATGGGCATTTGTGTAAGAAATGGGACCCCATCTTCTTCATTAGGAAGGAATATTCCGTGCCAATGAAGGGAAGTTCCTTCTTTCAATTGATTGTGTACATGGATTTCTGCCGTATCGCCTTCTGTAAAATGTAAAGTAGGCATAGGTATTCCCCCATTAACAGCAATTGCAGGCTTGGTCTTTCCGCTATAGTTTACAAGTGTGTCTTTCACATATAAATCATAGCGAACAACCTGCTGCCCCTGAACCCATAGACAAATGAGTAAGAATATAGCCGTCAGACTATATTTTAAATGATATTTCATGTTTTCCCTCTTTACTTTAATAATAATTGCGTTGTGATTTGGTTTTAGATTTTCTCTACAACAGATCCACAAGTGAGCATTTTACTGCCGTAATAAGGGTTTTTAATATTTTCTTCTGTACTTAACCAATTAGCACCTTTATTCTGATTTGCCATTGGGCAATGCTGCCAATAAAGTGTCTTGCCATAATTAGCGACCTTTGAAAGGGCATACATGTTTTCAGATAGCTGAATAAAGGATTTCCTTTGGTTGTCTATTGACTTATCTTTTGAAATGGAAGAAGCTTGCTGTTCCAGTTGTTTGTAAACCTTCATCCATAACTGATGTTCTTTATCAGCTAGCTTTTTCATGTCTACTGCTTGTATGGCTTTGGCTAGCATTTCAGCGTGCTGTGTTGCTTGTTTACCATTGCTGGCTACCAAGGCATCCTTTAATGCCAAGTAATGGCCAAATAAGCTGTTTAGCTCATTAGCTGCTTGATTGTCCGAGCTTTGGGAAACTTGGTGATCACTGTGATTACTATGATTTTCTGTAGGCTTAGTTGCAGGAGTTTGATGATCTCTTTCATACAAACAACATTCATGTAGTTTTGCATATACATCATCTGGTGCACGGAAAGATTCATTATCATATCCCGCCTGAGCAATCTTTTTTAGAATTGCTTCCTCATTTGTCTTATTGGGATCAAAGTTAATAGTTGCAGTTTCGGAGTCTGCATTCCATACTACGGATGAAATGTTTTTTTCATTTCCTGCATTTTCAATGGTTTTCTTGCACATACCGCAATTACCTTTCACTTTGGCAGTAACGGTCTTTTGATTTTTAATTTGGGCTTGGCCATGGTTCATACCAAAGGCAAACAACAAACCCAATAAAAGAATGGATCTTTTCATTTTTATCTAAATAATAAATACATAAAATAGCAGCTAAGCTCTGGAAATAGCAGAGTAGCTTAAATAAATACTTTTTTGAGAAGGTATTACGCTATTTTAGGAGGGATAAAAATGCTAAAGAATCCTGAGGCTATTAAAGCAGGACTTAAAGTCTGATAAACTTTCTCCTCTGTTGGAATAATAGTGGAGAAATCATATTCAAAGCTGATTAAGCAGCAGTTTAATACATGGGGAACAACACAACAGCAAGCTCCATTTTCTGAAGAACATTTGCCAGCATGGTCTTTATGTTCTTGCGGATGATCTTTGCAACAAGCATGCTCATTCTCTTGTTGTTTTTGTTCATCTGGTTTATGACAACTTTTTTCTGTTGTCTCCAAGTGCTTTTCACATGCTGACACTTGCTTTGGTGCGAATGAACAAAGCATGATGATTAGCGGTATGTAAAGCCATCTGAACATAACTGTATAACTGCTAATTTACATAAATGTTTAATTTCTAAAAGGATAAAATGTATTTTGCAAGTAAAAATGTTCAGATAGCTTATATAAATAGACTAACTGTATTCGATAAAAGGGTTGTTTTATTGTTCCCTTCTTCTCTGAGGAACATCACAGGAGCCATTGGCACCACAGCCCCTGTTGAATAGAGGTAATGCTGTAAACATAATTCCTAATCCTGTAATAATCCATTGACCGGATTTAATTCCTTGGATAGTGATTACAATCCCCATAACAAGTCTTAAAATACGCATGATGCTCCATTGACTTAGATAATTTTTAATTCTGTACATCTTTCTTCTTCAATTTGATAAATAATTCAGAACCTTTTCGTTCAGGAATGCTATTCCTGCAAGGCTCCATAATTTGAAGTTCAAATGATTTTTCGAAAGCAGAATGATATTCTTCTTCATGACCACCGAATGGAGGCCCAGGACGTTGGAAATGAATGTTGAACAATACACCAGCCAATAGTCCATTTTCATTTAATAGAGAAGCTGATTTACTGATGTAAGCTGGACGTAAAGTAGGATCAATGGCGCAGAAAAATGTCTGCTCCAGAATCAAGTCATATGAGCCCTCATGGTCAAAGAAATCCCCTAATAACACCTTGATATTGGCTTTGCCTTCCAGTCTTTTTCTGACATCTTCCACTAATTTAGGTGCAATGTCGATCAGCGTAATGTTGGTAAATCCTTGATCCAGTAAATAATTTGCTTCATAGGCATTGCCACATCCAGGAATCAGAATAGCTGCATCCTTATTCTCGTAGCCATCCATGAATTCGACAATAGGGGTAGAGGCATATCCAATATCCCAACCCATTTGACGATTTTCCCATCGCTCATTCCAATATGCTTGATTCAATTGTTGTTTTTCCACGTCCTTGTCGATAAATCTTTTCCTTTTGCTTTCTACTTTCTTTTCATTTGAATCTATTCAAAGATGCATGAATTAAAAGGAAGTACTTGTAACTTGTGTAACAGAGAAGGTTATTATTCGTACTTATTAACCGAAATTCTAATTAGCTGAGAATTATTAATTAATTGGATGAGCCTCTTCTATCAATTCTAACTTTATGTTGTGTACTTTTCCTCGAGCACTAGATATTTTTCCATCGAAATAACCTCCAGAAAGTACGTTGTTAGGATTACTTCTTCGACCGGAATATACATTTACTGATACGTCAAAATCTCTATTTTCCAAAAGATCTAAATCTGCTTTGGCAATTTTCATTCCATGCACAATGGCAAAATCCTCTTGCAATAACTCTATATCCTGACTAGCAAGGGCCATCTGACCATCATTTTTATAGGCTGAGGAATTCTTATCGGCCGGAACACCCAACAAATAGGTGCTAATAATTACCGACTCTTGTGTTTCTTTGATTAGCTTTTTAGATTTTTCTGAAAACTCCAGTTTAATGGCAAACTCAGGAACTTCTAATGAGTCTCCTAAATCTTTCCAAGCCGTATCTAATTTTAGTTCCGTAGTATTTGAGTCTACCTGTTTTTCAGGTAAAGAATCTGTAGTCGAATCCGTTTCTTTGGTCTTACTATTCTGTTGACAGCTGCTGCCAAAAATTAAGCTTGCTGTTGTTATTAATCCAATTGAAAGGATTTGTTTTTTTGAAATAATCATAGTTTTTAAATTATGGGTTGGAATTCCATGCTTACTAAATCATAGCCTTCGGCCCAATAGTTTTTTTGACGATCAAATTCTTGGAAGCCATGTTTTCCATAGAATTGATCTGCGAATTGCGAAGTCCTTACGGTGATTTTCTCTATAGAAGGTTTGCTTCTGATACAAGCTAACCTATGAATCAACAATCGAGAACCTAATCCTTTCTTGTGGTACTCTGGATGTACGATATCCCAACTTATTTTTGCGGTATGTCCATCCTCATCATAGTTAATTCCTCCTGAAGCAAGTAAATTAGAATTTACCTCCAGTACGAAATAATCTTCCGTCTCCTTGTCAAGATAATTTGCTAAATCTTCCAGCTCATTTGGGTGGAAATAGGTTGGAATATTTAAACGGAGCAAATCTAATAGCAGCTCTTTATCCTTATTTTCATAAGGTCTAATTTGAATATCCATGGATTTTAAATCTTCTAATTCCATAAGTTAGAAATTAAAACGCTCAAGTGCTTGCCAATATTTATCCTTAAAGATATCAATTGTGATGTTCAATTTGTCTTTATATTCTGCTACTATCCAATCGGCAATTTTTGAAGCCATTCGGTAATCTTTACAAGCATAATAAATATCACACTGAGAATCTCCCAATTCACGACCGAGGTAAATGTTTCCTTCAAGGATAGGCAGTAACTGATAGGCTTGGTTATCTAAGTCACTCAAAAGATTGTATTCTTTTTCAGTAGGGAATCCTACTTCATTTACTTCCTCAAAATGTAGCGTTATAAAAAACATCCACGGGTGTGAGGCTTTATGGTCCCATTTCATGGCTCCTGTATTGATGGTCGAGATAATTGGTGTTCCATCTTCTAAAGTAGCTTCATACCCCGCGTATTGTTCCTCACTAAGGTCAAAGGTTATGTCTTGATACTTCTCGACAAATTCTTTTTCTCGCCAATCAATATAATCCGGTAGTTTTTCAACTGGAATTTCCTCAGGAATATCATCCCCAGGACCTCGAACCTCCAATCGGTCTATTCGATCGATCATAGTTTCCTCACCCAAAAAATTATCTAAGAAAATGAAAACACCATTGGTAATTTCATCTGCAAATTCCTCTTGAAATGGTCGATAAATCATGACCAAATCTATTTCATCTGGATAGGAGGGATTGATTCTTGGGTAAAAGCTTATTTTATCCTTATCAAACTCCAGGTCCAACATTCGAATGGAAAATGAACTAACATTAGTTGGCGGTTTCAATGCCGAGAAACGCCAATAAGGGACTTCAGGAGCTGTAGCAACCAATTCTTCTGCAAGATAAACCTTGCGGACATTGCCATCCGGCGTGAATACCAGTTTCGCAGAATTCTCTTCTAAACCAATTAAAAAATATAGTCCCAAGTCTAATTCAGTGACTTTAGGAGCTAACAGCGATATTAAATCCTCTTCGACCAACTCGCCTTTCTGCAATGTCTCGTAAAAATCTTGACTATGTTCTTTAAACCAATCCCAAAAAGCTTGGTAATTGGCTTTTTCTAATAAAGGCAGTTCGTAGTTTAAACTCATAGATGTGTTAAAATATTTTTATTAACTGATTTGGCTCGAAATACCAATTTTCAGCTATTCCCTAAATATAACAAATGCTATCCGAATAATTAAAGGCTATCTGTGCTATATTAACAAGTCTGGAAGTAAATGTTTTCCTGAAAATGAAAAAAGCTCCATCAATTTTTGATTGATGGAGCTTTTCTATGTTTTGTTTTGTTGTGTACCGTTTCAGTAATTATACTAAAGGTGCAGGTGCTTCTTCGTCAAATAATGGAAGTTCCTTAATGATATTGTACCAAGTAATAACTTTTTTAATATCAGATGAATAAACACGGTCTTCATCATGACCAGGAGCAACCTCACGGAAGAAATTACGTAAGGTAGTACCGTCAGCTTTAGGGTCAGGAAGTTCTGTAGAATTAGTTTTGATAGTCTCAAAAACATCTAACAATCGGATTTCTTCCTCTTCACCATAAATAGTGATATCTTCTAAAGTAGCCATTTTTGTGGTCGAAAGATTAACTACTGACTTCAATTTAGCCGCATCTAATGTTTCTAAAACAAACCCACCTTTGTTCTGTCCAATTAATTTATATAATCCTGGTTTTCCAGTTACAGATACTAATCCTCTTAAATTCATGCTTTCTGTTTATTATTAATCCTCGATTACTTCAATTCCTAAAATGCGGTCTCCTTGACGAATATCATCTACTACATCAACATTTTCTACAACCTTACCAAAGCAAGTGTGGTTTCTGTCTAGGTGAGCAGTATTATTACGGCTATGGCAAATAAAGAATTGAGATCCTCCCGTATTGCGACCAGCATGTGCCATTGACAATACACCACGATCATGGTATTGGTTTTCTCCTGTTAATTCACAGTCAATCTTGTATCCTGGACCACCAGTACCCGGTACACCTGTAGCACCTTCGCGTGTATTTGGACATCCACCTTGAATTACAAAGTCATTAATTACGCGGTGAAATGTTAAACCATCGTAGTATCCTGATTTAGCTAATTTAATAAAGTTAGCTACGGTATTTGGAGCATCTGCGTTGTAAAATTCCACAGTCATGTCGCCTTTTTCTGTCTTGATAATTGCTTTACTCATAATATTCAAACCTTTTTGAAATGTTTACAAAGATAAGGTTTCTGTATAAAATCTAAAATGATGTCGTTAACATATTGATAATGAGTTTTATATATGCTTTTTTCTTGTTATTTTTAAATAGAAATCGAAGAATACGTTAAAAAGGAATTATATGGAAAAAATGGTCATTCGCGAATGGGCAGAAGCAGATAGACCTCGAGAAAAACTCTTATTACATGGACGAAGATCAGTATCTGATGCCGAATTATTAGCCATTTTAATTGGCTCTGGAAACAGAAATGAATCTGCAGTAGAATTGTGCAAAAGATTACTAGGAAGTGTAAATCATAATTTGTTAAGGCTTTCCAAGTTAGAGGTAAATGATTTATGTCAGTTTCGTGGGATTGGAGAAGCTAAAGCCATCAGCATCATCGCTGCTTTAGAGCTAGGCAGAAGAAGACAAGATTTTCAGGAAGAAGTAAGGGATATTTTAAACAGTAGTAAGCTTGCATTTCAATACTTAAAAGATCAACTCCAAGACCTACCTCATGAAGAATTTTGGGCAATTTATTTAAATACCGGTTGTAAGGCCATAGATCGGCAAATGATTAGTAGGGGTGGTCAGGACTTTACACCTGTAGACATCCGAATCATACTGCGCTATGCGCTTAGTAATAAGGCCCATTCTATTATTTTGGCTCATAACCATCCCTCTGGCACATTACGTGCAAGTGAACCAGATAAGCAATTGACCAAGAAAATTGTTCAAGCTGCTCAACTGATGGATATCCAAGTATTAGATCACTTGATCTTCACGGATTCAGGATACCTGAGTTTTAAGGATGAAGGTCTACTTTAGTAGTGTTTTTCTTATCCTACATCAATGCTTAGAGAAACATTTCTTTTCAACTTTGTGTTATAACTAAATAGGAAGGAAAATATTAAGATGGCAAAATACAGTTTACACCTAGCAGATACGCGTGGCGATGCAAACCACGGTTGGTTACAATCAAAACACTCATTCAGCTTTGCTGAATATTATGATGCTGAGCGCATGAACTTTGGTGCTTTACGGGTATTAAATGATGACCAAGTAGCCCCAGGAATGGGCTTTGGACGTCATCCGCATAGCAATATGGAGATTATTTCCATTCCATTAGAAGGAGAGTTGGCTCATACGGATAGCATGGGTAATTCTTCCGTAATCAAAAAAGGGGAAATACAAGTCATGAGCGCAGGAACTGGCGTTGAACATAGTGAATACAATCAATCCGAAAGTAAGCCTGTAGAATTTTTACAGATATGGATTATTCCTGATGAGCAAAATGTTGAACCTCGGTATGACCAACAAAAGATTGATTTTGACCAAGCGCATAATAATTTCCTCCAAATACTTTCACCAAATGCAGATGATGGCGGCGTATGGATCCATCAACATGCTTGGATTCATTGGGCAGATTTTACAGCTGGTTTTTCGCGGGAATATGTTTGGAAGGACAAGAAAAATGGATTATATGTATTCGTAATTCGTGGTGATGTAGAAGTGGGAGGCCAAAAGTTACAAACTCGAGATGGATTGGCCATACTTGGTGAAGAGCATGTAACCATTAAAGCAGATACCAAGGCAGAATTTATTTTAATCGAAGTACCTGTTTAAAGCTGATCCCTTAGTTAGAAATTACCTTCTTCTACACGATAGGAAAGCATGAAAACAGCAAATATTTATGGCAACTTATTTATAAAATATGAAGTGCAGAAGATTTATTTATAACATATAATGCTGTCTAGGACATTTAGGCAGCTTTTTTTATTTTTCCCTTAAGGGGTATAGATAATAATGGCAACACGCATTACTCCTTGGGATGATAAATTGAATGGAATTAATATTCCAATCAATAAAAAAGAGCTGAAAGGATTTTCAGCTCAAAGAAAACAGTTGACAAAAAAGGTTTAGGTATTTGCATTGAGGACTTTTTGTTGTTTGAGGTTTTTATTGTTCTTGACAATTAAAAGCAGACCATTTTCAATTTCTAAAAATCCATATTCATAACAGAAGAAATACGTTTGTCCTTTGTTTGTCAGAATGGTATGCGTGTGAAAATCAAGGGTAAATCCTTCGGTTAAAAGCTTGAATTTATTCACCTTAATCATTTTTTCTTCACCAAGATATTCCTGAAGAATATTTCTGTTCCTACGGAGTTTGCGGTTGATCATCCGCAAAACATTATCCTGACTACTATTCTTCCTGTTGTTATAGGCATTTCGGCAATTGTCATCACAAAATCTTTTATCTGATCGCCCGCGAATTATTTTTTGGCATTCATTACATGTTTTGTCTGGCATAGTACTATTTCTATTGTTTTAATCATTTATAATCACTTATAATCACCTATAACCAATTGGTATACGAATGATTTTTAAGGAACTACTGAACTTTGAATTGTGTTTAGAAGCCCTATGGTGGTTAATATAATAAAACAAGATAAAGTTATGATTATGAGTTCATTAAGAAATTCTGTACAGTTGCTAGGTCGATTAGGTACAGATGCACAAGTAAAAGTTAGTCAAAATGGTGTTGCCTATTGTATAATAAGGTTTGTGACGAACATCACCTACCTAGATAAGGACAATAAGCAAGTAACTAACTCCCAATGGCATACTCTAAGTGTCTGGGGAAATTTAACAAAGCATTTGGAAAAGAAAGGGCAGAAGGGAAGCCTATGGTTAATTCAAGGAAGGCTAGTACACTCCAAATACACGAATAGAAATGGAGAAGAAAAGCAAAGTACTGAAGTGCGTGTAGATCGATTGTTATTTCTTTCTGGAAAGGGAGAAAGTAGTCCAGCTATGGCTACTTAAATGAATGTCCATAAAGGTTTTCAAAAGAGTCAATATTACTTCAAATCTGTGACTTTATTGTTCCTTTGATTATTTAAGATGGAAACAGATTAATTGCTGTATGGTCTGGGCATACAGCAATTTTTTATTATTTGATAAATCGCTTAATAAGCCAAATCACAAGAATCAACAGAACTAAATCCAAGATTAAATTAATAGGAGTAAAAGATAATGAAAAACCAGTATTTACATTTGAATCAAAAACAGCACGTTGAAAATAAACCTGAGGAAACCCAAATAAGTTGAATTTTCCATTAAATATACTACTTGTAGGACCAAGGAAAATAATACAACTGACTATGTACAAGAAGATCTTAAAAGCTTTCATATTAGTGGGATTTGTCTTATTTAATTGGTTAATAGTTCGCTTATGTACTTAAAAACATAAATGGAAAACATCATTATTGTCTATTGAATATACTAATAATAGCAATCTAAAATTAAAGCATTTGTAAATTATTAAAAACAATATTTTAAATCCTTTCTATTGGAATATAGAAATCATATATGTCTTTCAGAATCCTTTTATCAGGAATATTGAATCAAAAAGTAATAAATAAAAAAAAGACATGATTTCTCATGCCTTTTCCATTTTTGAATATGAAATCTAAACCAAAAAAATACTTATTATATGATTTATGGAATATTCCAGCCAGCGATTTTTGCGACAGTTCTAGGGATATCAACATTATCCATTTTATGGTTAAATTGATCTGCACCTACTCCAATAGCAAAAACCGGGATATAAGCTGCTGAATGGCCACCTGAGGCCCAGCTTAATGAACTTACTTTATTTACTGCATGTACAGCCAAAGAAGCAATTTTGTCGTTTGTAGCGTATAAACTCTTCTCTGTTTCGTTCTGATGATTTACAAAACTCTTTTCGTAAGCAGCGAAAATTTCTTTTTCTTCTTTCTCTGCAACCTTAATAGCTTTCCATAATCCTGTATGTAGGCTTAAAAGTTCTTTTACTTGATCCCAACTTGCTGAAGGATTCTTGGTTCTGAAATCGTTAATAATGCCGGATAAAGCACCTTGAGATATTTTTTGATTGGCAAGGTTATTCAAGCGTAATGTTGAACTACCATTCCCTACTGCCAAACCTCCAGTTTCATGGTCAGCCGTAACGATAATTAAAGTTTCTTCTGGATGTTTCTCATAGAATTCATAAGCTTTGTTAACAGCTGAGTTGAAGTCTAGAACCTCATGAACAGTAGTTGCACCGTCATTTGAATGACAAGCCCAATCAATTTTACCACCTTCAACCATTAAAAAGAAACCATTTTTACTGTCTTTCAATGATTCTATCGCAGCTTCAGTGATTTGAGTCAAAGTTAGGTCGCCAGGTTTTTGATCTATGGCATAATTTAAGGATACTGCATCAGCACCTTTATTATTCATCAAGATGGTTTTAGCTTGTTTGTTTTTAGCTTGTTTGTATTCATTAATTCCGTGGAAAAACTGATAACCCGCTTTCTCTAATTGGGGAATTAATGAAGCTACTTCTTCTTTTTTAGCATTGGTGGTAGGTTTTAAGAAACCAGATCCACCAAAGAAATCGAAATTTGATTTGATGATATCCAGACCAATTTCATAATACATATCACGGTCTGGTTGATTGGCATAGAATGATGCTGGAGTAGCATGGTCAATACTTACCGAAGTGGTAATCCCAACCTTCATGCCTTTTTCTTTTGCTAAATAGGCAATGCTTTTATAAGGTTTTACGCCGGCACTATCCATGGCAATAACACCATTTTTTGTTTTGTAACCAACAGCTAAAGCAGTACCTCCAGCCCCAGAGTCGGTTACTCCATGTGATAATGAATAGGAGGTTGCGAAGGTTGCATGTGGAAATTTACTAAATACTAATGGGACTATAGCATGTTGTTTCTTTTGTGCCGCTAGAAATAATTCCGCTGAATTTACTTGGCTCAGACCCATTCCATCTCCAATTAAAAAGAAAATATATTTGGGTTGTTTCTGTGCGTATGCAAAACTTGTAAAGAAGGCTAGGGCTAAAATTAATACAGATAACTTTTTGTTCATTTTAAAATAAGTTGATTGATATCCTCTGCTACAAAATTAAGGTTCTCTTGTTAAGATAGTATTAATTTAATTATAAGTGCAATTGCAAACAAAATATTACATCGCTTGTTTGTAGATTATCACTAATAGCATTTATTATGGAAAACCGATTGCTAAACGCTGCCCGCTCCTTGATAACAGGAGAAAGCATTGACCGCCTAGCGGCAAACGAGGGTATGACAAATGAAAAAGTACAACAAGGCCTTGATGCCTCATTACCTGCACTATTCTTAGGCTTGCAACAGCAACCTGAAGGTGCTCTTCAAGGCATATTAGATCGTTTCAAAGGTATGTTTACCGGAACGAATGAACCAGGGCAAGATATTAATGTCCCACTTGACAATCCTAACTCTGGTTTCGGAGAACAGGTACAAGGAATCATCGGACAATTGTTCGGTGGTAAGCTAGATTTTGTTCTCGAAAAACTTTCTGGATTCTTAGGAACGAATTCCGGATCGGTAATGAACATTTTAAAATCTGCAATTCCATCTGTTATTTCAGCGATTACCATGAATGGTGTCAATTGGGATGCTAATCGTATTACGGGAGAGTTGAATGAACAAAAATCTGGATTTTTATCAGCTCTACCTGCCGGCCTTTCCTTAGGCCTATTTGGAGATGCCGCGTCCAATGTGGGACATGCCATCCCGAAACATACAGAACCAGTTGTTGATCCAGTTAAAGACGTTCTAGTAGAAGACTCTGTAGTGCCAATGCGTGAACGAGTTGATCCAGTTGGACCTATCCGTAACCCGAACGAACCTGTCGTTCATCAGGAAGAACGTAAAAAGGGTGGTGGCCTTTGGTGGTTATTGATACCCTTACTGTTATTGTTATTATGGTTCCTGTTTGGAAAGAACTTCCGAAATGACGATAAGGACAATGTAGTAGACTCAACAGCTATGATGACTCCTTCGGATACCATGACCGTAGATAATTCTGCTGCAACCTCTGCAACTCCTGTGAGAGAGTCAATAATGGTTACTTTGCCAGATGGTAAAACTCTGAACGCTTATAAAGGTGGTATTGAAGATCAATTGGTACAGTTCATAAATGCAGGATATAGCAACATGACTGAAGAAGAACTTAAAAACCGTTGGTTTGATTTTGATAACTTGAATTTCGAAACAAACACTTCGAATATCCTACCGGAAAGTCAGGTACAAGTGGAAAATATTGCTGAAATATTAAAAGCTTATCCAGATTTGAAAATTAAAATCGGAGGATATACCGATAAAACAGGTGATGAATCGTATAACAAGAAACTTTCCAACGAACGCGCGGTTGCGGTTAAGAATGCTCTTGATGCAAAAGGTGTAGGTGGTCAGGTGATTGAGACAGAAGGCTATGGTTCTGAATTTGCGAAATTTGATGCTTCTGCTCCAGAATCTGATCGTGTACAAGATCGTCGAGTTTCGGTATCTGTTCGTAAATAGGCTTGGTTAATCGAAAAAAACCTAAAGCGTTTTAATTTGACGCTTTTATATACAACCATAACGCTAGACTTCGTGTTTAGCAGATTAGGGATAGGAAATCAATCGAATTGATGGACTATCCCTAATTCTTTTTGTAGCAAAACCAACAGAAATCTTCCATAGAAATGGATGTTGAAATTAAGATAAGCTTTAGTACTTTTGTGCCATGCTAAATCCTGTCCAAAAAACCATGCTTCAAGATGACTTTGAGAAATTTTTAAAAGCTCTTCAACAAAAGGGGAGTAATTTGGATTTTTCCTTATTTGGAATCTACGCAGGCTCTATCCTAAACTTCTATGTTGGAAGTGCTGTTATTGCCATTGAGGATAAAAAGGAAGCAGCCCTTCATTTGTGTTCTTTGTTTAATTCCGGCCTAGGAAATGTGATTAGTAAGGCTGATCTTAAAGAAATGGCAGAAGCCATTTCTCAAGATACGACCATAGACTATTCTGTTATTCAACCGGTATTTGGCCTGTAGTTTCGAGGATATCACCTTGATCGGTCCAAGTCAATTTAGAAACATCGTAGCCGCATGCAGTAGCATAATCTAAATAAACTTTTTTGCGATCCTCTGAAAGCTCTTTTGTTCTCGAAAGAATCCATATATAATCCAAATTGTCGCCAAATATTAAGGCATCTTCATAGTTTGGATTTAACTGAACAATGTTATAACCAGAGTAGAAAGGGCCAAAAAAGGATACTTTTAAAGCACCTTCCGTTTCACTACCTACAAATTTTGCTTTTCCGATACTTTGCTTAACCTCGCCAGTGTTTTGGTCAATACCCTGATTGATCACTTTTACAGTTCCGTTATCATTGAGTTGGTATTCTGCAGATACGTTACGTAAATTTTTCTCATGTTTAAAATCCAGACGGGCAATCTCATACCAATTTCCAAGGTACCGTTTGATATCAAAGTTGCGAACAACCTCCACATTGGATTTTACGGGTTTTAAATAATTATAAATTACCGAGCCTAGGGCTACAGCAGAAAGGGCGATCAGTGATTTTTTCTTATCCATTGTAATTTTTTAATATAAAACTGTATATAAAACAACGTAAAGGCCAGAAAAGTTTAAGGAGATTCCTAGCTTTGCCTTAAAATTAGTGAATTGTACTCAAGAGAAGAAGCGAAAAGGATAAAGGAAAATTTTTGGACAAGCTTTGGGCAGTATATGTCCGTCGTCCCAAGTTCGGATGGTACTAAGGTCACCTGGGTAAATTACAAAACTGGAATACGCTATCTTTTCTTTCGTATGGAAGCTAGCAATAAGGTCGCACAAATCGCTATTGAGATTGCCAATCCTGATGAGGGAATCCGGGCTTTGATATTCGAACAATTTCAACAGTATAAAATGCTCTTAGAAGAAGAACTAGGAGAAGAGTGGATCTGGGATTTGGATTTTTATGACGAATACGGCAAAGCTAAAGCCCGAATATTTACCGAAATCCGAGGAGTATCGGTTTTCAAACAAGAAGATTGGCCAGATTTAATCTCATTCTTTAAACCAAGAATCATGGCATTAGACAGTTTTTGGTCCACAGCACAATATGGATTTGATATTTTTAAATAATAAACAGTATATGAAATTAGTAGCTAGAATTCTTGTATTCTTTACCTTCTTGACCGCTAGTCAGGATGTATTAGCTTGGGGCACAACAGGGCATCGTGTCATCTCGGAGATTGCTGAAAAACACCTTAGCAGAAAGGCAAAAAGAAACATTGAAAAACTTATTGGCCATCAAAAATTAGCCTATTGGTCGAACTGGGCAGATTTTATTAAGTCTTCTCCTGATACTCTAATTAACCGGACAGGGACTTGGCACTTTTTAAATACGCCAGGGAATTTGACCTACGAACAGTTTCTTGTAGCATTACAAAACTCGCCTGAGGAAAACCTCTACAAAGCCTATAAACGTGTTAGACAACAAGCAAACGATAAAAACCTAAGCCTAGAACAAAGACAGCAAGCTTTATATTTTGTGGTTCACCTTTTAGGCGATGCTCATCAACCCATGCATGTGAGTAGGGCTGAGGACCTTGGTGGAAACCGAATCCCTATTACTTTCTTTGGTCGTGAGGGCAATATACACCGTGTTTGGGATAGTGACTTGGTGGATAATGAGAAATGGTCTTTTACTGAATATGCTCGCGTATTGGACTATGAAAAGGAATTCTACAAACAATACAGCAATTCAACTTTTGAAGAGTGGTTGTATGAATCGCATAATTTGGCGAATGTAATTTATGATGATGTAGCGAAAAACAATAAGCTTTCTTACGATTACATTTTCAAATTTAAGTCTCCAATGGAAGCATGTCTTTTAAAAGCGGGCTTGAGATTAGCGAAAGAACTTAATGAAATATTTGGTTAATTGAATTGAAATAACTATAAAAGAAAAGCGCTCTGAATAATGATTCAGGGCGCTTTTTTGCTGTTTTATAAAAAGTGCTTTTGTAAGAATTTAATTGGATAATGTCCAATCAAAATATCCGCCTTTAGCCTGAAGCATTCCGTCCTCAACCTGAAATTGAAAGTCGATATAATCTGCTGAACAGCTATCCGTATCCGAACAGCAAAATCGTCGGTCAATTAAAAACTGCAAGCGAAACGAACCTTTTCGATCTGCTTCTACATATTTAAAATGCTTGATTTCTATCTCAGCGACTTCAGGGCTTCCATCTTTATCCTTTAAGTTATCAAAAACAAAGTCCTGTAATTCCTTGATGACTTCCTTATCAATTAATTTCGCTAGGTCCTTGGGATTTTCTTTGTATCCCTTCAAGGCATGCTCATCAACTTTAAGCTCAAATCTAAATTCTTTACTATCCATGTTCTATAATCTTTTCTATCTGTTGTTGCTCTGCAAAATAAGCTTGTAAGTGTTTATTTGTTTTTGTTCGATCATTAAATAAACTTAAAATAGCCTTGCAGACCATATAATCATTAATCCGCTTTGTAAATTGTTTATTGTTTTTGTTGAATGTAAGGTCGGAATTCTCCTTTTTTAAACTAAAATGCTGTCTTTGCATTTTTCTAAAATGAATTTCTCCAATTAACACATTCAACTCTTCCTCCCAATAGGAAACGCGATGTTGTATAAATTGTTCAAATAAATGATCAGCTATTTTTTCCTGAATGATATCATTCCCCATATCCATTCGATTTGGGAGACTACATGTGGCCATATCTCCTTTCCAGAAACAGGAAAATTTTGGTGCCCGTACTATTTTAACAGCCACTTTACTGTCAAATATATTGATTTGCAAGAATTCAAGATTGGATACAGGGGAGGTTTGAACAAATGGATTTGGTTTTTTAAATGCCCTTACAAAGGATTTTACCTGATCTATGCTTTGTAATGGATGAGCATAAATAATTGGAAGTTCAGGATTTTTAAAATCAAGACTAATACCTGCTTCTGAGGAGCTGATTAATTCATAGCCTTGGCCATCGATTTCCAAATACATATCCTGCAAAATAACCATTTTTAATCATAATATTTACCAAGCCTACAAATCTTATATTTTACCTTTTGGGCGTTTTCTTCAAATTATGTTCTATTTTTATCATGACTATTAATGAAAGTACACATATGATATTTAGCCGTTACGAAGCCATTTTGGTTGCTATGTTGACCATTGTTCAGTTTACTGTAGTTCTAGATTTTGCTGTCATGGCACCTTTAGGTTCGCAATTGATTGATGCATTAGATATCACCACTCATCAATTTGGTATATTGGTTTCGGCCTATGCCTTGAGTGCGGGCGCATCAGGCTTTCTATTAGCAGGTTTTATTGATCGATTTGACCGAAAGAAAATCTTAATGATGATGTATGTCGGATTTTTAATCGGTACCATCTTCTGTGCTACTGCTCCTAGTTACTATTTCTTAATGGGAGCGAGGGTGGTAGCGGGGGTATTCGGTGGTGTTATGTCTGGGATTACCTTTGCGATTGTAACCGATTATTTTCGATATGAAATTCGAGGGAGAGTAATGGGCTTTATACAAATGGCATTCTCAGCCAGCCAGATTCTCGGAATTCCTTTAGGCTTATACTTAGCCCATAAATGGTCTTGGCATGTGCCATTTTACCTGGTAGTCAGTATTGGACTTATAAACCTCATCATGATTAAACGGATTATGCAACCTATCCCTTCTAAGTATAATCCTGAATTATCCAAGTCTTATTTTCAAGTAATCAAACGGATTTTCTCCAATAAAAAATATTTGGTTGCCTTCTCCACAACATTCTTTTTAGCTACTGGAGGATTTTTATTGCAGCCTTATATAACACCACACTTAGTGTTTGATCTGAACTATTCGGAGGAACAATTACCTTACGTATTTTTTAGCGCGGGTATTGCCACACTGATTGGTTCGCCTTTCTTTGGAAAACTAAGTGATTCTTGGGGAAAATATAAACTCTTTGTTTTAGGAAGTATCATGGCAGGGATCTTTATGCTGTGGTTTGTCAATGTGCCTGCAGGAAATATCTTTATGGTGGCTGTTGCCTTTAGCGGTATGATGTTGTTTGTTTCCTCCCGGATTATCAGTGCCACAGCTATGATTACAGCCATACCTGAAGCCCAGGAGCGTGGTGCCTTTATGAATGTAAACTCCGCAATTCAACAATCTAGCGGTGGAATAGCTTCCATATTAGGTGGAGCGGTTTTGGTAGATGCCGTGGACGGAAAAGGATTTCAGAATTTTAATCTTTTAGGCATTATAACCTTTATTAGCATTTTAATCTGTATTGGCCTAATGTACCGTGTGCACCGTATTGTTCAACAGAAAGTGGTAAAATAGACCTTCTTTTCCAGATCTATTCATAGTAGATATCATGAAAGCAGACAAAAACAGCTCCTTTTTCTTGTATTCCTAAAATCAAAATTATTTCCATCCTATTTTATTATCAAATAGCTACCGTCCAACACCTCCAGTTCTCTTATTAATTTCTAGGTTGACAACCCAAATTTTCTTTTAAAGTCTGATGTCTTTTGTCTGTTGTCTAACCGTCTCTCACAAGGGTATTATTCGTCACTCCTTCGGATCTCCTTCGGAACTTGTTCGGATCTCCTTCGGATCTCGTTCGGTTCCGACCGAACGAGATCCGAAGGAGATCCATATCAGATCCGTTAAAATTCCCTTAGAGTCACAAAGCAAAATGAAACAATGGGGTATCGTAGTTGGGGTTGAATTCATACGACATTTAACATTAAGCCATTTTAAGCTAGCTATTGAATTACTTTAGGAAATTAGCATCTGGATTAGAGGATTATTACTATATCGGATTTTTCTAAATAGGAGGATGGTTATGGCCTTTAAATTTGCTTTTCTTTTTTATATATAAAATAGTTACTTCTTGATATTTCCTAGAATCCTTATGTTTGCATAGGAAATTATAATTCCTAGATTATTTTTTTACTAATAAGTCTAATATGAAGCAATATGTATTTATGGCTGCCTTGCTTGCTGGTACAAGTTTAAGCTATGCGCAAGAAAATCAGGCCATTAATCTGTCTTATATGGATAAGACGGTTCGTCCGCAGGACGATTTTTACAATTACGTGAATGGTAACTGGATGAAAACTGCACAGATTCCTTCAGATAAAGCGAGCTGGGGATCCTTCAATCAATTGGGTGAAAATACCGATGAAGCAAGTTTGAAAATATTGAAAGAGTCTCTAACCAAGAAGTTTGAAAAGGGTTCTGACGGTCAAAAAATTGCTGATCTATACCGTTCGTATGTAGATTTTGATACACGTAATAAGTTAGGTGTAAAACCTATTCTCCAGCAATTGAGCGATATTGATAAGGTTCAGGATTTGGCTGGCCTTTATAATTATTTCTTAAAATATGGTCCAGTAGGTGGAAATCCATTCTTCGGTGGTTATGTATATGCCCACATGAAGAATAGTAACATGAATGCAGTTTATTTAGGTGGTGGCGGATTGGGTTTAGGGCGTTCTTATTATCAAAAAGTAGATGAGAAGAATACTGAAACCTTAGGTAACTACCAAAAGTACATCAATACTTTATACAGTAAAGTTGACCAAAAGACTCGCGATTTAAAAGGACCGAAAGTTGTTGCCTTTGAAAAGGAAATTGCTTCTTTCTTAAAAACTGTTGAAGAGCAACGTGATGCTCAAAAAAGCTATAACCCCGTTGCTGTAAATGATTTGGGTAAGATGGTTAAGAACATGGATGTTGCGAAATACCTAAAAACCGTAGGTTTCAAAGCAGATACGGTTATTATTTCCGAATTGAAGTATTACCAAAACTTAGATAAGATCCTTAACAAAGAAAACCTTCCTGTAATCAAGGAATACTTAAAATTTCATGTTATGGATGATGCAACTGGTTATTTGACTAAAGAATTGGATGAGTTGTCGTTTGACTTTTATGGACGTACTCTTCGAGGACAAAAAGAACAGCGTGCTTTGGATAAACGTGGTTTAGCGTTTGTAAACAGCAATGTTGGTGAGCTTTTAGGAAAATTATATGTAAAGGATTATTTCCCAGCAGAAGCAAAAGCAGCTTGTGAGGAATTGGTGCAATACTTAATCAAATCATTCCGTGTTCACATTCAGGAGTTGGCTTGGATGTCGCCAACAACTAAAGAAAAAGCATTAGAGAAATTATCGAAGTTTAAAGTGAAAATCGGATATCCAGATAAATGGAAGAATTATTCGACTTTAGCGATTGGTAATTCATTAATTGATAACATCCACGCGATGCAGTTATGGAGTTTCCAACAAAACTTGGCAAAACAAGGAAAACCTGTAGATAAATCGGAGTGGGGTATGTCGCCACAAACCGTAAATGCGTACTACAGTCCATTATTCAATGAGATTGTTTTCCCAGCTGCGATTTTACAACCTCCATTCTATGATTACAAAGCTGATGCTGCGGTGAATTTTGGTGGTATTGGTGCTGTAATCGGACATGAGTTGTCACATGGTTTCGATGATTCAGGTTCGCAGTACGATGGCAATGGAAATTTGAACAACTGGTGGACCGAAGCTGACCGTGAGAAATTTGAAAAAGCTGCTGACGCTTTAGTAGCACAGTTTGAATCTTACGAGCCGGTACCTGGAGTATTTGTTAATGGTCGCTTTACCTTAGGGGAGAACATTGGTGATCTAGGTGGTACTTCAGTAGCATTTGATGCTTTACAAATGTACTTGAAAGACAAAGGTAATCCAGGTTTAATTGATGGTTATACACAAGATCAACGTTTCTTCCTTTCTTGGGCTACCATTTGGAGAACAAAAACTACCGATGAGTATGTGGTGAATCAGGTGAAAACCGATCCACACTCACCAGGTCAATACCGTGCAATAGGTCCAATCATTAATTTGGATGCTTTCCATAAAGCATTTGATACCAAAGAAGGGGATAAGCATTATTTACCGAAAGATAAACGTATTGTTATTTGGTAAACAATAATATAAAATAAAAAGTCCCGATCAACAATCGGGACTTTTTATTTTAAACCGGTAGAGCATACTTGTTCGAGAATGCTTAGGTATAGTAATAACTTGAAAGCATGTCATGTTACTTATTGGCACTTTCTTCCAAATAGTGGACGACTTCGTTTACAGGTATGGCAAAATATCCTGCTTTGTCCTCGTCGAATGCATGTTTCCAACGTACATACCCAAATTCATAATCAGGTAAATCACAACGATCATTCTTTATGCTCGTAATGCTTTTTAGTAAGGCATCTTCTGTAATGGGAATGTGAGTAGCTTCTGATAGGAATTCATTAGGGAATTGGGGATGCTTTACTTTTAAATCTAAAATGGAAATATGTATGATTTTCCCAATATTTTCATACTGTTCGATTTTAACGATTTTTAAAGTTGAGCTTTCTTCAAGTTTACGAGTTTGATAATGCCATTCCTGACCAACTTGGATTGTTGATACGCTGTCTTCCTTTTCTGGCTTGTTAAAAAGATTAAATAGACCCATAAGACGTGATTTAAAAAGGTTATTAGAGTTAATTTGGTTTTTACGTGTTATGCTTATTGATTAATGATAAAATGAAATACCATGATTTTGGAGTATTCGTCTATCTAAAGATAAGTTAGGAATAAATTTGGGGAAAATAAAGCGATTGAATTAGGTTCAATGGTATTGGTTGAGATGTTCATTAAATAAAATAAAAAGTCCCGAATGAGGTTCGGGACTTTTTATTTTTAAACTGTGGTATCTTCTACAGAAGCTTCAGGGGCGTTTTCTTGCACGGATTTTATTCCATTGGTTCGTCCGGAGTCGCTTTCGTACATTTCACTGGTTCCAATAATTTGACCATTTCCAGCTTTTAGGTTGAAATAGAATTTTCCATTTTTAGCTGTCAACTTGTCGAATTTGTTCACATCAACAGCATTTTTCTTCACAGAAGCGATGCCATTTTCGCAGGCAGCTTTGCTTGAATAACCTTCACTCGTTAAAATAACCTGTCCGTTGGAGGCTTTTAAGTTAAATTGAAATTCTCCATTTTTTCTGGTAGATACTACGAATTTTCCCATAATTTTTTAGTTTTATTGTCAGTATTCTAATTTACTAAAATTCAATAAAAAGCTAACTATGATTATGAAATTATTAATTATAGAAATAGTTTTCCATCTACATAATACCAGTTTCCATTCCATTTTTTAAAATTGGATTTTTCATGATGTGTTTGTAAATCTAAGTTTTGGTCGAGATAAAAAGCTTTGAATTCTACCGTAGACTCGGTTGTTTTAACAATTTCCAGTCCTTGCCAGTGCGAATTTCTACTCCAATTTTCAATGTCTGATCGTTTTTGAAACCTTCGGGTTTGTGGATGGAAGGTTTGATAAATAAAATCAATGTTTTGTAACACGAATGCTGAATATCGCGCACGCATTAATTGTTCTGCCGTTTGAGCATAGTTAAGATCAGTATGTATAGGTTGGCAGCAGGAGGAATAAGGACGCGCATTTCCGCAATAACAATTATCACTCATCATCAAGGGGTTAAATTATATTAAATTTCCATGACTAAACTTGGTCTGGAACTTGTGTAGCGAAGATATAAAGGATATTTCTGTCATGGAAATATCTATAAAAGGAATGTTACACAGGATTACAAACTATTAGAGAAATTTTGCCGTTATTGAGGTAAACAACATAACCCTAAATGACTACATTGAAGAATGAATTAATCGGCACATGGTTGCTGTTATCATATATAGAAGTTCCAGTAAATGGAAATGATTCCAATTTTCCAATGGGAAAAAGCCCGAAAGGTAGTTTAATTTATGGACCCGATGGACATATGTCCGTGCAAATATCAAGTTCAGAACGATGTAATTTCAGTTCCAATGATCGCTATTTAGCGAATGATGAGGAATTGATATCATGTGTCAAAGGATTTATTGCTTTTGCTGGTTCCTATCAAATTGATAATTCCACTGCAACCGTGCAGTATTCCATCCACACCTCTTCGTATCCGAATTGGGAAGGTCAGATGCAAGAAAGAAAGATTGACTTTGAAGGGGATATATTGTATTTAAAATCTACAGAGCCTATATTGTCGAATGGTCAATATGTGAACAGTTATATGACATGGCAACGGGTAGAGAAAGTGGAGATGCAATCGCGACGCGATCGATTTATAAATTACAGCAATCAGAAACAAGCCGAAGGAGCTTGGGAGGATTAGGTATATGGACCCGCGAATAGCGGGTCTATTTTTACGATAATTTTTTACACTAAGATGTATCGGAGATTTTTTTAAAATTCCGTACCTTTGCAGCATCAATTCAAGCAAATGAGTGACGCTATAAAACACGAGTGCGGAATTGCACTCATCCGACTGTTAAAACCCCTGTCTTATTATCAAGAAAAATACGGAACGCCTTACTACGGGATCAACAAATTGTACCTGCTTATGGAAAAGCAGCACAATCGTGGTCAAGATGGTGCTGGTATTGCGACGATTAAATTTGACGTAAAACCAGGTAACCGTTACATCTCTCGTTACCGTGCGATGGGTTCATCTGCCGTATCCGAGATCTTTGAGTATGTACAGAAGAAGTTTGCAGCCGTACAAAAAGCCTTCCCTGAGGAGTCTAAAGACACCCAATGGTTGAAGGATAATGTGAGTTTTACCGGAGAAGTGCTTTTAGGGCACCTACGTTACGGAACTCACGGAAAGAATAGTATCGAGAGTTGCCACCCTTTCCTTCGTCAGAACAATTGGATGTCCAGAAACTTGGTGGTTGCTGGAAACTTCAATATGACGAATGTTGATGAGTTATTGCAACAATTGTACGACCTTGGTCAGCATCCTAAAGAGCAAGCTGATACCGTTACGGTATTGGAGAAAATTGGTCACTTCCTGGATGAAGAGAACCAGAAATTATTTGATAAGTTTAAACAAGATGGATACTCCAATATTGAGATCTCTGCGCAGATCGCCAAGAACTTGGATGTTTCCAAAATATTAACCCGTTCAGCTAAGACTTGGGATGGTGGTTATACCATCGCCGGAATCTTTGGTCATGGTGATGCATTCGTAATGCGTGACCCTGCAGGTATCCGTCCAGCATTCTATTACCAAGATGATGAAGTCTTAGTCGTAGCTTCTGAACGCCCTGTAATCCAAACTGCTTTTAATATTCCATTGCAAGCAGTGAAAGAGATTAAACCAGGACATGCCCTGATCGCTAAGAAAGATGGTACTGTATCAGAAGAAATGTTCCGTGAGCCAGTTGAGCAAAAATCTTGTTCATTTGAACGTATCTATTTCTCGAGAGGATCTGATGCTGATATTTACCAAGAGCGTAAGTCCTTAGGACGTTTATTATGCCCGCAGGTATTGGATAGCATTAACAACGATATTAAGAATACGGTATTCTCCTTTATTCCAAATACAGCGGAGGTTTCTTACTACGGTATGATGGATGGAATTAACGAATACGTTCGTAAATGCCAAAAAGATATCCTATTGAAACGTGCTGATAAAGTTACGGATGAGGAAATGGATGAAGTATTGAGCATGACGCCACGCTTTGAAAAATTGAACGTGAAAGATGCAAAATTACGTACCTTCATTACACAAGATGCAGATCGTCAAGATATGGTTCAACACGTATATGATACGACTTACGGTATTGTGAAGGATCATGAGGATACCATCGTAGCGATTGATGATTCTATTGTACGTGGTACAACCTTAAAGCAAAGTATTTTAACCATCTTGGATCGTTTGCATCCTAAGAAGATTGTTATTGTATCTTCTGCGCCTCAGATTCGTTATCCTGACTGTTATGGTATCGATATGTCGAGAATGGGCGAGTTCGTTGCATTTGAGGCTGCTATTTCCTTATTGCGTAAGAATGGCTTAGCACATATCATAGATGAGGTATATCAAAAGTGTTTGGCTTCAACCACCATGCCTAAGGATAAAATTGAAAACTATGTAAAAGCAATTTATGAGCCCTTTACAGATGAAGAGATCTCCCAAGAGATTGTTCGCATCATTAAGCCTCATAATTTAAATGCAGAATTAGAAGTTATCTTCCAAAAATTAGATAATCTGCATATTGCTTGTCCGAACCACAAAGGGGACTGGTACTTCTCCGGAAATTACCCAACTCCAGGTGGAAACAAAGTAGTTAACCGTGCATTTATGAACTGGATGGAAGGTAAAAATGTGAGAGCATACTTCAGCAGTTAAAATAAATTGTTGAATAACATAATAGTAAAAGAGAAAGGCTTGAATCACATGATTCAAGCCTTTCTCTTTTGATTAGACTCTTGCAGTCTATATCGTATGATTTGTCTAACCTTTCGCAGTTAGTTAAATTTATTAGTTCATAATCGCTTTGCCATGCGAAGTTTCTTCTTCTTGTTGCGCAGCAATCATGGTATTCTCCGGTTGGTTAGGAGTAATC
Organism: Sphingobacterium kyonggiense; assembly: GCF_039536825.1. Taxonomy (NCBI): domain Bacteria; kingdom Pseudomonadati; phylum Bacteroidota; class Sphingobacteriia; order Sphingobacteriales; family Sphingobacteriaceae; genus Sphingobacterium; species Sphingobacterium kyonggiense. The sequence goes on from NZ_BAAAZI010000006.1 coordinate 371,990, forward strand.
TTTTTGATCATTTTACTGCTGGCAATGTATTCTTTATTCTGCGAATAAATGTACAATAATGTTCCACCTTTAATGCTGTTGATGATAGGTTTAGTCAATTCACGAGGTAGAGCAGGACAGCCATAACTTCTTCCTAAACGACCTGTTGACTTAATAACATCTGTACTGCAATAATCAGCACCATGAATTACGATAGCACGAGGTCTAGCTTGATCATTGATTCCTTTTTCTAATCCATTCAGACGTAACGAGAATCCATTTCCACCATTATAGGTTTCTTGAGTTAAATAGAAACCAAGAGAGCTTTGGAATGATCCGTGTTTGTTGGAGAATGAAGTCGCGTATTTCTCACCAGAGTTTCTTCCGTGTGATACGATGTTATGGAATAATAATTTCTTAGCTTTTAAATCGAGTACAAACATACGCTTCTCGGTAGAAGGTAGCGTGAAGTCGATTACTGTAATGATGTCTTGATTTTTAGGATGAATTTGATTGTAGCCTTGCATTGCTTGTTCAAAAGCTTCAAACTTTAAAACATTAGACAATTTCATTTCATTATAAAGCTCCCTAATAGGATCTTTAGTTACCTCAGTTTTCGAAATGTTTTCTTTTTTTGTTTCTTTAACAGTAGTGGGTTGGTCTAGGTTTACACTTAATGCAGATGTTGCAATCGCCCACAGAGAAAATAACAATAGTTTGTTCATAAGCACTTTTCCTTTTCGTCGGATACAAAATTAGGAAAAAATTGACAATCAAAGTGTTAAAAAACATTAATCGATTACTACAACCACCGATTGGAAGGGTTTGAAATTGTCATAAACATACTTGGCATGTGAGCTGGCATTTCTCACACACATGTGGGAGCGGGGAGTAGTTCCTAGCGACCAACTGTATTCGATGATTTTTCCTTTCGGGTTATTCACCGGAACACCATGAATATAGGCTCCATTAGTGAATCGAGTGGCATATGGGGCAAATCCTTCAATACTTGTTGTACCATCTTTATAGTAAAACATCTTTGCTTTTTGCTCCTGAACAAAGAACATTCCTACCGGAGTTTCCATCGCATGTGGAGGTTTATGACGGCCAGATGTAGCAGGGTTCATAGAGCGAATTTTCCACTCATTTTCACCAGTTCTCTCTACAACACAAATATTTTGGTTTGTAACATCTACAAAGGCTACATGCTCAATTTTTATCGAATCACCCTTTGTTTTTACATATCTTTTTGGTACAAACCAAGTTCCCTCAAAGGAAATCCCAGTTACTTTAACCATATCCAACGTGTCCGCACTTTCGATTCTTACTAAAGATCCATCACGACCATAGATGCTTGGTTTTTTACTATTTTCTTCGCGGTATAATGGTGCAGATTGATAACGCTCGTTTCCAAGCGTATCTGAAACCCTTTTATAGGCATTTCTGACATAATTTTCGACTACAGGAGCTTCACGATTACGGTTCTTATAGTTTTGCAGTACCCCGTAATTGATTTTTTGAGCTTGAAAGGTCTCTATATAAGCTAACCTTTCTTTTATTTTGTCAAATTGGAATACGCGGGTGGTGTCCTCATAAGGATAAGTGTCCTCAAGGTTATATTTTTCGAATTTAATATCTTTATCTAATTTGATATCTGCTGCAGTCCTAGGTCTAGTCCTTTCAGCTTCACGGGCTTCTTCTTCAGCTTTCTTAACCTTCTCTAAGGAATCTTGTTTCCTACGTTCGGCAGCACTGGTGTTTTTAGACGTGTTTTTACAAGCGACTGTCAGCAAGATTGCAAACAGGGGCAAGAAGAAAGCAATTTTTCTCATCTGTTTATTCTGAAATTTCTATAGGGTTTTATATCAAATAGTTGCAAAAATATCAATTCTTTTGATACTTTATTCATATATATCTATTTAGATAGTCTTAAAAATCATTCCAAGATTCTTAAATTAGCTTAAAATACCCTTTTTTGTAGTTATGGAGCTATCACAATATATTAAAATTGCTGTTGCCATCATTTTGAATGATCAAAATGAACTATTAACAGTACGGAAGCAGAATTCCATTTATTATCAATTACCAGGAGGTAAGATTGAAGGTGAAGAACGCCCGGTGGATACCTTGTTGCGCGAGCTAGAGGAGGAATTGGGTTTAAAGCTTAATGAAGATCAATTTGAATTTTTAACAGTTCATGAGGCGCAAGCAGTGAATGAATATGGGAAAACCGTGCGTGGTTATGTATTCAAAAGCAAACTGCCTATTATATTAAATGATCCTCAGCCAAAAGCAGAGTTAGAAGAGGTGAAATGGGTGAAGGAGTCGGAAGTGGAAAGGGTTAATTTAGCCAATCTGTTAAAACAAGTCGCCATACCTATATGGTTGACGACATAAAATATCTGAACAATAATTCACATTAAAAAAGGCATGGTCATTGAATATGACCATGCCTTTATATTTGACTTTGAATCTAGAAACGATTAAAAGTGGAAAGTTACGCCTACTGTTGGAGTTAATGAACTAGCATTTAATCCGTAAGTGCTAACAGTAGTTTTTTCACCACCTGTTGGCTCAGTATTGTTACTGTTGAAGTAAAGACCTTTTACTCTGAAGTCAATACCGATGTTGCTAGTAGGGAAGAAAGCCAAACCTGGAGCTAATTCCACACCGTATTTTGCAGTAGTTCCTGTTTTATCACCATCAACTTTAGTAGTACCCCAAGACATTGGAACGCTTAATTGACCGTAAAATTTAACTGGTCCATCGTTTTGTGAATAGATACGACCAAATGGTGCTAATTGAAATGCATTGTTCGTGTTTTTAACACCTGCATCACTTTCAGTCTCTGCCCAGTTGTAACCAATACCAGTACCTACTGCAATGTTATCTGCTACGAAATATCCTAATTGAGGAACAATAGCAAAACTATTGTTTTTTGCATCGCTATCTTTAATAGTAGTTCCTTCGTAACTAACTGAACCACCTACTAAGAAAGTACCTTTTGATGTTTGTGCATTTGCTGCTAATGATAAAGCTGAAACAGCTGTTAGAGTAAGTAATAATTTTTTCATGATATAAATTTTAATATTTGACTAAATTGTCATGTACGGTCAAATATTCAATACCTGTGCCAATTCTACATGCCAAACTTTGGAATACAGTAAAAGAAAAAGTGAAATATTTGTATAATGCTGGTTTGTAATGAATTAATTTCAGGACTAGTTAATCTTACCTTAATTTAATGACATTATACAAACAATGGCTAAATGGCACGAATGTCTTAGGAATATTTATTTCTTTAAAATTAGTCAAGTTGTCAGTCTTATATTGTCTTAAAACCTGCCATAAATGAAGTTAATCTGCCAATAGCCTAGTTCCATGGGATATTTATTCTTGGGAATTGCTGATTAAAAAGAATTCTCTTTACTACCTTAGTCTCGGAATCAAACTAACAATGCAAATCGATCAAGAAGCAAAATTAACGAAACCCATACTGTGGTTAATGACTATTGTATCTGGTATTGTTGTAGCTAACAATTATTATAGCCAGCCACTATTGGCCATGATAGGTGAGGAATTGGGTATATCCGAATCTGCAGCCAGCAGTATCACTGTATGTACACAAGTTGGATATGCCGTTGGTCTGCTGTTTATTATTCCTTTGGGGGATAAACTATACAAAAGGAAGCTGATATTGACCGATTTGATCTTAGTGTTTTTGGCCTTGATTGGCATGGCACTTTCAAAAAACTTGCATTTGATGTACTTGATGAGTTTTTTGATCGGTTATTTTTCTGTTATTCCACAATTGTTTGTACCTATGGTTGCTGCCTTGGCTAGACCAGAAGACCGAGCACAACAAATCGGTATGGTTATGTCGGGTCTTTTGATGGGTATTCTGTTGTCCCGCTTTATAGGAGGTATAGTAGGTGATCTTTGGGGTTGGCAAAGTATCTATTGGGCAGCTGCCTGTTTCATGGTTATTTCCTGGGTTTTTGTTTATAAGATGCTACCTGAGGTTCGACCTAATTTTAAGGGGAGCTACGGGTCTTTAATGGCTTCTGTATTTAATTTGGCAACTTCACAACCAATCCTTCAATTGGCTGCTTTTCGGGGTGCTATGGGTTTTGCTTCCTTATGTGTGGTTTTTACAACTTTACCTTTCCATTTGGAGGAAGCTCCCTTTCATGCAGGACCTTCAGTGGCAGGAAGCTTTGGATTGATCGGCGCAGTTGGTGCCTTAGCTGCTGCATTAGTAGGCAAGGTGGATAAGAAAATGAGTCGTAAATCCATCATCATGATTGGGCTCTTGTTTATTCTGCTAAGCTGGATGTTTATTTATTTTAGTGGAAATAGCTATTGGGGGTTAATCGTAGGGATTATTCTGATTGACCTCGGATTGCAATCATCGCATATTATGAATCAGGCAGACTATTTTGCTATAAAAACAGATGCTACCTCGCGTTTGAATACCGTCTATATGGTATTGTACTTTATTGGTGGTTCTTTAGGCTCTTTATTAGGTGGATATGGATGGCAGCATCATGGTTGGTTTGGTGTCTTTCTATTTGGGGCTGGTTTTGCTGTATTAGGATTGCTTGCACATCTACTCTTTTATACAAAGGTGATGAAAGCACAACAGCTTTTGGATAGACAGCATAAATAAAAAAGGGTTGAGTGCAATACCCAACCCTTAATTTTATCAAGTAAATCTTCTTTATAGCTTCACGGTATTTAATCGTAAAGAGTTTACAATTACCGATACAGAACTTAAGCTCATTGCTGCTGCTGCAATCATTGGTGACATTAAAATACCTAAGCTGCCATACAGTATCCCTGCAGCAATCGGAATTCCAATAACATTATATAGAAATGCAAACAGTAGGTTTTGCTTAATATTACTGATCATAGATTTACTAAGGTGATAAGCTTTGTGCACACCTCTTAAATCACCTTTTACTAAAGTAATTTCAGCACTTTGTATCGCGACATCTGTTCCTGTTCCCATGGCTACACCAATATCAGCTTGGGTTAGGGCAGGAGCATCATTAATACCGTCACCTACCATGATTACCTTTTTATCTTCAGCTTGGAGCTTTTTAATACCTTTTAATTTATCCTCTGGTAATAAGCCGGCATGAACATGTTTGATTCCAGCTTCCTTTGCGACTAGCTTGGCTGTGTTCTCATTATCTCCAGTGAACATATAAACTTCAATGCCTTCATCTTGGAACTTTTTAATGACTTCAATGCTGCTATCCTTTAGGGCATCAAATGCAGCTACCAGACCTGCGAACTGATTATCTATTGCCAATACAGAAACAGAATTTCCTTTTTTCTGTAATTCTTCAATTTGCCTCTCCTGTTCTGGACTAATGCTGATGTTCTGTTCCTTCATTAAACGTGGCGTACCTAAAAGGGCCTGCATGTGGAATATCTTGCCTTTTACACCTTTTCCTGAAATATTCTCAAATTGGGTGACGTCCAATAGCTGCAAGTTTTTCTCTTTGGCTTTATCCAACATAGCTTGCGCTAATGGGTGGGTACTGTTTTTATTGACTGAAGCAGCAATTTGTAAAATATCATCTTCTTTAAATTTTGGATTATCAGTAGTAACCTCCGATACGCTAGGTTTTCCTTCTGTAATAGTACCTGTTTTATCAACAATAAGCACATTAGCTTTCTCCATCTTTTCCAACGCCTCTGAATTTTTGATGAGGATACCATTCTTAGCACCTTTTCCTATACCGACCATAACCGACATAGGCGTTGCTAGACCTAAAGCACATGGACAGGCAACAATTAATACAGCAAGCATATTTGAAAAGGCCATGGCCGTACTGTTCGGAATATCCATGAACATCCAGATGATAAAGGTAAGGATGGCAATGGCGATGACTGTAGGTACGAATATTTTAGAAACTTTATCTGTCAACTTTTGAATAGGGGGTTGAGAGCGACTGGCATCATTTACCAACTGAATAATCTGCGCTAATAAGGTCTCACTTCCAATTCGATTTGCCTTCATCAATATCTCATGATTACCATTGATCGTCCCTGCAATCACCTGGTCTTCGGGACTCTTCTCGACAGGTATCGGCTCTCCCGATATCATAGACTCATCTATTGAAGTGCTTCCTTCCGTAACCTCACCATCCACCGGTATCTTATCACCCGCGCGAACTCTTAGTATATCACCGACCTTGACGTCATGAATAGATACTTTCTTCTCTTGGCCATCTTTCACTAAAATGGCTTCTGCAGGAGTTAATTTTATGAGTTCCTTAATAGCAGAATTGGTTCTGGAGTGAGCTTTTGCCTCAAGTACTTGCCCTAATAATACTAAGGTTAAGATGACAACAACCGATTCAAAGTACAAGTGTACTTCGCCATGGTGGCCCTTTAATTCTGCTGGGAATATTTGAGGGAAGAAGAATGCCAATAGACTGAAAATAAAAGCCGCTGCAGCACCTAAGCCAATCAAGCTAAACATATTTAAGTTCCAGGTCTTAAAAGAAGTCCACGCACGCTCAAAAAACATCCAACAGGTATAGAATACCACAGGTAGAGTCAAGACTAATTGAATCCATGCATTGATGTGGTAAGGAATGATTTTACTGACCGGTTGCCCTGGAAGCATATCACCCATGGATAAAATAAATACAGGTACTGTACATGCCACAGAGATCCAGAATTTACGTAGTAAATCCCTATAGTGCTGATCATCTTCCTCACTGACTTGATTAGCGACTAATTCCATTCCGCATATAGGGCAATCCCCAGGATGATCTTGGACGATCTCTGGATGCATAGGACAGGAGTATTCTACCTTTAAGCTGGTGTCAGGGATTTTTTCGAGGTTCATTCCACAGACAGGGCATGAACCAAATTTATCATATACCTTATCGCCTTCACACATCATCGGGCAGTAATATTTACCCGCATTTTTAGCTGTAGGTTTTGGTGCTTCCACATGTTGTTGGTGTGAGGGGGCATCAAAATCAACCTTTTCTACAGGTCTCAAGTGCATGTTGCAGACAGGACATCTTCCAGGTTCATGATAAATCTTATCCTTTCCTTCACAAAACATGGGACAGATGTATTGTCCACTTTCGGATATTTCCGGTTCTTTATTCGTATGCTGATGCGAATGGCTTGAGTTAGTACTATTGGACTTGGAATGAATATGGTAATGACCACCCAGTTCAGTTAACTTCTGATTTAAGATTTCCTCCGATGGCTGTTCCTTTGCATGAATAGTAGCTTCTCCTTTTTCCAGATTGACCGCTGCATGCACACCTGGGATCTCATTTAATTTCTTTTCCACATTGCTGCGGCAACCGTTACAAGTCATGCCCTGCACATCAAACTTATACTCTTGAGGATTAAGATCAATATCCTTAGATTCAATCTCATAATGTCCCCCAAGTTCATTTAATTTCTCCTGTAGGATTACATCCTCCGGTTGATGTTCAGCATGAATGATCGCTTCACCCTTTTCAAGGTTTACTTGTGCATGTATGCCAGGAATTTCGTTGAGTTTTTTCTCTACGTTGGTCCTGCAGCCATTACAAGTCATGCCATTAACTCGATATATATATTCTTTGCTCATGGTTTCTCCTTCAATTTATATACAAATGTCGGCTTTGTTGGGTTTGAAATTGTTACACAATTTCCATAATAAGTTATAATATTATTGGATTTGGTCTATTAACTTTAGTATTTTAGATCTAAACCACAAATTATGACACTTTCGAGAAGGGATTTCATCCAAAAATCAGCTTTATTAATTCCAGCATTACATTTTGGCTCTTTATATGCCTCCAATAGATCCTCTGATGGAAAAATCAGGATTGGAGCCATAGGTATTAAAGGTATGGGATGGTCCAATTTGAACTCCCTTTTGAAGAATCCAGATGTCATATGCACGGCAATATGTGATATCGATGATCAGGTTATTGAAGAACGATTAAAGAAACTTCAAGAAATGGGTCAACAGCCCAAAGTTTATAAAAAGCATGAGGATTTATTAAAGGATGATCAAGTGGATGCCGTTATGATCGGTACCCCGGATCATTGGCATTGCCTCATGATGGTTGATGCGGTCAAAGCCGGAAAAGATGTATATGTGGAAAAGCCTATTGGGAATTCCATTGTGGAATGTAATGTCATGCTTGCTGCTAAAGACAAATACAAGCGAATTGTACAAGTTGGACAGTGGCAACGATCGCAAAAACACTTTAGAGATGCCATTGATTTTGTCCATTCCGGGAAACTTGGGAAAATACGTTTAGTAAAGGCTTGGGCTTATTTAGGATGGAAACAACGTGTGCCCGTAGAACCAGATGGACCAGTTCCAGCAGGAGTAGATTATCAAAGGTGGTTAGGGCCAGCAAAAACGCAGCCTTTTAATCCCAATCGTTTTCATTATAATTTCAGATGGTATTGGGACTTTGCAGGTGGCTTGATGACCGATTGGGGAGTCCATTTACTGGATTATGCTTTAATGGGTATGAAGGTTTCCGATCCGAAGTCAATTATGGCTGCAGGAGGTAAGTTTGCTTATCCTGATGATGCGGGTGATACCCCAGATACCTTGACTACGGTTTATGAATTTGACCAGTTCAATTTGCTTTGGGAGCATGCAGCCAGTATTTCAGGTGGGCCTTACAACCGAGAACATGGGATTGCATTTATTGGGAATAATGGAACGCTAGTGGTAGATCGTAATGGTTGGGAGGTCATTCCGGAAGGGAAGAAGATGGAAGCAGTACCTTTGCAAAAGAAACAAGATGTGGGCTTGGACTTGCACACCAAAAACTTCATTGAGGCTATTCGAGCAAAAGATGCTGGCATCTTAAATGCCCCACTAGAAGTAGGAAGTCATATCGCCAAATTATCCCAGATGGGAAATATTGCCTATCGCACCGGCAAGAAAATCTATTGGAATAAAGAGAAACAAAATTTTAAAGAACCTGAAGCAAATAAACTGCTTGCAGCAGAATACCATAATGGCTATAAGATTCCGAAGATCTAAATTAAAGGAAATAGAGTCGTTTTTCCTTTAATGCTATAATTGTCTTTCAAGGTCTTAAAGAACCTATTATTGACTTGATTCTCTTCAATAATTAAAGGAAGAAACAATTGGTTATTATGAACGATGATTTCATAATAACCAAATTGTACTTGATTATTTTTCTGAACTGCTTTTACAGTTCTTATTTGTTGAATATCTCGAAGAAGATTAAACTGCACTTTCTGTCCGCTTAACCATTCCACCAAAACATCGTTATTAGCAGGATTAAACCAAATCTGTTGATCTTTGGTATATTTCAATTGATTATTTAATAGAAACAATTGTCCGATTAAGTAAAGACTAATAGGTAACATGATCAATAAGATCTTTACCTTCATTGCCAATACCAAGGTAATAACCAGTAAGACCACACCTATTCCAACAGAAAAGAGGGTGTTCTTAATGACCTTGTTGACAACTTGAGACCCAGCATCAACTAAAATATAGCCTTGTTTGGCTTGTTTTTGAACAGCTAAACTTTTCCCTACAGCCTGGAGCTTTCTAGATATAAAGTAAATCAAGACACCCACCAGAAGCAGGATCAACAATAATTTCTGCATGTACGATTAATATTGTTCCGATTCATTTGGATAATCACCCGACTTCACATCTGCAACATAAGCCTGAGCAGCCCTGGTAATTTCATCAAATAAATTGACGTATTGACGTAAGAATTTCGGTTTGAACTCTTGCGTAATTCCTAACATATCGTTTACCACTAAAACCTGGCCATCACATCCATTACCTGCGCCAATACCAATAGTCGGGATATCCAAAGATTTAGAAACTTCAGTAGCCAAGCTCGCTGGGATTTTTTCTAAAACGACAGCAAAACATCCAGCCTCTTGAAGTGCTAAGGCATCTGCTTTCAATTTTTGGGCTTCCGCATCCTCTTTAGCACGAACGCCAAAATCACCAAATTTATAAATTGATTGTGGAGTTAATCCCAAGTGTCCACAAACAGGGATACCGGATTGTACGATCTTTCTGATGTTGTCAATAATTTCCTCACCACCTTCCATTTTCAAGGCATGCACCCCAGATTCTTTCATCATCCGAACAGCAGCTTTGTAAGCATCATCTGTGGCACCTTGGTACTCACCAAATGGTAAATCGGCAATAACCATTGCACGGTGTGCTCCTCTGGCTACGGCAGAAGCATGATAAATCATGTTGTCCAACGTGATGGGCAAAGTGGTTTCAAAGCCTGCAAAGACATTTGCCGCCGAATCACCAACCAATAAAATCTCTACTCCTGATTGATCTAAGATTTTTGCTGTGGAGTAATCGTATGCCGTAAGCATGCTGATTTTCTCTCCTCTATGTTTCATATCACGAATAGTAGATGTCGTGATGCGTTTGATTACCTTGTTTACTGACATGGGTTAAATGTTTGTTACAAAATTAACTTTTTTTGTTCGAGTATCAACCTGAATGTTAACCGATTGCTTAAATGGTGCTGAATCATAGAAAATTAGCCTATAATTCTTATTTTTGCAAGATGATTCAACAAGAACAAAATCTTTTTAAATACCCGAAATTCCAAGATTTAATTATTCACGAAGATGATAATTTAATCGTGATTAATAAACCACCTTTTATTCCATCCCTTGATGCACGCGAAGGAGGAGAGGTTAATATTCTGCGTTTAGCAAAAAAATATACTCCTGATGCGCAAGTTTGTCACCGTTTGGATAAGGATACTTCCGGTATCTTGTTGATTGCTAAAAATCCGGAAACCTATCGCTTAATGTCTATTGAATTTGAGAAAAGAAGGGTGGATAAAGTTTACCATGCTATCATTGCGGGTACTCATGTATTTGAAAACCTGTTGGTGGATCTTCCAATCTTGAATCAAGGGAATAAGAATGTGACCATCGATCGTTATAATGGTAAACCTTCGGAGACCATTTTCAATAGCATTCGCTATTTTAAACATTATACCTTAGTAGAATGTAAACCTATTACAGGTAGAATGCACCAGATTCGTATCCACTTAGCTACCCAGCATGCTGCGATTGTTGGAGATAGCATGTATCGTGGTAAACCAGTTTACCTTTCACAGATTAAAAAGAGAGGTTATACCTTATCTAAGGATCAAGAAGAGCAACCAATCATGAAACGTTTTGCGTTGCATTCCAAGTCTGTTCGATTCACATTGAACGGTCAAGAGTTCAGCTTTGAGGCCGATTATCCAAAAGATTTCGGTACTTTGTTGAAACAGTTGGAAAAATTTGACTCCTAAACATGACAGAAAAAAAGAAATCAAAGAAGAATCTTATCTCCAATATCATCTTTGTTGTTCTCATTGGATTATTGATCTGGCCTACTAGCCGTTCATATATCCACCAAGGGATGATGAAGATTGGTTTTTTTCGTCCCAATGTTGAAAAGGGACAAGTGAAACCCGAAGAGCTATCTTCTATGGAAGCAAATCCTGAAAGTATGCTCATTACGGATGCACAAGGAAAACAAATCAACACAACCGATCTGAAAGGGAAAGTAGTGTTTGTAAACCTATGGGCAACCTGGTGTGGTCCATGTCGAGCAGAAATGCCTACCATCCAGAAGTTATATGATAAATATAAAGATAATGATAAGGTTGCATTTGTGCTCCTAGAGATTGAAGGAAATAAAGACGGTGGGTTAAAATTCATGCAACAAGAGCAATTGACCTTACCAATTTATTTTCCGGCAAGTGAATTACCCAAAGGTTGGACCAGTGACCAAATTCCCGTTAGTTTAGTTTTGAACAAGAATGGTGTCCGTGTTTTTAAACATGTGGGAATGGCCGACTATTCTACTAAAGATTTTGAAGAATACATCGTTAAGTTAATCAACGAATAATAATGACCAAACAAGAACTGATCGAACAGATCAAACGCAAGAAAAGCTTTTTATGTGTAGGCTTGGATACAGACCTTAACAAGATCCCTGAACATTTATTAGATGAAGAGGATCCTATCTTCGCTTTTAATAAAGCTATTATTGAAGCGACTTCAGATCTATGTGTTGCCTATAAACCCAATATCGCTTTCTACGAAAGCTATGGTGTAAAAGGTTGGGAAGCACTGCGTAAAACCTCCGAAATACTTCCAAAAGATTGTTTCAGCATTGCCGATGCTAAGCGTGGGGATATTGGAAATACCTCCAAAATGTATGCACAAGCGTTTTTTAATCCTGAAGTATCCGGTTTGGATTTTGATTCCATTACTATTGCACCTTATATGGGTGAAGATTCGGTAACTCCATTCTTAGATTTTCCAGGTAAATGGGCAATTGTCTTGGCATTGACTTCTAATCAGGGAAGTTTGGACTTCCAAAATTTCAGCAATCCAGCAGGAAAGCAGTTATTTGAAGAAGTTATCGATAAAGTGAATACTTGGGGAACATCTGAAAACATCATGTATGTAGTTGGAGCAACCCGTGGTGATGCTTTCTTAAAGATCAGGGAACATGCACCAGATAGTTTCTTATTAGTGCCTGGTGTTGGTGCACAGGGAGGTTCCTTAGCCGATGTTTGTCAATATGGAATGAATAAGGATTGTGGTCTTCTTGTCAATAGTACTCGCGGTATTATCTACGCTTCGAAGGGCAAAGACTTTGCAGAGAAGGCTAGGGAAGAGGCTTTAGTCTTGCAGAAAGAAATGCAAGAAGAGCTTGAAAAGCATGCTGTTATTTAATTAATTCTAAAAGAAAATCTTACTTTTTGTTAAAATCTACAGGTTTGGCATAATAATTTGTAGGTAATTGCTGACTAATATCAACATGAAGAAAGTAAGCAGAATATATTCTTGGGCTGGTTTATTAATAGGTGTAGGTATCATGAGCAGTTGTAGCTCTGTTTATTTGCCAAATGTACCAGCCACCCCCATGTTCAATAATAAAGGTGAAGGCTATTTAGGAGCCCATGTTAATCCTAAAGGTAATCTGAGCGGAAATGCCGGTATTGCCTTTACGGATAATTTGGCTTTGATAGCCAATGGTTCATATATGGACTACAAGTCCGATAACCACGATTTTAAACAATACCTCTACGAGGGAGGTCTTGGTTATTACACCTTGGTGGGCAAGAACAAACGTAGTGTTTTGGAATTTTATGCTGGTTATGGTCTAGGGGCAACCCAAGATGCCGATAAACGTGCTAGTACTACGGGTGCCGATCCTGTAGAATCCAGGGATGTGGAATTCAACAAAATATTTGTGCAAGCGAATTTCTCTTCCACCCGTAAAAACAAGATTAATCTTTTTGGTAAGAAACTTACCTTAAATTATGGTACAGCCATTCGATTAAGCCGTATTAAGATGGATAAGTTCGAATTAAACAACGAAGTTCATCCTCTGGAAGAGAATTTATTTATTGAGCCTATCTTCTTTACTCGATTAGAAATGAGTAAAGGTTTACAATTACAATTGACAAATGGATGGAACATTGGTCTAATGGATAATCAGTATTTAAAGCCAGGTAATGCTGTATTTACGCTTGGCTTGGTTTATAATTTTGGAAGAAAGAATAAATAATATGAAAAAATTATTGGGATTAGTAGCGGTATGTACCGTATTGCTACTTTCAGGATGTCAAATCAATAAAAAAGCACAGATTAAAGCTTTAGCAGACTGTGAATACGATGTAGAGTCTGTAGAACAAGTGAGGTTCAATGGTAAGAAAATAGAATCTTACAAAGGAGCAGATGGTAATTATAACATCTCCTCTTTAGCTGGTTTAGCTGTAGCTTTATTTAGCAAAGAACTTCCATTGGAGGGAAAGGTGAACTTGAAAATTACGAATCCGGAAATTAAAAAGGCTGCTTTTAATTCTTTCAAGTACATCATTGAGATTCAAGGATCACCATTGTTTGAGGGAAAAGTAGACCAAAACGTGAATCTTTCACAAGGCGAAAGTGTTATTGTTCCCATGACATTTAAAGCTAATATATTCAATAAGGCTAAAGAAAATGGGTTTGAGCGGTTCTTCGACGAGATGTTTAATAAGAAATCTGAAGGATTCTTAGCTTTAAAGATAAAGCCGTCTATCAACATCGCCGGACAAAATATTTACTATCCATCCTATATTACGGTAGATAAAAACTTTGGTAAGAAGCTTTTTGATTTATTCGGGAAATAGAATCTGAAAACAATTAAAAAATCTTGATATATAAAAAACGCCGATAATTGCTATCGGCGTTTTTTATTTGTAACCAATTTTAACTGAATTCCGCTTTAAAATAGAGCTTATTAAAATTTATAAGTTACTGTTGCAAGTCCATTCATCAGCTTCTGAGGATTGGCTGTTGTATAACCAATCCAAGACTTCTGATTCGTTAAGTTATCTAATTTAATTCCAAAGCGGTAATGACGAGTTTCATAATAAGCATTAGCATTCACAATGAAATACTTAGGTAGAATGAATATGTTTTCCGATGAAGTCGCAGAATTCCACTCATTCATAATTTTATTATCACTTGCATAGTTGCCTCCGATTCCAAAGCCTAGACCATTTAATTGACCACTCGAGAACAGGTAGCTCGCATAGAAGTTTGCCTGAAAAGGTGCTGCTGCGATATTTGGTCTTCTACCTTCCACATTCGCTGCTGCTTTCAAGTATTTGCTGTCATTATAGGATAACCCACCTAAAACGGAAAATCCTTTGACCAGATACGCATTTATTTCTAGCTCAACCCCTGTGCTCCTAAGTTTTCCAGTTTGATCTTGAATAGCAATGGACGTGTTAGGTACAAGGGCGCCGGTATTCAATAGGGTGTTTTTTACTTGAATATGGTAATAGTTTATGGTGGCACTTAAGCGATCTGAGAACAGAATGGACTTTATTCCACCCTCAAACTGATTGGCCGTTTCCGGATCTGATAATTTGGTGTTGCCTAAGTTATCCGATACATAATAACCATTGCTCTTGAAGCTGTTTTGGAAATTTCCAAAAACTGATAATTTATCTTTTATGAATTCATAAGTTGCACCTAACTTAGGGGACCATGCCGATTGGGTATAACCTTGCACCTCATTTGTTCCGAGAGTAGATTTATCTGCTTGATTACTTTCATATCGAAGCGCGGTTAAGATGTTCAAATTTGCTATTGGGCTAATAACATTTGATACATATGCGCTATAGGTATTCTTGATACCGATCTGATTCCATCTATTCATTTTGTCAAAATCGTAATCTGGTTTATTCTTTAGCGTTTCATAAACGTTCGTAATTGCAGAAGCATTCATGGAGCTGTAATCTCCATTTTTTAAGGGCTGCCAATCAAATATTGTAAAGATAAAATGCAGGTCATTGTCAGTACGCATATAGTCAAAGCCCAATACCGTGCGGTTGTGGACTGATCCCCACAGATAATCGAGATTAAAGTTTTGCTGGACTTGGAAGATATTCAGTTTGCTATTCTCTGTAGACTGATCAGCTCGGGCAATTCCAATTTCTGTATCCGCTTGGTTTCCGCTAAACATTCCTTTTGGTGCCAGAGAAAAATAGGGGTTGTAACCTTTTGATGAGGAAATGGAATTATTAATGTGTGTATTTGATTTAAGTCGATCAGAAATGTCGTATGTCATGTGGCCAAAAACATTGTGAATGTTTGCTGTGGTATATAAGCCATCACCCGTATACGATTGACGGTAGTCGACCCCTAATAGCTTATATAATTCTTTCATGTTATTTGCGCCAAGCTGCGGACTCAGGTAAAAGAACAATTGTTCAGGCTGTGCTTTATTGGCATAAGCTTCGTAATCAATTGCCAATTTTAGTTTTTCATTTGCTTGATAGGTGAGGGAAGGGGCAATTGCTAAATAGCTGTTTTTAGCATCCGGTTTCTGAAACAGACCTTCATTTGTATACGCCGCATTTAATCGGAACAATAAGGAATTGTTTTTGGTAATTGGGCTATTAAAATCGATTTGTCCTCTATAGTAATTGTTATTTCCACCAATAATAGAGATCTGCGTGGCTAAACTATCAAAGGGTTGCTTGGTAACCCGATTAATCACGCCTCCATATGATCCTGCATTACTACCAAACAAGGTAGCAGAAGGCCCTTTTAACACCTCTAGTTTTTCCAGATTAATTGCGTCTATATTTGAAGTAACTGGTGAGATCAGGCCATTTCTCAATGGATTATTAATAAGGAATCCGCGAAGGGAAAGATAGGTGCCTCCATCACCAGCTCGATGTGTGGAGTTCCATAATTTTTGAAGACCTGGAATGTTACGGTAGCCATCGTCCAGTGTATAAACATGTTGGTTCTGTAGAAAGATCTTGTCGATAGTAGAATATACCTGTGGGTTTTCAATGGCACGTAAGGGCATTTTATTGCTGAATTCACTATCCTTTTTTATGAATGTTCGGATCTGGACTTCATCTATTTTCTTTGTTTTTAAGGTATCTGCAGTAGTGATTTCTGCTTGTTGGGCATAGCTCATTTGAAGAGCTAAAACAAAGAATAGGGTTATTTTAATTTTCACGATGTATGTTTGGTTTTGAAATATTTATAGAATAGAATTATCAGAGGAATGCCTAGGGATATCCAACTTAGTGCATCCCAAATAATCTCGGTTCCGGCTAATGCGGCGATTAGGCCAAACAAAGAGATTATTACTAAGAGTATGGGCATTCCCCAGACTTGTTTAAATTTCTTTAAGTTCATTTTCTAGGGGGCTTTTTTCTTTAAATTGAAGTTTGGCTTTTCGTCTTGCCAGCCAGAGGTAAACTCCGGTAATTAAAATAACAATAGATGCGAGGTCAAAAATTGTCCAGATAATTTTCAAGGGTAGTCCGCCGTAATCGCCAAAATGTAAAGGTTGACTTAAAAAGAGGACATTCACATACCAGGGCATAGGTCTAGCATCGGTGAACTTTCCTTTTTCAGCATCGATTAATACTGGTTTTAAAAGCTTTGAGGTCATTTCTGTTGTTCCTCGCATAAAAACCGCATAATGATGTTTGCTGGAAAACATAGTACCCGGAAAGGCTACTAATACCACTTTCATAGAAGGATCTTTCTCTTCTGAAATTTTTAGAGCTTGATCAACTGAGCTGTATTTAGTTTTAATGGCGGGCAAATCTTTATATGGAGCGGTCATTTCAGCCAATTGCCCTTGCTGCCATAGCCCAACAACGACATCTGAAAGGGTGTTAATTACTCCCGTGAATCCAACGACAACAAGCCAAGCTAAGGTGATAATACCTACGATGTTATGTGTGTCTAGCCACTTGAGTCTCTTGGATTTGTGTTTTCGCACCATCCCAAATTCAAAATTCTTCATAATGGGGCCATATAACACGACTCCCGATACAATGGAAATGAGGAATAAGATACCCATCAAACCCATGAATAATTTACCTGGTATTCCTGCGAAAATATCCGTATGTAAACGTAACATGATGTATAGAAAACCTTCGTTTTTAGGCTCTATAAGTACTTTTCCATTAAATTCATTCATTAAGACATATTGGCTTTTTTCAAAGTCGTCGTCTGGATGAACGGTCAAATCAAATAATACTTGATTGGGATGCTCGTCGTAATCCCAGAAGGCATACCTAACCTTTTTTCCTGGATTCCTTTCTTCCGCAATTCTTATTAATTCATCCTGACTCAGTTTCTGCTCATTTGGGTGCTCATCCATGTGGATGTCCATAAGAGCATGTTCGATTTCCTCATGAAAAATTAATGGTAGACCCGTAAGACACAATAGTAAAAGGAAAACCGTACAGATTAAGCTTGTCCATTTATGCCAATTAAACCATCGTTTGGCTGTTTTGTAATGCATTTTAAAGAAAATAAGTAGCTATATAGTTAATTCGTTTTTCAAAACTAGGTTTATTTAGAATGTTTCCAAATAGATAGCGATACAAATTTCCCATCTCGTTAGTTTATTTTCTTATTGCGTTGTTTTTTGCGGCTATTTTTAGATTGAATGTTCCACGCAGGCTTTGTCGCTTTTATGAATTCATGTCGATTTCTGGAAAAAAAGCAATTGTAAAAGGGCTATGGTTTAGTTGAAATAATAAAGAAATTTCCTTGTGTAGTCACTGCTTTCTTTTGTCTTTGTACTATAGGTTGTCTTTTCCTTTTAACTTTTTCTTTTATACTTTCTGTTGTCTTTCGTCTGATTTCAAACAGTCTTTCACTGGGCTTTGCTTCGATACTTGTTCGGATCTCCTTCGGAACTTGTTCGGAACTCCTTCGGATCTCGTTCGGTTAGAAGCGAACGAGATCCGAATAAGATCCGTATCAGATCCCTAGAAAATCCTTTAGAGAATCGAAGCAAACCTAAGCTTGATACAAGGTATATACGAAGTAAACCTTAATGAATTATAAGGCAAGCTTGTTGGTGGGAATAATTTAATCTTCTTTATTTAGGTTCGCGGTTGAAGGTGTAACCGACAGTCCATTCGATGAAATCCGCTTTACCCATATGTGCTTTGATAGAAACTCCTGCATTGATGTTCTTATACACATAATAGCGAGCACCGGCACGTAAGAAGAATTTACGGATTTCGCCGTTGAAACGCTGGTTATGGATATAATAACCAACATTTCCATTCAGCACCAGGCGTTCATTTAGGATATGAGCAATGTAAAAGGAGGGGCCACCAGATAATTTGGATCCTATTTCTCCGGTTTTATCGCCAGCGATTTCTTGATCATTTCCTGATGAGGAATAGAAAAGATCGAGTCCTCCACCAAGTCGCCATTTATAAGACACGTGGCGGCTGGCATAGGCGCTCAAGGTTGTTTTGAAGAATCGATGATCTAAATCGTCTCTTAGTTGCTTGAAGCCAACACCATAGTTGACATGGTAGTATATCTTTTTGCTGTATGGTTCCAAGACAGAGTCTCTTACGATTTTTACATCAGGGTTGAACTGGTAGTTCACAGATAAAGTTGCCGGAACCAGGTTTACCCCTTTATTGGGCAAACGCATGGCACCATTCGAAAAATGGTGAAAGGCTAGTCCTGCACCTATTTTCCAATGATCCGTTAATTTATATTGTGCGCGAATACCCAAGTCAATAAAAACATTGTTTTTAGAGCCAATGACTAAATTTAATGGGTTTTGTTCTTCGTTATAAGGTTTGAAATTACCCGATAAACCTAGGCCAATACGATAATCGTATCCCCATCGACTGTTTTCTTTAGGAGATATGGGGGTTTGGACAAAGCCATAGATAGCAAAGGGACTTCCGATAATATCGGTATTGAAAGTGCTGGAATATAATCCGATACCGTAGGTTGGATAGTTGTAGACCTGATAGTATTGGTCTTTTTTTGCTCTTTGTTTCCAACCGATTTTAAAATTTAATCCATTGTAATAAGCACCTTCATAGGTGGTGTTTTTCAGTCCTTTTTGTTGTAAGATACCGCCATTCTCCACTTCAAATTCTAGGATAATGGGACTTTCCTTAATTTTCTCAGCGATTTCGGTCACTTGAGCCTGTAGGATGTGTGGAATTAAAATAGATAGTAATAGTGTGTAAAATAGCCTCACTCGAAAAACAATAGTTCTAAATTTTAAAAAGAGCTCAAAAATAGTAATAACTTTGTCCCATTAAACCCATCAAGTGTCATTTTTGTTTCATTTGATAAAGATCTTATAGTTTGTCCAATTTTATTCTCATTCTTTTCTGCTTAGCTGCAGGAGTTCTTAGCCGACGCATGAATTGGGTAGCCAAAGATGGTTACAAAGCTTTGAATGCTTGGGTTCTTTATTTTGGTCTACCTGCCATATCTTTTCGATTTTTACCTAAGTTGCAATGGGACAATAGTCTTCTTTTTACCATGCTTGCTCCTTTTGTAGTCCTTTTGGGTAGTATGGCCTTCTTTTATTTCATTGGGAAGTGGATGAAGCTTTCGCAAAGGACAACCAATACATTGATGTTGGTAGCTGGTTTAAGTAATACCTCTTTCGTTGGTTTCCCATTAATTAGCGCTTATTTTGGTGTAGAACAGTTGCCGATCGGAATTGTTAGTGATCAAAGTACCTTTTTTCTGTTATCAACAATAGGGGTAGTCATCGCCTTGAAAGGTTCACTGAAACCACAAAAGCATATTCCATTTAGTTTTATCCTTCGACGCGTATTTTCATTTCCACCCTTAATCGGTTGTATTTTGGCTTTGATTATCCCGAGATGGATCGATATGGCTCCACTGGATGAGTTCTTTGGTGTCCTTGGTGCCACAGTTTCGCCCATAGCCTTGTTTTCCATCGGTCTACAGCTTCATTTTGGCATCCAACGTAACGAAGTGCCAAATTTGATTTACGCGCTCTTATACAAGCTTATTTTAGGTCCTTTGTTGGTGTTTGGTTTAGCGATGTTGATAGGAGGTAAGGGGATGATTATGAGTATCTCTATTTTTGAAATGGCGATGCCCTCTTTGGTGGCAACCAGTATTGTGATCAACCAGTTTAAACTGAATTCGAAATTAGGAAACAGCATTATCGGATTGAGTATTCCATTAGGGCTTTTGAGTACTTACTTCTGGTATCAAATTTTAATTAATTTCATTCTGTAACACTAATGTTATTAATAAAATTGCGAGATTCTTTATCTTTATTGCAAATTAATCAATCTAAAACTGAGTATTTTATATTTTAAGGATTAGCGTCACATACTATGAAGACAGTACTATTCTTTGCTTTATTAGCAGGAATTCAAATTTCACATGCACAGACAAAGCATGAACGTTACACACAGAAGATAGATGGCACAAGTTTAGAATTCACGATGGAGGCAATTCCGGCTGGTGAGTTTAATATGGGCTCTGTAAAATCGGCTCAAGCGGATGAAAAGCCTGTACATAAAGTAAAAATTGACCCATTTTGGATGGGTACTTATGAAGTAACCTGGAATTTATTTGAACCATTCCTTTATAAGGATTTTGAAATCACAAAATCCGAAGGTGGACAAGTGCCTGCGAAAGTAGATGCTGTTACCCGTCCAACCAAGCCCTATTTGGATATGACCTTTGGTTTTGGCAAAGAAGGTCAACCAGCATTGGCAATGACCCATTATAATGCCATTCAGTTTTGTAAATGGTTATACGTGCGAACTGGTGTCTTCTACCGCTTACCTACAGAAGCAGAGTGGGAATATGCGGCGCGTGCTGGTAGCAATACCGAATATTTCTTTGGCGATGATGCAGCATCATTAGGTGATTATGCAGTTTTTAAAAGCAATGCAGATGGTAAAACGGCTAAAGTAGGAACCAAGAAGGCCAACCCTTGGGGATTATATGATATCTTAGGGAATGTGTCAGAATGGACTTATGACCAATACCAAGAAGATTATTACAAGCAATTTGAAGGCAAAGTTGCCAATAATCCGGTAAATGTACCGACACAATTATATGCCCATGTTGTTCGTGGTGGTTCATTTGAAAGTGAAGCCATCGACCTACGTTCGGCTGCAAGAGGGAAATCTGATCCATTCTGGAAACAATTGGATCCACAGATTCCTAAGTCCAATTGGTGGTTCCCAGAGGCCCCATTTGTGGGCATGCGCTTAGTAAGACCGGTCAATCAGCCTAGTCATGACGAGATCATGAAATATTATGATCAGGCACCTATTAAGGATTTTTAATCAACCTCATAAATTTAAATAACCTCAACTTAGATCTTTAAACATGGAAAGTTTAAAACGTAGAGATTTTATCAAATCTTCGTCTGCGCTTGTGGGTGCTGCTGCGATAACTAGCAGCTCCGTAGGACAGGTATTTGCTGCTGGCAGTGATGTCATTAAAGTAGCATTGATTGGATGTGGTGGTCGTGGGACCGGAGCTACATTCGATGCCTTTAATTCTGGCCAAAACATTCAATTGGTGGCCATGGCAGATGCATTCCAAGATAATTTGGATAATACCTACAAAACATTAAAAGAAAAATTTGGTGACAAGGTGAATGTGCCTGATAGCCGTAAATATGTAGGCTTTGACGGGTACAAGGCCGCTATTAAGGATGCTGACGTAGTCATTTTGACCACGCCTCCTGGATTTCGACCAATGCACTTTGAAGAAGCAGTAAAGGCTGGTAAACATGTGTTCATGGAAAAACCTGTCGCGGTAGATATTCCTGGTATTCGCCGTGTTTTAGCAGCAGCTAAAGAAGCAAAAGCAAAGAAATTAAACGTTGTAGTAGGCTTGCAACGCCGTTTCCAAACGAACTATCGTGAAGCTATTAAACGCATTCAGGATGGGGCAATTGGTGATGTGGTATCAGGTCAGGTGTACTGGAACTCCGGTGGTGTATGGGTAAGACCTCGTAAACCAAACCAAACGGAAATGGAGTACCAGATGCGTAACTGGTATTATTTCAATTGGCTATGTGGCGATCATATTGTTGAGCAACACGTTCATAATATCGATATTGCCAACTGGATTAAAGGAAAATATCCGGTTTCTATCCAAGGTACCGGAAGTCGAGCGCACCGTACGGGTAAAGAATATGGAGAAATCTATGATAACTTTGCTGTCGAGTTAACTTATGACGATGGAACAGTGGTTTATAGCCAATGTAGACATTTTGAAGGGATCTCTAATCGCGTAGATGAAACCTTCCAAGCTACTAAAGGTAGGGTTTACTTATCGGCTGGTAATCAGGCGGTTTTATGGGATCATCAAGGTAAAGAAATCTACCGCCACGATCCAAAAGGGAATCCTAATGCTTACCAACAAGAACATAAGGAACTCTTTGCTGCCATTGCGAATGGTGAATACAAATTTGATAATGCGGAATACGGTGCTTACAGTACCTTAACTGGTATCATTGGCCGTATTGCTTGTTATACAGGTAAAGTGATTAAATGGAACGATGCTATGCAGTCCAATATCGATTTAATGCCAGCGCAATACAGTTGGGATGCTATGCCTAAGATCGTACCTGGAGCTGATGGTCTATATCCAGTAGCTAAACCGGGTATTGACGTAGATAAATTTATATAGCGTGTTAAGGTCTATTTGTTTGATCTTAGGCCTATGGATTGGTTGCTTGGCGAATGCCCAGCAACCAATTTCTGCTTTACAGCGGTATGAGTTCTATGGTCAAGCACAAGGTACCGGATACACGATATCCTATTACCATAAGTCGCCAATCATTACACAAGTAAGTATTGATAGCATCTTTGAAGTTATCGACAAATCCATGTCCCTTTACCGCTGGGATTCCAAAATTAGTTCCTTCAACCTTTCTTCTACTAATCAGATTATTCTGGATCCCCACATGCAAAAGGTTCTTAAAAAATCCTTTCAAGTGCATAAAGAGTCCAAGGGATTATTTGATATTACCGTGAAGCCATTAGTGTCAATTTGGGGCTTTGGACCTGAGAAAACAGTTGGTATTCCTGATTCTTCAAGTATACTACAAACACTACAGTTAGTGGGGATGAATAAGCTGAAAATGAGTGGTCATAAACTAATCAAAATGACTCCTGGTATGCAGATTGATCTCAATGGGATTGCTCAAGGCTATACCGTAGATGTTCTGGCTGATTTTCTCAAAAGTAAGGCTGTAAAGTCCTTCATTGTAGAAGTTGGTGGAGAGATTAGAGCTGAAGGATATAAGCCAGGTAAGGAGAGCTATAAGGTCTTATTGCAAAGACCTGAGCAGGCGCAAGGTGTAAAGGAATCCATTATTGAATTAAAGAACATGGCTATTACGACATCTGGTAGCTATGAAAAGTTCCGTACTGTAAAGAATTATCGCTTCTCGCATCATATGGATCCTACAACAGGGTATCCATTGAAATCAAGCATTATTTCTGTAAGTGTCATTAGCAAGAAAGCAATGGATGCTGATGCTTATGATAATGTTTTTATGGCTATGAAACCACAAGATGCAATCGCATTTGCGAATAAAAAAAATAAAATGGATATTTATTTGATCTATCTGGATGAAGGAGTCGTAAAAGAAGCCTATTCCAAAGGATTCAAAAAATACCTAATTAGCAATTAACTACGCAGCATAATTATAAACTAAACCTTCGATGAAACGTTCAGACTTTTTAAAAAACAGCTCTTTATTAGTAGGAGCCTCGCTTATGACAAATTCATTAACTGCTTCAGAAAAGACTTCAGCAACTCTAGAGAGTGCTGCTGGTCAACCATTCAAATTAGATTATGCACCACATCAAGGTATGTTTAGCTCATCAGCAGGCAAGAATTTCTTGGATGAAATCAAGTACATGCACGACCTTGGGTTCCGCAGTATTGAAGACAATGGTATGCCAGGCCGTTCTGTTGATGAACAAAAGAAAATTGGTGATCTATTAGCCCAGTTAGGTATGCGTATGGGGGTGTTTGTAGTCCCTAAGGGTGGAAACGGTGCCAATAGTTTGGCGGCTGGTAAGCAAGATTTTGTGGATATATTTTTGAAGGGTTGTCGTGATTCGGTAGAGATTGCCAAACGTTGTCATGCGAAATGGGTAACTGTAGTGCCTGGTGATTATGCTAGAAACTTACCTATCGGAATTCAAACAGCCAATGTAATTGAAGGTTTAAGACGAGGGGCTGAAATATTTGAACCTCACGGTATTACCATGGTTTTAGAGCCGTTGAGTGATACGCCTGATCTTTTCCTACGATTCTCTGATCAGACTTATGAAATCTGTAAAGCAGTAAATAGCCCATCCTGTAAAATATTATTCGATGCTTACCACCAACAGAAAAATGAGGGTAATTTAATTCATAATATGAACCTATGCTGGTCAGAAATTGCTTACATCCAAGTAGGTGATAATCCAGGACGTAAAGAGCCTACCACTGGAGAAGTAAACTATAAAAACGTTTTTAAATGGTTACATTCAAAAGGATACAAAGGTGTTGTAGGGATGGAGCATGGTATGTCAAAATCGGGCAAAGAAGGAGAGAATGCCTTAGTACAGGCCTATAGAGAAGTAGATTCATTCTAAAGCTAAAGGGTTTTAGTATTGAAACAAATTCGTTATCTAGTTTTGATGTTGCCTGATTATTTTTAACTTTAATTAAATTACCTTATAAACCTTTATCAATGTCATCAACCAATAAATTTAAACTTTCTTTCATGATGTTCCTGGAGTTTTTCATCTGGGGAGCATGGTTTGTAACCTTGGGTAATTTCCTGGGGAATACGCTAAAAGCAGATGGACCAGAAACTTCCATGGTTTTTTCTACCCAATCGTGGGGAGCCATCATCGCACCATTTATCATCGGTTTGATTGCCGATCGGTATTTCAATGCGGAACGTATTTTAGGGGTTTTACACCTTATAGGTGCGGTCCTGATGTGGAAAATGCACAGCAGTGACACGGTCTCTAATTTCTATCCATATGTATTGGGCTACATGGTTCTTTACATGCCAACCCTTTCTTTGGTGAACTCCATCTCGTTCCGTCAAATGAAGGATCCGGAAAAGGAATTCTCTGTAATCCGAATGTTTGGAACGATTGGTTGGATTGTAGCTGGTTTATCCATTTCCTATTTATTCAAATGGGACTCCGATGCAGGTATTCAAGACGGTTTATTACGCAATACCTTTTTGATGGCAGCGATAGCCTCCTTAATTTTAGGGGTATTCAGTTTTACCTTGCCTAAAACTCCTCCAGTAAAATCAACAGAGAATACTGGAAAGGAAAGTATTGGAAAGATATTGGGGTTAGATGCCATCAAATTATTGAAAGACCGTAATTTCTTAGTATTCTTTATCTGTTCAATTTTAATCTGTATTCCATTAGCTTTTTATTACCAATATGCTAATCTCTTCCTTTCGGAAATTGGATTGGAAAACGCAACAGGTAAGATGACCATAGGACAAATCTCCGAAGCTTTATGTTTATTACTTTTACCTATTTTCTTTACCCGTTTTGGCTTTAAGAATACCATCTTATTGGGGATGCTATGTTGGGTATTGCGCTATGTGTTATTTGCGTATGGAAATGCAGGCGAGTTAACCTTTATGTTGATTTTGGGTATTGCTTTGCACGGTATCTGTTATGACTTTTTCTTTGTTTCAGGACAGATCTATACCGATTCAAAAGCTGGTAAGGAATTTAAGAGCTCAGCACAAGGCTTGGTAACCTTGGCGACTTATGGCGTAGGCCAATTAATTGGTTTCATCGTTGCAGGTCAGGTGAGTGAAATGTATATTAATTTGAAAGGAAACGACTTAGCCCAATACTGGCAAAACGTTTGGTTAGTACCAGCTGGAATTGCCTTGGCAGTCTTCTTTATATTCATGATTTTCTTCAAGAAGGAAACTGTGAAAAATCAATCTGAAACTATTTAAAACAAACAAAAATGGTAGATAATAATGTATATGATGCAATTGTTATCGGCTCTGGTATCAGTGGAGGTTGGGCAGCCAAAGAACTTACTGAGAAGGGTTTGAAAACAATTATGTTAGAACGTGGAAGAAACGTTGAGCATATTAAAGATTATCATGCGCAAAAGAATACTTGGGAATATCCACATCGTGGAGGTAGAACCAAGCAGATGGAGGCTGATTATCCGGTATTGAAACGTGATTATCCATTAAATGAGAAGAATTTAGATTTCTGGGTAAACGAGAAGGAGAGTCCGTATACCGAAGTCAAGCGCTTTGATTGGTTCCGTGGTTATCATGTTGGTGGCCGCTCCTTAATGTGGGGACGCCAGAGTTACCGTTTAGGCGATTTGGACTTTGAAGCCAACTTAAAAGATGGTCATGGCGTTGATTGGCCGATTCGTTATGCAGAAATAGCGCCTTGGTATAGCTATGTTGAGAAATGGGCTGGAATCTCAGGTAACCGCGATGGATTGGCAGTATTACCGGATGGCGATTTTCAACCTGCCATGGATTTTAATGTGGTGGAAAAGGATCTTGCCGAACGTCTAAAGAAACAATATGGTGGAAAACGTCACTTTATCATGGGACGTACAGCTAACATTACCAAACCGCATACTGGTCGTATTAACTGTCAATACCAAAACCAATGTTGGTTAGGTTGTGATTTCGGTGGCTATTTCAGTACACAGTCATCTACATTGCCACCAGCAATGAAAACTGGTAATTTGACATTGAGACCATTCTCTATTGTTACCAAGATTATTTATGATAAGGACACACAAAAGGCTAAAGGGGTAGAGATTATTGATGCGGAAACAAATGAAACATTTGAGTTTTTCGCTAAGGTAATTTTTGTTTGTGCATCTGCATTCAACTCGACTTGGGTTCTGATGAATTCGGCTACCGACGTTTGGGAAGGTGGATTGGGAAGTAGTTCAGGAGAGCTTGGTCATAACGCGATGGATCACCATTTCCGCTTAGGTGCTGGTGGTCGCGTAGAAGGATTTGAAGATAAATATATTTTTGGGCGTAGACCTACCGGTTTATATGTACCTAGGTTTGTAAACGTAGCGGATGATACCAAGAAGCGCGATTATGTGCGTGGATTTGGTTATCAGGGATCTGGTACTCGTGGTCGTTGGTCTGGTGAAATTGCCGAAATGTCCGTAGGTGGTGACTGGAAGGATGCTATGTGTGAACCTGGAAACTGGAATGTTGGATTTACTGCTTTTGGTGAAATCTTGCCATACCATGAAAACCGTATTTTCTTAGATAAAACCGTTAAGGATAAATGGGGATTACCTGTGTTATCCATGGATATGGAAATCAAGGATAACGAACAGAAAATGCGTAAAGATATGACGGAAGAGATGAAGGAAATGCTCGAATCTATCGGCGTGAAAGATGTTTACACCTATGATAATGGTTATAACTTCGGTATGGGTATCCACGAAATGGGTACTGCCCGAATGGGACATGATCCAAAATCATCTGTATTGAATAAACACAATCAGGTATGGGATGCGAAGAATGTATTTGTAACGGATGGTGCAAGTATGACTTCTGCGGGCTGTGTTAACCCTTCATTGACCTATATGGCATTGACAGCACGTGCTGTAGATTATGCAGTAAGCGAACTGAAAAAAGGTAATTTATAATCAACTAAACAGAATAAGATGAGTAATTCAAATTCTAGAAGAACGTTTATTAAAAATTCGGCTATTGCAGCTGCAGGGATCAGTATTGTTCCTAGACATGTTTTAGGGGGTACTGGATTTGTAGCACCGAGCGATAAGCTGGTTGTTGCTGGAATAGGTGTTGGAGGTAAAGGGGAGAGCGATATTAATGAATTCTACAAAAGTGGTAAGGCTGAAATTGCTTACCTGTGTGATGTGGATGATCGCCGCGCTGCAAACTCCGTAAAGCGTTTTCCAAAAGCAAAATATTATAAGGATTTCCGTGAAATGTTGGATAAGGAGCACAAGCATATTGATGCGGTATCTGTTTCCGGACCTGATCATAACCACGCATTGCATGCTTTACCAGCGATGCAATTAGGCAAACATGTGTATGTGCAGAAGCCTTTGACACATGATGTCTGGGAAGCTCGCGTATTAACTGCTGCTGCAAAGAAATATAAGGTAGTGACGCAAATGGGGAACCAAGGTGCATCTAATGATGGTCCTCGTGTAATCCGTGAATGGTTTGAAGCAGGCTTAATTGGTGATGTGCATACCGTATATTGTTGGACAGATAGACCTGTATGGCCGCAAGGTATTTCATGGCCTAATCAACCGGCTCCAGTGCCAAAAGAACTGGCTTGGGACTTATGGCTAGGAACAGCACCTCGCAAAGACTATGTCGAAAAATTAGTGCCTTTTAACTGGCGTGGCTGGTGGGATTATGGTACTGGTGCATTAGGCGATATGGGATGTCACTTATTAGAAGTGCCTTTCTCTGTATTGGGCTTAACTTATGTACAAGATGTTCAAGCTTCAGTAGGTTCAGTTTATGTGGATGAATTTAAACGTGGATACTTCCCTGAAAGTTGTCCTCCATCTAGTCATGCCACCATGACTTTCCCAAAAACTGATCGTACGAGTGGACCTATTACCTTACATTGGATGGATGGTGGTATTCAGCCGGCACGTCCTGAAGAATTAGGCGCTAATGAGATCTTTGGGGATGGAGGAAATGGTATCTTACTAGTAGGGTCAAAAGGAAAGATCCTTGCAGATACTTATGGTAGAAATCCACGCTTATTACCAACCACACGAGTAGAGCAAGTAGAACAGAAATATGCTCGAGTACCAAATGGCGAAGGTGGACACTATGCCCAATGGGTAGAAGCCTGTCTAGCAGGGTATGGAAAGAAAGAAGTTTCTGCACCATTCGAAATTTCAGGTCCATTGACCGAAGCCCTATTGATGGCTAACTTAGCTATCCGTGGAGCAGACTTGAAAATTGATGGTAAATATCCAGGACGTAGCTTGAAGCTATTATGGGATAATGATAATATGCGTGTAACTAACTTTGATGTCGTGAATCAATTTGTGAAGCGTCAATATCCAGCAGGTTGGGAAATTAATTATACATTATAAATTAAGCGATCATGAATAGAAGAGAAGCATTAAGAAATGTAGCTTTTATCGTTGGTGGTTCGGTAATTGGTGGTAATTTATTCTTACAAGGATGTACCAGACCAGCATCGAAAGATGTAGCTTCCCTATTTGAAGGGGATGCACCGGTATTCCTTGGAGATCTAGCGGAAGCTATTCTGCCAAAAACTTCAACCCCAGGTGCTAAAGAAGCTGGAGTAGGCGATTTTATTCCAGTGATGATTCGCGATTGTTACGACGAAAAAGACCAAAAGGCCTTTATTGAAGGTTTCAATGCTGTCGATGACCGTGTGCAAAAGGAATTCAAAAAAGGATTTAATGAATTGTCAGCAGAAGAAAAGTTGCAATTTGTAAATAATTACGATAAAGAAGCTAAAGAATACCAAAAGAACAAAAAAGAAGAGGATCCTAATCACTTCTTTACCATGTTAAAACAATTGACTTTAACTGGATTCTTTACCTCTGAAATCGGTATGAAACAAGCATTGCGTTTTGTTAAGATTCCTGGAAAATATGACGGGAGTTATCCATACAAAAAAGGAGATAAGGCTTGGGCCTTATAAACAAAACAAATTCATAAAAAAGGAGAGCGAAAAGCTCTCCTTTTTTTGTTATACCAGTTTTCAATTCAAGAACTGAATATTTGATGAGCTATCTTAAGCCTAGTTTCATTAGGAAATGTATCTTATCTTCTTTTTGGATGTTATACGTGACGGTTTCTACAGCTTTTTCACTTTCATTGATCAATACCACATCATTATACTTGAGTTCTTTCAGGAAGTTCATCTCCAAAGATTTTATACTGCCATTTAAGATAATTTTAGGGTCCATAGCATCAAAGCACCATTCCATGTATTTGACATTGTTGGCATGATTGACAATATCAAGGTCTGATAATTTAATTTTATACTCAGCAATAGTATGAAAAGGGATGGAACCATCTACTTTGGCAACTGAAGCATGTGTACTGGATCGGTCAGAAAGAATATCGTGGTATTGGGAATCGATTGCTATCTTATCCGCTCGACGAGTGGCCATATTGAACACAACCCATAAGCTAGAAGCACGCACTAAGACTTGGTCGTGTTGTAACACTTCAAAGTTACGCAAGGTTCTGGATCCTGTAAATTCTTGAATCCAAGTGCGAATGGTGATCTTCTCCATGTATCGAGGTAAGGAATCTACTTCGATGAGCATTCGGCTTAATACCCATGATTGTTTGGCTTTCAGCATGGTTCGATAGCCAAATCCGATGTTCTCTGCATGCTCACTAGCTGTTAACTGAAGGAGATTATTTAACTCACTAAATTTGATTTGTCCATTCGGATAGCATTGGGTGAAGTTCATCCAATAGTCCATTTGGAAAATCCCTTGTTCTACGTTCATATAATGCGAATGTAACTAAATTAATATTCTCTTAATATTCTCTGCGAAAATCTTGTCTAAATATACAGAAATGGCTAATTTAACGTTAGCTTATAAACACAAATTACCATGATTGGAACTTTAATACCGAAAGAAGACGTTGATAAATTTAAATTTGTCCCCGCCGAAATTGATAAATCCGCGCAATTTATGTCCAAATTGCAAAATGCATTACGACTGGGAAATGAGTTTAAATCCAAGACCTCTATTGTATTCAATACAGAGGATGGCCCTAAACGTATTGAAACTACCGTCTGGTCACTAACAGAACGATATATTCAGATAAAACATGGAATATTGATCCCTTTAAGATCATTAATCGAAATAGAGTACTAAAATTTATTTAAAGAGAGGTCTGCCTCTCTTTTTTATTAGGCCAATTAGTTTCTTTCCCACACGAACTATGAAGAAAATACTTACACCCAATCAATTGCATTTGGTTGATCAGCAAACGATCAATAAGGAGGGTATTAATTCTTTAGATTTAACTAAAAGGGCTTCTTCTGCAGCATTAATTGCTATGCTTGAGGATTTTACCGATCTCTTAAAGGATCCTGTAGTTCTAGTTTGTGGAAAAGGGAATAATGGCGCTGATGGATTGCAAATAGCTAAATTGCTCCAACAATTAGGGGCTAAACCTTTAGTTTATTTGTTACAATCTGCGGAATATTCTCCTGATAATTTAGCCAGTCAAAAGAGTCTTGCTGATATTCTTCCACTCAATCTGACAGAGGAGATTATTCTTCCGGAGCATGGATTTATTATTGATTGCCTCTTTGGGTTTGGATTAAAAAAAGAGTTGGGTAGCTCATGGAAGCCATTGATTGATCGCATAAATTCTTTTCAAGGAACGGTATTGTCAATCGATATGCCTTCTGGATTACCTAGCGACACATCCCTTTCTGTGAATAGTCCGTGTGTACATGCAGATAAGGTATACACCTTTGAGCTTCCTAAATGGAGTCTTCTGATGCCCGAAAATGCGAAATATGTACCTGCCTTTCGAATAGTTTCTATTGACTTAGAACAAGAAGCTATACAGTCCTTGGAGACACAGAATTATTATTTAGGAAAGGAGGATGGGCAAGAACGTATAATACCAAGATCCAAATTCAGTCATAAAGGAACTTATGGGCATGCATTAATCATTGGTGGGAGCTTAGGTAAGATTGGAGCGCCATTGTTGTGCAGTAAAGCAGCTATGCGCTCGGGTTGTGGATTGCTAGATGTTTTGGTTCCCCAATGCGGGCAATCGATTATTCATACTGCTCACCCTGAGGCAATGTTATTGTCGGATTCTGGTGAGGAAGTATTACGTGATTTTAATCTACCTAAAACCTATCAAGCTATTGCTGTAGGTATAGGCATGGGGCAAGATGAAGAAACAATACGCGGCTTTGATTTATTCCTACAATCTTTAGAACAAAACCAAGCATTAGTTTTGGATGCAGATGCTTTAAATATTTTAGCTAAAAATCCAACTTGGATTTCCAATTTACCAAAGGAGACGATCCTATCACCACATCCGAAAGAGTTAAGTCGTCTAATCGGGGAATGGCACAGCGATGAGGAAAAGCTGCTAAAAGCAAAAGAGTTTGCCCAAAGGCATCAACACATTGTTTTGATAAAAGGAGCCCATACAGCCATTGTCTGTCCTGATGGTTCAGTTTATTTTAATAGCACAGGGAATCCGGGAATGGCTACTGCAGGTTCTGGAGATACTTTGACCGGTATATTAGTTGGATTACTTGCGCAAGGGATGTCCAGTACGGATGCTGCAATTCTAGGAGTCTACATACATGGTTATGCAGCCGATTTAGCCGCAAATGAACTATCTGAAATTGCTTTGATTGCAAGTGATATTATACGCTATCTACCTAAGGCTTGGCTGGAATTACAACGCTAGATATCTAGCCCTTTTTGTTCTTCTACTTCGAATACGGAGTCTATTTTCCAGTTGGCTTTGTCTTTTGAGGCTTTTACAGCTAGCTGATCGCAACGTTCATTCAGCGGATGACCTGCATGACCTTTGACCCAGACTAATTTGATTGTATGCAATTTGTATAGGTTCATCAATCTTAACCACAAATCCTTGTTTTTCTTACCTTGAAATCCTTTCTGCATCCATCCAAAGACCCATCGTTTATCTATGGCATCAATGACATATTTGGAGTCAGAAAATATAGTTACTTGCTGATTGAGATTCTTTAAAGCTTCCAATCCTATAATTACAGCCAACAATTCCATGCGGTTATTCGTGGTTTTACGAAATCCACCAGAGAATTCTTTCTCTAAAAGTTTTCCTTGAAATTCTGGATTTGATCCTTGATAAATTGCTCGTAATATAGTGCCATAACCACCAGGTCCGGGGTTACCGCTTGATGCTCCGTCTGTATAAAGTTCGATCATTATTACAAAAATAAGGATTTAGGATGAGGTTTTATGCTTAATCTATTATGGAGGTGAACTTAACAAGTCCGTGTTAAGATTAAAATTGAGCAGTTCAAGCTATTCCGCTTTCATGCCGTAGCGCTCCTTCATAAAATGAATAATTCCTGAAGTGACAATAACTATTGCTAAGCCAATAAAACAACCTAGGCCCACTGCCAATGCTCTATAGATTGGAGTGAAAGTTAAAGCAGTATGATGCGGTTCGATCATGATGATCAACAGCGCAACGATAGCCACCCTCGCCATATTGAGAATATTCAATGCCCGACATAGAATAATCGTAATAACAATCCCTATTACAATGGAATACACTTCCTGGGGTAATAGCCAAACACAACCCATGGCAACCATTGAACCGACAAAATTAGATTTAAACCGCTCAATGGATAATCGCTTAGAATCCTTTTCTTCTGGGGAAATCACTAAGATAATAGAAAGTAAAGCCCAGAAAACTTCAAATTGGCGGTATTGTAGATACAGTAAATAACCTACCATAAAACCGATTAAACATCGGATAATATAAATCAACAGGGGAGAGGTAATTGCCCGTTTAATAAATCGGATTTGCTTTTCCGTGGCTGCCATGGCGGCAAAAATAAGCCTTATTGTTTGAATTAGTAAATGAACTGCTCTAAAAAATCAAAACTGGACTTTCTGTGGGAGAAACGTCCAGTTTTAGTGGAATGATTATTTATTTACTAAACGTAGTAGGTAGGCAAAGTTTGTTTACAATGGTGTTTTAGTTATTATTCAATAGGTATTCTAATTGGGTACATAATTAATGTTAAGAACATTTAATATGTAAGTTTGTTTTAATACACACTAATTTAACAGTGTTTTATGAGATTTGCAATACCTAACCTAGGGTATTTTTAAAATAGTAAAGAAAAGGGGGTTTTTATTGATTATTTCGTAAAATAAATATGCGCAGTAATTTTACTGCGCATATTTATTTTACAATATTATTGGGATTCTTTCGACTTATTCAGAACCAAATCTTTTGGATTGGCTACTTTATGATCTAATAGCGCTAATTGAATTACTTCCTTCATTTCTGTAACATAATGGAAGGTAAGATCCTTAATGTAATCTTCTTTGATCTCTAAAATGTCCTTTTGATTGGCTTTACACAAAATGATTTCCTTAATGTTAGCACGTTTTGCTGCTAATATCTTCTCCTTAATACCACCGACTGGCAATACTTTACCTCTTAAGGTTATCTCACCTGTCATAGCCAACTTCGGTTTTACTTTTCTTTGAGTAAATAAAGAGGCTAGGGCTGTCAGCATAGTGATACCTGCAGAAGGACCATCTTTTGGAGTAGCGCCTGCCGGAACGTGAATATTGACATCCCACAGATCAAAAGCACTATAATCTATTCCAAATTCCTCAGCATGCGATTTTAAATAAGCCATGGCTATCAAAGCTGATTCCTTCATGACATCACCTAAATTACCGGTTAAAGATAATTTACCTTTACCCGGACTTAAACTGGATTCAATAAATAAGATATCACCACCAACTGATGTCCAAGCTAAACCTGTAACCACACCAGCTGTTTCATTATTCTCGTAGAGATCTTTGTCGAATATTGGCGCGCCTAAGATGTTTTCAATATCTTCAGCAGAAAGATTGGTGTCATATTCTTTTTCCATAACAATTCGGGTAGCAATACCTCGAACAATAGAACCGATCTTTTTCTCCAATCCACGTACTCCAGACTCTCGTGTATATTCTTCGATAATCTTTTCAATCATCTTAGGCTTTAGTGAGATATCTTTTGCTTGGATACCGTGCATCTCACGCTGCTTTGGCAATAAGTGTTTTTTTGCAATCTCGATCTTTTCCTCAATGGTATAACCATTTACTTCAATGATTTCCATACGGTCAAGCAGAGCAGGTTGTATACCGCTTAGGGAGTTCGCTGTCGCAATAAACATCACCTTAGATAGGTCATATTCCATTTCTACATAATGATCGTAGAAGTGAGTGTTTTGTTCCGGATCTAAAACTTCTAATAATGCCGATGATGGATCACCTTTAAAATCAGAACCAATTTTATCGATCTCGTCCAATACAAATACAGGGTTGGATGTTCCAGCTTTCTTTAAGGATTGAATAATACGGCCAGGCATAGCACCAATATAAGTCTTACGGTGACCGCGAATCTCTGCCTCATCTCGGATACCACCTAATGCCATACGAGTATATTTACGACCTAAAGCCTTCGAAATAGACTTTCCTAAGGATGTTTTACCAACTCCTGGAGGACCCACTAAACATAAGATTGGGGCCTTCATGTCGTTCTTCAGTTTTAATACTGCCAAATACTCAACAATACGCTGCTTAACCTTTTCCAAGCCATAGTGATCTTTATTCAATACTTTTTCAGCACGATGAAGATCAAAATTATCCTTACTGTATTCTCCCCATGGAAGGTCTAGCAATAACTCTAAATAATTTAATTGAACAGAATAATCAGCAGCCGCAGGGTTAATGCGTGCTAGTTTTTCAATTTCTTTTTGGAAATGCTTACTAACATCTTCTGGCCATTTCTTAGATCGAGCACGTTTTTTAAGTTCTTCCAATTCCAAGTCAGGGGTACTACCACCTAATTCTTCTTGAATAGTCTTTAATTGCTGACTTAAAAAGTAATCGCGTTGTTGTTTGTCTAAATCAACCCTTACTTTATTCTGGATTTGATTTTTCAGTTCCAACATTTGGATTTCAGTTGTTAGGTGCTCTAACAATTGCTTCGTGCGTTTTACAAAATCACGTGTTTCCAATAAATCTTGTTTCTGTTCTAATTCAAGCGATAAATTGGATGATATGAAATTCACCAAGAAGGTGGGGCTTTCAATGTTTTTAATTGCAATTGCCGCCTCACTAGGTAAATTTGGAGAAAGTTGTATGATCTGCAAAGCCAATTCCTTAACAGAAGAAATCAAAGCTTTAAACTCCCGACTCTTTGTTTTAGGTTTTTCTTCAGGGAATTTCTCTACACTAGCAATTAAATAGGGTTCTGATTGAAGTAATTCCTTCAATCTTACACGTTGTTTCCCCTGTATAATAACCGTGGTGTTTCCATCAGGCATTTGAAGGATCTTGATGATATGTGCTACAGTCCCTACTTTGTTCAATTGATCAAAAGTAGGATCCTCCACATTCATG
This sequence comes from Sphingobacterium kyonggiense, assembly GCF_039536825.1. Classification (NCBI taxonomy): domain Bacteria; kingdom Pseudomonadati; phylum Bacteroidota; class Sphingobacteriia; order Sphingobacteriales; family Sphingobacteriaceae; genus Sphingobacterium; species Sphingobacterium kyonggiense. The sequence goes on from NZ_BAAAZI010000006.1 coordinate 408,524, forward strand.
TCTTTTTGGGATACTACTGCAATAGTACGATCGCCTTTGTAGGCATCTTTCACCAATTTGATGGACTTGTCCCTTCCTACGGTAATTGGAATAACTACACCTGGAAATAGGACGGTATTACGTAAGGGTAATATTGGTAGGGATTCTGGAATCTCTGCATTCCGTAATTCATCTTCATCTTGTTGGGTCAATAACGGAAAGAATTCTGTTTCTTCGTTAATGATCGGTAAAGTTTGATTGAAGTTGAATGGGTCGTTTTTGCTCATAAGCCTTATATCAGTATCCGACAAACTGTCAGTATGCCGGATGTAAATTCGTATTTATTTGTTGTACACCCTATAATGCAAGTGGAATGCCAAGCTTTATTTTTGGTACTATTTATGCTGTTACAGAGTCGATGCTGTTAAATAGTCAGTTTTAAGCAGGATCTGTCATCTAAATTGATCTTTTAAAAGGAAACAGCAGGAATGTGGAAATGTTTATAAATAATGATTGACTCCTTAAACTATTTCACGGAAATTTACTCTATAACAGGGTATTACTATTGATTGAAAAACTTTAATATATTGGATATGAATTTTAACTTTAAAAATAGAAGGATGAAAACGATGAGAATTGGTTTGGCGGCTGTTGCCTTAGCATTAGCAACCATGGGTGCTCAGGCACAAACAAAACAACATACGGATGCGAATGTAGCTGCAGGTGAGAAAGCCTTATTAGCAAATGATTTTAAATCTGCTGTAACTCACTTCCAAAAGGCTACTTCAACTTCAGCTAACGACCCTAATGTATTTCATTTGTTAGGTCTTTCTCAATATCAATTGGGTGATTACAAAAAAGCTGCAGCTAATTTTTCCAAAGCTATTGCTTTAGATGCGAATCACTTCTCCGCATACTATTACCGTGCAAAAGCAAATAACGTTCTAGCTGTAAACCGTGAAGCTAAAACTGCAGATGCTGAACGCGAAAGCTTATTGAAATCAGCAGTAGCTGATTATTCTAAAGCGATCGCTTTAAAACCGAATGAAAAGAATTTATATCAAAACCGTGCTATCGCAAATCGCGACTTAGGTGTATTGACTGGTACTTCTGGTACAGCTAACTACAATAAGAAAACTGCGACTGATGCTTATAATGCTGCAATCGAAGATTACAAGAAAGTATTAAGCTATGATGCTTCACGTAAGGACATCCAAACAGAAGTTAAAAAAGCGACTGTTTACCGCGATAACTTGAAATAAGAATCTCTCCTTAAATGGATGTAAATAAAAAGGCTCAGCTAATCGATAGCTGAGCCTTTTATTATTGTCAATATGCTTAATTCCGAATTTGCTTTTTATATGCTGAAGGAGTAAGCCCAGTCATTTTTTTAAACTGACTACTTAAATGGGCAGTACTACTGTAATGCAATTTCTCCGCAATTTCTGACAATGCTAAATCATATTGCAAATATTCCTTTACCTTCTCTACTTTGAGCTTAATAAGATATTGTTCCAAAGGCTCTCCTTGTAATTCAGAAAATAAACTACTGATGTAATTGTATTCCAAGTTTAAACGCTCTGCAAGAAAAGCAGAGGTTTTTAAACTTTGTTCACTTTCCTTATTTACCAATTCCTGTAATGCCAATTTGATGTCTTCCAAAATACGTTGCTTACGATCTTGTAAAACTTCAAACCCTATTGCCGATAGTTCTTTTTCGAATTCCTGGGTTTGCTGTTCACTCAATTCGTTTTTAAGCTCCACAAAGCCCATTTGAACAGTATGGAATGGAATATCCAAACGATTCAATATTTGCTCCACCGCCATAACACAACGCGGGCATACCATATTTTTTATTGGAAGCTGCATCCTTATATCCTTTTATCTTCTTTAACGATAAACCTAATCGAGTAAGCCAGCTCTTTTTAATAAAGGCTCAACGGAAGGTTCTTGTCCACGGAATGCCAAATATAGTTTCATAGGATGTACCGTACCTCCTTTACTTAGGATATGGTCCTTAAACTTCTTGGCAACTTCCTTATTAAAGATCCCATTTTGTTTAAAGTAATCAAATGCGTCGGCATCTAATACTTCAGCCCATTTGTAACTATAATAACCGGAGGAATAACCACCATTGAAAATATGGGAGAAAGAAGGGCTCATCGCATTGTCTTCAACATCTGGAAACAATACTGTAGATTTAAATTGTTCGACCTCAAATGGTTTAACAGCAGTTATACCATTTGGATCTTGACCATGCCAACCCATATCCAGCAAGCCAAAGCTTAATTGGCGAACTGTTGCCATACCTTCCATAAAGGCAGCACTTTCTTTTATCTTTTCTACATATTCCATCGGAATAGCATCGCCAGTTTCATAATGCTTAGCAAATAGATTTAATGCTTCTTCCTCATAACACCAATTCTCCATGATTTGACTAGGCAATTCAACGAAATCCCAAAATACTGATGTACCTGAAAGTGTAGGATATTGGGTATTTGCAAGCATGCCATGTAGGGCATGTCCAAATTCATGGAACAAGGTTAAAACCTCATTAAATGTCAATAAGGAAGGCTTGCTAGCCGTAGGTTTCGTGAAATTGCATACTATGGAGACATGAGGGCGCTCATTATGACCGTCCTTTTTATATTGCGATTTAAAGGAGGTCATCCATGCACCATTTCGCTTTCCTTTTCTAGGGAAGAAATCCGCATAAAATATAGCAATCAATTCACCATTTTCATCGCTTACCTCAAAAGTCTGTACATCCGGGTGATATTTATCAATGTTCTGAACTTCTTTAAAATTAAGATCATATAATCTGTTTGCAATTTCAAAGGCGCCTTGAAGAACATTTTCCAATTTGAAATAGGGCTTTAGCTTTTCATCATCTAAATTAAAACGTTGCTGTTTTAATTTTTCGGAATAATAACTGCCATCCCATTTTTCTAAGTGTTGAATACCATCAAGTTCTTTTGCAAATTGGGTTAATTCATTAAACTCGCGTTCTGCAGCAGGCTTGCCTTTAGCAAGTAGATCTTCAAGAAATGCATTCACTTGGTCTGGAGTTTGTGCCATACGCTCTTCCAAAACAAAATGAGCATGTGAAGCATATCCTAATAATTGTGCGCGCTTAAATCGAAGGCGAACAATCTTCAATACAATTTCCTCATTATTATTGGCATTGTCTTGAAAGGCTTTTTTACCAGCAGCCAGGCTGATTTCCTTTCTTCGCTCTCTGTTTTCAGCATAGGTGACAAAAGGAATATAACTTGGGTAATCTAATGTAAATAACCAACCTTCCTTGTCTTCTGCTTTCGCCATTTCCTTTGCGGCCTCCAAGATGCCCTCTGGTAGTCCTGCAAGTTCTGCTTCATCAGTAATCAATAATTGATAAGCATTACTATCTGCTAATACATGTTCACCAAATTGTAGTTTTAAAACGGATAGTTCGGCATCGATTTCCCGAAGTGTTTTTTTATCCTCCTCGGAAAGCAATGCGCCATTTCGAACAAAATCCTTATAATTTTTGGTCAACAAGTTTTCTTCTTCCTCGGAAAGATTCAAACTGTCTTTCTGCTGATAAATTTCTTTTATCCTTTCAAAGAGCTCAAGGTTTAAAGTGATATCATTGCCGAGCTCTGCTAATTTAGGAGCTACTTCTCGCGCAATGGCATCCATTTCATCATTAGTCTCTGCGGATTGCAGATTGAAAAATATATTGGAAATACGGTCCAATTGCATGCCTGAAAAGGCAAGAGCTGCAATGGTATTTTCAAATGTTGGGGCTTCGTTATTATGAACGATAGCATCGATTTCTGCTCGTGTAGCAGCAATAGCATCTTCAAATGCCGGTAAATAATCCGAATTCTGAATCTGAGAAAATGGTGCTGTATCGTAAGGGGTTTTAAAAGAATGATTTAAAATGTTCATGAAGGTAAAGTTACAATAAAAAAATATCCTAAATTGCGCTCAAATAACCACATCGGGATATTTTACCAAAACATTACGCAGCAATAAGGGTTTTTATTATAAAGGAAGGAATTCGAGAAAATGAAAAGAATATACAATGCTTTAGCTATAGCATTGGTAATAGCTGGATTAAGTGCATGTAACTCCCAAACATCCACTCAAAAAACGGAAGAGAAAGACACATTCACCAACAACAACAATTTAGAAGATCTGCAAGGTACTTATGAGTACAGTCAAAATGGAGATACTATCAGCTTAAAATTAGCTGTACAAAACGATTCTCTAATAGGCGATCTTACTTATGCTTTGAAAGAAAAAGATAAAAACGTAGGCGTATTTCGTGGTGTCGTACAGGACTCACTCATTGTTGGAGAATATTATTTCCAGTCCGAAGGCATGGAATCTAAAAGAGAGACAGTTTTAGGCATGGTACCAGAAGGTTTAATTGAAGGATTTGGTGAAGTTGTAGACAGTGAAGATGGTATGCGCTTTGTCGATAAAAACAACCTTCGTTTTGATCACGGAATGGTATTAAAGAAAAAATAGTATTTGCATAACGATTAAATAAATTAAAAATAATGGTTTAATTATCTCCAATCCACTTGAAGATAAAAAGTCTGTTGCCTATTGGTGAACAGACTTTTTTTGTGCTCTAATAAGTCTGTTTGTGAAATTTATTTTCATTAGTTGTTTAGTATAATTTGCTGTTCATCAGTGTTATGTAAAATTGGTCATTTGATTAAATCATTTGTTTAATTTAAAATAATGTATTTATATTTGTGCTATTCAATTTTAGAAGTAGGGAACAAGGAAATGAAAAATAAGGAAGAAGAACAAGAAAAGGTCAGTACGGAAGATAAAATTAAAGATGCTGCAAAAAGGGTCTTTCAGAAAAAGGGATTTGCGGCAACTCGAACTCGTGACATAGCTGAAGAAGCAGGACTTAACCTTAGTTTATTGAACTATTATTTTCGAAGCAAGGAAAAGCTTTTCGAGCTAATTGTGTTGGAGACCATTTTTGAGTTTGCCAAAAGTTTAATTATAGTATTGAATGACGAGGATAGCAGTATCATTCAGAAAGTTGAAATCGTTGCTGATCGATACATTGATTTTATAAAGACGCAGCCAGATCTTCCAATCTTTATTTTAAGCGAATCCAGATTTAACATTGGGAAAGTAATGGAAAATCTACCTATAAAGGAATTTCTAAGTAATTCAGTTCTGGTGCGACAGTTAAAAGAAAAAGCACAAAGAGGAGAAATGCGAGAAGTGAATTATGTGCATTTTATTATGAATGTCATGGGGCTTATCATTTTTCCCTTTATTGCTCAACCTATTATTATGGGCGGTACATCGATGAGTTCAGAAGAGTTCATAAAAATGATGGAAGAAAGAAAGGTCCTAATCCCTATCTGGGTAGAAGCCATGTTTAAGGCTAATAAATTACAATAAGTAGGATATCCTAATACTTATCTATGAAAAATATTTCTATAAAATTGGCACTTGGCTTTATGGTCATCAACCTGTGCTTAAGTCCAATGGTTTCCTTAGCGCAAAAGCAAGATGGCGTTCTTTCCATTGAAACTTGTTATCAGCTGGCAAGAGTAAATTATCCTTTGATCAAACAACAAGAACTTTTGGCTAAAGCCAAAGATTTATCCTTGGATAATGCGCAAAAGACGGTATTGCCACAAGTACAGCTAGCAGGACAAGCGACTTATCAGTCGGATGTAACGGGCTTACCAATCAGTATTCCAAATGTGGAAGTACCAAGCTTGAATAAAGGTCAGTATAAAGTCTTTGCTGAATTAACCCAGTCCCTGACAGCCTTACTTGTTTTAAAGGATCATAAGGAACAGTTGGCAGCACAAACCGCAGTAGATAATCAAAAGTTAGAGGTTGAGCTTTATAAAATCCATGACCGTATTAATAATCTCTATTTTGGAATTCTATTATTGGATAAACAATTAAGTCAAATTCAATTATCTAAACAAGATATCCAACAAGGAATTGATAAAATTGAAACCGCTATTAAAAACGGAGTGGCTCTAAAAAGTTCTGTAAATAACCTAAAGGCAGAATTATTACAGGTAAATCAACGCACAATTGGTTTACAGTATGATCGAAGGACCTATGTACAAATGCTGAGCTCTTTCATCAAGAAAGAATTAGCAGAAGATGTACAGCTTTCTTTGCCTGCTTCTATGAATTATGTGCCTCATATTGCACGTCCTGAGCAGACATTGTTCCAATTACAGCGTGATGCTTTAAGTGCTCAAACGAAGTTAATTGACGCTAAAACCCTTCCTCAGTTAAGTGTATTTGTTCAAAGCGGTGTAGGTAATCCCGGATTAAATATGTTGAAGGCAGAAACTCAAGGTTTTTATATCGCTGGCCTTAAATTGGGATGGAATCTGAATAATTTCTATACCCAAAAAAATGATAAAAGTCTAGTTGAAACCAACCAACGTTTACTAGCCGTACAGGAGGAAGCTTTTGTTTTTAATACTGAGATGGAAATAGCACAGCAAGAAAAGGAGCTTGAAAAACTAAAATTACTTCATGAAGCCGATAAGGAGCTAATCCAACTAAGAGAACAAGTTAAAAATTCTACGCTTAATCAGTTGAATTATGGTACAGCCAATACTAGCGACTATATTCTTGATTTACATGCTGTAGAACAAGCAAAGCAAAACCAAGCCATCCATGAAATACAAATACTAATGGCTAACTATAAATTACAAATCATATCTGGAATTCCTTCATCTAACAACTAACCTCGAAAAATAAATATCATGAATTATAAAATTGGGCTTTTCGCCATATCGCTTCTCAGCCTTCTTTCTTGCAAAAGCAAAGAGGAAGCATTTGATGCATCAGGGAGTTTTGAAGCCATCGAAACAATTATTTCGGCGGAGGCAAATGGAACCATAAAATCGTTGCATGTGGAAGAAGGAGAGGATTTACAAGCAGGTCAATTGGTCGGCTATATTGATACGGTACAGACCTATCTTAAAATAAAACAATTAGAGGCACAAATAGGGGCTGGTTTAAGTCGTAAGCCCAATATACCTGTGCAATTGTCCTCATTGAAACAACAAATCGCACATTTGGAAAGTGAAAGAGAAAGAACGCGAAAGCTGGTAGCAGGTGATGCTGCTACTCCCAAACAATTGGATGATATCGAATCGCAAATTCTAGTTCTTCGGAAACAACTTGATGCGCAGCAATCTGCATTAGCAATTACTGATCAAAGTATTGGAAAAGAAGTGGCGCCTGTTGAAGTTCAAATTGCACAACTACAAGATCAATTAGCAAAATCCAAAATCATAAACCCTATTCAAGGGACAGTCCTTACAAAGTATGTGGAAGAAAATGAAGCTGCTATGATGGGTAAACCACTTTATAAAATTGCTGACCTTTCCGAAATTATTCTTCGAGTTTACATTTCCGGATCTCAATTACCACAGGTGAAAATAGGGCAGAAGTTAACTGTTCTCACAGATGATGGGAAAGAGGGATATACTAAAACAGAAGGCGTTGTTACCTGGATTGCAGATAAGGCTGAATTTACCCCCAAAACAATTCAAACAAAGAACGAAAGAGCCAATTTGGTTTATGCAGTGAAAGTCAAGGTTAAAAATGATGGTCGCTATAAAATAGGCATGTATGCCGAGGTAAAATTTTAATCCAAGGCCATGTTGCATATCGATGGTTTAGAGAAAACCTATAATGCTGGTAAAATGCTGGCAGTTGATCAGGTCTCTTTTGATGTTAAAAAGGGTGAATTATTTGGTCTTATCGGTCCTGATGGGGCAGGAAAGACCAGTATATTCCGCATATTGACCACCTTGTTGCTTCCTACGAAAGGGTCTGCAACAGTAGCGGGATTGGATGTCATTGTTGATTATAAGCAAATCCGTAAAATGGTAGGCTATATGCCGGGCAAATTCTCACTTTACCAGGATCTGACTGTTGAAGAAAACTTGGAGTTCTTTGCTTCCGTTTTCAATACTACTATTGCGGATAATTATGACCTCATTAAGGATATATACATTCAGATAGAGCCATTTAAAGATAGAAGAGCAGGAAAGCTTTCCGGAGGTATGAAGCAGAAGCTTGCCCTATGCTGTGCGTTAATCCATAAACCCGAAATTCTCTTTTTAGATGAACCTACTACAGGTGTAGATGTGGTTTCCAGAAAGGAATTTTGGGATATGCTTAAGCGGTTAAAGGAGCAAGGAATGACGATTTTAGTCTCGACACCCTATATGGATGAAGCAACTCTCTGCGAAAGGATAGCATTAATTCAAAATGGTAAAATATTAAAGATTAATACGCCAGATCATATTATTGAAGATTATCCTCAAGACCTTTATGCTATAAAAAGCTCACAAATGGGCAAATTACTACAAGATCTTCGAGCAAATGAGTTCATCAAATCATGTCACGCGTTTGGTGAATATCATCATATCAGTTTTCAGCAGGATGATTTACAGCAGGACGCTTTACTAATCACTCAATTGGAGAAGTTGGGACATCAAGGTTTGGAGATTCTAAAAATACGCCCCACGATTGAAGACTGTTTTATTGACTTAATGGAAAGCCATGGATAGAGAAGTTGTCATCAAAACGGATAAACTAACAAAACAGTTCGGCGATTTTATCGCGACGAATGCTATCAGCTTTGAAGTCTTCAAAGGTGAGATATTCGGCTTTTTAGGAGCTAATGGTGCTGGTAAAACAACAGCTATGAAAATGCTTTGTGGACTATCTAAACCAAGCTCTGGAACGGCTAGAATTGCAGGATTTGATGTCTATAAGGATACAGAATCCATTAAAAAGAATATTGGCTATATGAGCCAAAAATTTTCACTCTATGAGGATTTGACGGTAAAGGAAAATATTGAATTTTTTGGAGGGATTTATGGTTTAAGGGGAAAGTTGCTGAAGCAGAAGCGAGACGAGCTCTTAAATACTTTAGGCTTACATTCGGAGCAGAATGAACTGGTATCTGCTCTGCCCTTAGGCTGGAAGCAGAAATTAGCCTTTTCCGTTGCTATTCTACACAATCCTAAGATTGTATTCTTAGACGAACCTACTGGAGGTGTTGATCCAGTAACCAGAAGGCAGTTTTGGGATCTAATCTATGCCGCCTCTGACCAGGGGATTACCGTGTTTGTAACCACCCATTACATGGATGAAGCGGAATACTGTAATCGAATATCCATGATGGTAGATGGCGAAATTCGAGCGTTGGATACACCTCAGAACCTTAAAAAACAATTTATTGCCCAAAATATGGATGAAGTGTTTTATACCCTGGCAAGGACTGCACAACGTAAAGGAGATTAAGATGAAACAGTTCAAGTCGTTCATAAAAAAAGAATTCCATCACGTATTCCGCGATAGGAAGACTTTGCTGATGTTATTTGGTTTGCCCATCATTCAGATTATTCTTTTTGGCTTTGCCATGAATAATGAGATAAAAAATGCCAAACTATTGGTCTGTGATTATGCACAAGACGAAGCCAGTATAGCCATTACTAGAAAATTTGAAGCAAATAATAATTTTAAGCTCAGCAAAAGCATTTTAGACTACAAGCAGATTGAGGAGAACTTTAAACAAGAAAATCTGAAACTAGCCATTATATTTCCAGTAAATTTTCAAAATGACCTACTTCATAAAAATCAAGCAGCAATTCAGATTATTGCCGATGGGTCAGACCCAAATACGGCAAGTACTTTACAGAACTACGCGGCTTCTATCATTCGAGATTATCAAATGAGTCTAACGGTTGGTCAAACCGTTCCTTATTCCATAAACACTCAAGTGCGTATGCTTTATAACCCTGAACTAAAGAGTGCACCCACCTTTGTTCCGGGGATTATGGCGCTGGTACTTATGTTGATTTGTGTTTTAATGACCGCAGTATCCATCGTTCGTGAAAAGGAGATGGGAACCATGGAAATTTTATTGGTATCTCCAATTAATCCTTTCTTGGTAATTGTAGCGAAGGCAATGCCTTATTTTTTTAACCTTGCGGTCATTCTTATTCTTAGTGTCACACTGTTAGGAATGCCAATTCACGGAAGTCTAATTCTTTTGGTTCTTGAAAGTGCCTTGTTGATTATCTGTTCGCTATCTGTTGGATTGCTAATCTCGAACATCACAAATTCACAACAAGCAGCTATGCTCATTGCCATGATGGGAATGATGCTTCCTATTTTATTATTTACCGGTTTTATGTTTCCCTTGGAAAATATGCCAATCCCGCTGCAGATGATATCTAATTTGGTGCCCTCAAAATGGTATTTCATTATCATTAAATCCATCATGTTGAAAGGCTTGGGCTTTGCAGCAGTATGGAAGGAATCCCTCATATTGTTGGCTATGACAGTTTTCTTGTTGTTGCTTAGTCTGAAGAAGTTTAAAACCCGTTTAGAATGAGTGTGCTTATATTTTTATTGCGAAAGGAATTCAAGCAGATTTTCCGCGATCGGGCAATACTACCATTGATCTTTATTGCCCCAATTATGCAGCTGCTTTTACTACCACTAGCAGCCAATTTCGAGATCAAGAATATTGCTATCTCGGTAGTTGATCAAGATCATTCCAGCTATTCCAGGCAATTGATTCAAAAATTAAGTGCCTCAGGATATTTTAAACTGGAGGATTATGGCAATTCCTTTAAACATGGTTTGTCTCAAATAGAATCCGATAAGGTTGATCTCGTTCTAGAAATTCCAAGGGATTTTGAGAAGAATTTAATCCGAGAATCCCATTCCGATTTGTTGGTTACAGTAAATGCCATCAACGGTGTCAAAGCAGGCCTTGGTGCTGGTTATATCAATCAGATTATACAAGACTTCAATGCCGATGTAAGAATGCGCTGGGTTAATCCTGATGGGCAACAAAATCAAAGTACTATCGATATCCGCCCTAGTAATTGGTTCAATCCAAATTTAATCTACAGTACCTATATGGTTCCCGGAATTTTGGTAGCCTTGGTAACCATGCTTTGCTCCTATATGTGTGCCCTCAATATTGTCAAAGAAAAGGAAGTGGGAACCATTGAACAAATCAATGTTACACCTATTAAAAAGTATCAATTTATACTAGGTAAATTAATTCCCTTTTGGATCATAGGTCTGTTTGTATTTACCCTTGGACTATTTGTCGTTGCACGCTTTGTTTATGGGATAGTTCCAGTTGGTAACATGTTTTTGTTATATGGATACCTGAGCATTTATCTAATTGCCATATTGGGATTAGGCTTGTTGATTTCTACGTTCTCCGATACCCAGCAACAGGCTATGTCTATTGCCTTCTTGATCATTATGGTATTTATGCTTATGACAGGTTTATTTACTTCGATAGATAGCATGCCTGATTGGGCGTATTTTATAGCGAAGTTGCTGCCTGTTACATATTTTATCGAAGTTGTTCGAATGTTGGTTCTAAAGGGAAGTGGCTTTGGGGATATTCAATACCATTTCCTGATCATCATTGCATTTGCCTTCATTTTAAATGGACTTGCAATTTATAATTATAAAAAAACAGCTTAGAAATTTCTTAAGCTGTTTTTTTTTACCAATATTTTCTTAATCGATCCACCATTCTTTAAATTGATTTTCTCTTTTCAGATGGACAACCTGGCCAATCTGTGGGGTCCAAATAGGTCGATTCTTGCGCTTTGCTTCTTTAGTAACACGAATTAAAGGCTCATCCCATGCATGGTTTGCTAAGGGGAATTTTGCGGAGTGAACCGGTAGAATGTCTTTTGCTCCCAGATCTTCTCCAGCTAAAACCACTTCCTCGGGCATCATATGAATGTATTTCCAATATTCGTTGTATTGCCCATTTTCTAAGATAGCTAAATCAAAGGGGCCATGTTCTTCGCCAATGGCTTTAAAGTGCTTGCCATAGCCACTGTCTCCACCAATGAACATTTTGTAATCGTCTTTCTGAAGGACAAAGGCAGACCATAGACTAGTATTTCTTTTGGTCCAACGACCAGCAAAATGTCTAGCTGGTGCAGCGGTGAATTTAAAACCTTTGCTCTCATAGGATTCACCCCAATATAATTCATGGATTTTTTCAGCTGGATATCCCCATTTTTCTAAATGTGCTCCAACTCCCAAGCTCGTTATGATTTGTTTCGTACGGTCTTTGATGTTTAAAAAAGTCTTATAATCCAAATGATCCCAATGGTCATGTGTAATGACCAATATATCAATCTCCGGCATATCCTCCGCTGTGTAAGGATTTGTCATGTCAAAAGCTTTGATACTGATAGGGACAGGCGATGCATATTTACTGAAAACAGGGTCCACTAAAATCCGCTTTCCACCTAATTGTAAGTAATAGGAGGAGTGTCCAAACCAGACCAATAAATCTTCGTTTAAATTTAGATTCTTCAAATCTGTACGAATAGTTTCTAGTGGTTTGTCAGGCACATTGCGCTTATCCTTTCCAAAGAAAAAGGAGCGAAGCATTTCCACAAAAGAAACTCCTTCCTTAATGGCAGGTGTATTTTCTAGATTAGCATACACTCCATCATGAAAGGTGCTGGTATGCTCCATACGAGACAATCGTTTTCCTGAAGCTAAAGATCCAACTTGATCACTTTTGCCCAAGAAATAATAGCCTAAAAAGCCAATTATAACAAGAGCCAAAAGAATGTATAACATACGTAGAAGTATTTTTTTCATAAATGCAGCGCGCAAGTTACTGCTTTATTTTTCATCTCATTGTAATAATTCTAGATGACAGTTTTTTAAATATTTTGCTTGCTTATTACCTAAAAATTTTAATGAATTATTAAGGTATTTCTTACATAATATCAATTAAAAATTATTTTAATGGTTAACCAATATTAGCTCAAATAATATTGTATACTTGTAAAATTTCCGATACCAATCTAGACTTGATACCTCAATTTTGGTACTTAATTTTCAAATTAAACAGTGAAATAATTAGAATTAATCTGAATGATTAATTGGAAATTAGAACGATTACTTTTGTTCACACCATACCAATATGTTGACTATTAACACTAAAACCTCTGAGGCTTTAGCTAAAGCTTTGGAGAAACTTGATGAAAAGCATCAGAATTATTTGCAGAATGAAGGAAAATGGCTTGTCGGAGGATTTAAAGCCATATTTTCTATAAAATCCAATACGGAGAACGATGGAGAAATAATGGTCTCGGTTAGACGGGAAGTATTCAATATGCTTCCTGCTAATGTAAAAGCTGATATCAATCAATACATTGATCAAAAATAAATATCAATAAAATTCATGCTCGAATAACCTAGTAAAAACATCTCAGTTTTCTGATGTATGTTGGCTTCCGTATCATTTGGATATTTGATTTTTTGAAACGTAAATCTTCTGGGTTCCTAAAAAAAAGTGAATAGCATAGTTGGAAGTTTTTTCAGAAAGCCGAGGATGACAGGTTTTTGGGGACGGGGATTTATTCCTAAAGTAAGCGAACGGAGTGTCCGTCTGTTTTACATAAAAATACCTCATTCAAAAATTAAAATTGGATTTGTGTATTTGAGCTATTTACGGGCGATGCATGCATCGCTCCTACAGATAATGTGAAAAATATAACCTAAATACCCTTAACCGTACGTTCGAGGCATGCTTCGACCGTTTCCCCATTTCTATCATAAATCTCGGTTCTCATATCTATTAGTGATTCATTCTAACGACTACTTTAACAAGGGTTTCCTAGGTGTTTCATAGGGGTTGGATTCGCTACTCCTTCGGATCTCCTTCGGAACTTGTTCGGATCTCCTTCGGATCTCGTTCGGTTCCGACCGAACGAGATCCGAAGGAAATCCTTATCAAATCCAAAGAAATTCCCTTAGAGTATAGAACATAACCTAACCTAAAACAGAACCATAATGGGCTAAAAATAGAAGAAAATTAATATTAGGTATTTTCCAGATTGATCGTTAATTCAAAGAATGGATTCTGAGGGGGGTTATTTTATTTAAGATTTTCCAATCTTTTGTTTTTTAGATGAGTACCAGGAAAAATTCGATTGCAATGGCGTACCCGTGCACATTAGAATAACAATAATTTAACAGCAAGATTATAACAAATGACCGAACTTTGTCGTTAGATAAACAGTGAAAAAATAAGATCATGATTCAAAGCAACACCTCTAATCCTATAGATATTCGTCATGCCTTAAATGCCCTTAACCAAAAATATAATTCCTATTTGTCTTCAGAAGGGAAATGGTTAAATGGCGGATTCGAGACGATTGTTACATTTGAGGAGAATCCAGGTGATTCTCGGAATGAAATTGTCCATGTCAAAAAAGAAATTTACATGATGCTTCCTGCATATATACGAGAGGAAATAGCGGCGTTTTTACCAATGGATTAAGATCAATGGCTAAAACAGGATATTGGGATTTTTTAGGATAAAATAAATAACAGTTGAAACGTATATTATTTGTAAATCCGATTTATTAGATTTTTAAAGCGATACAGGATGCCACTAAGGCGTATTATTTTGCAGATCAGAACCTAGAAAATCCCATTCTATATTAACCTTAAAAAAATGTTTAATATAAAAAAGCGATGCTTCCAATTGGAAGCATCGCTTTTTTTTGCATTATTATGTTTTTCTATTGATAGCCCAATAGTTTCATTACTTGTTTGGAATTTTGTTCTTCACCAAACACTTCATAGTTAAAAGTCTCGTCTCTGTTTCTACGAATCAACACATGTTTAGGCGACGGCAACAGACAGTGGTGAATTCCACCATATCCACTTAATACCTCTTGGTAAGCTCCTGTGTGGAAGAAACCTAGGTATTGAACTTTACGTGTTTTCGGCATGAATACAGAGTTCATATGCGCCTCTTGGTTGTAGTAATCTTGACCATCGCAAGTAATACCACCTAAGTTAACACGTTCGTATTCCGAATCCCAGTTATTGATTGGCAATAAAATGTATTTTTGGTTTAACGCCCAAACATCCGGTAGGTTAGTGATGAACGATCCATCCAACATTAACCATTTCTCACGATCATTTTGTTGCTTACGACCCAATACTTTATATAGTATACCAGAAGCTTCTGCAACTGTATATTTACCGAATTCGGTAATAATATCTGGTTCTACAACCTCGTGGTGCGCACAGATTTGCTTGATGCGGTTCACGATTTCATTCACCATATATTCGTAATCAAAATCATGTACTAAGGAATCTTTAAATGGCATTCCACCACCAATATCCAAGGTATCTAAATCTGGATTGATTTTTTTGAATTTACAGTATAATGTAACATATTTTTCCAACTCATTCCAGTAATATGGGGTATCTGAGATACCAGAGTTAATGAAGAAGTGCAACAACTTCACTTTGAAATATGGGTTTTCAGCGATCTTACTGTTGTAGAAATCAATGACGTCTTCCATACGTATTCCCAAACGAGAAGTATAGAATTGTGAGTCTGGTTGTTCCTCAGCAGCGATACGAATACCTAAGTTACATGGCTCGGTTAATTCGATTTCATCGTCATACATATTGAACTCCTCTTTGTTATCCAAAACGGGGATAATATTATGGAATCCATCATGAAGCATATCCACGATATACTGTTTGTATTGGTAAGTTTTGAAACCATTACAAATGACGGTAATATCCTTTGTGACCTTGCCCTGGCGCTCTAAAGCATCGATCATAGGCATATCAAATGCCGATGAAGTTTCTAAGTGGATGTCGTTCTTTAAGGCTTCCTCTACGATATGCTTGAAATGCGATGATTTCGTACAATAGCAGTACTTATAGGTCCCGCGGTAATTGTATTTCAACATGGCTGTTTGAAATAAAATCTTCGCTTGCTGGATCTTTTTACTAATAATAGGTAGATAAGTAAAACGTAATGGCGTACCATACGTTTCTATCATTTCCATCAAATTCAAATCGTGGAAGTACAATTCGTCTTCGATAATTTCGAATCCGTCTTGCGGAAATCCAACACTTAAGTCAAGAAATTCCTGATAGCTCTGCATTTTTTGTTATTTTTGGCAAAGATATGCTTTCATACTGAATACATGAATAATCTAAGCGTTATTTTTTAAATTCATTATCAGAAGGTTAAGAATATTACGAAATATTTACATGGCAAAATCAATCCAAGAACTGCTTATTGAAAAGACTGTTGAAGCAGTAAATGTGCTTTACAATTCCACAATTGAGGCATCGCAATTAGCCCTTCAAGAAACTCGTAAGGAGTTTGAAGGACAACTGACCCTTGTTGTATTTCCAGTTACGCGATATTCGAAGAAATCGCCTGAAGTAACAGGATCAGAAATCGGTGCTTATCTACAAGAGCAGATTGCAGAAATTTCAGCATTTAATGTGATTAAGGGATTCCTGAACTTGAGTTTCTCCGATGCCTATTGGATTAACTTGTTGAATTCGGAAATCGCGAATGATAGTTTCGGTGTTTTTCCTGCAAATGGAAAACGATTGATGGTGGAATATTCTTCTCCAAATACCAACAAACCTTTACACTTAGGCCACGTTAGAAATAACCTATTGGGTTATTCCGTAGCGGAGATCTTAAAGGCCTATGGTTATGATGTGGTTAAAGCCAATTTGGTGAATGACCGTGGAATCCATATTTGTAAGTCCATGTTGGCATGGCAGCGTTTCGGTAATGGTGAAACGCCTGAG
The DNA here is from genome assembly GCF_039536825.1 of Sphingobacterium kyonggiense. Classification (NCBI taxonomy): domain Bacteria; kingdom Pseudomonadati; phylum Bacteroidota; class Sphingobacteriia; order Sphingobacteriales; family Sphingobacteriaceae; genus Sphingobacterium; species Sphingobacterium kyonggiense. The sequence goes on from NZ_BAAAZI010000006.1 coordinate 425,183, forward strand.
TCAACAGGCTTAAAAGGGGATCACCTGGTTGGTAAATATTACGTGGTTTTCGATAAGGCATATAAACAAGAAATTGACGCTTTAAGAGCAGAAGGGCAAGCTGAAGAAGAGGCAAAGAAAAATGCGCCTTTAATTAAAGAAGCTCAGGCCATGTTGCAGAAATGGGAAGCCGGAGATGAAGAAGTTATTCAACTTTGGAAAACCATGAATGCATGGGTGTATGCTGGATTTGACCAAACCTATCAAAAGATGGGGGTAGACTTCGATAAATTCTATTATGAGTCCGACACCTATTTGTTGGGTAAAGATATTATTCAAGAAGGATTAGAAAGTGGTGTTTTCTTCAAGAAGGAAGATAATTCAGTTTGGATTGACCTTACGGATGAAGGATTAGACCAAAAATTGGTTTTACGTGGAGACGGAACTTCGGTTTATATTACGCAAGACCTTGGTACAGCTCAATTGAAATACGATGAGTTTAAAATGGATGAGTCTATTTATGTCGTAGGAAATGAGCAGGACTACCACTTTAAAGTGTTGTTCTTAATATTAAAGAAATTAGGTAAATCATGGGCTAATGGTTTATACCATTTATCCTACGGTATGGTTGATTTACCGACAGGTAAGATGAAATCGAGAGAGGGTACAGTTGTCGATGCGGATGATTTGATGAAGGAGATGTTTGATACAGCTAAGACACGTACGGAGGAGCTTGGAAAAACGGAAGGATTAGGCGAAGAGGAGAAAAACGAGCTTTACGAAACAATTGGAATGGGTGCTTTGAAATATTTCCTATTGAAAGTTGACCCTAAAAAACGTTTATTATTTGATCCGAATGAGACTGTAGACTTCCAAGGTCATACCGGGCCATTCATACAATATACCCATGCACGTATTAAATCAGTATTACGTAAAGGAAATTTTCAGGAAGGGCAAACTGTGACACCTGAGAGCATTTCCAGTTATGAACGCGATTTAATTCAGGCATTGGCAAGCTTCCCTCAAATTATTGAGGCTTCAGCAAAAGAATTCAGTCCGGCGCAGTTGGCGAATTTTGCGTATGAAGTAGCGAAGTTGTATAACAAATTCTATCATGAAGAAAGCATCCTGAAAGCTGAGGATGAAACGGCAAAGGCATTTCGTTTGCAATTGTCAGCATCAGCAGTAAGGATTATTGCGAAGAGCATGAATCTATTAGGAATTCAGGTTCCTGAACGTATGTAATTATGGATAAAATTAAAGTTGGCCTAATTGGGTTTTCCATTGGTGGGCATGTATTCCATGCGCCATTCATTGCGGAGAACCCTGATATGGAATTGTATAAAGTTACGGCACGCAAGGCTGAACAACAAGAAATGTTGAAGGAGCGATATCCTTCAGCAATTGCTGTCTTGTCTGCTGAGGAGATTTTTGAAGATCCCGAGGTAGATTTAGTCGTTGTTGCAACCTCTAATGATGTGCACTACAGTTTTGCGAAAGCTGCTTTGTTAGCAGAAAAACATGTCGTGGTGGAGAAGCCTTTTACAAATTATTCTTCGGAAGCTGATGAGTTGATTGCTTTGGCAAAAAAGAAGGGATTATTGCTGTCGGTTCATCATAATGCGCGTTATCATTCCGATTATAAGACGGTCAAGAAGTTAATCTCTTCAGGCCGTTTAGGAAGGTTGACCAATTATGAAGCTCGATTTGATCGCTTCCGTAATTTCCTGAGGCCAGGAGCTTGGCGAGAGGAAAATCTTCCGGGTTCAGGTATTCACTATGATTTGGGAGCACATTTAATCGATCAGGCTTTACAGATCTTTGGTCACCCAACAGCGGTGTATGCCGATTTGCGTGTTCAACGTGATGGTGCAATGGCGGTTGATGACTTTGAATTTATTTTATCTTATCCACAAGTAAAAGTTTCTTTGAAGGGACAGATGTTGGCTAAAATACCTACAGCTCGATTCGCCCTATATGGTACAAATGGTACTTTTGTGAAGTGGGGAGTGGATCCGCAAGAAACTTTGCTTCGTGCTGGTAAAAAACCTGCTGATATTGCGAATTGGGGTGGAGAAGATCCTTCCATCTATGGCACTTTGTCCATTACGGAATCTGGGAATGATGTCGAAGAACGCATTCCTTCTGAACTTGGTTCAGGCGAAGATTTCTATAAAAATATCGTTGCTGCTATTCGTGGGGAAAAGGAATTGTTTATTAAACCTGAACAAGCTAGAGATGTCATTCGAATTTTGGAATTGGCAGAACAATCTTGGGCAGAACAACAAGTTGTTTCCTTAGCCGGAGAATTGATTTCCTAATGAAAAACTACGATGCGATCATTATAGGTGGAGGTGCCTGCGGACTCATGTGTGCTGCGCAAGCTGGACTTTTAGGTAAGAAGACCTTAGTTTTGGAGCGCAATGATAAGCCTGGCGCTAAGATTTTGATTTCTGGTGGTGGTCGCTGTAATTATACGAATCTCTATACCGATACGGAAAACTTCGTTTCGGAGAATCCCAAATTCTTGAATGCTGTTTTCAATCAATGGACCGTAGAGGATACGGTTCAGTTCTTTGAGAATTTTGGGCAGATAAAAGGGCAGGAGAAGACCTTAGGTCAACTGTTTCCCATCAGCAATAAGGCTAAGGATATTGTTGCTACATTTACCAATTTACTGTATGATACACATCAAGATATTTGGTTGAATACGGAAGTCTTGGATGTAACAAAACTGGAAGCTGGTTTTGAGCTTGTGGTCAATAAGCAAGGTAAAAGAGAAACCTTACATGCTCCAAAAGTCGTTTTTGCTTCAGGTGGATTACCAGTGGCTAAATTAGGAGCTTCTGATTTTGCCTTACGAATCGCGAAGAAATATGATTTGCCTATTATCCCCACGGCACCTGCTTTAGTTCCTTTGACAATTACAGGGAAGGATGCTGATTGGTATGCTTCTTTAGCTGGAAATTCTATTTTCTCTCGTGTCTACAACGATAAGATTTCCTTTGAGGAGAACATTCTATTTACCCACTGGGGATTGAGTGGTCCTGCGATATTGCAGATTTCATCTTATTGGCGTCCTGGTGAAACTTTTCATATTGATTTGCTTCCTAAGTTTAAATTGGAAGAAATCATCAAGCAGGAGCGTAATACAGGTGGTAGAAGAATGGTTAGTCAAGTATTGAATGACTATTTTACAAAGAAAACGGTCGAGGCTTTTGGAAAGTTCTTGCCGCTAGACTTAAAAATAGCGTCCCTCAGCAAAGTAGATGCTAAATTGATTGTTGATACCATTCATAAGTTCAAAGTTAAACCTGCAGGAGATAAGGGTTATGATAAGGCAGAGGTGATGCGAGGAGGACTATCTACTGAGGCACTGAACCCAAAGACCCTAGAAGTAAAAGGTATTCCAGGCCTTTATTTTGGCGGTGAAGCCGTAGACATTACAGGTTGGCTCGGTGGCTATAACTTCCAATGGGCATGGGCAGCAGGCTATGCCATTGCTCAAGATTTATAAATCGAATTTCCTACTCTGTATAATCCTTAATTGCTTTCCTTCCGATGGGATGTGTCGCCTTTAAAAGGTGATAGATATACCATTTGCGAATAACCTTTCCTGATCTTTTTTGCTCTAATGTCTTTACCAATTTGATTTCTTTAAAATCTTCTTGATATATGCTTTTTGGATCGACATAACTATTGGATGGTGCAATAAAATAGGCATTTTCATTGACCTTTATTTCTGGTTGCATATGGTTTAACCAAGCAAATTTATGGAGATCGGTTATACGACCTGAGCCAATGACAGGAATATCTAGTGGTCTGGCAACATAAAATAATATATGCCCTGCTGGAAACCATTTATGTACAAGAATAGCAGAATTATTAGCCATGATTTTCTGTTGAATATCCTGCTGACGAAGATTCGCAAACTCCTCTCCAAACTCTCGCCAACCTATCATATCTAAAGTGACATCGGCTTTCCCTAATTCCTTATCATGATCAATAGCGAAAAAGTTCCCTGGATAAAACCAAATAACTAGAACGGCTAAAATCATAATGATAAAAGTAAAATTGAGAACCGAATTAAAGAGTTTACGGATTTTGGGAACAGTTGCTTGGGTTAATCCTTGGTCGATAGTAATAGCACTGATCAACATAAAGGAGAAGAATCCTGAACCTGACCAATGTGGTAGGACTTGCTTAAATAAGGAAAGAAAAGTAGCAATCAAAATGATAGGTAATCCGCAGAATAGCAGCAAACAGATTTCGCGTCTATAATTGTTGAAAATAGCTCTGCCGGATTTAAATAGATAGATCCCAATGCTGACGTAGAGAAATACTAAGAGTGGATTATTATAAAAGATCTGACCTAGAAAAGCCTGAAGGAAGAAATGAGGTTGTAGTCCTGCATGGAATAGGCTTACACGTTGACTATGGAATTTCCAAGTGATAAAATCGTATTCTTGATTCCAAATCCATATTGGAGATAACATGATTAAGGTGATTAGGACGCTTAAGTATAAGCTTGCTTTTTTCAATAATTGAGGTTGTAGAAATAAGCAATAGGCTAAGAATCCAGGCCATAATACAATAGCGTGAATTTTACTCATACCAGCAATACCGATGCAGAGACCTATAGCTAATAGCTGCCAATTTTGATGTGCATTTCTACTTTCTTTAATGCTGCACAACATAAAATATAAACTGCCTAACCAAAAGGTATTTGCCAGTACATCGGGTAAGATGAAAATTCCGGATATGACCGATGAGTATATGGATGCGGTGTAAATAATGGCGGCTATAAATGCGGCTCTTTCATTTAAAATTTGTCGGAGTATGACTGCTATTAACCAAGTGTTGGAGGCTGCTAATACGATAGGTCCCAACCGCATGGAAAAGGTGTTGAGCCAATGTAAGTTTAAGGTGAAGAATCGAATTAATTGGCCAGTTAAAGGAGGATGGTCGAAATGATTCCAATCGGGTTGTAAGGCGTAGGTGTAGTAATAAACTTCATCGTTGCCTAATTCTATTAATATTGCGAAAATACAGCGTATGATGGTGCTTATCAGAATAAGCCACCTCAATTTGATTCTAAATTCCATATCCTTATTGGAAGGTAAAGTATAGGTTTGCAAAATAATTCCAGATAAAAACGATGCCTATGGCAATGAGTTTACTGAAATAAAATTTTACATTTAATTTTTTGTGGACCAGGTATAATACCAAAGTGTTAAGGCTGAGTCCTATCAGACTCACCAACAGAAACTGCATAAATTGATTCAAGATCTGTGGATTCTTATTAGAAAAGGTCCATATCCGATTTAGGAAATAATTATTTACTACGGCAAAGGAAAATCCAACACCATTAGCAACATATTTATTAATTTTTAATTTTTCCTTACAGATCCAAGTTAGTCCAAAATCAATGGCCATTCCTACAAGTCCTACCATGCCGAACTTGAACATACTCCAGAACAGTTTCCACATAGTTTAGAGTTTAAAGGAAGGTGGAATAAAAGAAGCAGAGGATAGTTTTTTCTCTGCAGTAAATTGCAGGGTTAAAGCATATAGGCAAGTAAAGCTAGTGCCAAGCATAGATCCAAACCATACATCATCAATAAAATGTTGACCAAGGTATACCCTGGAATAAGCTGTTAATGCAGCTAGAGGAAAGGCTATTAAACCCCACGTTTTATTCTTTGCAAAAATGGCTATCGCACAAGCTAAAGCAAAAGCGGAGGTGGTATGTCCAGAAGGAAAGGCATTGTGGTGTGCTAGTTTTAACCAAGAAACACTATGGAAGTCTGGGTCATCTTTTAAGTAATAGGCAGGTCTGAATGCCATAAAGGTACGTTTGAGTAATGAACTGATAAGACCAGAACCAATATAAGTCACCGCAATAGCTACACCTAATCTGCGAGAGCTAACAAAGAAAAGCAAAAAGGCTAGGGCAATCACAAAAATACCATCGCCAAATTGGGTGATAATGGTGAAGAAATAATCTGCTGCCAGGCTATGCTGTGAATTGATGAGTTGAAATGCTTGTATTCGTGGTAAGCAACAAACCAATATACTTATAACAAGCAACCAACATATAATACAGTTGAAAAATGTACTGTTTAATTGATACAGTTTTTTTAATCGTTCCATTAGGCTAAATATTGAAGAACCTGATTTGGGATAAAATTATCATTTCAGTATTAGGTAAATGTTAGCTTAATGGCTGTAAATGTTATGTTTATGTTATGTTCTTGATGATTTAGGGTTTGTTGTCTTATGATGTTGTATAAACCTGGTTTTAATGATTAAAAAATTTAATAATCACTTCTTATCATACATCAATGTATAGGCTTAAATGTATGTGCACCTTTGTATAAGTTAATTAAACAAATAGATTTTTTAATTGTATAAAAAGAGAGGAATATATTATGGAAAATAAAGTATTAGGTTTACACCACATCACAGCGATTGCAAATTTAGCACAACGCAACTACGATTTTTACACCAAGACTTTAGGTCTTCGTATGGTTAAAAAAACAGTAAATTTTGATGATCCTGGAACATACCATTTTTATTATGGTGATGAAAAAGGAAATGCAGGTACCATCTTGACGTTCTTTCCTTGGGAAGGAATAGGAAAAGGTAGAAATGGTGCTGGTATGGCAACTGAAATTGCTTATGCTGTTCCTGAAGGAAGCTTAGATTTCTGGAAAGAGAGATTTGCAAATGACAATGTTTTAGTTGGTGAAGCTGTAGAGCGCTTTGGTGAAATATACCATCCATTCTTAGATCCTGATGGATTGAGTTTATCTTTAGTAGTTCCAAAAACTGTTGATAACCGTATCGGTTGGTCTACAGAGGAAGTTGGAAAAGATGTTGCTACAAAAGGTTTTCATAACACAACATTGACTTTAAATGAATTGGAGCCTACTGCTCGTGTATTGACAGATCTTTTAGGCTATTCTCAAGTAGCACAAGAAGGCGATCGCTATCGTTTTGCTACTTCAACCATCGATACAGCAAATATCATCGATATCTTGGTAGATCCAACAGCAAAACGTGGTCATAACACAGCTGGTACTAATCACCACATTGCTTTCCGTGTGAAAAATGATGCGGATCAAATGGAATTGCGTGAAGCGATCATGAGTGCTGGATTACAAATTACGCCACAAATTGATAGGGATTACTTCCACTCGTTGTATTTCCGTGAACCAGGAGGCGTATTGTTTGAAATCGCTACTGAAAACCCAGGTTTTGATGTGGATGAACCACTAGCAGAATTGGGTCAATCCTTGAAATTACCAAAACAATATGAAGGACATCGTAGCGAGATCGAAAAAGTATTACCAGAATTAAAATAAAAACTGATTAGGAGGAAGAATATGCATACAGAAAATATTATCCAAGCTGGTAATACCAGCAATCCAAAAAAGGCATTAATTATGATCCACGGTAGAGGTGGAAGTGCAAGAGACATCATGTCTCTTGCACAATATTTACCCGTTTCAGATTATTTGTTATTGGGTCCTGAGGCTACTAATAATACTTGGTATCCGAACTCATTTATTGCGCCTGTTGCAAGTAATCAGCCTTACTTAGACTCAGCTATTGATCTTGTTGGTAAAGCTGTTGAGCAAGCTGAATCTTTAGGTATTACAAAAGAGAATATTTATTTCTTGGGATTCTCACAAGGAGCTTGTTTGACTTTGGAGTACCTTGCCCGCAATGCAAATAAATATGGTGGTGCTGCTGCTTTCACCGGTGGATTGATAGGTGATCAGGTATATACTGAAAATTATAATGGTCAATTTGATGGTACTCCTATTTTCATTGGTACCTCTGATCCAGATTTTCATGTTCCTGTAGAACGTGTGCAAGAAAGTACAACAGTTTTGAAAGAAATGGGAGCCGAGGTGGTGGAAAAAATTTACCCTAATATGGGGCATACTATTTCACAAGATGAAATTAATGAAGTAAATCATTTGATATTTAAATAATATGGAGATCGTACGAGTTTATGCAGATGAACATGGCGATACCTTTTTTGAAGATGTACATATCCCCTTGGTTGACCAAGGGGATATTGGTTTTCTGTCGGAAGGTGTGCCTGTGAAACAAGTTATTTTTAGAAAGGTAAAGCCAAGTTATGATTATGACTTTCATACTGCCCCGCAAAAACAGTATGTTGTTCTGTTGGATGGCGAGATTGAAATAGAAACATCCTTAGGTGATAAACGGGTGTTTTTTCCTGGACAGATCTTGCTATTAGAGGATACTGAAGGAAAAGGTCATAAAACTAGAAACCTTAAGGAAGAATGGCGATTTAGTTTGTTTATTACGGTGTAATTAGAAGCTTTCATAAAAAAGACGAGTCATAATAAATTATCATGACTCGTCTTTTTTATGTAGTCTGAGTAGTAGGACTTACAATTATTAAGCTTCCTGATGTTTTGGGAAAACAAAGCTATAATATAAGAACACCAATACAGCAGGAACAATCAATACGGATAGGCCGTATTTTCCAGCTAGTAATGCGCCAAGTGTACAGCCTATAAGGAAACCAGAGATTAAGACTAGTACCCTTTTAAAACTTACTTTCTTTTCTTCTGCTTTGTCACCGCTTAAATAGGCATTACAGAAATCAAGTGTTGCTTTAGTGACATTTCCAGTCATTACCGTAGTAGGACCAAAGGTCGATTTGTCATAGAGTTTATTCACTGCATTTTGAATACCCATAGCAAACACAATTATCAGTACAACCGAAAAATTGAATATGCTCTTTTGGTTGTCATCAGCATAGTTGAAATAAGCCAAAGCCGAGGCAATCAGTAGAATTAAGCTCATTAGTAAATAAAGCTTACGTTCGTCTTTTAATTTGTTGTTCAATACTCCAGTAAGGTATACGGCTAACACAAAAACAGGAAATGTAAGCAATATTTTAAAATCTGCTAATTGAGGATTGTTCATTAATTTATAGCCAAAGACTACAAAGTTACCCGTTACGTGTGCGGAGAAGACCTCATTCCCTGCCGTAAATGTTGCTGTATCCGCAAATCCAGCAACAAAAACCAGTAGGAAATTGGAAAGTGTTTTCAGGCTGTTGTTTTCCATTTTTATTTGATTAATTGATTGAACATCCAATGGTCCATGGATATGGTACCTGGTCCTAATAATAGTAAAAGTAGTAGACTGATGCTGTACATATAAGGGATATCTCGAGTGGCCAAATCATCTTTTCTATGGATAACAAAATAGCCAATTGTTGTGACCATTAATGCTGGTATTACCAATATGCGCGTAAATAAACCTGCTAACAAAAAGAATGGTAAATAGGCCATCGCTAATGCAGAGATAAAGTTATTGAGCTTTTGTGGTAATCCAAGTGGATTCGGCGTATCGTGATCTCCTTCGAGCTTTTTAAATCCGTGTACTCGGATGAGTTCTACCAATAATAATATGCGGAAGCCAAACATGACCCAATTATTAAAGTTAGAACCCAAGTCAGAATACAAGACAAAAATTAATAAATCGTTCACTGTATTTTAAATTAAAAGGAGAAACAAGAACAACCTAAAGTTCCCCAGAAAGATGTGTAATTCGTTACTGGAATATTACTTAAACGTGCTACGTTATGGTTATGGCCATGCACATTACAGCTACCAATACATGCGTGGATGAATTGGTTTTGTGCTTGAGCCATTGCTCTTGCTTTTGCCATATCTTTTCCATTTTTACCCTGAACAGATTCACCTAAGCTTAAATTGTTTGATCCTGGGTAATAACCATTGTATGATTTGGTTGGTGACCAATCTGGAAGAATAGGAAGTGGGGCAGGGGATTCGTTGGAGAAATCACCTTTAGCATATACGATTTTTCCATTGACAACAGTTAAATCAGCTTCGATTTGTTTGATTTCCTCTTGATCAACCTTAAAATAATCACGATCTAATACGGTAAGATCCGCTAATTGACCTACCTTTATTTCACCTTTTTTACCTTGTTCATTAGAGAACCATGAACTTCCTTTGGTATATAATCCTAATACGGTTTGGCGATCTAATATGGTTTCGTCTGAATAAATACGCTCGCCACCAACTGTTTTTCCTGTTGATAACCAATAGATTCCTATCCATGGATTGTAACTCGCTACACGTGTAGCATCAGTACCACCACCTACAGGAACATCCATTTGCAAGATTTTCTTCACCGGTGGTGTGTGTTCTGCAGCCTTAGCTCCGTAACGATCTACAAAATATTCTCCTTGATATGCCATTCTATGTTGAATTGCAATACCACCACCTAATGCTTTAACTCGCTCAATATTTCGCTCATCAATAGTTTCAGCATGGTCAAAAATCCAATGTAAACCATCAAATGGGATCTCTTTATTTACTTTTTCAAATACATTTAAAAAGCGGGTGATACTTTCATTGTATGTAGCGTGTAAACGGAATGGCCAACGGTTTTTTACTAATAATTGGACAACTTTCTCTAGTTCCTGTTCCATGGTCTCTGGAAGATCAGGTCTTGGTTGAAGGAAATCTTCAAAGTCAGCAGCTGAATAAACCAACATTTCTCCTGCACCATTGTGTCTGTACATGTCATCACCTTGGAACAATTCAACTTCTTTGATCCATTCATTGAAATCTTCATATTCTTCTTTCGGTTTTTGAGTGAATAAGTTGTAGGCAACACGTACGGTTAATTCATCGTTTTTATGTAATTCATCGATTACCTTATAATCATCAGGGTAGTTTTGAGAACCTCCTCCAGCATCAATTACACTGGTAATTCCGAAGCGATTCAATTCACGCATAAAATGCTTGGTGGAGTTCAATGCTTCCTCATAACTAAGTTTAGGACCTTTACCTAAAGTAGCATACAATATGGTTGCATTTGGTGTAGCAAGGATTAATCCTGTAGGATTTCCTTGTTCATCCTTTTGAATTTCACCACCTGGAGGATTCGGTGTGTTTTTGTCGTATCCAACTGCACGTAAAGCTGCTCCATTCATTAAAGCACGGTCATATAAGTGTAGGATAAAGACAGGAGTATCAGGAGCGATGGCATTAATCTCTTCTAAAGTTGGCATTCTACGTTCAGCAAATTGTTGTTCAGTCCATCCTCCAACTACTCGTACCCATTGTGGATGAGGAGTACGATCAACTTGTTCCTTAAGCATGCGAAGCGCATCGGCTAATGATGGTACACCATCCCAACGTAATTCCAGGTTATAATTCAATCCACCGCGGATTAAGTGCGTATGTGAGTCATTAATTCCAGGGATTGTAGTTTTTCCATGCAAATCAACGACTTTAGTTTTATCTTCAACATGTTGCATGACGGTCTTATCGTCAGCTACGGCAATAAATTTTCCATCCTTTATCGCTACAGCAGTAGCTTGAGGGTTTTCGGGATCTAGGGTGTTGATCTTTCCGTTGTAAAAAATAATGTCTGCTTTCATGATTGTGTCTTTTTGATATTAAAACTTATATTGAATGGTGCCTGATGCGGAAAAGTAATTCCTTCTTCCTGCTTCCTTTAGAAATGCTCCGGCAGTAAAATATGTCAGATCCGACCGGATGTATAACTTCTCATTTATCTGGTATTCAGGAATAAATTGCCATTGGCTTCCAATGCTTGAAGCCTCGATTTGACTTGCTGGAACAATAACTTGATTACTTACTGCATAGATACCATCTTGTAAACTGCTTCTCCAGAATTGCATATATTCTAAGGATAAACTCAATTTTTTACTTGCTTGAATACCTGTGTAGAGGTGATAATTTGTTAAGTTTCTTGGACCAAGCTCTGAGTTTAATCCAAAATAGGCACCCTTAGGATATACTGGATCAAAGGTGTTTAGTTTATTATCGGTAGAATCGTGGTCACCACTTATGTATTGGGCTTTGATACCAACAGTGGGTTTCAATGGGGCATCTTGCCATTGATAGCTTAAGTTTGCTGATACGGTAGAGCCTTGAATGTCCTTTTCTTCATCTGTTTTACCCATCTGACCTACGGCTTCAAAGTCATATTGAAAAGCGCCATCGTCTTTCCATATTCTTAATCCAAGCATGTGTTTGTTGGTCTTGTGAAAGTTTCGATCAAAATCCTCCTTGTCACGATGAATCCCAATGTAATATAGATCAGCATTGTGAATAATGGGAATTGCTTTTTGAACAGCATAAAGAGACCAAATGGTCTGGCTGTCATCTAGGAACGGGTCATTAAAGAAGCCTTTTTTTGCTTGTACATAAGTTCCTGCAAATGCATCTATACTGAAATGCTCTTTACTGAATTTGATTTTTGCTGCATCAAATGAATGCCTGTTATTAGGACCTTCTCTAACGGAGATTAACCGTTGTGATCCATAACTTAATTCTTGACGTCCCAATTTCAATTCCAATTGTGATTTATGAGTCTTTAATAAAGTACTGCTTATATAGGCTTGATGAAGATCCAGGATGTTTTCTTCAACAGGTGAAGTTGGTTCATTTAAACCATTTGCTAGTCCGCTTTGTAATTCTACAAATAAGCTGTGTTTGTTGGTGTAGTTAAGTTTTCCATTTAATAGAAAACGGGTTAATAGAAAATCCTGAGAATCTCCTTTAACCCATTCTCTATGGTCATAATGAAAGTACTGCACACGTACTTCTCCAGCAGTTTTTACTTTCCAAGGATTTGTTGATTGTCCATTTGCAAGGCTATCTTGTGCCAAGGCACTGTAAGAAACCAATAGGAAAGGTAAGCTCAGTAAAAGAAGGATAGTGTGATTTTTCATGTAATGTGATAAAAGAATATGACCAATTATAAATGATGTCTTTATTTATTAATGCTCTTTATGCAACATATGTTTTGCATAGTGAACACCTAATCCATAAGAACCACCACTTCTTTTGATAAGTTCGTTTACTGGATCATAAGTTTCTGATCTAGCCCAGTCACGTTGTAATTCTAATACGTATTGTACTGAAGTAATAGGAATTGCTCCTGCTTGAACCATACGTTGGACAGCCATGTTGTGTGCTTCTGCAGTAATGTCTCCACAGGCATCAGTTACAACATAAACCTCAAATCCTTCACCAATTGCTGATAAGGCTGGCATGGCAATACATACACTAGTCCATAGACCTGCTAAAACAATACGTTTTTTACCTGTAGCTTGTATAGCGTCATAAGCATTTTGATCTTCCCAAGTATTCATGGTTGTACGATCAATATAGTTATGGCTCGCTTGTGGGTAAACCTCTTCGATTTCTGGGAATACTGGACCTGAAAAAGTTTCTTCTGCTACGGTCGTTACGATAGTTGGAACATTGAAAATTTTTGATCCACCTGCTAAAATAGCTACGTGAGCACGTAGTTGCATCATAGGAATAGAATTCGTAGCGAAGGCCATTTGACCTTCATGATCGATTAGCACTAAAGCATGGTTGTCTGGAGTTAAAAGACTTGCTGCTGGGGTTGGAGTTTTCGCTGTCATGAGTTTTAATTTTTTTTAGTAAATAGAATTTGTTGTTAAGTAAGCATGCTATGTAAGTAAATGTCTAAACATTTATCTACACAACAAATCTATGTACTTAAAGTTTAGTGAAAATTGATTTATGTTAATAAATCAAGAGTTTTTGTTAAAACTTTAGTCTTTTTTAATCTTTTTTACTTGAATAGTGTTATTTATGACAGGTTTTGGTTAAAAAAGTAAATCTCTTTAGTCAGGAAGAAATCAAATATTAAAATTATTTATTGCTTAAATAACAGAATGAAATGTTTTGGAAAATTAAAAAAGGACCATAGCACTAGGGAAGGCCATGATCCTTTACTGGATAAGATCGGTTGTTCTAAAATATTATCTTGTCATTCTAATGGTGTATAGTTATTAAAGTTTGTGATTTGTTTTAGCTTCGTTTTTGATGTCTTTGATTTCAATTGCTTTAGAATCTTTAACGACTTTACCATTGATTAAGATTTCTAAACGAACGGACGCTGGTTTATCAACTTTGGTTTTGATGCTCAAAGTTTCACCTTTTTTAGGCGCTTTACGGATAATGGTCACAGATTTAGGTAATTTGTTTAAGTCTTTGGTAATGGTTGAATCTTTACCTTTAGAATCTGTAACGATTAGGGAAGTTAAAGCGATATTTGCCGTAGGTGAACTGATTCTGTATGTAACACTGCTTGCTTTTGGTTTAACTTCGTTTTTATTTTTGTCTTTACAAGACGCGGAAACAACTAATAATGCAATAGCTAAAGCTGTTTTTAAGTAAATTTTAGTTTTCATGTAATTATATTTAAAAATTAGTTTTAAAAAATTAAATCAAACAAGTTGCGCATAAATGTTTATCCTAATACGAAAATATTACACCCGCCGCTACAGCTATTTAATAGAAATATTAAAAAATATTCAAGTGCTTGATTGCAAACGATATAATCTTTCGTAATCGCGAAAACAATAGGTTTTTTTTGTACTTTTGCGCCTTGAAGCAAACTGATTCTATCGCTGTTTCTCCGTTTCTGGGGAAAAAGAGGAAAGTCCGGGCAACATAGAGCAACACGCTTCCTAACGGGAAGGATGCCCTTTAGGGTAGACAGCAAGTGCCACAGAGAATATACCGCCATCTTGATGGTAAGGGTGAAAACGTGAGGTAAGAGCTCACGGATTTGTATGGTGACATGCATTTCGGTAAACCTCGTGTGTTGAAAGACCAAATAGGTTGTAAGAGTCGAGAGCTGCTCGTTCTCTGCCTTCGGGCGCTTACAATGGGTAGGTTGATGGAGATTATGTGTGAATGTAATCCTAGATAAATGATAGAACACCTCGCAAGAGGGGACAGAACCCGGCTTATAAGGTTTGCTTCTTTTTACTTTATTTGTTAACTTATTGCCGCCTAATAATAGGAAAAGCTTATATGACAACTGTATTAATCATCGACGATGAAAGACCTATCCGAAGCTCTCTTCGCGATATATTAGAATATGAAGACTACAAAGTATTTGATGTTGATAACGGAGAAGATGGATTAAAAATCCTTAAAAAGGAGAAAATTGATCTTGTTCTTTGTGATATCAAGATGAACAAGATGGATGGAATGGAGGTTCTAACTACCGCTAAGGAGTTTTCCGATATCCCATTTATCATGATTTCTGGTCACGGAACTATTGAAACTGCTGTAGAAGCTGCCCGCAAGGGTGCTTTCGACTTCTTGGAAAAACCTTTGGACCTTAACCGTCTTCTTATTACGGTAAGAAACGCCCTGGAAAAAGGATCGCTTGTAAAAGAAACAAAAGTTTTAAAACGCAAATTCTCGAAAACTAAAGAGATCTTAGGTAGTTCTTCTGGTATTAGCCTGATAAAGGATACTATAGATAAAGTTGCTCCAACGGAAGCACGTGTTTTGATTACTGGAGCCAATGGTGCCGGTAAGGAACTTGTTGCTCGTTGGTTGCATGAGAAATCTACTAGGTCTTCTTCTCAATTGGTAGAAGTGAACTGTGCGGCGATTCCATCGGAATTGATCGAGTCTGAATTGTTTGGACATGAGAAAGGGTCATTTACTTCCGCTGTAAAACAACGGATCGGAAAATTTGAGCAAGCAAATAATGGAACATTATTCTTAGATGAGATCGGGGATATGAGCCTTTCTGCTCAAGCAAAAGTATTGCGTGCATTGCAAGAAAATAAAATTACCCGTGTTGGTGGAGAAAAGGAAATCGATGTTAATGTTCGTGTAATTGCAGCGACAAATAAAGATCTATTAAAAGAAATTGAAGATGGTAATTTCCGTATGGACTTATACCACCGTTTAAGTGTGATCTTGATTCATGTTCCTTCGCTTGCTGAACGTAAGGATGATATCCCAACCTTGGCAACTTCTTTCTGTGAGGAAATCTGTGCGGATTACAGCATGCCTGTTAAAGCTTTTACCCCAGATGCCATGAAGGCATTACAAGCTTTGCCATGGACTGGTAATATCCGCGAGCTAAGAAACATGATCGAGCGTTTGATTATCTTATGTGATAAGAAAATCACCGAAGATGATGTCAATACCTTTGCCAACCCAGGTGGACCAGTAACTCAAGCTACTAGCCTTGCAGGAAACTCATCCAATGCAAAGGACTTTGATATGGAACAATTTACTTCTTTCCAAGACTTCAAAGATTATTCAGAATGTGAATTCATCAAATATAAATTAGAGAAGAATAACTGGAATGTCTCTAAAACCGCTGATGATTTGGATATTCAAAGAAGCCATCTTTATAGCAAAATAGAAAAATACGGTCTTAAACGTGACCAAGAATAAAATACGCGAAAAGGCCTCCATTGGGAGGCCTTTTGTTTTAATAATCTTTAAGGATATTAATCGTTATATCTTCTCTTTTGACGACTATAAAGTATATAGATCACCACAATCAACAATATTACGCCTATCACCACAAAAACTGTAGGTGATGTTTCATCCATCTCTCCTGTGTGGTTCTCCTGAGCTAATACGGCTAAGGAAAATACTTGGAGCAATACGAGTATACTCCACTTTCTCATGATATTTAGTTTTTATAAGTTTATACTAACAATATACTAAAATTATACCACAAGCTTGTTTTTTGGGTAATTATTTTTGTTTATTGACTTAAACATTACGAAGACGGCAGATTTGGTCAGTATTTTCTCTAAAATTATTAATCATTAACCCAATTTTGTGTAGAATAGGTGTTTGGCCATATAAATTGATGAACAAAAAAAAGAGCATTGACCCGAAGATCATGCTCTTTTCATAAATTATACGAGTTTATTGTAAAAATTTTTACGCTAGGTTATAAAATCTCTGCTAAGAAATTACCTTTTTGATGAATCAAGTCTCGTTTATCAATAATTTCCTGAAGATTAATTGTTCCAATTACATATTTATGGTCATCGCTATAAAAACGTTCAGAGATATTGATGAATTCAACATTTTCTAATACATCTTCATCTTCATAACGCAAATAAACTTTCAATTCGTAATCTGTAGAGTAGCTTAATTCCTGCGCATCAAGATGCTTTTTGTATTCGTATTTATAGTCATAACGTAATGCTGCAATGTCAGACAATACCGCTGATCCAGTAGGGTGACCACCTGCTCCTTTACCATAAAAGAATTGCTCATCTGCAAAGGCTGCCTTGACAAGAACACCATTGTTCTCATTCTCTACATTATAAAGAATACTGTTATTGCTGATGAATTTTGGCAATACATACAATACGACCTGATTATTTGAGATCTCCTTTGCTAATGGAATTAATTTAATTTTATAATTCTTCTCACGAGCATAACGGATATCGGCATTGCCTAAGGTGTCAATTCCTAAGTTCAATATCTGATTTGGATCAATATATAGTCCATAAGCATGAGATGCTACAATGGCTAATTTGAATTTAGGGTCATAACCACCAACATCTAAAGTAGGGTCAGTTTCTGCGAATCCTAATTCTTGTGCTTTTTTCAATGCTGAATCATAACTTTGATTCTCATTGAAAATCTTGGATAAAATATAATTAGATGAACCATTGAAAATTCCGCTTACAGAATGTAATAGCTCATTGTCGTAATACTCTTCTAAATTTCGGATGATAGGAATACTACCGCATACAGCACCCTCATACAATAAGGAAGTACCATGTTGTTGTTGAATTTCTGTCAATTCTTCCAAATGTGTAGCAATCATTTTTTTGTTTGCTGATACGACATTTTTGCCAGAAGATAAAGCACGTTTTGTGATCTCAAATGCTGCGTCTGCATCATCAATTAATTCTACAACAGTATTGATCTCTGGGTCATCTAAAATTGCATTAGCATCTGTCGTGAACAATTCTGCAGCTAATGTTCTTTTTTTATCGGCATTCTTGATGACGAATTTCTTGATTTCTAAGTTAAGATTCTTTGTCTTGATGATATCGTATAACCCTTGTCCCACCACGCCAAATCCAAACATTCCGATGGTCAGTTTTTTACTCATTTTCTTGTATTAAATTTAATTGATCTGCTTTGCTATTATTTTTTTCTAAGAAGTTGCTAATTACTTGTGTTAAGGTTTTGGTCTCTATGAGGAAACCATCATGACCAAAAAAGGAATGCAATTCATAATATTCTGCATTCGGAATATTCTTGGCAATAAACTCTTGCTCTTGCGGCGGAAATAGGACATCTGAAGGGATTCCTACCACCAAAGTGTTAATACCCTCAATGCTGTGCAGAACCTCTTCTACAGCGCCTCTATTTCGTCCCAAATGGTGACTGTCCATAGCCTTTGTTAAGTAGTAATAACTTAAGGCATTGAAGCGTTTCACCAATTTATCCCCTTGATAGGCTTGATAAGAAGAAGCTTTATAGGAATCTGTTTTATCGTGATCTGATTCCACTTGAGTTACACCATAAGCATTATAGGTCCGGTAGGATAGGAGAGCCATGCTACGTGCAGCCTTCAAACCATTTTGACCAGCATCTAACTTCCGCTCAAAGAAGGTAGGATCTGCTGCCAATGCCAAACGTTGGCTTTCATTAAAGGCTATTCCCCATGGGGAAAAGAAGGCATTCGTGCCGATGGCTATGAGGTTGTTGATTTTAATCAATTTTGAAGCTGCCCATTCTAAAACCTGTTGACCACCTAACGATCCACCGATAAGCGTATTGATTTCTTGAATACCTAAATGATTTGCTAATAACTGATGCGCTTGAACCATATCGCGAATGGTTACTTGCGGAAAATCTAAATAATAAGGTTCACCTGTTTCTGGATTCGTTGTTAATGGATTTGTTGTTCCGTAATGTGAACCCAATACATTGGCGCATACAATGAAATAATCTTTATCATTAAAGAATTCATCCTCACCAAATAGACCTGGCCACCAATCGAAAACATCCGAATTGGCAGTTAGGGCATGACATACCCAAATGACATTCGATTTGTCTTCATTCAAGCGACCATAACTATGGTAAGCAATCTGCAGACTTGGTAATTTCTTCCCACTCTCCAATGGGAATTCCTGACCATATTCATAAACTTGTAAACTCATCCGTTCTATATTATGCTGACCTAAAAAGATCAAATAGGGAAAACCCTATTTAATCTTTTCAAATGCTTGTTCCAAATCAGCTTTAATATCATCGATATGTTCAATACCTACAGACAAACGCAACTGACCTGGGTAAACTCCTGCTTTCTTTTGATCCGCATCACTTAATTGTTGATGCGTCGTAGCTGCTGGGTGAATAATTAATGTCTTTGCATCACCAACATTGGCTAAATGGCTGATCAATTCTAAAGAATCAATGAACTCATTTGCTTTTTCCACGCCACCTTTCACGGTGAATGATAATACTGCACCATAACCGTTTTTCAGGTATTTCTGTGCATTCTGGTGGTATGGGTGATTTTTCAATCCTGGATAGCTTACTTTTTCCACTTGCGGATGAGCATCTAACCATTGAGCTATTTCTAAAGCATTATCCACATGACGTTGAACGCGTAGGGACAGAGTTTCTAAACCTTGAACCAATAACCATGAATTGAATGGTGAAATGGCAGGACCAAAGTCACGTAAGCCTTCTACACGAGCACGAATAATAAATTGTATATTTCCAAAAGGACCATTCTCACCAAATACATCCGAGAATACTAGTCCATGATAACCCTCAGAAGGCTCTGAGAATTGCTTGAACTTACCATTGCCCCAGTTGTAATTTCCACCATCAACGATTACTCCACCAATGCTTGTTCCATGACCACCGATCCATTTAGTAGCAGATTCAACCACGATGTTCGCTCCGTGCTCTAAAGGTTTGAATAAGTAACCGCCTGCACCAAATGTATTGTCAACGATCAATGGAAGATCATGTTTTTTGGCAACTGCAGCAATCTTTTCAAAATCAGGAATGTTATAACTTGGGTTACCAATAGTTTCAACATAGATTGCTTTGGTTTTATCGTCGATTAATGCTTCAATTTTATCGGCATCAGAATCTTCTGCGAAACGAGCTTCAATACCCAATCGCTTGAAAGAAACCTTGAATTGATTATAGGTACCACCATAAAGATTAGATCCAGCCACAAAGTTCTCTCCAGATTCCAAAATGTTTGTCAATGCAATGAATTGAGCTGCTTGACCTGAAGATACCGCCAATGCTGCAACACCACCTTCTAGAGCTGCAATGCGTTTTTCAAATGCATCTGTTGTCGGGTTCATGATACGTGTATAGATGTTTCCAAATTGCTTTAAGGCAAAAAGGTTGGCACCATGTTCCGCATTGTCGAAAACATAAGAAGTAGTCTGATATAATGGTAATGCTCTTGAACCAGTAGTAGGGTCTACTTCTTGTCCAGCATGAACTTGTAGTGTTTCGAATTTTAGGTTTTTATTTTCTGACATGATATGTGTAATTTTTAATGTGATAAAATGAATTGTTTTGCTAGCCTTTTCTGTCTTTGAGGGAGGTCGTCTTGATTGCTGATGTATACTGTTTTCCCAGGCCTATGTTTAGGGAAGGTCTGATACATGAGGACGACTAACGCATTCGCGCTTGACAGACTGCTAAGCAAATAAGGGAATTTGTGTTTCTTACCGTCGGCTTTGCGACAGCACACAATAAATTAGATCTTGAAATTGTAATTGTCATAGTCTATTTCATTTATATGCTCCTAAGCATTATTGCTTCGGACAGGAATTGGCACCTTTTCAATTTTCTTGAAGGTTGCCAGTGGGTCATAGAGCCAGTCTCTCGCCACTTCTTTATAAATCAAGACCATTCATTTGGAAGGTGTTGATTAGTGTACTACGATTGAAGTACGCCGCAAATATAATGTCCACAATCAATATTTGCAATCTTTTTTTCAAAAAAAGAAGAGCTCTCTATCGATTCTTGTTTGAAAAGATGTCGATAAAAAGCTCTTTTATAAGTAGTTATTTGTCTTTTGAGTTCTAAAAACCCGAACGCGTAGGCTCGCGCATTTCGACTATTTGATCAACGATATATCTTGAATTTCCACGCCAAGGGATAACACCCTTATATTCTTTGTAATGCAAATCGAAAATTTTACCACTGTTACGTGTTAGGATTTGATAGATGGAATCTGACTCAATGGAGAATTCAAATTCATTGTTCGATAATCCAGTACTGGCACTCTGCGTACGCAATCCCGTTTGTATCAACTTTCCCTCGTAGGTTTTAAACAAATTCCCTTTCTTTACCGCAAAATTCAACTCCCCGGTTTTTACACCATCTCCAAAAACAAAATAATACTTCCAATAGAATGCCCCTGCAAGTACGATTAGAACAATTAGAATTAACCAGCTAAAGAATTTCTTGATTTTTGAAGGTCCTTTCTCAGGCAGTTGGTTTGACTTTTCCATAGTGTTTTTTTGATTTCGTTTGCAAAAAGAATACCTAAAAATAAGAACTCCATTACATTATCTAACTATAAAGCGTATAATTTTTTGAATTGTAGATATTCATGTAGACGAATGTGTGAATTTATAGAAAAAGAAAAGGCCCCAGTATAGGGGCCTCTTATATATTAAGCAAGAATGCTCATTTCATCTTCGATGGCTTGTTTGGTCTTTTCCGACACAGGCACTAAAGGTAATCGAACTTGATCCGTTCCGTAGCCTTTCTTTTCTAAGATGTATTTTACGCCTGCTGGGTTTCCTTCAACAAAACAAAGATCAATTATTTTTAAAGTCTCCAAATGTATTTTTCTTGCTTCATCAAAATTTCCTTCACGGCAAAGATGGGCTAGGGCAGAAACTTTCTTCGGATAGGCATTTCCTAAAACAGAAATTATCCCTGCAGCACCCATGGCCATCATTGGCAAGGTGATGGGGTCATCTCCTGAAATCAAAAGAAAATCTTTTGGTTTATCACGTAGGATTTCACTGAACTGCGCAAAAGAACCAGAAGCCTCTTTTGTCGCAACAATGTTTTTAAAGTCCTTTGCTAAGCGGATAGTTGTTGCAGGGCTCATGTTGCTCCCTGTTCTACCAGGAACATTGTATAATATGATTGGTAAGGGCGATGCCTCTGCAATTGCTTTATAGTGTTGGTATATACCTTCTTGTGTCGGTTTGTTGTAATATGGAGAAACCGACAAGATCGCAACATAATCCAAAACGTCAAAGTTTTTGATCTGCTCTACGATTTCTTGCGTATGGTTGCCACCGATACCAGCAACTAATGGGATACGTTTATTAACATGCTTCGAAGTAAATGCCCAAACCTGCTTTCGCTCAGCTTGACTCAGGGTTGCAGTCTCTCCGGTTGTTCCTAGAGATACTAAATAATCCATTCCGCTCTCGATCTGAAAGTCGATTAAGCGCCCTAAGGTTCCGTAATCTACAGTACCATCTGCATTAAATGGCGTAACTAAAGCTACACCTGCTCCTTGAAGCTCATTCATCATTATATATTTTTGTATGCTATTTTCTATTTGTTAATCATCGCCAATAATTCGGATTCCGAAATTATTGGTACTTGTAATTTCTCTGCCTTCGCGAGTTTAGATGGTCCCATCTTATCACCTGCAACCAGGTAATTTAGTTTCGCGGATATTCCACTCAACATTTTTCCTCCGTGAGATTCTATCAATGCTGTTAACTCCTCACGCGAATAATCTGCAAATACCCCAGATATCAAGAAGGTCTTGCCTGCTAATCCGGTACCCGCTAAAACAACTTCTTTTTCTTCAATTTCAAACTGTAAACCTGCCGATTTAAGCTTTTCAATTTCCTCCCAATGTTCAGGAAGATTTAAATATTCATGTATACTTTCAGCGATTCGTTGCCCTATGTCTGGAACTGTTAAGATGTCTAAAGCTGTTGCAGATTTTATGGCGTCGATATTTTTAAAATGCTGTGCTAATTTTTTTGCCACCGTTTCACCTATATGACGAATGCCTAAACCAAATAGAACTTTCTCAAAAGGCTTTTCCTTAGACAGTTCAATGCCTTTTAGCATATTGTCGATGGACTTCTGTCCAAATCGTTCAATGCCCACCAATTCATCAGAACGATCTTTTAGGCTATATAAATCGGATATTTTACGGATCAATCCTAAACGAAAAAATGTTTCTATCGTTTCATCGCCCAGACCTTGAACATCCATCATTTTACGTCCAATAAAGTGCTGTAATTTTCCAACAATCTGTGGCCTACAGCCAGCGTCATTTGGACAGTAATGAACAGCTTCGCCTTCCTCACGTATGAGGGCAGTGCCACATTCCGGACAATTGCTCGGATATACGATAGCTACTGCATCAGCCGGTCTCTTTTCGATATTGGCAGCAATAATCTTCGGTATGATTTCTCCACCTTTCTCTACAAAGACCGTATCGCCTTCATGCAAATCCAGTCTAGCTATTTCATTCGCATTATGCAATGAAGCACGTTTAACGGTCGTCCCTGCCAAAAGAACCGGTTTCAAGTTGGCAACAGGAGTTACTGCACCTGTACGACCGACTTGATAACTAATACGCTCTAATATTGTCTCGACACGTTCAGCCTTAAATTTATAAGATATTGCCCAACGAGGTGACTTGGCCGTGAAGCCTAATTCCTCTTGTTGTGCAAAGTCATTTACTTTAATCACTATACCATCAATCTCATACGATAAGTTATGTCTTGCCTCATCCCAATAGTGGATAAAATTCAATACCTCATCAATGGAGTTACAAAGCTTCGTATGTTCACAAACTGGGAAGCCCCAGGATTTAACAGATTCTATACTATGCCAGTGATCATGGAATTGTTTATTCCTATTATCACAATACAGGAAATATAAAAAGCAATCTAAAGGACGCTTAGCTACTTCACCAGAATCTTGTAGTTTAATGGTTCCAGAGGCAAAGTTTCTTGGGTTTGCATAGGTCTGCTCACCATTTTCCTCTCGCTCTTTATTTAAACGTAGGAAAGCTGATTTATGCATGAAAATCTCACCACGAATCTCGAAATTCTCCGGATAGTCACCATTTTTCAGTTGATGCGGTATGCTGCGGATGGTCTTTACATTATTTGTTACTTCATCACCTTGGGTTCCATCCCCACGGGTGACTGCTTGAGCAAGTTTCCCATCTTGATAGGTAATGGAAATAGAGAGTCCGTCGAATTTTAATTCTACGACATACTGAACTTGATCGCCAATGACCTTGCGAACGCGAGAATCGAAATCTTTCAGTTCCTGCTCATTATAGGTGTTGCCCAAAGACATCATTGGCCAACGATGTTTTACCGTATTGAAACGTTGGGTAATATCTCCACCAACTTTTAAAGTAGGGGAGTTAGGGTCACGAAATTCAGGGTATTTGGCCTCAAGAGCCTCCAAATCTTTTAATTTATGGTCAAAATCATAGTCCGATATGGAAGGTTGAGCGAGAACATAATACTGGTAGTTGTAATCGTTCAGTTCTTGAGTGAGCGCTTCTATTTTCGCTTGAATATCTATTGCCATAGACCACGAAATTACAAAATATTCTAGGGCAAAAATAATTTTAAGGAAGGTTTTGTGCAATCATGCAAAGTATTGCAAGTCCTTCGGAAAACAGAATAAACAGAATGTTCAGGAAGAATAGACTTAATGAAAATTATTTTCATCAAGTTCACTGTATTTATGGATTTTATTCACATAATAATCCCAAATAATGGAGTTCTTATATTGTCCTTTGTTATTGTATTTTTTAGGATACTTGGTTCTCTTTCTTGCGTTCCTAAAAAAGTTTCGGAAGAAATACTGATGTGCCCGACTAACTGCCCAAGCGTCTTTTCGCTTACCATCCACTAAAAACTTAATGAGTGCAAATAAATCCCACCACAATCGCATGGCTAAACGCCAGATCGCTTGTCCCAAGGGCAAGTTCTTTTGCATCATGACCATATTGTTTCTAAAGTTCAAATAAGTTTTTTGCGGATTAGAGGTGTTTAAAGTACCGCCGCCTACATGGTATATGAGGGAATTTGGACAATAGCCAATTTTATAACCCATTCTTTTGAGGCGCCAACACAGATCAATCTCTTCGAAATGCGCAAAGAAATCCGCATCAAAACCATTTGCTTCGCGCCATGCGTGCGCTTTAATGAATAATGCAGCACCTGTTGCCCAGAAGACTTCGATCGGATCATTGTACTGCCCCTCATCTTTTTCCACCTTATCTAAGATTCTTCCGCGACAAAAAGGAAATCCAAAATAGTCGATGAAACCACCTGCGGCTCCGGCATGTTCAAAATGCCCCTTTTGATGATAGGATTGTATTTTTGGCTGGCAGGCAACTAAAAGCGGATCACTTTCCAATTGTTTAATAACTGGCTCAATCCAATTTTCCGTTACTTCAACATCCGAGTTTAAGAGTACGAAATAATCTGCATCTACTTTTTCAAGAATTGCATTATAACCACCTGCAAAACCCAAGTTCTCTGTGTTTTCCAAGATCGTGAACTTCGGGAAATTTTGACGTACATAGGCCAAAGAGTCATCCGTAGAGGCGTTGTCCCCTATAATAAATTCAATATTCGGATAGGTGCTGTTGAATACAGAAGGTAAAAATTTTTCTAGGAAAAATTTACCATTCCAATTTAGTATTACAACGGCGACTTTTGGGTATGCTGTCATTTAATTCCTTCTTTTACGTTTCCATCTGCGGTGTGACCAAAGCCAATATGCCGGCTCTTCTCTTATTATTTGTTCCGTAAATTGGTTCTGAATATGTGTGATCTCATGTTCAGGGTATGCATCTGGATTTTCTACTAAGGTGGTGAATTTACAAAAATAATATCCTCTTTTTGCTTTTCGTCTTATTTCACAATAAATCACTGGATTTTTTGTCAATCGAGCTATTCGTTCGGTGCCTGTAAACACAAGGGTCTCCTGGTTCAAAAACTCCATGAAATAGTCTGAATCCTGATAGGTCGGTGTCTGATCGGAAACAAACATGCTGATATGCGGCTGATTCTTCAGCTTCACAATATGACGGAGAATTTGTTTCATAGGAACCATAGTCGCTCCAAATCGCGTTCTGATCTTATTGTGGACCGTATTGAAGACTTTGTTGTTCAGTGGTTTATAGATAATCAACTCTGGAGTATCCATCATTAAGGATAGGCTATGTATGGCCAATTCCCAATTGCAATAATGGGCTGTTACGCCAATAACAGATTTACCAGCGTTTATATGTCGATATACTTCCTCCGGATTGAGCAATTCTATTCTTTCACGAACTTCTTTGGCAGTAATACTAGCCATCTTAATGGATTCTACCAGAAGATCAGGAAAATAACGATAGAATTTCTTTGCAATGGCATGAATTTCATCTTCGTTCTTTTCTGGGAAAGAATTTCGCAAGTTCTCATACACAACTCGCTTGCGATAACCGAAAATCTTGAATATCAGTAGGTATAAAAAATCAGAGATCAGGTAAAGACACCAAAATGGAAGGAGAGAGAGTATATAAATTAAACCATAAACGAGCTTTTCCTTCATTCTTATTGTATTCTTCTTTACAAATATCCCTAAATAAAGTTATTTTTGCGAACATTTTAAAGTGATAATTGATATATGTCGCAAGATCTGTTACTTCCGGTTTTATATTTACCTAATATTTCCTATTTCAAAACCATAAAGGATTGGGAGGGAGATATTTTATTGGAACGATTTGAGAATTTTCCGAAGCAGACCTTTCGCACACGTACGCAGATCGCTACAGCAAATGGGATTTTAGAATTGATCATCCCGATTGTTCATGGCAAAAAGGAACGTGTAGCAATTAAAGATATCCGTATCAATTACGACCATCCTTGGCAACGTCTTCATTGGTTGAGTTTGCAAACCGCATATCGCAGTTCTGCTTATTTTGAATTTTATGAAGATGATCTAGCACCCTTCTATGAAAAGAAATATGAGTTTCTTATGGATTTCCATGTAGAGCAACTGCAGACTCTTCTTAAATTGCTAAAAATCAAAAAGGAAATTCATTTTACAGATGCCTATAAGCGTGAAACGCCACAAGAAATCGATTACCGTTCTGCTATTCACCCGAAGTTAAAAAGCTTACTGGAGGAACCACAGGCTTATTATCAATTATTCTCCGATAAAAATGGTTTTCAACCTGATTTAAGTGTGATTGATCTTTTGTTTAGCCAGGGTCCACAAGCCAAGAAATTTTTATAGATTAGGCTTTTCAAACATTATACTCGACTTTATTGTTTATAGGTAAAATTACACTGCATGAAGCGACTCTTTTTATGCCTAATCTGTCTATGCTTGGGTTTTGCTGCTATGGCCCAAAGGGGGGCGGATACTATTCATTACCGTAAGGTTTACTACTTTGGTGGTACAGGTCTTTCTATTCCATTAGGTAAGACTAAAAATGCTTTGACTACCAAGTTTTTCACTGGAAGCATGGGCTTGGATATTTCGCTGAAAAATCCAAAGTATTACCTTTTACCAACCTTGTATATGATGAGTTTTGGTTATGATGAAATTGAAAAGGACCCAGCCTATAACCGCCAATTAACAAACGGTCGTGCTACGATGTACACCTTAAGTTTAGCTGGTGGTATTCGTAGACAGATGAATCGACTGAATACCTATGCTTATGCAGGGCCAGGGGCGGCATTGAATTCAGAGCCAAGAGCAAATGATAATGCACAAACGCAGGCTGTGGATATTGAATATAAGTATAGCATCTCTCCAGCATTCAAATTAGGGATAGGATCAGATTATAAATTCAAAGGCTTCTTCCTAGGATTTGAAATAGGCTATATGCGGAACTTCAAGAAAATCCAAGGAAATCCAGTGCACGTGATGACCATGATGGTTGGTCTAAAATCAGATATTACGAAGATTAGTGATAAAGTTGTTGATGTAATTTCAGGAAATTAATAAAATTATCTTGCTGATTATTAATTGATTATGTTTTTAAATCTAAACTTTTTATATTTTTTTAATAATTCAGATAATATTCATGAAATATTGTCGTTTTCAATACAACTAGATAAATAGAAATATTTAGGTTAATAATTGGTTTGGTAAATACCTGGAGTTCTCCGCTTCAGGTATTTTTTTTGTCTTATCTCAAGAATCACCGGTTAAATTGTTTTGTTTTTTTCCTTTTTCCTTTCCACTTTTTCTTTTTTCCTTTCCACTTTCTGTTGTCTTTTGTCTGTAGTCTCATCGTCTCTCCTAGGGGTTTTCTTCGAGACTCCTTCGGATCTCCTTCGGAACTCCTTCGGATCTTGTTCGGATCTCGTTCGGTTAGAAGCGAACGAGATCCGAAGATTATCCCTACCAGATCCAAGGAAATTCCCTAAGCGTATCAAAGCAAATACAAGTAATACCCTAAGTTGATATTTAGGATGATCAGCCCAAAATCAGTGATTAGAAAATAAATTTCAGAAAAAGGATACTAAAAGGAAATAGCAGGCGTTTTAGATAGTAAATTCATAATTTCATAATTTAGGTTAATAATTGGTTTGGAAAAACACCTGAGGTTCCCCACTTCAGGTATTTTTATTTTTATATTCTGCCTTTCATGTGCCGTATGGGCATGCACTGAGTTGCTGATAAGCAGAAAATTCGCCAAGCATATTTAACCAATTCTTACTGGATAGTTTCATTCTTGCAGCAAGAATTTAAAAATTCTTCTTCTTGTAGCAGACATGCTGCTTTATACGTTTTAAATTGACTAATTGTAAATATATTTTCTAAAACAAAAATTATTACGGTATATTTTCCGCTTCTTTGTTATAATAATTAATAATCTTTGTTTGTTTATCAATTTTAAGCTTGATGTCTGCTGAAAACAATACCGATTCAAATTTAATAGACCTTATCCGAGAAGATCATATTGAGGCTTTTCATGCACTCTACAATCGCTATAAGGCAGCATTATTAGTATTCGCTGCACAAAGAGTAGATAAACTAATTGCTGAAGATTTGGTCCATGATGTCTTCATGGGGATGTGGAGAAACAGGAACCAGTTGGTTATTGCGGATGAAATTTCAGGTTATTTGTTTAAGGCTATGCGGAACCGCATAATTGATCATATGGCACGAGATACGCATGCCAAAAAGTACCTGGATTCCTTAGAAGAATATTCTTACAGTTTTTCTTTAACAGACGCTAAGATCCGTGAAGATAACTTTATGGAGCGCTTAGAGGATTTATTGAAACGCTATGGTCCGCAATATCAAAAAATTGTTCATATGCGCATGCAAGGATATTCCAATAAGGAAATAGCGGAGGCATTGGGATTGTCGGAGAAAACCATTCGAAATCAAACCTGGATGTTGATGAAGTATTTACGTTCAAAAATCTGTCAAGCCTTGTTATTCTTATTTTTTTAAGGACATGGCAGTAAATGAGCCGTTTATAAAAGAAGTGTGACGATCTCAAAAACGAATTAGACCAATATGAACTTTGATAAAACGATCCTTTACAGGTATACACGTGGTCAATGTACCACATACGAAAAATTACTCGTGGAATCGTGGATAGACCAATATAAGCTTCATGACGAATTACATCCGCAAGAAATGTTAGATATGCTGGATTCCTTGGATATAAAGGTTATTCAAGGACCTAAGGTTCGACAATTCAACTGGAAACTTATCTCTATAGCGGCAAGTATTTTGTTAATAGTTGGTTTCACCTTTTATTTTATTAATAATAATCGAAAGTCAAATCATGTACTTGCGCAATTAGCTAAATATAAGACGCCAGATACGGGCAATGCCGTATTGGTCTTAGAAAATGATCAAGAATATAATTTGGATAGTCTTTTACAAGGGGATACCTTGTTCAGTAAGGATTATTTAGTGACTAGGTTAGCAGGGGGCGAGTTGCAATACATTTTGCATGATCCTCAAGCGGAGTCAGTGATGAATACTGTCCGAACAAGACAAGGGGGAATGGTCGGTTTGGTCCTTTCTGATGGAACCAAACTCTGGTTGAATGCCAATTCGGAAATTACCTATCCAATTCGATTTAAGGAGAACCTGCGAGAGGTTAAATTAAAAGGAGAAGGGTATTTCGAAGTGGCCCAAAGTTCTTATAAAAATCATCGAGTTCCTTTTTATGTCCGTGGAGATCGAGAGACGATCTCTGTATTAGGAACAAAATTTAATGTGAATTATAATAAAAAAGCAGAAACTTTCCTGTTGGAAGGGAGAGTTGCCATTGCAAAAGGAGGCCCTGATAGTGAAGTGGAGGACCTTGATTTTAACATTGAACTTGATGCCAATCAGGTTTATGCAAATAATAAAATTCAACGTACTATGGATGTATCGCGATATATCGACTGGAAGGATGGTTTCTTTTACTTAAATGAACAACCTCTAGGCCGAATAGTAGATAAACTATCCTCTTGGTATGGTTTAACTATTGAAGTGGATCCTTCCATTCGTGAAAATGTCTTATTTGGACGGATTAGTCGAAAGAAAAATTTGAAGGAAGTATTGGAGGTTTTATCGGCTGCAATACCGATGGGTTTTCAATACAATCAACACAAACTTTACCTCAAGAAAGCTGAGTTTTAAATTAATAAAATTGTTTTAGCAGTATTTTATTAAGTTTTTTTACTAATCGAAAAAATATTTCACATTTTTCAAGGACATACCAAACTTAAGTCCGTTTTCCTTTAAAAGCTATCCGTTCAAGATTACATTCTTACGCTAAATAGATTGCACTATCGATTGATAACCCTGATCAAGTTTTTCTATCGATTTAGTGAAGTCCAATTTTCTTAGAATCTAAACCTTGAAATGATGTGCTAACCTAAATAAATAACCATTTATTCTAATAAATAATTGAAATTATGATACGTATAAGATGCCTGAATTTAAGATTCAAGTTTAGAGAGCTTTATGCTTCAAAGCATCTGCGTTATTCCATGTTGCTCTTTAATTTTATTGTTTTATTCTTTATATCCATTTCTGCTTTTGGGCAAACAGTGAGTTTATCTGAAAAGGATGCAAAGATGAGCGATGTCTTAGAGAAATTGCGGAAGCAGACGCAGTGCGATTTGGTTGGGGAACTTTCCTTATTGCAGCAAACAACGCCAGTGACCATTGAGGTTAGTAACAAAGCTATACAGGAGGTATTGCTTGAACTTGCAAAAGGCCAGCCATTGCAATTTGTATTCAAAAACAACACTATTATAGTTCAGCCAAAAAAGCAGGGAAACGGAGATACTCCAGAGGCTGTTCCTCCGCCCGGTACATTACAAAAATTTTATTCGGTAAGGGGAAAGGTTACGGATGAAAAGGGGAGACCGATATCTGGAGTGAATATTCAAATATTGGAATCGGGGCATGCATTAGGCTATACACTTCCTAATGGGACATTTAGGATAGAAGTTGCCAAGGACGATTACCTACGTTTTTCGATGATGGGTTATGCTTCGCAGCATATACAGGTTGAGGGGCGTCGTGAAATCAATGTAATCATGAAATCGAGTCAGACGGAAATTGAGGAAACTGTCGTTACAGGTTACACCAAAACGCGTAGAGAGGCATTTACTGGGGCTGCTACAACTGTCACCCGCAAAGAGCTTGAGAAATTCAATTCAGGGAATATATTTTCCTTATTGCAAGCATTAGATCCCGCATTTAAGGTTGATGAACGAGTAGAAGCAGGTTCAAATCCGAACGCTATTCCAGAAATTAATATCCGTGGAGTATCCAGTGTGGGTACTTATGCGGTAAATGCACCGTTGGTCATATTGGATGGTTTTGAAGTAGCTTTGGCCGCCCTATATGATTTGGATGTCAACCGCGTAGAATCAATTTCCATATTAAAGGACGCGAGTTCGACCAGTTTATACGGTTCAAGAGGGGGTAATGGTGTTATCGTAATTGAAACTAGATTACCAAAAGATGGTAAGTTTACCATTACCTACGATTTAAGGCCTGCTAGCTCTATAGTGGATTTATCAGACTATAACCTGATGAATGCAGCTCAGAAACTAGAATATGAAAAATTAGCTGGGATTTACACATCGCGTACAATTGAAGATCCGAATTGGCAACATATGGAGCAGGAGATTTTCGATAATTTATACAACAGAAGGTTACAAGATGTCAAATCCGGAGTAGATACCTATTGGTTAAAACAACCTGTTCGAAATACCTACTCTTTGGGACATAGTTTACGATTGGAAGGAGGAGGTGAAGAGGTACGGTATAGTTTGGAGGGAAATTTCTCTGATTTTAAGGGTGTTATGAAGGAGTCTGGACGAAAACGTGGCGGGGCAGCTTTTAATTTAATCTATCGTATTCCCAATTTAATTACATTTCGAAACATTGCCTCATATCAATATACGAAAGCTTATAATAGTCCTTTTGGTGAATTTTCCTACTATACTCAATTAAATCCCTATGAGCGTATTTTCGATAAAAATGGCAAATATATTGTCCGTTTTGGGGAATTGGGTCAATTTTATACGTTTGGGAATTTAATGTTTAATCCCTTGTACAATGCGCAATTGGGACATAGGGACGATAATAGGTCACACTTTATCAGCAATAACCTTTCGTTAGAATGGTTTGTAAACCCCAATTTTATGGTTCGTTCCAGAATGATGATTTCCAGGACGATGCAAGATTTTGATCGGTATACCTCACCATTTAATACAAGATACATTGATGAAAAGGACCCATTGAGAAAGGGAGCATATTCTCTTGGTAATGCAAATAGCTCATCATATGAAGGCCGTTTGGAGGTACAATACAGTAAGATGTTTAATAAGCATCAAATCAATACCAGTGTCATTGGAGAAATTCGGGCATCAAATATTACAGGGAACTCCCATCAATTAACCGGATTCATAGACGATCGTTTTATGACTCCAGAAATGGCGCTCAGTTATGCATTAAATACGCTTCCATCAACA
This sequence comes from Sphingobacterium kyonggiense, assembly GCF_039536825.1. NCBI lineage: Bacteria > Pseudomonadati > Bacteroidota > Sphingobacteriia > Sphingobacteriales > Sphingobacteriaceae > Sphingobacterium > Sphingobacterium kyonggiense. Next base: position 458,073 of record NZ_BAAAZI010000006.1, read on the forward strand.
AGATCTGCCCCTGTTCGAGAGATGGGGGTGATAGGGAACTTTTATTATACCTATGACAACCGATATAATTTTAGTTTAACAGGTCGATCGGATGGAGCATCCATATATGGACCAGAAAATCGTTTTTCTTCCTTTTGGAGTTCTGGTTTATCCTACAATGTTCATAATGAGAAATGGTTTAGGAGAGGTTATGTAAATCGATTAAGATTTTTTGCGAATGTTGGTACCAATAGTTCGGTTAGCAATTTCAACGCTGGTATGGTGAGTTCAGCATTTGAATTTTTCAGTGGATTATTTTACAACAATCAATATGCGGCATTAATCGTGAGTCAGGGTAACTCCAAATTGCGTTGGCCAGATCAAAAGCAATACAGTTATGGTGCAGATATCTCCATTTTTCATGATTTAGTGAACTTGAACGCAAATTATTACAATCGTATCACTAACCGGATGATATCTAATATTACCGTTGCACCTTCATTCGGGTTTCCAAAAAACACTTATTTCGCCAATCTTGGGAAAGTAAGCAACAAGGGTTTCGAGCTCAGTGCCAATATTCGACTAATGGAACGCGAAAGCAACCAATTGTCGTGGTTCTTGACCCTTGGAGCTGTTCAAAATAGAAGTAAGCTATTGGAAATTTCCGATGAGTTACGTGAGTTAAATGAATCCTTAATTTCCTATGATCCATACGGTAATGTCATTAAGCCATCCACTTATTATGAGGAAGGGAAATCACTATCGATCATACGTGCTGTTCCATCGCTTGGGATTGATCCGGCAACTGGAAGGGAGATGTTCAGAACCTTGAATGGTGATGTTACTTATACCTGGAATGCCAATGATCAGGTCGTTGTGGGCGATGAGGAACCTTTGCTCTATGGAAATATAGGTACCTCCTTTAACTATAAAGGCTTTTCCTTACAGGTATTTGGAAATTATGATTTTGGAGGGGAGAAATTCAATGAGACATTGATGAATAAAATCGAAAATAACGATATCTATGTCAATGCTGATAAACGGATTTTGGAGGAACGCTGGCGCAAACCAGGAGATATATCAAATTACAAGTCCATTGCTGATGGTACTGTAACACAAATTTCTAGTCGCTTTATACAACGTGAAAATTACCTAAGGCTATCGGCTATTAACCTTAACTATAATTTTGGATTGAAAACTTTGCGACACTTCAAGCTGCAACGATTGAAGCTCAATTTTTCGATGAATGATGTAATGCGATTGAGCAATGTGGCTATGGAAAGAGGGATATCTTATCCCTATGCGAGAGAGTATAATTTAGGTATAATGATTCAATTCTAAGCCATGAAAAAACTACTAATATTATGTGTATTATCCTTGCTTATATGCACAGGATGTGAGAAATTTCTTAATGTTAACCCCGTAAACAAGGCTTATGAAAGCGACCTGTATAAAGATAGGTTTGGTTTTGAAACGTCTTTGGCTGGAGTTTATGCCATTCTAAATAGGGACAACCTATATGGCAAAGAAATGAAATATGGATTTATGGAAAGTATGGTAGGCACCTACAACAGTGTGAACTCCTCCCATACGTACTATCGCCCCTCCAATTATCAGTATGATTTTGGAGTTACGATATCGATGGTCAATGACATTTGGACAGGACATTATTTAGCCATAAACCAAGCCAACGTGATGCTGAAATATGTTGATAACCTGCCAAAGGATCTAGATTATCGCCTGATAAAAGGGGAGTTGTTGGGTTTAAGAGCTTTCCGTCATTTTGGGATGTTGAAGCTATTTGGGCCAGTAATTTCCCAAGAGGGCTTATCTGCAAATGCTATCCCTTATCGTGTGTCTACAGAAGTGAAATTGGCAAAGTTCTCTACGGCCGCTGAGGTCATTAAATTCATTGAAAAGGATTTGCAAGATGCAAAAACATATTTGGAAGAAGATCCTATACGAAAGGTGGCAAGAACAGCGAATCAAAATCAATATGCCTATGAGAAATACAACAGTTTAATCGACAATCGAGGATGTCGGATGAATTATTATACTATTGTAGGCTTGCAGGCATTAACGGCTCAATGGGCTGGTGATTTGCCCAAAGGAAGGGAATATGCAGAGGAGTTGATTAAAGAATTAGAACCTCGTAGCTATTCCATCCACCTAGCAACTCCAGGTGAACTAAGTTCCGGCATTAATAAAAGAATGCCAATGGAATCATTGTTCTCTTTGATGAATCAAAATTTATTAACACAAAATCATTCGGTTAACCCATCCATTGAGGATTCTCGACCAAGTAACGCATCTCCATTACTATTTGCAAATTATAGTTATTTATTAAACAACCTATACAATTTGTCAGGACAAGGTTCCTTAAATGATTATCGATTAATTAACTGGTTTACTCGAGCTTCTAACTCGACTACGACTTGGAAACTTACCAAATACCATTTTAATGTAAACACGCCTTTTTCTGATCTATATTATAGGACCTATTTTGAGAATAAAATCATTGGCCTTCATCAGATTTATATGTTGGCGGCTGAAGAGTATGCCGATAGCAACCCTCAAAAGGCCATCGAATATTTAAATAAGGTTAGAAATGCCAGGAACGTTACGAACAATCTTACCTATGATGCCAATAAAACGAGTAGGGTCATTAAAGATTTGATTTTTGATGAGCTTAGGAAAGAAAATGTAGGGGAAGGCATGTTGATATCGGAATATAAAAGACTTTTTAAACCAATCCACAGAAATACCAATGTAGAACCCAAAGTGGAGATGTTCAAATTGCCGATCCCTGTAGATGAACAGACGTATAACCCTCAATAATAAGGATATGAAAAGAATATTATTATTATCAATAGGATTCCTTCTCCTCTTGGGCTGTAAAGAACTCGAATTAAAGGAATTTGATCTAAAGAATGCATATATCAGCTTTGCCGTGCCAGATCGCTCATATATGCCTAAGGAGCCCTTTTTAGATAGCATGACTTATAGTTTTGCTACGGATACAGTTATTGGAATTAAAACGAAAACTTTGGCTATACCCATTAAAATTGGTGGCTTAGTCCATGATAAGGACAGAAAATTCAGTTTCGAAATTGACCCTACATCAGACTATGATTCTGACTTAGTAAGCATTTCAGAGCCAATCATTCGAGCTAATAGATATGAAGACACCCTATTTGTTAGCATAAAGAGAGAAAATACGCTTTTGACCAAAGAGATGAATATAAAATTGAGGTTGAATTCCAATGAGAACTTTAATATTGGTCATCTCCATAACAGCACTTTAAAAATCAAATTTAATGACATCCTATTAATTCCCAACTGGTGGAATGATTGGGAGATGTATTTCGGACCTTTTTACAAGGAAGTTTTTCAACAATGGATGATCGTTTATTATCTAGGATCTGATTTGACAGCAGATATCTACACCGGGGCACCAGGTCCAGTTTATTTTTGGAGAAACATGCCTGAATATCCTTACCCGGAATGGTTCCCGATTACTTTTATGCATATCAGCCTATTGAAGAAATATTTTGATGACCATGTCGTATATCCAAATGGGGATAACACCCAAGAACGGATCATACTTCCTTAAAAACAGAACAATGAAAACTCTAAAATTATTATTATTAAGCCTCGTTGTGGTACTTATATATTCCTGTTCGAAGGATTTAGGGAATTACAAATATAATGATGTCAACGAGGTTATAATTGAAGGATTAAAACAAGGTAACCATAATTCTGAGCGAATTTATGACCTCGCATATAATGAAACATTGACCTTGAAACCTACCTTTCGACCAAGTATTGAAGGTTCGGATATGAGCAAGTTAACTTTTGTTTGGAAAATTAAAGGTGAAGTAGTTTCTGAAAGCAGCGAGTTAATCTACGTTGCTAAAAGTGATTATGGAAAATTACAAGCAGAGTTAATTATAAGCAACGGAGCTACAGGAATTGATAAGAATTACAATTTCTACTTGAACATAAGTAATCCATTTATGTTAGGTTATTATGTGCTCGCTAAGGATGCAAATAACTCCGCACTTCTTTATTGTAAAACTACGCTAAAAGAAAATTCGGGATTTGAGAATGCGGTTATTCCAGATTATCCTTTAGGTACTAATCCTGTTGGCATCGAGGGAATGAGGATGTATGGAAATTCAGAGTCAGAGTATTATAATCATTTGGTAATTGCAGTGAAAAATGCAAAATACCCTGTGTTTCTGATGGATTCTAGGGAGTTTATACCTAACCTATTGTATAACTCTAATAGCTTTATCGGGGATAAAAAGAATTTTGTTTTCGAACCTACTGAAATAAGTATGGAAAGAAACAGTAATGTTGTTTATTCGGTAAGTGGGGGCAAGTTGTATGTTTTGCAACAAGGTGCTATCGGTCTTCCAGCATTATATAATGACCCATTGGATTATCAAATTCCGCTTGCTGGTATGGGAGGAAATAACGATGATTCTCCATATTTCTTTACATTTTATGATGCAAAGAATAAGATGATTCGAGCGGTTGATAATGGATCCAGGTATAGTATTCCATATAACTTTATTTATTCACATGATGAAGTAACTGATCCCTCTCAGTATCCTAACCAGACTTATGTGACATCGCAATTTGCAAATATAAACTCCGGCAAAAAGTTTATATACCTTATGCGAGAAGGGAACAAGCTGTTTTCATATTTATTGGGATTTTCTGCTGAAGAGAAACCTAATTCATTTGATCGGATAGCGACCGGAACAATACCTGGGGATGGAAATATTAATGTTGTGTACTTTGAAATCGCAGAAAATTTCTGGTATCTCGGTAATGGGAAGACAGTTTATCGGGCTTCGCATTTGGGTTTGGAGTTTCAAGAACATATTAAACTTCCCAATGATGCTCCAGGCCATATAACCAAGTACAAAAGAGGACTAGGGAAGTTGATGATAGCAACGTATGATCCAGGGTATTCAGGAACAAAAAAAGGGTCAATTTATATTTACGATGATAATACATTGGAATTAGAACAAGCGCTTCCTCATAGCGTAGAGGAAGTGGTTGGTCTTTATGTAGGTATTTAATCTTTAAAATCAATCATGAAATTTATTTATATATTTTTTATAGGAATGTTCATTCTTCCTATACTCACTAGAGCACAATCTTCTACTTTACCAACCTTTGAATTGGAAGGGAAAAACATAAAGGACGGTAAAATATTGTATGTCTTGCATTATTCGTATGCTAATGGCGAACAAGTTATAGATTCAGCTGAGATTAACAATGGAAGTTTTACCTTAAAACGGGAGTTTGCAGGTCCTGCTTATGCGGGTGTGCTTTTTCAGCATCCCTTTGAAAATCCATCTAATAATGAATTCTGGTTCTTTCTTAATCCAGGAAAAACAGTGATCGACTTCAGTGGAGAACCAAAAGTGGTTTCTGGAGATAAGCTGACTCAGACCTATATGGCCTATCAAAATGAGATAGAGAAGGATATAGAAGCATTCAAAAGTCCAGAATACCGCAAGAAAATGAAAGAACTTGATAGTTTGATTGCGATCGCAAGAGATTTTGAAGCAGAACTGTATAAAACTTATGGTAGCCCTATGAGTGTTAGCCGTCAAACAACAATAGATTTCATTAAAAATAACCCGGATAATGGTTTAAGCATTATCTTTTTGGAAGAATTAGCAGGCCCAGAGCCAGAGATTGAAGTGATTGAGCCTTTGTTTAAAGGACTTTCTGAAAATGTTCAATCTTCATATCTTGGTAAACGTCTTGCCAGTCTATTGAAAGGTAGTGGCTTGGTTGTGGGGGAGAAGGCTATAGAATTTAGTTTATCCAATCCAGAAGGCAAAACTGTCAATCTTTCGGACTTTCGAGGTAAGTATGTGTTAATTGATTTCTGGGCATCATGGTGTGTGCCTTGTCGTGCAGAGAATCCAAATCTTATTAAAGCCTATGAGGCCTATAAATCGAAAAACTTTGAGATCATTGGTGTTTCCTTAGATAATCAAAAGAATGATTGGGTTAAAGCCATAGAAACTGATAAAATTAATTGGGTTCATGTTTCTGATTTAGGTGGTTGGAATAGTGCCGTGGCGCAAGATTATGGCATACGAGCCATTCCAGACAATGTGTTAATTGATCCGAATGGTGTAATTATAGCTAAAAACTTGAGAGGTGAAAATTTACATACTGTATTGGAAAAACTAATCAAATAGTTGAAAAGAATGTTGTTTAATAATTCAACAAATCTACTTTAGCCTGTAAGCGCTCAATTGATTTGTATAACACCTGAGATGACCCAACTCAGGTGTTTTTATTTTTAGTTTTAAAAGTCTAATTCTGGGAATGGCTCCGTTTTGTAAAAATATTTTTTATCGTTTTCATTGATCTCTCGTAGGACTTTACAAGGATTACCAACAGCCACAACATTCGCAGGAATATCTTTAGTAACCACCGACCCTGCTCCAATAACGGAATTTTCGCCAATTGTTACCCCCGGATTAATAACTGTATTGCCACCAATCCATACGCGGTCATGAATTTTTATAGGTTTGGAGAATTCCCAGCCTGCAGTTCTTGTAACCGGATCAATGGGATGGCCTGCAGTGAAAATACTTACATTGGGAGCTATCATAACATCATTACCTATTACAACTGCTGCTCCGTCAAGAATCGTTAAATTAAAATTGGCATAAAAGTTCTCACCTAATTCAATGTTATATCCATAGTCACATCGAAAAGGGGGCTCAATATAAAAACGACCATTCGTTTGGCCCAGTAAGGGTTTAAGTAATTGATGACGTGCTTTTACACGAGTAGGATCCATTTGGTTGAATTGATGTAATATGAGTTTGGCATGTTGTCTCTCCTTGAATAATTCCCCTTGCTTATCCAGAAATAACTCCCCGGCAATCATTTTTTCCTTACTTGTTTTCATTCGATGTAAAATACGATTTGATGACAAGATAATATTCTAGATTGATTGTACATTCTAATAAAAGAAAAAACCATAGCAAATTCTGGTGTGGTGGAATTGCTATGGTTAGGGTTTTTGTAGGTTGAATTATAGAAATCCTCTATTGCATTGCTCCTTGATCCGCTACAATTGGCCAACCAGGGTTTTGATATAAACTTGAATTGGCTGGAGTGGCATCTGAAGAAGTAATCGTAAAATGATTAAATGCGATTGGACTTAAATAATGTGCCTCTGTCCAACGATAACCATTTAAAACCAAATTGTTGGCATTTAAATTAATGCGATATGGTCTTAAATAGGAGCTTTCGCTTTTTGCAGATACATTTGCTGTTTTACCAGGTGTATTTGGTTCTATTAAGACGGAGACACCTTTAATGGTAAACCATTTTTGCATTGGTCCCCAAACTTTAATCCCCTCTAAGATGACAGGGTTTGTCTTAAGCTGATCTAAAGCTCTCCATCGCTTTAAGTCAGCAAAACGAAAGCCTTCAGACATAAGCTCTAAACGTCGCTCTCTGCGGATATTAAATAAGGTTTTATCGGTAAGGATATTGCCTGCACTGTATGCAGCAAAATCTCGTTTGGCTTCTTCTTGCATATTTGTGTTATTAATCGTGATTTGAACATCCGAATTAACACCCGCACGTGTCCGAATCCGCTGCCAATAATCTAATGCTTTTGCATTTAAGGACTTATTTTTTAAATAGCTTGCTTCGATATAATTCAAGTATGCTTCTACGGCACGAAAGACGATAGAACCTGTTGTACCAGCTGAACCTTCTGCCTGACCAGATAAATAACTCATACCTTTTTTAAGTGCATAGCCTGTTACATAACGCGTTTCAGCAAGACCTACGATATCAGGATAGCCTTCTAGCATGGGCCCTCCCGTCGTATTGTTTCTGTCGGTAAAGCGTAGTTCACGAGGCCCTTTCATGAAAATCTGTAATCTGTTGTCACGATCTGCTTTCACTGTAGAAATAGAGTCATCACCATGGTAACCAGAACCGGCAGCATAAATTGGTAGTCCATTGGACATCGTAAAGCTTTCAACCAAACCTCGGGTATATCCGGTATTTCCACCGTTGGTATTCATGTAATGGTTTACATTATGAGAAACATTTAAGGCTGCAGAATAGCTTCTCCACAGAAGTACTTCACCATACTTGTTCATATCCATGTCATTGAACATGTTGAAATATGGGTTTGCCGAAGAATTATATCCATTATCCTTCGTGTTATTAACCAAAGGCACAGCATCCGCTACCTTTTCTGCTGCTTCCATAGCCTGTGTTAAAAAGAAATCAATTTCAGTATCTATGTTTATGGTAAAGTTAGGATGAGACTTCTTTCCTGGCCAATTAGCTGATCCTGGAACTAGTGCTGTATTCCTATGGTACATTAGCCAAGTCGCTTCATATAATGCTACTCGAGATTTAAATAAATAAGCTGCATTTTTATTTAACCTATTTTGAGCATTCGGAGATGCTGATTTCAATAAGGTGATGGCTGAATCTAAATCCGAAAGAATAAATCTGGAAACCATATTTCGTGGTTGTCTCACTGAAGCTCCAACTAATTCGCCTAACTCATCTTTAAGGGTAGTTTTTATGATTGGAAAATCACCCAATGCTTGTACTTTATTGAAATATTCATATGCACGTAAAAAGTAAGATTCACCGATATAATGTTCAATATTTCCGGCAACACCAGATAGTTTGTTTGCTTTCCATTTTGGAACAACCTGTTCGATGAAATAATTAAGATCACGAATTCTTCCGAATTCATAATCACCACCGGCAGTGGGAACTTTCCATTCTCCTGGAACCCAACGTGTAGCATAGGAGCTGGTCATTTGATTATCTGTGTGATTATCATTGGCGAATGTTCCAACACCCCAACCTCCATGTGTAGGGAAGTTGTATTTGGAGATGGTATATGTAGCTAAATCAGCCTCTGTATTTAAGTAATCAGAAGGTGTAATATTGGAGAGCGGCGCACGATCTAAGAAGTCATCACAGCTAGTGAAAATTAAACTGCCTAGGGCAAGCATGCTCAGTATTTTGTTGAACTTGTTTTTCATGTTTGCTAGATTAGAAATTGATGTTTAAACCAAATGAATAAACGGTTGAGAATGGATAGGTTTTACCATCATTCCATCCGCCTAAGCCTACGGACTCTGGGTCAAATACCTTGGCCATTTTTGTAAATGTCAATAGATTTTCACCCGATAAATAGAATCGAACCTTGGATACACCGATACGACTTAGAGATGCAGGATTTAAAGAATAACCAATTTGGGCATTTTTTAATCTCAAATAAGCACCATTTTGAAGGTATCTAGTTTGTGTGTATTGGTTTTTAGTCGTGTTGAAATATGGTCTTGGTAAATAGGAATCGGTGTTTACACCTAAGATTCCATTTTGAACCATCAAAGAGTTTTCGTCACGGAAGAAGTCCATATTTTCTTGGAATCCGGCAGATTGCCACATGCCACCATTCGCTCCCCAGAAGTAAGGGCCATTCGGCATATAATCTCTTTTGCCAACACCCTGTAAGAACACACGGAAATCAAATCCTTTATAATTTCCAGATAAATCCAGACTATAACGGTATCGAAGTTGACTATTACCAATAATACTAATATCACCATGTTCGTCTAATCTGTTTGATCCAGCAGAGATATTTCCATCGCCATTTAAGTCAGCATACATGATATCGCCTGCTTGCCATTTGCTAGCAAAACTTTGCTTACTAGCAGCTAAATGGGCATCCATTTCCTCTTGCGTCTTGGCAATGCCTATGGTTGTATATCCCCAGATTTCTCCAACGCGGCGACCATTGTACCAATTGTTCAAGTTGCCTGTTAAGTTAGGGTATTTGGTAACCGTTTGTCTATCATCAGAAAGTACCCCTCTAATGTTATAATTGAAATCACCAATTTTATCCTTCCATGTTAATTCTAATTCAAATCCTTTGGAGTTCATTTCCGAGTTGTTAATTCGAGGAACTTCAGTACCTAAAATAACTGGTAATTCAGGAGCTGGTCCAATCATATTGAATGTATTACGCTGGAACACTTCGAAAGTCAATCCAAGCTTGTTGTTTATAGCCTGTAAGTCAAGTCCAATATTCCAACTGCTGATACGCTCCCAAGTTAAACTACTGGCAATTAGACCTGGAGCACTGGATGTGTTGGTCTTTTGACCATTCAGTAACCAAGAACCTCCATTCACTGCAAATGGCATAATAGAATAGAACGGATACCAATTGTCGGTATATTGATTGCCCAGCTCACCATAAGAGCCTCTTAGTTTGAACATAGATACTTGATCTTTCCATTTCCAGAAGTTTTCATTGGCGATGTTCCAACCTGCCGAGAAAGAAGGGAATAAATTCCAACGTAAATCTCTTGGAAATCTGGAGGAACCATCGTAACGTCCGTTTACTTCTAGCAGGTACTTCTCTTTATAGTTATAATTCAATCTACCGAAGAAACCCGCAGTTGCCCAATGTTGGTATTGGCCGGAGGTCAAAGGATTTAGCGTTGCGGTATTAAGAGTTGGAATGTTGTCTGAAATAAGATCAGTCATGCTTCCGTTCAGCGTTCTATATTTATTCAGTTCGGAGTTAAAACCTAGTAGAGCTTTGAATTGATGATCATCAGCTATGCGAAAAGAATAATCAGTAAATAAATTGGTCGAGAAATATTCATCTTTACGATTGCTCTCAGAGACAGCAGTATAACCTGCAGCACTGTAACTTACTGCAACTGGATATGGATTACCATCGGCATCATAACCATAGGCTTTTAAAGTTTCACCATGACCATTGTTGTTTGTAATTCGGTAATTAACATTTCCGGTAATATTCCACCCGGCCAAAGGTCGAACATTTAATTGTAGTTGTTGGTAAAGTAGATCTTTTACTGAATTTGTGCGACCTCCGTCTACCAATTGTGCTAGTTCACTAGGGTCTGAGAAATATCCATTATCATCACGTACAGGAACTGTGGGCCATCTCCTTGCGATATTATGGTAATAAAGGTCATTCATATGGCTTGCCTTATCATAATTCTCACGAACGAATCGTGTATTGCTCATAAGATCAATCTTATCATGTAACTTCACATTGATTTTGTTGGAAAAGGCATAACGTTTGAAGTCATCTTTAGCATACTTATTCAAACCGTTTTGATCCATAAAGTTCAACGAGCTATAGAATTGTAATTTCTCTGTTCCTCCATTGGCACTTAATGTATGTTCATGGGAAGGGGAGTAGTCACGATAGAACTCATCAAACCAATTGGTATTGGCGTTTGAGCCGCCATAATATTGCCAGCGTCCGTTTGTTCCTTTGGTACTTACTGTCGTAATTTCACCATTTTGATAGGCTATAATACGGTCCAATACATCTTGTCCAAAAACAGCTGACTCTCCATCATTGGATTTGACCTCATTGAAATAATAGGCAAAGGTTTTAGAGTCCAACATTGTTGGTAACCCTCTTGGTTTACTGAGTCTAACGTTATTGTTATAGTTCACAATTGTTTTCCCTTGTTTACCCGATTTTGTAGTGATTAATATGACTCCAAAAGGTGCTCGAGATCCATAAATAGAAGACGCTGCTGCATCTTTAAGGATAGAAATGTTCTCAATATCATTAGGGTTAATAGCATTAAGGTCACCTTCCATACCATCGATAAGAACTAAGGCTGAAGAGCTAGAACCTACCCCAATCGTACCGGTTCCACGAATATTTACATTCATGGTTTGGTTAAGTTCACCACCCAAACCCGAAGTCTGAACATTTAGTCCAGGAGCTAGACCTTGAAGTGCTTGACCGACATTTTGTACAGGTCTAGATTCTAATTCTTTACTGTCTATGCTAGATACAGCTCCAGTTAAATTTACTTTTTTCTGAGTTCCATAACCAACCACTATAACCTCTTCCATTTCGTTCTGTGTTTCTAACATGGTGATAGTCATATTTGAACCAGTAATACTCGCACTTGAAGTGGCATAGCCTAGTGATGAAATTTCCAAAATTGCTTTTGAACTCGAAACAGCTAACGAGAATTCTCCTTGTAAATTGGTTGAAGTTTTATTATTAGTACCTTTTTCGGTTACTGTTGCACCCGGAAGTGGAGCGCCATTTTTATCTACAACACGACCAGTAGCCGTATATTGCTTACTTTCGTTGCTTACAACTAGTTGATCAATATTCTGTTCTGCAGATGCTGGTTTTAAAAGGATTAGCTTGTCTCGGACTTCATATGCTACATTCTCGTTCGCCAAAATTTTATTCAAGGCATCTTGAACAGTTATTTCGGTCTGCACTAGGTTGATTAACTTCTTGTTTTTTAATAGGGATTCCTTGTAAACAATTTGATATCCGCTTTTCTTACGAATCTCTGTTAATGCTTGTTTGACTGTTGCATTTTTTAGATTCAATGAAATGGTTTGTCCAAAGCTAACTGCAAATCCTTGCAAAGCTAAGCAAGAAATAATTAGGGTCAGCTTAGAGGCTTTTGAAATCCTTGGCAATGATTTCATGCCAATTTCTTTCAAATGCTGAAAGCATGTTAGGTAATTTTTGTTCATACTGTTATAATGGTTTTAGGATTTATAAAATGGTGTTTTATTTACCTTCTACCTATAAGAGTATAACAGGGCTAGTTACCCTAAATAAAAAATATTATTTTTTGAAATTGATGATATTGTTGGCTAATTGCATGCTAATATCTCCGGATTTCTCCAAGAGTCGTAGAAGTTCAGGAAGTTTCTTTTCACGAGCCAAATAAATGGTGAAGTATTCTGAAGGAACCTCCTTACCATTGAATTCAAAATCATAGTATTTCTGAAGATCTTCCAGGATATGTTTTAATGTTCGATTGTTGTAATACAAATAGCCTTCCTTCCAGGCTAGTGTTTCCTCGATTTCACCTTCATTTAATTTGACAACTTCCGTATTGCCTTCGTTTATTTTGGCTAAGTCTCCTGGGAAAAGCTTTTTCAGCATTCCAGTTTTGTTTTTTAAGTTTATACGACCTTCATACAAAAGCGTTTCATCTTTAATATTTCCTGTTTTTACATTAAAAGCCGTACCTAATACTTCAATAGTTTGTAATTCGGTTTTGACTTGAAAAGGAGCTTTCTTTTCAGCAATTAAAAGTGGCTTCACTTCAAAATAGGCTTCTCCGGAAAGTGTTAGATTTCTATCCTCCATGTAGTTTGCCTGATATTTAAGGCTGGATTTAGAATTTAGATTTACAATAGATCCGTCTGGAAGCTCAACTTTATAGAATCCTCCAACCCCTGTCTTAATGTTCAAAATGTCCTTATTACTTAAATCAAGTTTGGCAATATTTAATACGGTGAGGTTTTTAGATTTATTCTGATAAATCGCTTGTGTACTATTAGAATCTAAAATTAACTTATTGGTTTTTGAGGAGAATAAATCTTTTTGAGTGTAAGTCCCTTGATTGAAATCGGCAGTAAATTCCCTAGGTTGATGTATACTCATAGACTCATTGAGGCTAATTTTATTTGCATACATAAAGAAGCCCAATAAGAAAATCGTGCAGCCTAATACAATAAACGTGATACGTTTATTTCGTTTGCTTCGCTTATCCTGTGCTATGGAATGTAAAATTCGATCATGAATTTCATTTCCAATATCTTCCTTTTGCGTATTATTCATAATCTAGTATTCTTCCTCAAAAGAATAACATGCAGGTTATTAATGTTAAAATTGATTTTCTTAATATGGTTAAAACTTTTGACATGTGGTATTCCACCGATTTGACACTCAGGTTTAACCGATATGCAATCTCCTTATAGGAAAGGTCCTCGTTTCGATTTAATTCGAATATGATTCTACTCTTGTTGGTTATTTTTTCTGTAAGAACATAGTTTAGTTGACTTTCAATGTCTCGTACAGAAAATTGGTCATGTTCAACAGATTGGAAATCATAATCTTCTATCTCGAGGAACTCAAATCTCCGCATTTGCTTCAATACAAAAATACATTTGTTTTTGATACATACAGCAAGATATGCTTTAATAGAATACTTTATTTCTAGTTTACCCCTGATTTTCCAGAATTCTAAAAAGACATCATGCAATACATCCTTCACCAAATTTTCATTTTTAAGATACCTTAAACAATAGTCATGGAAATTTTCCCAATAAGTGAAATAGATCTCTGAGAAGGCCTTAGTATCGTTGTTTTTTAACCTGCAGAGCCAATCGTAGTCTTGATTCGAAAGTTTAAAGGTTAGGGATTCGAGGTTTTTCATGGTAGATGTAAAATAAATCAAATTGGTGTTATGTATGATTTATTGTAAATGTACTGTATAATTTTATAATTCCAAAAAGCATGTAACTTTTTTGATATTTAGTTTTTATAGCACATTTCTAATAGTTAAAGCAATATAAATGGTATTCATTATTAGCAATGTTAAAATAAATAAGAGGGCAGGAACCAATTGAAATTGATAGAATAAATGTTCTTAATTGCAGTTAGCTATTTCATTCTGACTAGAAATGTTAAACGAAAAAAAGACCACAGCTAGGGATATCCTTACTGTAGTCTTTTAATTAATTTGACCTAGTATATTTTTTTGTATTTGTGTTTTACAAACTAGTTGTAGTTAATCACAAAATCTTCTTTTTGAATACGAACTTTTTTAAGGTTCAATAACCAATCGTTTTCTTCATCACGATAGCCTAATGCAAGGATAGTCACTGAACGAAGTCCTAGTTTTTCTAATCCCAACAATTCATCCAATTGCTGATTGATAAAGCCTTCCATAGGTGTAGCATCAACTTTAAGCTCTGCAGCAGCTGCAATGGCTAAACCAAAACCAATATAGGCTTGACGAGCTGCATGTTCGAAATGCTGGTCTTTTGATTGTGTTTGTAGTTTAGCAAACAATCCATTTTTATAATCGTCAGCAAAGCCTGCAGGTAAACCGCGTTCGATTTCTTGTTGTTTGAAAGGAGCATCTACACGTTCTTTGGTATATTCATCGTATGCTGCAAATACCAATAGGTGCGAGCTATCCACAATTTGTGATTGATTGAATGCTATAGGTTGAATTTTCTTTTTTAATTCAGGATTGGAAATTTCAATGATTTTAAATGGATGTAATCCAGAAGAAGTAGGTGCTAAGCGTGCTGCTTCTACGATTTGATCTACTTTTTCCTGATCTACTGCACGGCCACTCATCTTTTTAGTGGCATATCGCCATTGTAAGTCTTCTATTAAACTCATGTGTTACGGATGTTATATTATATGTGAAAAAAATGTGTTAAAATAAAATGGATTTGACATAGCCGTCTACTACATCTTCTAAAGCCTTCGCTGAGCATACTGGATTAACACCCGGAAGTGCTAATAACTCAAATGCTACGACACCATGTAAAAGAGACCATAAGGTGCGGTATTTCAAACATTGGTCAATTTCTTTATTCGGGTTCTTATGACTTAACTCTTTAATCATACTTCTGAAGATCCCAGATAATTGATTGATTGACTCTACATTTCTTGCTGATTCGCAAGTAGGGATTCCCAATCCAAACATCACTTCATAATGCTTAGGGAATTTTTCAGCAAAATGGTAATATCCCATGCCTAACTGCTGAAATCTATCCTCAATGCTAGCGTTGGAATCAATATGTGCCAAAACCTCATTAAGTAAATTTTGAAACCCCTCTTGTACAAAATAAGCCGTGATTGCTTCCTTATTCTCAAAATGCTTATAAATTACAGGGACAGAGTACTCAATAGCATCTGCTATTTTACGGATAGAAAGATTCGCCCATCCCTCTTCTTCCACGATTTCACGAGAACATTCGATGATTTGATTCCTCAATTCCTCATGTTGTCTTTGCTTTCTTTCTGATACGCCCATACTTAATTAGTTAACAGTGTTAGCAAAAGTAACAATGATAGATAATTGTTCAAACTTTTAATAAAAAACATACAAAAAGATGACATTTTAATAGAACGGAAAATTGTTTTACCTTTAAATATGAACTTCTTGAAAAGTAAACGCAAGGTATCATTGGTCTTAGGGAGCGGTGGTGCAAGAGGCTTAGTCCAGATTGGTATAATACGTTGTTTAGAAGAGAAAGGATATGAAATAGATGAGATTGTAGGTTGCTCCATAGGTTCATTAATTGGAGCAGCATATGTGGAAGGTAAATTGACAGAATTGGAAGATTGGATGCGTAGTTTTACAAAACGCTCTGTTTTTAAGTTGATGGATTTTACGAATCCTAAATTCGGTCTTTTGAAAGGAGTTCGTGTATTTGAATCACTAAAAGAAATCTTTCCTGATCGAGATATTGAAGATATGCGCATTCCGTTTAGAGCTATTGCTACGGATTTGAAGAATGAGCGTGAGATGATTTTTGATAAGGGGAGTGTTTACCAAGCTATAAGGGCTTCCATAGCTATTCCTGGTGTCTTTACAAGTATTGAATC
Organism: Sphingobacterium kyonggiense; assembly: GCF_039536825.1. Taxonomy (NCBI): domain Bacteria; kingdom Pseudomonadati; phylum Bacteroidota; class Sphingobacteriia; order Sphingobacteriales; family Sphingobacteriaceae; genus Sphingobacterium; species Sphingobacterium kyonggiense. Next base: position 474,538 of record NZ_BAAAZI010000006.1, read on the forward strand.
AGATGAATGGAATTTGGTTGATGGGGGAGTTATAAATCCACTTCCAATTAACTATGTCAAACGAAAGCGCCGAAACATCGTTATTGCTGTCAATTTAGATGGTAAACCCGATGCTAAATATGGGCCACTTCCTTTTGAAAGCAAGATGAATTCCATAGGTTTAATGCAAGAGGCTTATTTAATGATGCGCAGAAGACTATCTAAATTAAGTGTAGAACTGTATAAACCAGATTATCTGATCGATATTCCGCATAATATTGGAGGTATTTGGGATTATGATAAAGCTTCCTTTTTAATCGAAAAAGGAGTGGAGTATACAAAAAAGAATATACCCAATATTTCGACCAAAAAGAAAGCTGAGAAGGATCAAAGCCTAGTTAAATAAGCTTATTCCTCAATATTTTGCAACATACTATTCATATGTAAGTTGAATTTTTCTGGATCTTCCATATTCGGGAGATGGCCGCAATCTTCAAATTCATAGTATTTAGCACCTTTAATGCTGTTAGCCATATCCTCCATTAACTCAGCAGGAGTAATTTTATCTTCTTTTCCTCGAATCAAGATAGTAGGAACATTGATTTTATCCAATACCTCGGTAGTATCAGTTCTTGCAGCTAAAGCCAATAACGTAGCACAGATTGCCGATACGCTGTTTCTACGAATACTACTTTTGATTAGCTCAATAGCTTCTGGTCTTTCTTCGATTGCTTTTGCACCAAATACATTGGATACAAAACCGATAGCGTAAGGTCTTCTACCGTGATTTAATACGGCTTGAATGCCATCAAAGCGCTTCTGCTTACCAGCATCATCATCTGCTTTGCTGTGGGTATCGGAAAGAATTAACCCGCTAATTTTTTCTGGAAATAATTGGTAAGCACGTAAGGCAATGTATCCACCCATGGATACACCACAGATAACCGCCTTATCAATTTCCATTTTGCGCATAAAAGCACCAAGGTCTTTTGCAAAGACATCGATGGAAAAGAAGCCATGGCCTTTTGTAGTATTTCCCATTCCGCGGATATCAACTGCAATTCCGGTAATATTATCTTCTAAACTTTCCAATTGTTCCTTCCACATGTTTTTATTGAAAGGGAAGCCATGTAGGAAAATAATCGTTTGATCCCTTTTTTCGCTCGCTTTTTTAATATGGTAGGCGATACTAATGTCGCCAATTCGGATCTTGTTGCTTTTTATTATACGTTCAGCCATAAAATTAATTATATAGGTATCAACAGAATAGGGGTAATATAGTTTGAAATTGCTTAAAAAACGAAAAAATGATTTGGAAAATATAAAAAAACAGCGATATTTGCAGCACTTCAACGGACAATTAGTCCTGTAGAAATGCGCTCATAGCTTAACTGGATAGAGCATCTGACTACGAATCAGAAGGTTAGGGGTTCGACTCCCTTTGAGCGCACTTTCTTTATTTAAACTCATCATTTTTTCACGGATACTATAACAAAGTTACTGCCAGCTTTTCATCCCTGTAAGCATTCTATGCGATAAACTGCTCTTTCCTATGTTATATAAATATTAAAAAAAAGTTTGGTCAAGATTAATATTTCCTTATATTTGCATCACCAAAACGGAACGGTCAGATGACGTGAAGTGGAGGTTGACGCGCTCATAGCTTAACTGGATAGAGCATCTGACTACGAATCAGAAGGTTAGGGGTTCGACTCCCTTTGAGCGCACTTAGAATGAGCCTAATTCGTCATCGGATTAGGCTTTTGTTTTTTATGATCAACAATAAATAACATCATTATGCTAAACCTTGTATTATTCGGGCCTCCAGGAGCAGGAAAAGGAACTCAGTCCGCTAAATTAATTGAAAAATATGACTTACATCATATCTCAACAGGCGACATGTTTCGTGCTCACATTAAGGATCAAACCGAATTAGGTAAACAAGTAAGTCAAATCATTGCTGACGGTAATCTAGTACCAGATTCAATCACTATTGCAATGATCGAGGAAGAAATCAGCAATAATCCTGCTGTTAAAGGATTTATTTTTGATGGTTTTCCACGTACCGTTGCACAAGCGGAGGCTTTGGACAAGTTTATGGAATCTAAGAATATGCCTATTTCAGGTGTTATTGCATTAGATGTTAATGAACAAGAGTTAACTCAACGTATTGCTAAACGTCAGGAAATTTCAGGTCGTGCAGATGATGCAGCAGACAAATTGAAGAGACGTATTGAGGAGTACTTTGGTAAAACGGTTCATGTACTACCTTACTATGAAGCTAAAGGTAATTTAACCAAAGTAAATGGTATTGGAGATATCCAAGCTATCTTTGGTGAACTTTCATCGATCATTGATCGTTATTAATAATAAACACATTTTACTGGGAGAGGATTTATGGCTCAGGGGTCAAATTTTGTAGATTATGTAAAGGTATGCTGCCGCTCGGGGCATGGTGGATCAGGATCTGCCCATTTACACCGAGACAAGTTCACCGCAAAAGGTGGACCTGATGGTGGTGATGGTGGCCGTGGTGGGCATATCATGTTGAGAGGATCAACACAGCACTGGACGTTATTGCACTTGAAATATCGCAAGCACATTATTGCGGAAAATGGTCTGCCAGGTGGCTCTACGCTTAAAACTGGAGCAACTGGTAAGGATGAAATCCTGGAAGTACCACTAGGTACGGTGGCTAAAGATGCGGAAACAGGTGAAGTGCTTTTTGAGATTACACGTGATGGTCAAACCAAAATTCTTACTCCAGGTGGTCGCGGTGGTTTAGGTAACTGGCATTTTAAGTCGTCAACTGTTCAAACTCCTCGTCATGCTCAACCGGGCATGCCTGGTAAAGAACAATGGATTATTCTTGAACTGAAAGTCCTTGCTGATGTAGGTTTAGTGGGTTTTCCTAATGCGGGTAAATCAACCCTACTTTCGGTTGTTTCAGCCGCAAAGCCAGAAATCGCTGACTATCCTTTTACAACAATAGTTCCTAACCTAGGTATTGTTGCCTATCGAGATAATAAATCTTTCGTTATGGCTGATATACCGGGTATTATAGAAGGTGCTTCGGAAGGTAAGGGATTGGGGCATCGTTTCCTACGTCACATCGAACGTAATTCGGTTTTGCTATTTATGGTTCCTGCAGATACCGATCGCACGATCGCTGAGGAATACGATATCCTATTTAACGAATTGACTGCTTATAATCCCGAATTATTGGATAAGCCGAGATTATTAGCCATTAGTAAATCCGATATGTTGGATGAGGAACTTGAAAGAGAAATGGCACTTCAAGTGCCTAAGGGTATCCCTTATCTCTTTATATCCTCTGTCACCGGAAAGAATATTCAACAGCTGAAAGATATGATCTGGAAAGCTATCAACGAATAAAATATAAAAAAGCAGCCTTAGAGCTGCTTTTTTATATTTTTGTACCTATGGACTTATCATTAAAGGATTTCCTAGACAAAAAAGTCTTGGAATTCAATCAACCTGATTTCATTCCAAATGATCCCATTTCAATTCCTCATCAATTCAGTAAACAAGAGGATATCGAGATTATGGGTTTCTTTGCCAGTATTTTAGCCTGGGGACAAAGAAAGACCATAATTAATAAATGTAAGGAATTGATCGAACGCATGGATCATGCGCCACATGACTTTATCCTACATCATCAAGATCAAGATTTGAAATCATTATTGGGATTTAAACACAGAACTTTTAACGATACTGACCTTTTATATTTCATTGCCTTCTTCAAACAGCATTATACGCGCTTCTCGAGCCTTGAGGATGCATTTCTGCAAGGAAGTCAGCTTGGAGAGCCTTTTCAAGTTGAAGCAGCCTTAAATCACTTTAAATCTTATTTTTTCTCCCTGCCTGATTTTCCGCTGAGGACGCGTAAGCATGTGAGTTCACCAGCTCAAAAATCAAGCTGTAAGCGATTGAATATGTTTCTTCGATGGATGGTCAGAAAAGATAATGCTGGAGTAGACTTTGGGATATGGAAGAATATTGATGCAAAAGATTTAATTTGCCCCTGCGACGTGCATGTTGAGCGTGTAGCCAAGAAATTCGGTTTGATGCAATCAGATAAAGTAAATTGGAAATCAGCAGTAGAACTGACAGAAAATCTTCGATCGCTAGATCCGCTAGATCCCGTTAAATATGACTTTGCTTTATTTGGATTAGGTGTAGTAGGGGAATTATAGGAAATTCAATTCCACACTTTAGCCATAGAATGGCATATACATTTCAGTATGCTTGCCAATACCTTCAATTTCATATTCATCGGAAAAGTATTCAAAGCCCATTTCTTCATAGAAAGGATAAGCTACTTCTCGAGCAATCATCCATAAATAGTCGGCAGGTAGCTGTGTTTTGAGATGTTCTATGGCCGCATTCAATAGCTCCTTAGCATAGCCTTTTCTTCTTTCTTCGGGGATTGTTGCCATGCCTCTCAAGCGATAACCGGTATGAGGAAGCTTGGGGTGATTCGTCTGATGTATGGTTAATACCGCACATAATTTTCCTGATTCATCGTAATAACCGAGGTGAAAACTATCAGCTTTATCATGCTCAGGATTAATGCAAAGCTGTTCATCTTTCCCGTTCTGTAAAACGGAACTACGAATAGGTAGTGTATCAGCAGTTTTTATGAATCGGATCATTTATTAGCTAATATTTGCAAGATATCTACCAAACGGTTAGAATAACCAAATTCATTATCATACCAACCAACAACTTTCACCAATCCACCAACAATACTGGTCAATTGCGCATCAAATACACAAGAATAGGGATTGTTGATAATATCAACTGATACGATTGGATCTTCGGTATAATACAATACATTTTTAAGCGAACCTTCCGATGCTTCTTTGAATTTCTGATTGATTTCCTCTACGGTAGTCTCTTTCTGCAAATTACATGTAAAGTCAGTCAATGACCCATTTAATACCGGTACGCGAATACCAGCACCCCCAAGCTTACCATCCAAATGTTTAAAAACATTGGTAATAGCTTTGGCAGCTCCGGTTGTCGTTGGGATAATGGAAGCTGAAGCAGCTCTAGAACGTCTTAGGTCTCGGTGTGGCGCATCATGTAGATTTTGGTCACCTGTCATCGAATGGACTGTGGTAATATAACCATCTACGATTCCCCAGTTTTCATCTAAGATTTTAATCAGTGGAGCCACGTTATTGGTGGTACAAGATGCATTGGAAAAGATTTGGGTATTCCAATCAAAATCCGCATCATTAATACCCAACACAACTGTAGGAATCTCTTTGTCTGGAGAAGGAGCGGAGATGATAACCTGTTTGGCTCCCGCTTGAATATGTTTATTAGCTAATTCAGCTTTCACAAACAAACCTGTCGATTCCACCACTACATCAATGTCCAAATCTTTCCAAGGCAATTCCTGTGGGTCACGCTTATTTAATATCTCAATAGATTTGCCATCAATGAATAGGTGATTTTGATCGTGCTTAACTTCACGGTTTAAAGGACCATGAACCGAATCGTATTTGAATAAATGCGCTAATGTTGCGGCATCCGCCAAGTCATTAATCGCTACGACCTCGATATTATCGATGTCCCTATTTAGGATATTTCTGAGGGTATGACGCCCGATACGTCCAAACCCATTGATGGCAATTCTCATTATTGATTAAAATCTGATATTACTTCGCTTATTGCTTTTTCGCCTTCCCAATATTTCTTTAAAGCACCATCAGGGCCATAAACATAGTTTGCTGGGAATTGCGCAGGAATATGTATGCGTTGTACGAACTCTTGATTCTTGTCGTAAAGCATCTCCACATTTGGCTTTCCATCTAATTCTTTACCGAAAGTCTGTAAGAAACTAGCCATTAAAGCCGGGTCATTCATCGATACATAATAGATGTTCACCCCTTTAACCTTATCGTAATTTTTAGCTAATTCTCGAGTTTCATTTTGACAGTGACCACATGAAGGATCGAATAGAATAAATACGGTATTCTGTCCAGCTTTGATATCTGCTCTGGAAAATGGTAAACCCGATTTAACCTTGAAGAAGGTGAATTCCGGAATCGATAAATTAGCAGCTTTAACTGTCGGAGGAGCAGTAGCAGCAGCAGGTGCATCTTGATGCGGTTGACCAGCGTGTTCACTGTGGTCATGACCTTCATGACCCGCTTGCTCCTGGGTAGTAGGTGTCTCTGCTTGTTTCGGTTGATTGTTACATCCAACGGCAAATAAGCCTAAGGAAATACTCAATAAAGGTAGGACAAACTTTGTTCTCATGTTTAATGATTAAGTATCAAAACTACTAAAAAATTAGGTTAGGCCAAGATTTACTAAGGATAATATTCAGGAATCTGACATAAATAAAACATCAAAACCATTTCAGATTTCCATACTTAGCAGATATGCAACAAAAAGCCCCAAAGGATATCCTTTGGGGCTTTCAATATTTGTTATTCCAGATTATGGAGTTACAACTTTAACTTGTTTTTTCTCTTCTTCCTTAGCTGAAGATGCTAAGTGTTTTCCACGACTTAAGTCGAAGATAGCAGGAGCTGCTAAGAAGATAGATGAGTAGGTTGCTACAACGATACCAATTAAGATAGCGAATGAGAAACCACGGATAACTTCTCCACCGAATACAAATAATACGGCAAGTACGAAGATTACGGTTAATGAAGTGATCACTGTACGACTCAATGTCGAGTTAATCGCATTGTTAATCGTAGTGCCAATCTCTTCTTTATGTGCATTTGGTTTCTTCAAGTACTCACGAAGACGGTCAAATACAACCACCGTATCGTTCACCGAGTAACCCAATACCGTTAAGATTGCTGCCACAAAGTGTTGGTCAATATCCAATGAGAAAGGAACGATTCCATCCAACATGGAGAATAAACCTAACAAGATGATTGCATCGTGAATTGTTGCAATTGCAGCACCAGCAGAATATTGCCATTTGTGGAAACGAACTAAGATATATCCAGCGATTACAATGATCGATAGGATAGATGCGTAGATCGCACGGTCTCTAATATCACTTGCAATTGTAGGTCCTACTTTTTGTTGCGATAAGATCTCGTATTTAGAAACTTGAGCTTTGCTTAAGCCTTCGTTTAATTTTGCTAATACTTCTTTATCTGCAGCATCAGAAGTCTCCTCGATATGGTAAGAAGTCGTGATGCGTAATTGGTTTTCACTTCCAAAAGTCTTAACCTCTGTTGTAGTACCAAATACATTATTTAAGTTCTCACGGATGTCTTCAGCTTTTACTTGTTCATCAAAACGAACAGTATAAGTACGACCACCTTGGAAATCTACACCGTAAGAGAATCCTTTTGTTGCGATAGAAGCAATAGAGATTACTACAGCGATTAAAGAGATGGTATAAGCCACTTTTCTTTTCTTAACGAATTGGAAGTTGGCATTTTTCATCGTATGATCAGACCAAGGGAAAGACACCGTAATTTTCATCTCACGCTTCAACATGTATTCGAAAATTAAACGAGTGATGAAGATGGCAGTGAATAATGAGGTAATAATACCGATCATTAAGGTAGTTGCAAAACCTTGGATAGGACCTGATCCTGTAAAGAACAAGATTAAACCTACTAAGAATGTTGTGATCTGCGAGTCTAAGATAGACGGCATCGCATGTTTGTAACCATCTGATACTACTTGACGCATGGATTTACCAAGAGCCTTTTCTTCACGCATACGCTCATAGATCAAGACGTTTGCATCGACGGCAGTACCCATGGTCAATACGATACCTGCAATACCCGGAAGGGTCAATACTGCATTTAACGATGCAAGTACACCCATCAAGAAGAACACGTTGAAAATTACAGCGATGTTAGCTGCAATACCAGCACGGTTGTAATAAGCAATCATGAATGCCATTACCACGATGATACCAACGATAGCCGAGTTTACACCAGAGTCAATCGCTACTTGTCCTAATGATGGACCTACGATAGCCTCTTCAACGATTTTTGCCGTAGTCGGTAGACGACCAGCTTTCAATACGTTTGCTAAGTCTTTCGTATCTTCAATAGTAAAGTTTCCAGAGATTTCTGAATTACCACCAGCAATTTCTTTTTCTACACCAGGAGCTGAGTAAACAACACCATCCAAAACAATAGCGATAGAGTATTTACCTTGAGCAGCCTGACCCGTTACACGTTGCCATTGACGAGCACCTTCAGCGTTCATCGACATGGAAACGATTGGTTTATTTTGTTGGCTGAATCCATCACGTGCATCAGTGATTACATCACCAGTCATGGTTGGACCATTCTCAGCACCTGAAGTTTTGATAGCATATAAAGCTAAGATGTCAGCTGTTTTAGAGAAGCTCTCTGGTTTAACAGCCCATAATAGGCGCATATTCCCAGGGATAATGCCTTTCACCTCAGGACGTGCTAGGTAAGCATTAACCTTTGCTGTATCTTTTAAGCTTGCATAACCTACGATTGCACCCGGTGCTAATTCCATTTGACCTGAAGGACCTTGTCCAACATTAGGATTCAAAACAGAGAATAATGGGTTACCAGCTTCTAATCCTGCATTTGCTGCAGCATTGGAGTCAGTAGCATTTTTATTTGCACCTAGTTTTGCTAATAGGTTATCTTCTTTTTTGGTTGTGTCAGCAGCAGCAGTTGCAGTAGAATCAGTTGTCGCTACTGTAGCAGGAGCTTTTTTGTCCGATTTAAGTGCTGATGCTAAAGTATTGTTGATGTTGTCAATAATACCATAAGCTTGCTCATTCCTGAACGTCTCATAGAATTCTAACTTAGCAGATCCTTGAAGCAACTTACGAACACGCTCTTGATCGTTTACACCTGGTAACTCGATTAAGATACGGTTAGTTCCTTGTTGGATTTGGATATTAGGAGAAGCTACACCGAATTTGTCAATACGCGTACGCAATACTTTGTAGGAATTCTGGATCGCGTTGTCAGCTTCTCTGTTTAAGAAACTACGAACTTCACCTTCTGAACTTCCAGCTTGAATTGCACCAGCATTATCCTTCGTAGCGAAGAATGTCGCAATAGGCGTAGTAGCACCAGTAGCTTTGTATTCATTTAAGAATAATTCAATCAACGATGTGTTAGTCGTTTTGCTTTTTGCAATAGCAGTCTCTAAAGCCTTATTGAAGTTTGCATCTTTTGGTTTGTTTGCCAAGTTGGTAATTAACTCGTCCAAGGAAATTTCCATGGTCACGTTCATACCACCTTTCAAATCCAGACCAAGAGCAAGCTCATTTGCTTTTGCTTCGCGATAGGTGAATTTTGCAATGCCTATATTATACACCACTTCACTAGCGATGGAATCCAAATACGCCTTTTCCTTTACCATGTCTCCTTTGGCATAGTTTGCGGCATCTTTTTCAACTTTTCGTGTTACAAAAGTGAATGATAAGGAGTAGAGGCACGCTAGGGAAACCACTATCACCAAAAATTTAATCAGCCCTTTACTCATTGTCTAATCGTAATAAATTATGGTTTTTTATGTTCTTTTTTTAAGCTTAATAATATTTACCAAGAATCGCAAAGGTATAAAAAAAATGCATAATGAAAATAATTAAGCAAACTTAATCTCGAAAATTTTGTTATACATAATTTCCCTTCCACCGAACTCCCAAATATAACATAGAAAAAAGGAAATGAATAGGTTATTTCAACTCCTCTTCCATAGAAGATTGTAATTTTCTTGTTCCTTTAACTCCTTTTAAGATCTTAATATGGATTGATAAAGATCCCAATAGGCTTTAGCAGCAGTTTCCCAAGAGAATTGTCCAGCCCAAGCTTTTATTTCATCCGAACGGTCCTCTCCTTGAATGATCATTTCAAGCTTATTTGTGGCAAAATCCTGTAAATAATTCGCATCCATCGACTCCAAATAAAAAGCCTCTTTGCCACCAATTTCAGGTAAACTGGTATAGGTCGATAATAAGACCTTCTTACCAAAACTCATGGCCTCAATTACAGGAAGTCCAAATCCCTCAGCCAAGGAGGGAAATACAAATAAGGAACAATGTTTCAAGTAACTGTATTTCTCTTCTTCAGAAACTGGACCTGTTAATATAACGCGGTCTTCTAATCCCAAAGATTTAGCAATTGCTTTTATTTTTTGGTAATAGTCCTCTTCTTGGATGATTCCACTGATGACCAACTTATAATTATTGTTGACCAACAAAAAAGGCAACACATGAAAATTTTTTTTCGCTGCTATGGTGCCTATACTGAATAGAAATGGTCCATCTATTGGTGATTCCGGAGAAGCTAACTTTATCTTTTCGGGATCAATATTGCTTCCATTATAAATGACCTCTATTTTTTTATTACCTAACTTACAGTGCTTTTCCACATCCTCTTTGACAAAGTTAGAGATGGCCACTACAGCAACGGCACGGTCAATATTCGCCTGAACCTTTCCTAGATATTTTTTAATCTTTGCGGGCGTTTTACCCTCAGCAATAAAGTTGAGATCATGTATGGTTAAAACAACCTTGGTTTTTCCTTTTTTAGGAAGATAGGGGGAGAGTTGGTAATTGGCATGATACAGATCAAATCCCTTCCAAGATAGTTTCAGGAATTTATCAATTGATTTTTGCTTGATGTAGTTCTTGTCATCTCCAAAAACCAATTCTGCTCGTTCGTTATGATAGAATGAAAGTTGCATATCCAGAGGTGCGCTATTTAATAAGGCATTCCCCAAGTTTAAACAGTAATAATATAAGCCGGTATGGCTATATTTCATTCTTTCGGTCTCAAAAACGACTCTCATACTATTGTTGTGCTGGTTCCAACAGCGAATATAATAAGACTTTCTTTTCTAGCTCTAGATTATAAAAACTCCGCATCAATTCTTGCCCTTGTTTGGCTACTTCATTGCGGTATTCTGGATTATTTAATAAGTCCAGTATATAGTTTGCAAATTTATCAGAATCATCGGTCACCAAACAGCCGCTATTGATTTTATTAACTAACCCTGTGACACCGTAAGAATTGGTAACTACCGGAAGCCCCATCGATAAGGATTCCAATACTTTAATCTTAATGCCCGTTCCACTCAGCATCGGGCAAATGGAGATCTTAGAATTTCGATATGCTGCATCTAAGTCATCAACAAAGCCCAACTTATGGATACTAGGATGTTCTGTAACGTAATTGGCAATTTTACCTATAACCGCAATTTTCATTGGCGGTAATTTCGGTAGTACATTTTCAGTAAACCATTTAATCCCTTTTATATTATGCGGGTTTTCACTCGCTACATAAATGATATCATACAATGGATCTTGTGGATGACTACTGATGTCATCGAGTTTGTACCCAATAGGTATCAAATCTACCTTTCTTTGACAAAACTGCCCAAATATATATTTCTCCTCAATGGAGAATGTCCAAATACTTTGGAACTTTTTTAGGATACTAATTTCCGATTTTAAATTTTTAGATGCTTTGCTACTGCTTTTTAAATCATCTACTTTTAATAAGCTAATAAAATCATGCGTATCAATAATGGTACGGGCAGCGTATGGTAGGTAATCCACCAATTTACCCCATTGAGCGTAACTGATGATGATGATGTCGTATTTCGTTTCTTGTAATACTTTCTTAAATTCTTTCCGCATAATAACGGAGGTCAAATCCACTCTGTTTTGCTCAAAGGGCTTTACAAATAGGTTTGGAAGTTTATATACAAAGAGGTACTTGAAGAAATCATCTCTTTTAAATTTTCTGTTGATGATCTTTAAACCAAGTTTAGGGTACTTGTTTTTAAAGTCTATTTCGGATTTATCGTCCCAATTTCCCCATACCCTTTCAGACACAAAGTCGGTATCAAATTGTTCCTCCTGTTCACTGAAGAAGGCTAGTAATTGCTTACATCTGGAAATATTGCCGGCATGTCCCTTCATAGGGTTGTCAGGCATAAAATAAAGGACTTTCTTTCGCTCCATAGACAATAAGTTCAACGACAATTAATAGGATAGTGCTACAAAAATGCTGATAGAAGTGCCAACTTACTTGACAGACGTATAGAATCTTGATTATGATCAAGACCATTTAGGTTGCGAATACAAACTTGATAAATTGTTGTTGTTTTAAAAATCATGTTTGCCGTAAAGTTCTATCCTTTTCCCCACAATAACAAAAATATTACAAATTATTCTGACCTAAAAAGGGCATTGACTACTATGTGTACGATGTTTTGTGCTTTGTTTACTACAGTTTATGTTGTGTTGAGCAGTAGTAAAAATACACAAAAAAAGGCTTCAAAATATTGAAGCCTTTTCGATTGAAAATAAATTCTTGACTTATTTAAGCACGAATTTCACACCGAAAGTGAAACCACCACCATCAAAGCCAGTATCGTTATTTAAACCTAAATAAGGTTTGTAGTCTAAGTGCATAGCGATAGGAATAGTAGGGATTTTGTATTCCAAACCTACTTGAGGGCGGATACCGAAACCTGTGCTAGAGTGTCCATCGTAGCTATAGATACCTACTTGAGCACCAACACCAGCATACCATGCTAAACCATCAGCACCAGGGATAGCTTTTTCGTATTGCCAGTCAGCACCGAAAGATACCCAGTGATTACGGAATGCTGCTTGTAATTGTAATGCAGAAACGTTAGTTAATGCAGTTTTGTATTGGATACCTACGTTAGAACCGTCATATCCGTCGAATACGATACCAAGAGCTGATTTGTAAGGAGTTTGCGCTTGAGCTTCAGAAGTAGCAAATGTTAAAGCTGCTACTGCAATTAGAGGTAAAAATAATTTTTTCATGTGAATTAATTTATTGTTTTCCATAAACCCAACAAGGTCAATAATTAACATTAGTTAGGTCCTTTCACGTCTTCCTATGCAAATAGTCTGCCAAAATCCGTTGTATTTAATTTAATTGTCATTTAATTCGTTTCAGACGTTTATTTATTTTGTTAAAATCAATGAAAATCGTAATTTTGCCCTGCAAATAGGAAACCCCATTATTATTTGCTATGCAATTAGATCCACAAAAATTCGTACAAGAAGGCCTCACATATGACGACGTCTTATTAATTCCAGCTTATTCTGAAATTCTGCCAAGAGACGTTGATACGAGTACCTATCTGACAAAAAAAATCAAATTAAATATCCCTTTGGTGTCCGCAGCAATGGACACAGTAACCGGTGCTGATTTAGCGATCGCTATCGCTCAAGCAGGGGGTATCGGGATGTTACATAAGAATATGAGCATTGTTGAACAGGCTGCTGAAGTTCGGAAAGTCAAGCGCTCGGAGAGTGGAATGATCCAAGATCCGGTGACTTTGTTAGAAACAGCAACTGTAGGTGATGCTTTCCAAATCATGCGTGAACATAAGATCGGTGGTATTCCAGTGATAAACCTGGAAAACAAACTTGTGGGCATCGTGACCAATAGAGATCTTCGTTTCCAAAAAGATATGGCTCGTCCTATCAGTGAATTAATGACTAAAACAAATCTAGTAGTTGCTCCTGAAGGTACAGATTTAATCAAAGCGGAAGAGATCCTTCAAAACCATAAGATCGAAAAATTACCAGTGGTAGATGCCAATGGTTCGTTGAAAGGTCTAATTACTTTCAAAGACATTCAAAAATATAAGCATTATCCAAATGCAGCTAAAGATGAACATGGTCGTTTATTGGTTGGTGCAGCAGTAGGTGTAACCCACGATACGATCGAACGTGTTGATGCTTTAGTAAAAGCAGGCGTTGATGTAATCACGATTGATACAGCACACGGACATAGCTTGGGTGTAGTCAACAAATTAAAAGAAGTAAAAGCACAATATCCAGATCTTCAGGTTATTGTTGGAAATATTGCTACAGGTGATGCAGCTAAAATGTTAGCTGATGCAGGTGCAGATGCAGTTAAAGTTGGTATCGGTCCTGGTTCTATCTGTACCACCCGTATTATTGCTGGTGTAGGTGTTCCTCAATTATATGCTGTTTATGAAGTCGCGAAAGCATTGAAAGGTACTGGTGTACCGCTTATCGCTGATGGTGGTATCAAACAAACCGGTGATATTGCCAAAGCAATCGCTGCTGGTGCACACACCATTATGGCAGGTTCTTTATTTGCAGGTGTCGAGGAAGCTCCAGGTGAAACCATTCTTTTAGAAGGAAGAAAATTCAAGTCGTACCGTGGCATGGGCTCTGTGGAAGCGATGGAAAAAGGATCGAAAGACCGTTATTTCCAAGACGTAGAGGACGATATCAAAAAATTAGTTCCAGAAGGAATCGTAGGACGTGTGCCATATAAAGGAACATTAGCAGAGGTGGTTTACCAATACATTGGTGGATTACGTGCTTCCATGGGCTACTGTGGAGCAGCAACTATTGAAAAATTACAAGAAGCAAAATTCGTTCGTATTACAGGTGCAGGTCTTCGTGAATCTCACCCGCATAATATTCAAATTACGAAAGAAGCTCCTAACTATAACAGTAGAGGCTAATAAGCACTATCTGGGGTATTGGCAGGCTGAATATTACTTATTCAGCCTGCTTTTTTTTTAACCTATCCCTTGTGGGGTTTTCATGTGTCATTTAATCCGATATTTTTCTTTTTAACTCATTTTTAGTAGATTAGATGTCTATTTAAGTATTTTTTAATCACATTTTATCAAACAGTAAGAATTATGGGAAAAGGAGATAAAAAAACACGCAAAGGAAAAATTATCATGGGCTCTTATGGTAAAAAGAGGCCTAGAAACCCTTTTAAAGGGAAATCCAATACCAAACCTAAAGAAGAAAAATAGACTATGTCTTATTTATTAATCGGATAGGATAGCATTTCTATCCATCTTAGAAAATCTAAAGGATTTGAATCAACAATTTTTATAAAGCAAATCCTTTAGATTTTATTTTTACTTCATAACCCAATATTTTTACAGAAATTCTCTTACACTCACTTTGACTTCTATTTTCCAAAAGATGTTTCCCAAAAACCCGAAGGAGAACATCTTGGTTTCTGTCAAAACAGAAATAATACATTGAAATAATTATAGATATTATCTATGCAATAATTCTAAACTGTCTAAGAAGTATTCTATATTTTAGCCGAAATTCACGGTTTTAAAGAGATTTTGTTTTCGAAGTATCAATAAAATTTATGGTTTTAACATAAAGTAAGAGCCCGTGGTCTTACGAAAATATGCCTTTTTGGGATATTAGTATTCAGCTAACTGTACAAAACAATAAACAGCTATATATGAACAAACTTATTAATCTAAATGCTTTTAAAGATTTTTTTCAATCGAGCAATGCGGGTGGTATCATGCTATTCCTATGTGTTATCTTGTCGATGATCATAGCGAATTCGCCTTTAGCGCCTGCATTACAAAACTTATTGGACGTACAATTAGGATTTGAAAATGAATCCGTACATCTACGTTATCCCGTATTGTTGTGGATTAATGATGGATTAATGGCCGTGTTCTTTCTGTTAGTTGGATTGGAAATCAAAAGGGAGGTGGTGGAAGGAGAATTATCCTCACCTAAGAAGGCTTCTTTACCTATTTTATGTGCTATTGGTGGTGCGGTAGTTCCTGCATTAATTTACCTATCCTTTAACGCTGGTGCAGAAACCGCTAGTGGTTGGGGAATCCCAATGGCTACGGATATTGCATTTGCCTTAGCAGTCATCAATTTATTAGGAAATAGAATACCGAGTAGCTTAAAGATTTTTTTAGCCGCATTGGCTATTGTAGATGACTTGATCGCTATTTTAGTTATCGCCTTTTTCTATTCTTCTGGTATTGAAATGTTCTACCTGATGTATGCCGGTATTGGAATGGTAGCTTTGATTATCATGAACCGTATGAACATCTTGAATCCTTACCTATATTTAATTCCAGGTGTTTTTGTGTGGTACTTTGTGCACCATTCTGGTATTCATGCAACTATAGCAGGGGTATTGGTTGCTATGTGTATCCCAACAAACGATACCGATGTAGAATCTCCATTGGAGCGCTTAGAGCATGCACTAACCAAGCCTGTCAATCTTTTGATTATTCCAATCTTTGCGTTCGCCAATACGAATATAACCTTGGAAAAAGAGATGTTAAGCGGATTAACAAACTCCTTAGGATTAGGAATTAGCTTAGGATTATTATTAGGAAAACCAGTAGGTATCCTTTTAACTTCCTTCATCTGTACCAAGCTAAAGCTAAGTAGTTTGCCGGAAGGAAGTACTTGGAGACATATTATTGGGGTTGGTTTACTGGCCGGAATTGGTTTTACCATGTCTATTTTCATCGCTATTTTATCGTTCGGAGATCCATTGCATGTGTCCGAAGCGAAACTATCCATCTTGATTACCTCTTTATTGGCAGGTGTTATCGGATACTTCTCTTTAAAATCCAATAAAGTATATGAATAGTGGTCCTAGGAGAGTAAACTATATACTCTTCGCGTAGTTATGAGTTATAAGTAACTATACATTATAACTAGTTTTATCTATCAGCGCAGCAATCTCCTATTTCATATCTTACATCTATTTCTAATATTTAATAGCAAAGGGTTAAGTAAATCAGACTTAACCCTTTATTTTTGCTCTTTATTCCTTCTTGTAGAAACCTTTCAACTTGATTTTTGAAATTTTACTTAATCTAAAATAGCCAATCAATTCAGATGTCAATCAATTTTAGATCTTTCCATCCAATACTGACCATATTTTATCCTGATCTAATCCACCATTGTAAATTACTTTTCCCTCTTGGTCTAAAATGAAAACATGGGGGACTCCATCAACACCATAAGCTTTGCTCACAGAACCATCCTTGTCCCATACGATATCATATTCCGGTTTTTGTGTTTTGATAAAAGAATGCAAATCTGATTGGCTATCCTGGGAATTGATACCTAAAATTGCTACGTTCTTTCCAGCTAGTTTTTCTTGTAAAGTATTCAGTTTCTTCACACCTTCAACGCAGTAACCACAATTTTTAATATAAAACTCCAGGATAAGGTATTTTCCTTTATACTCCTCTAAAGATCTGCTACCATTCTGATTTGCTAAGTTCATGCTCCAAGCAGGAGCCTCTTGGTTTAATGCCAATTGAGCCAATGAGATTTTCTTATATGGTTTAAAGCCGCTATAAGTGGAAGTGAACCAGCTCGTTTCATGAGGTCGTTTACCCTTCAAGGATAGATATTCGATTTTCGTTTTGACAAAGTCTTTAGAACCTACGCGTTGACTGATTAGCTCTAAGGGTAATAAGGTTTTTTGGTCCAAATATACAATCAATAGGTTTTCAGCCTTTAATTTCATGGGATTTAATACCCCCGTTTTGCTCAGGAAATTTTGCCCTATATTTAGCTCAACTTTATATACTTTTTTTCCATTTAAAGTCTCTTGACTAATCTTTTTACCGATATCCTTATTGCTCTTGAAGCTGCTTAATCCCAATCTCCAAGTAACATAGGATATATTGAATGTCGTGTTGGAATATATATCCTCCTCTTTAGGATGTTTTGTCACCTGAATCGTACTGTCTGCCAAATCCAAAAAGAAATTTTCGGAACCATTATAGATAAATCGACTGTTTTTGCCCTCACCCTGATATAGAATATACCTGTAGTCTCTTTTGTCGGGAAAAGATAAATAGAGTTGATTCGAAATCGTATCATACATTTCTTCAGATTCATAATGCAAATACAAGGTGGATTTAATGTGGAGCTCAGATTGCTTATTCATAGCATTTTCCGCCTGATCTAAAATTCGCTGTACATCCTGGGCTTGACTTGCTGTACAAAAACAAATGCAAAAGCTTATTAGTAGAATTAATTTGATTTTAATGGATTGGCGAATCATAATAAAGGTGTTTGATAGATCCAAATTACTGAATAAACTATTTTGATTGCCTTAAAATTTGTTAAATGTGACGAACGTGCTGTTTTTTCTGGAATTAGGGTTCAATTCTATTCGGGTATACTTAGGTATAAGTTAAATATTGACAGGATTTGGCTTCGAGACTCTTAAGTAATTTATACGGATTTGATAGGGATCTTGTTCGGATCTCGTTCGGTCGGAACCGAACGAGATCCGAAGGAGTTCCGAACAAGTTCCGAAGGAGTTCCGTAAGAGTGGCGAATAAAACCCTTGAGAGAGACCGCTTCGCTATTGGATATGAGATATGAGATCGCTTCGCTGTTAGATGTGAAATCGCTATTTTTTATTGTGAATATTTAGTCCTATTGGAGTAATATGACTTACGACTCAGAGCGAAGCGAAGAGTCTTGGCCCTGCGGGCAGTATCTAGTAGATAGTATTGAGTAATTAGACCTATGAGCGGTTAAAAGTAATGCAACTTTCAACTCAGAGCGAAGCGAAGAGTCTTGGCCCTGCGGACAGTATCTAGTAGATAGTATTGAGTAATTAGACCTATGAGCGGTTAAAAATAATGCAACTTCCAACTCAGAGCAAAGCGAAGAGTCTCACTCCCTATCCACTTGAGGTCTCGTCATTGAGAGGCTTGCCGAACAAACTTCATACTATTAAAGGTATTTTAATTCGTGCTATATGCGGGCGATGCATGCATCGCCCCTACAAACAATCGTGATTTTATTAATCCAAACCTCCATAACCGTAGGGTCGAAGCATGCTTCGACCGTTAATACGTTCATGAATCTAACCCGCTCATAGGTCTATCTACTAAATACTTTTTACTATATACTGCCCGAAGGGCCAAGACATTCCGCTGCGCTCAGTGCTGCCCCTACGCTGTGCGGCTATTAAAGTGATATTGTCGAACTTTCTAGATAGCACGTTAGGTATGGGCGGTACGGAGGGACTTCGATGGGAAGGGGATTTATACCCCGATGAGAACGAACGGAATGTCCGCCCGTTTAATTTAATTTGAGACAACAGACGACACGCAACAGAAAAAAAAGAAGATAGGAATTAGGGAAAAATTAAAAAACAGGAGCAATTGATAAAATGCCATATGCCCATAATCATAAATATTGGGATTTTAATATTAATGAAATTTTACCCTATTTCCCTTAAATACTAATCTGCTTTGATGATTTGAAAGCTTTCTGAATGAAATTTAGCTTGAAGCCAGGCTTTAAGTTTATTCAGATCATCAATGCTTATCTCGGTTTTACCTTGATAGGTTAAGGTGTTTTGATAGAAACTGCTGTCTGGTCTGATAATCACCAATTGCTTTCCGATGGAATATGGAGCTAATTTTGGGAAAAGGATATTGATTTCTTTCAATAATTCCTTGTCATCAAAGTTATAGGACTGTAGTTCTTTTCGTAAATTTTGGATAATGACATCTTTCTCCGATACGTTCTTCGATTGTTGGTTGATTTCTGCAAGGATATCCTTTTTGAGGTCAGTGCTATCTTGTCTGATTTTTAAGGTTGTACCTTGTAAGCCGTAATTTTCCAGTTTACCATTTAATTCTTGTAACTCGTTAGGGGAGAATCGTTTGTCAAGGAATGCCAATTCAATCATCTTTGGACGGTTGTTGAAATAGGTCTTTTCGTAGATTAGGGTATAGCCCTTGTTATTGAATTCGGTTTGAATAAATTCATTGACCTGTTGACTGTATTTCTTTTCTTGAAGAAGGGCATAGGCCAAGTAAAAGCTTGGAATTAAGATCACAATGATCAAGGTACTAATGATTCGGGTTATTTTCTTTTCTTTCTGATCGTCCACAAATTTGACCTTAGGGTATTTGAGTAATTTGACGATTAAGAAAGTGGAAATGCAGATAAAGAAACAGTTGATGATGTACAAATATAAGGCGCCGCCAAAATAACTGAAGTTTCCGATGGCTAATCCGTAACCTGCTGTACAAAGTGGAGGCATTAATGCTGTAGCAATGGCTACTCCGGGTATTGGATTGCCTTTTTCCACCCTGGTCAATGCTATTACGCCCGCCAAGCCACCAAAGAAGGCGATGAGGACATCATAGATGTTAGGAGCGGTACGAGCAAGCAATTCTGACTGCGCTTCCTTAAAAGGGCTTAAAAGGAAGTATAAAAAGGAAACGAACAAACTCACAACAGTTGCAATCCCTAAGTTTTTTATGGATTTCTTTAAAAGGTTGAAGTCATAGGTTCCTAAAGCAAAACCAGCACCGATAATAGGGCCCATAAGTGGTGAAATGAGCATGGCTCCAATGATGACAGCTGTAGAATTGACATTTAAGCCAACTGAAGCAACAACAATAGCACAGGCAAGAATCCAGACATTTGCGCCTCGAAAGGATATGCTGGATGTCACATTCTCCAATACTTTATCTTTTGCTTCTTCTCCGAAATGAAGGTTTAGGAAACGCGTAATCGTGTTCATGCAGTTCAGTGTGAATTTTCTGCAAAAGTAACAACTATTGTGAAAAATCGTTTGCTGAATTACCTAAGCTTAGACAAATAACTACATCGCTATTTGTGTTAGAGCACAGGTTTTCAGCTATTGTTGCCTGAATTGCAGGGGAGTAAGGCCTAAGATGCTCTTGAAATTTTTATGAAAGCTCACGAAGTTATTAAATCCACTATCATAGCAAATTTCTTTGAGAGTCATTTTACTGTTTCGGAGTTGGGTACAGGCATGAGAAACACGAAGTTCGGTTATGAATTGCACGGGAGTTTTACCAGTTTTCTGTTTAAAATAGCGACAAAAGGAATTTTCGGTTAATCCTGCTAAGCTGGCTAAATCAACCAATTTAATTGGTTGTTTGTAGTTTTCCCGGATATAATCCATCAGGTTGTTCATCCGATGTTGGTCTTCTGATTGATGCAACATCGCATAATTTTCAGAGGTCAACATTTCTTTTGGGGAATCCTGAATGCATTCCAAAAGCTTGAATAGACTAATGAGCTTATCTAAATTGCTGGCATTTAAAACTTGCTCAAAGTGGTTTTTGATGAGTTTTCTATTGGTTTTGTTTATATAGTATCCACGGTCACCTTGATCGATTAATAGCTTTAATGCATGTAATTCAGGCATAGCGAGCAGATTCTCAATTCCTAAATTCTTCTTGAAGTGTAAGACAATGCAGTTAATGGATTCCATTTCTTCAGCCTGGTCTTGGAAAGTGTCAAAAAGCCAATAATGAGGGGTTTGTGAGGGTATTAATACTGTTTCACCAGGCTGAATAGCCTTTATCCGATCACCAATAAACAGTGTTCCTGAACCATCTACGATATGCACAAACTCCAATTCCTCATGATAATGCCAAACCTGATGGTGCTTTGGTGCATAATCCCTGCGCACCTGAAAACTCTGGTGGTATTGTTTGGGTAAATCAAGTTGTTTGATGATCATAGCTGTCCAATTTATTCATTTTTTACTAATTATGTGCCATGCAGATGATAAAATTGTTTATAAATAGGGTAAATTTCATTATAGATTTATCCCAAGGAATACCGTATTTAGGATATCCAATATAAATCTATCCATGAGTAAAAAGAGTTATACGTTCGCCATTGTTTTGATTACATCCCTGTTTTTCTTTTGGGGATTTATCCATAACCTGGATCCAATATTGATTGCACACTTGAGAAGTGCGTTTAGTCTCAGTCATTTACAGGCATCTTTGATTGATTCAGCTGTATTTGTTGCCTATTTTGTGATGGCAATCCCTGCGGGATTGATCTTGAAAAAATATGGCTATAAAACGGGGATTTTAATAGGTCTATTATTATTTGCGATTGGCTGTTTCTTGTTTGTTCCAGCAGCAAATACCATGAGCTACCTGTTTTTCTTGTCTTCCTTGTTTATTTTGGCCTGTGGTATTACCATCTTGGAGACAGCGGCCAATCCTTACATGACAGTTTTGGGAGATCCAGCAAAAGCCACTCAACGTTTGAATTTCGCACAATCTTTCAATGGATTGGCTTCGTTTGTAGCTCCATATGTTGGGGGATATGTTATTTTGGCTAATCCGCCCTTGTCACATGAGGAGGTTGCAGCATTGGAAGAGAGTCAAAGGATAGCTTATATTCAAGCGGAAACAGCCTTAGTGAAAGGTCCGTATATTGTTTTGGGCTGTATCATTTTATTGGCTGCCTTATTGTTTTTATTGATCAAGTTGCCGGAGGTAAAGGAAGAAGGGGCAGCAAAAAGTGGATTTTTACATGCTTTTAAGCGTAAAAACGTTTCTTGGGCGGTGTTTGCACAGTTCTTTTATGTAGGGGCGCAAGTAAGCGTGTTAAGTTTTATCATCGTTTTTGCGACCGAAGTGGCAGGCATTAAAGCATTCGATGCTAAGGATTATGCGGCAATAGCGGGTCTATTGTTTATGATTGGACGATTTGTAGGAACATTTCTTATGCGCTACATCTTACCTTCTAAGTTACTGTTTATTTATGGGGCTATTTCTGCAGTCTTAACACTTGCGGTTATATTTAGCTCAGGCATGATGGCATTATACTTTTTAGTTGCTATTGCCTTCTTTATGTCCATCATGTTCCCAACAATCTTTGCTTTAGGCGTGGAAGATACCGGTGCAGATACGAAATCTGCTTCCAGCTTAATCATTATGTCCATTGTAGGAGGGGCTGTGTTGCCACCATTATTCGGCTATATATCCGATAGTACAGGGCATATGCAATATGGATACTTTGTGGTATTTGTTTGTTTCTTAGTGGTGATGCTTTTTGCTGTAAAAAATAAATCGAAAGCCGTAGAAACTGCTGCATCTTAAATAGAAAATAAATAATATGAAAAAACGCTATGCACTAGCTTTGGATTTGGTAGATGATCCAATTTTAATAGCCGAATATGAGCAATACCATCAAGCCGTATGGCCTGAGATTAGAGAGTCTATCTGTACTGCTGGTATTGATAATATGGAAATATATCGATTTGCTAATCGGTTGTTTATGATAATGGAAGTTAATGAAACCTTTAGTTTTGAAAAGAAAGGAGAGATGGATGCTGCCAATGCTAAAGTGCAGGAATGGGAGCAACTGATGTGGAAATATCAACAAGCCATTCCAGGAGCAAATCCTGGAGAGAAATGGGTGATAATGGATAAGATTTTTGAATTATAATACTATATGAATAAGAAGAACTTGGCGTATTTACAGATACACCCAAAGGATAATGTTTTGGTGGCTTTGCGCGATTTACCGGAGTTCAGTCAGGTTGAATATGCTGGAGAAACGATAGTACTAAAGCAGACTGTAAAGGCTAAACATAAATTTACGATTACTCCAATGTCTCAGGATTCGGAGGTGTTTATGTATGGAGTTCTAGTGGGTAAGTTGAATTATGACTTAGACGCTGGAGTACTTATCAATACAGAGAATCTTCGTCATGCTGCCGAAGATTTTAAATTGGGTGAACGGAAGTTAGCTTGGACAAAACCTAATGTACAAGCCTTTGAAGGAAGGACATTTAATGGCTTTCATCGCAGCAATGGCCAAGTAGGAACCGCTAATTATTGGTTGGTCATCCCGTTGGTTTTTTGTGAGAATAGAAACGTATTAACATTGAAGGCTGCTTTGGAAGAGAAGTTGGGTTATCAAGTTCAAGCGAAAGATTACTCAAATGAAGTAGATGCTTTGATTTCCAAGTATAAGTCTGGTGCATCGGTAGATGAATTGCTGGGTTTAGATTTACAGGCAAATCCTTCGGGTCTAGGTAAAAACCGATTGTTTCCGCAAGTTGATGGGGTGAAATTCTTAAACCATGATATGGGGTGTGGAGGCACAAGAATGGATTCTGATGCGCTTTGTGGGTTATTGGCTGGATATATTACCCATCCCAATGTGGCTGGTGCTACCGTATTGAGTTTGGGTTGTCAGCATGCACAAGCATCAATATTACGTGCTGAGATTTCAAAACGTGATCCACAGTTTGATAAGCCATTATATATTTTTGAGCAACAGTTGGAAGGTACAGAGCAGGATTTAATGCAGAAGGCTTTAAAATCGACTTTTGTTGGTTTGGCACAAGCCAATGAGATGAAGCGAACACCTGCTGGATTGGACAAATTGGTCATCGGTCTGGAATGCGGTGGTTCAGATGGTTTCTCGGGCATATCAGCAAATCCTACTCTAGGCTACTTGTCTGATATGTTGGTAAGTTTGGGAGGTTCTGTAATACTTGCTGAATTTCCGGAATTATGCGGTGTAGAACAAGAATTGAGTGATCGTTGTGAAACTTCAGAAATGGCGACTTATTTTATGCAATTGATGAAGACCTACAATGCCAAAGCTGAAGCTGATGGTTCAGGTTTCTATATGAACCCTTCACCAGGAAATATTCGTGATGGCTTAATTACCGATGCAATAAAATCTGCTGGAGCAGCTAAAAAGGGAGGTACTTCACCAGTAACTGCTGTAGTGGATTATCCAGGTTTGGCAAATGGGCCTGGTTTGAATTTACTTTGTACACCGGGTAATGATGTGGAAAGTACAACCGCTGAGGTTGCTGCTGGAGCCAATGTGGTCTTGTTTACAACAGGACTAGGCACACCTACAGGGAATCCGATAGCACCGGTAATCAAGATTTCTTCGAATACGAAGATTTATGAGAAAATGCCGGATATTATTGATATCAATTGTGGGACGATCATTGATGGTGAGGAGCAAATCGAAGAAGCGGCGCACCGTGTATTGGAGTACGTGATTGAGGTGGCAAGTGGAGAACGATCGGCTAAAGCCGTTTTGTTGGGTCAAGACGATTTTATTCCTTGGAGAAGAGGAGTTTCACTTTAATTAATAAAAAGTAAATAATAATAAATCAATATATTATGTTGAAGTTGGGAGCAAAGGTTGCTTTAATAACAGGAGGAGGAAGTGGAATTGGAAGAGCCATTTCAGAATTATTTGCTGCTGAAGGCGCACAAGTTCATATCTTGGATTTGAATCCAGCTGGAGCAGCTGAAACAAAGGCTGCTATCGAGTCTGCTGGAGGGCAATGTGAGGTGCATATTTGCAATGTTGCTGTTCAGGAAGAGGTGTTGACCGTGGTTGCAAAGATCGGAAGGGTAGACATATTGGTGAATAATGCGGGAATAGCCCACGTGGGAAACCTAGAGAACTGTTCTGTTGAGGATTTTGATAGAGTATTCCAAGTGAATGTGAAAGGGGCTTATAACGCCTTATTTGCGGTCGTTCCAGTGATGAAGACCAACGGTGGAGGCGCGATTCTTAATTTGGCTTCTATCGCTGCGGTAGTAGGGATAACCGACCGATTTGCCTATTCCATGAGCAAAGGTGCAATCTATGCTATGAATTTATCCGTAGCAAGAGACTATATGGCGGATAATATCCGTTGTAATTCTATCTCTCCGGCACGCGTGCATACCCCATTTGTGGATGGTTTCATCAATAAAAATTACCCAGGCAAAGAAGCGGAAATGTTTGAAAAACTATCTAAATCACAGCCTATCGGCCGCATGGGTAAACCGGAGGAAATAGCAAAATTGGCCTTATTCCTCTGTTCAGATGATGCCGCCTTTATCACTGGAAATGATTATCCTATTGATGGAGGATTTATTAAGTTGAATAATTGAAATGAGTAGTTAGTATTTAGTAGTTAGTATTTAGACCTAGGGTCGATAAGCAAAAGGTCTAATAATCTATTTCAAGGCTGAAAACCTTTGGATCATACATCTAACTACTAAATACTTTCTACTAAATACTATAAAAGCAATGAAATTAATACGTTTTGGGGAACCGGGTCAGGAAAAGATTGGGGTTCAGATTGAAGGAAAGAATTATGATGTTTCTGCATTTGGTGGAGACTATGATGAGCAGTTTTTTGCGGAGAATGGATTGGCTCGTTTGGAGCAGTTTGTGAAGGCGAATGATGGTGAATTAATTGAGGTGCCTGCTGGTACTCGATTAGGTGCTCCATTTGCTAGACCATCTAAGATTGTGTGTATTGGATTAAATTATAAAGACCATGCTGAGGAGACTGGTGCTGCAATTCCTGCAGAACCTATCATCTTTATGAAGTCCACAACGGCATTGGTTGGTCCGAATGATCAAGTAATGATTCCAAGGAATTCCGTGAAGACCGATTGGGAAGTGGAATTTGGTATAGTCATTGGCAAAAGAGCTAGTTATGTAAATGAATCTGATGCGTTGAATTATGTAGCAGGTTATGTTTTGCATAACGATGTTTCAGAACGAGAGTTTCAAATTGAGCGTGGTGGAACTTGGGATAAAGGCAAGGGTTGTGATACATTTGCTCCTATGGGACCTGTCATGACGACTGCCGATGAGGTGCCAGACATCAATAATGTGGCGCTTTGGTTAAAGGTAAATGGAAAGGTTTTTCAAAATGGTAATACCTCGAATTTGATATTTTCGGTTCCTTTTATCGTATCTTATGTTTCTCAATTTATGACTTTGTTGCCAGGGGATGTTATTTCTACGGGTACACCTGCAGGAGTAGGTTTAGGCTTTAATCCGCCGATTTATTTGAAACCTGGAGATGTTATTGAATTGGGAGCAGACCACTTAGGTGAACAACGCCAGGAGGTTATCGCGTATTCCGCTACTTAAAAGAGAATTTAAAATGAAAATAGACGCACATCAACATTTTTGGCTTTATGATCCTGTAAGGGATGCTTGGATATCTGAAGAGATGCAGGCTATTCGGAGGAACTTTCTTCCTAATGATATTGGGCAGATCTTAAAGGATAATGGATTTGATGGATGTGTCGCTGTTCAAGCCGATCAAAGTCCACAGGAAACAGCCTTCCTATTGGAATTGGCTCAGGTGTATGCTTTGATAAAAGGTATTGTAGGTTGGGTTGACTTATTTGCATCAGATATTGATGAACAATTGGCTGCTTATAAACAACATCCCAAAGTAAAGGGCTTCCGCCATATTGTAGAAGGAGAAGGAAATCCTGATTTTCTACATCAGGATGGATTTTTACGCGGCATGGAAGCATTGACGAAGCATAGTTATACTTATGATTTATTGATTCGACCTAGGCATTATGCAAGTACCTTGAAATGTGTTGCTGCGAATCCTCAACAAGCATTTATGTTGGATCACATTGCTAAGCCTCCCATCAAGACGCAAGAGTTTACTGAATGGGCAGATTTTATCGGTGAATTGGCCAATTTTTCAAATGTACATTGTAAAATATCTGGATTAGCAACCGAGGCTGATTGGAAGCATTGGAAGTTAGATGATTTCAGTATTTATATTGAGCATGTCATTCAATGCTTTGGTAAGGATCGGGTATTATTTGGATCAGATTGGCCTGTGTGTTTATTGGCCGGCACCTATGAGGACAGTATTCGCATTGTGGAAGATAAGTTAGCTGATTTCAATCAGGATGAGTTGAATGGCTTTTGGGGTGATAATGCAGTTAAGTTTTATGGATTAACATAATTGACATGAATTTAGAATTACAAGATAAGGTGATCATCGTTACGGGTGGGGCAAAGGGAATAGGGAAGGGAATTGTGATGACTCTTGCACAAGAAGGCGCTATACCGGTAATTGTCGGTAGAAAATCTGTAGATAACGATAAAGTTAAGGCTGAAGTTGAAGCTGGAGGTGGAAAAGCCTTAGCTGTACAAGCCGAGTTGGCTAATCCGGAGGATTGCAAACGTGCAGTAGAAGAAACCCTAGCTGCCTTTGGCCGTATAGATGGTCTGGTTAATAACGCAGGCCTAAATGATGGGGTGAGTTTGGAGAAGGGGACTTATGAAGGATTTGTTCAATCGCTGCATAATAGCTTAATTCATTATTTCTTAATGGCGCATCATGCCTTGCCAGCTTTGAAAGAGTCTAAGGGAAGTATATTAAATATCAGCTCGAAGACTGCAGAGACGGGACAAGGTGGTACTTCTGGCTATGCTGCTGCAAATGGAGGTAGAAACGCTTTGACAAGAGAATGGGCAGTGGAATTACTTCCTTCAGAAATACGCGTAAATGCGATTATTGTAGCCGAAAGTATGACGCCACAATATGAAAGTTGGATTCAGACCCTAGATAAACCTGCTGAAACCTTGAAGAAGATAACTGATCGTATTCCTCTTCAAAATAGAATGACCACCGTGGAAGAGATTGCTAATATGGCTGTTTTCTTATTGTCGAATAGATCTAGTCACACCACAGGTCAATTGATACATGTGGATGGTGGCTATGTGCATCTTGATCGAGCATTAATTAAAGAGTAAAATTTCAGTTAAAAGAATTGTTGGAGCTCCTATTGAAAGATAGGAGTTTTCTTTTTGGATTTGGATTGAATTGCTAGTTAGACTAAGCTCTGCTTAATAATAAACCCAACCAGACTGCTGCGATTCCAAGAAAAATGCTAAGAGCGATATAGAATAGGGCCAAGCCAATTTGATTGTTATTAATAAGATTAAGGTTTTCAGAGGCAAAAGCTGAAAAGGTTGTGTAGCCTCCACAGAAGCCAGTTATTGAAAGTAATTTCCACTCATTTTGTAATACTTGAGTTTTTGAAAAATAACCAATCAGCACACCGATCAATAAACATCCTATGACGTTTATGGTGAAAGTTGCGAGTGGGAAATGACCATTATTATATTTCTGGACAAATTGGGAGCTTAGATAGCGTAAAATACTGCCTGCGGCACCGCCCAATCCCACCATGATGATTTCTTTCATAGATATAATATGATTTACAACAGCTCTAATTTAGGAATATCTTTGTTAAAGCCGTCTCAAGAGGTAAAACAATTGCCTTTTCAGAAAGATTTGGTTAATAAATTATTGGCTTATGATTAAGGAAATTTACTGATATTGTCCATTTTTAAAACATAAATGATTCCTTAAAAGGTTTTTTCTTGTTTTTTGAGTAAAAAAATGCACTTCTTACTTATTTATTTGCGAATAGGATAAAAAAAACATTAGATTTGTTACACATGATAATTTCATGTAGCGAACCAAGAGAATTATTAACGAAGTTAGATTCCAATAATATCATTTCGATATGGAAGCAATAAAAAACATGGAAGTTAAACATCCAATTGAATTTACCGTTCCAGCTTTAGGGGCAGGATCATTTTATATACAAGAAGATATTCGCAGTGACTTTTATAGCCATTACCACAGGCATAAAGAGATTCAAATCTCCTATATTGTGCGTGGAAAAGGTTCTGTGGTTATTGGAAACCTTATTCAGCCCTTTGTGGAGAATGAGATTTATATCCTTAAAGCAAATGATCCACATATCTTCATTAAAGAGAATGGTTTAGAGGAAGATATTCACGTGATCCATGTGTTCGTTGGTTTTGAAAAGCTTAAATACCTCTTTGACTTGCAGGAGTTAAATGCAATCCGGGAGTTTTTTAAATTTCTTGATACATCTAAGAAACTGGAACCTAAATATAGTTTGGGAATTAAAGATCGCTTTTTAGAGTTGAATAGAGCAGAGGGTATGAACAAGTTCAAAAAAGTATTGGATGTATTTGAATACCTTCTACAGAATGATTCGCATCTGATTTCCTTATATTCTGGATTGGCAGACTCTAATTTTAATGATAAAGTAGGGGTGAGAATCAATGAAGTGATTCGTTTTAGTCTGGAAAACTTCCATCATGATATTACCATTGATGAGGTTGCAAAGTTGATTCATATGACGCCTTCTGCTTTCTGTAAGTATTTTAAGAAGCACACGATGAAGACTTATGTAACCTTCTTAAATGAGATCAGAATAGAAAAAGCATGTCAATTACTTGTTAATAGATCAACAGAAAACATTTCTGAGGTGGCTTACTTATGTGGATTCAATACCGTAGTGCATTTTAACAGGGTTTTCAAACATAGCTTGGGTTGTTCACCAAGTGAATTTATTCAGCAGCACAGCGTAAATTAAGCTCTTTTCAAAGCAACTTTCTTTTAATTAATTAAGAAATTGAATTAAAATTCAAGGGATATTTGGATTTTGGTTCAATTTTTGTTATATTGGGGTCTAACAATAAAAAGAAAGGTAAAATTTATGATTAAAAAAGAGAAAACGAAGAAAGAAGCCCTAGTCAGAAACCCATACTTATACTATGTAACGAATTGGGGATTCCCGGTTAATCAACCAAACAACAACCCTAGAAGTGTTAACAATAAAAGTTAACCCTTCTAAAAAACCAAAGAAACAAATAATTTTAGATGTGCTTTTTTAACAAAAAAGCATTTTGTGTTTTATAGAGGGTCCTAATTATCCCTTATCCATTTTAAAATGCAAAATCTACAGTCCTTTTCGGATTATCCAACTTTGCACTTTTCCTGTTCTTTCCAACTGTAACATGCAATATGTTCGATTGTGTTTTGAAATCTTGAAACAGCAATTGATTGGTTATGGAGATTTTATTAATTTGCTGTACTTGTGGAATGACAAAGTAGCACCAGGCTACATCATCTTCAACCTCATATCCTACATAGCTTAGTTTTTTTGTTTGGCCTTCTAGTTTTATTCGGAAATTATTACGGATATAAGTAGCAATCGCGGAATCAGCTTGTGCTTTGATCTTTGGATTGATAATGTCAATTTTTTGTTTTTGCTGATTCTTCAATGTCAATTCTAAATCGTCATAAAAGATTCGGCACGAAATCTCCAATTGTTTTTTATTATTATTAAAATCTATGCTGCTAATACTGACATAAAAGGGATGTGCATAGGCAAAGAGCGTAATGAAAAAACTAGTTATTATACATAATATCAGGGGGTTAAATAATTTCTTCATGATTTATTTACACACTAAAAGGTTCCAATCTGAAGGAAAATGTTTACTTTTCCACTACCAAACTAATTAAAATTGTAATGAGTAGCCGTTTTATTCCATTATTTTTACAATCCAGACTACATAAGTTTGTTTTCTTGCTGTCATTTCTATCATTGTTAGGAGGAAGTTTGATGTTACAATCTTGTAAGAAAGATGATGAGCAACGCTTTGAGGTTTTCATTGGATTAAGTGATGATTATCTGGAAGAAATTGAGGTGGAGAAAATGGAAGATCAACAAGCCAAACTTGTGGTCAAAGATGCTTTTATTAGTGTACTCAAAGATTTGAAGATTAATGCTGGTCGAACAATAGAGGTCATTCGCTTACTACCTTTGTTTTTTCAATTAAATACGGAAATTACAAGCGAGGAGAAGATACTGTTAGAAAAGGATGACCGTATTGACTTCGTGGAAGTAGATAAGAGCAAGATTCATTAAACTCTGCCCTTACCTTTATGACAACTTAAAAGCCTTTACTTTCCTATAAATTCCTTTTGTAATTATTTAGTTATACGTATTTCCTTATTAAAATAATCCTAAATTTGTTTTAATTAACAGGAATAACCTAAATAATGAGTGACTTCTCCATCTATTTTCAATTGGGATGGCAACATATCCTAGATTTAAACGGATATGACCATATTCTATTTGTGCTTGTTTTATGCTGCAGCTATACCTTAAAGGACTGGAAAAGACTTTTGTGGTTAGTGACTGCATTTACCCTTGGACATTCCATCACTTTAGCATTAGCTGTATTTAAGATCGTCAAGGTAGATACAGCTTGGATAGAATTTCTAATTCCTATCACGATTTTATTAACGGCAATTTACAACCTTCCAAAAAGAAGAACACAACGTAATCCTTGGGTTCTATATAGCATGACCTTATTTTTTGGCTTAATACATGGCTTAGGCTTCTCAAACTACCTACAATCTTTATTAGGTCAAGAAGCTTCTATATTAGTTCCTTTGCTTTCCTTTAATATTGGATTAGAGTTTGGACAATTGATTATTGTATTTTTTGTAATTCTGCTCTCTGAATTGATGCTGAAGATCTTTCAAGTCAGTAACCGAGATTGGAGTTTCTTTTTGTCATCTGCTGTATTTGGTATTTCCTTTATTATGGCTATTGAACGTTTACCACTATGAGAACATATAAACAGTTAATAGCAACCTTTGTTGCAGCTCTAGCAATAGCAAATCTTCCATTTGCGCAGGCACAAATGCAGCCTAATCCAGGTTCAAACCATGGTAACAAATTTGAACAGTTAGGAACACTATTATCTGATCCTAATATTTTCCGTACGGCATCAGGTGCTCCTGGTGCAATGTATTGGCAACAAAAGGCGGATTATGTTATCAATGTGGAAGTCGATGATGTGAATCAAGTTCTCAAAGGTTCAGAAACAATCACTTATACGAATAACTCTCCAGATCCATTGAGTTACTTATGGATCCAATTGGATGAGAATGAACACGCTGATAATGCTCCAAATAAAGTGTTTGACCAGAGCAGTCTTCGCGAGCGCATGTCCATGGATCAATTAAAGGCTATGGTTCCTGAGAAAAAGGGCTATGGTGTAAATATCCATAAGGTGAATGATGGGAATAATAAACCCCTAAAATATTCCATCAATCATACGATGATGCGTATTGAATTACCTACGATCCTTAAACCTGGTGCTAAGATGGTATTGAATATAGATTGGGATTATAAAATTTCAGATCGTATGGTAGAAGGTGGTCGTGGAGGATATGAATATTTTGCTAAGGACCAGAATTACCTATATACGATTGCACAATGGTTTCCTCGGATGGCCGTTTATTCTGACTTTCAAGGATGGCAGAATAAGCAGTTTACAGGTAGGGGAGAATTTGCCTTAGTATTTGGCGATTATAAAGTAAATATAACCGTTCCTGCAGATCATATTGTAGGAGCAACAGGTGAATGCCAAAACTATAGTCAGGTATTGAGCTCAGCGCAATTGGCTCGTTGGAAGCAAGCACAATCTTCTAAAGAGCCAATTGAGGTTGTAAGTTTGGATGATGCTAAAAAGGCAATGGGACAGAAGTCCACTGCTAAAAAGACTTGGGTGTATGAAGCAAAGAATGTAAGAGATTTTGCGTTCGTAACATCAAGAAGGTTGGTTTGGGATGCAATGAAGGTAAATGAAGGGATACCAGGTAATCAGCCTATGGCAATGTCTTATTATGGACCAGAAGCATACCCTTTGTACCGCAGATATTCAACAAAGGCTGTAGCACATACGCTAAAGACCTACTCTAAATTTTCCATTCCTTATCCATATCCAGTAGCCATTTCAGTGGAAGCTGCCAATGGTATGGAATATCCGATGATCTGTTTTAATTACGGTCGTGCAGATGAAGATGGAACTTATACCGAAGCTGTTAAATATGGTATGATAGGGGTTATAATCCACGAAGTTGGTCATAATTTCTTTCCGATGATTGTCAATTCGGATGAAAGACAATGGACCTGGATGGATGAAGGATTGAATACCTTTTTACAATACCTAACAGAACAAGAGTGGGATAAGGATTTTCCATCACGTCGTGGTCCTGCGAACAAGATTGTAGACTATATGAAGTTGCCTAAAGATGAATTGGAACCGATTATGACCAACTCGGAAAATATAGTTCAATTTGGGCCAAATGCCTATGCTAAGCCTGCTACAGCACTAAATATCTTAAGAGAGACGGTAATGGGAAGGGAATTGTTCGATTATGCTTTCAAAGAATATGCTAGACGTTGGGAGTTTAAGCATCCAACACCTGCTGATTTCTTCCGTACCATGGAAGATGCTTCAGCGGTAGATTTAGATTGGTTTTGGAGAGGTTGGTTCTTCGGTACAGATCCAGTGGAAATATCATTGGAGAATGTTACTCAATACCGCATGGCTGGAGGTAATCCTGCTAAAGCACAGAAAGAGCGGAAGGAAGCATATGATAATGACCTGAATACTATTACCAGACAGCGCAATATGGAAGAAAACCTTTCTTTCTTAGTTGAAAAAGATACTTCCTTATTGGATTTTTACAATAAATGGGATCGTTTTGCTGTGAAGCCTGCAAATGAAGAAAATTACCAGAAATTCTATAGTACTTTAACCCCTAAAGAGAAAGACATCTTTGATGGGAAGATAGCATTCTACGAATTAAACTTTAAGAACAATGGTGGTTTGGTCATGCCATTGATCATTCAATGGACTTTTACAGATGGAAGCAAAGAAGTAGATCGTATCCCTGCGTATATATGGCGCAAGAATGAAGGAGAAGTAACAAAGGTATTTGCCAAGAATAAGTAGGTAACCTCTATTCAATTAGACCCTTTCTCGGAGACTGCAGATATTGATGAGTCTAATAATTCATGGCCTAGAACATCAAAGCCTTCGCGATTTGAATTGTTTCAAGGACAAGGGCGTGCTGCCAGAGGGCAATCCGCAGAACCAAACCCAATGAAAGAAGCAAAGAATTCTAATAAATAACAAATTATAATTATCTAACCGACGTCTCTTTTTATTGATTAAGAAGAGACGTCTGTTTTTAAGAGACTAAATACAATCAGGTCACGGAATTCGTAATTGCCTATCCATTCTCCATTTCTTTTAATTCCTTCTTGTTTAAAGCCTAATCTTTTAGGAATAGCTATGCTTTTCAGATTTCCTATGGCACAGCAAATCTGAATCCGCTGTATCTTCATCGTGTCAAAGAGTTCTTGAATTAGACTTTTGACAGCATTGGTCATGATTCCTTGGTTTTGGTATTCTTGTGCTAACCAGTAACCAATTTCGGTGCTTTTATTTATATAATCTGTTTCTTTTGTTCCGATAAGACCTATTAGACGGTCCTCATGACAAATCTTATAAACAAAGTCCTTATTGTTTTTCCGGCTTTCAATAGCCATTTCGATGAATCCTCGACTATCATCCACTCGATTAGTAAATTGAATGAAAGGAAGCCATTCGCCTAAGTAAGCGCGTTGGCTGTCTATGAGACGATACATTTTAGGGGCATCAGCAGATACGAGGGCTTTTAAAGTAAATCCTTCATGTAGGGGAATGCGTTTTCTCATAAACGATACGAATGCTGGCATGTTCTTTATTATGTTGGTTTTTTACACAGTTCCAATACTTTGGAAAGTGCTTTTTTGATTCTTTCTTCGCCTTCTTCTTTGTTCATGTCGATGCCACAAAATGTACTTCCATTTGACTTGGCATGTAATGCTAAGTAATACAAGCCCGCTGTTTGCAAGGCTATGATCGCTCTAATGTCAACATCGTCATTAGGAAGATCGGCTTCATATTTTTTTAGTAATTCTTCGCCTACATCCTCGCGTTCATCTGCGATCATACGTAGGGCTTTATTGGGTTCTGATAGCTCCCATTGTAAGATACGTTGCAATATTTTGTCTTGAAGCACGGCATCGAATTGTCCAATAAGCAGGTCATCCATTTCTTGTTTACTGATGCTATCCTTTTTAAGCAGTACGCTGATTTGTTTTTTTGCTTTGGTTTTCCAATAATCTTGCTCCCGAAGATATATGCCGACCAGTTTATCTAAACTGCCATAATAACTATATACCAGCTTGCGGTCTACCTGTGCTTCAATGGCAATATTGGCAATCGTAAGACCTGGATATCCTTTCTTTTTTAAAACCTTACCCACAGCAGCAACCATGCGACGCATGGTTCTTGCCTTTTCTCTTATAGGTCCTGAAGTGACCTTCCTAGGTTTCTGTGTTTCCATCTTCTTTTTCATCTATAAAGAAAATAATCTTTTGTCTTTTTTGTTTTATTAATTAATTCTTGTTTGATTCTAATTCTGAATATTGTGCTAGATTCTTGGCAATCCTCTTTTTTATCCTACTTCTTAAGATTCGAGGGGATATGACCTCCACACAATCGGCAAACCCAAGGATTTCCCGTTCGAGTTCCAGGTTATGAACGACATCGATGCGAATAACAATACTGCCATCAACTTCTCTTTTTACCAATTGTTGTGAATGATGTAAAGGTTTTGTCTCTATATATGGTGCTGTATTCGCCTCAAATTTTAAGATAATTTTATTCCCACGATCACGTTCAGTTTTAGATACACCTATGGTATCTGCAAAATAACGCTCAAAATTCACACCATCATAAGCTTCGAAATTAGACTTTGACATTTCATCGATCTCTAGGATGCGGTCCAATGCCAGGTTAGTTAAGCCTTGTGATTTCTTTTTCTTACAGATTAGAAACCATCTATTCCTATATTCTTTCAATAAATAAGGGAAATAAATTTCTGTATTTTCACTTAATGAACGAAATGACTTATAGCGGATTAATAAAGGAATTTCATTTTTTATGGCTTTATATAAAGGAGTAAGCCACTCTAATCCTTTCAACAAACTATTACCCTCCATCTGTACAATTCCTTCTTTATTGTCTTGCGAAGAGAGAATCTTGTTGTCCAGTTTAACAATCATCTCGTTCATTTCATTAAAGATTGAAAAACCACTTAATTGTTTTAAAACATCAAGTGCTTCCTTCATTTTATCCATATCGGTACTGGATATTGGAGAATTGCTTATGCTGTATTCGGGGTCGGAATAGGTGTAATATTTCTTGTCTGTAACCACAATTGGAGCTTCGTATCCTAACTTATTGCTTCGCATGAGTTGGATATCACCTTGTATGGTGCGCTTGCTGACTCCTGAATTTATTCCTTCCAATTCATAGAGACCATTAGCTACCTTTTCCATCAAGTTTTCAAGTGTCCATTTCCGATGTCTTTGACGCAAGCATTCATCAATGATTTTGTATCGTATTAAAGCTAATTTATTACTTGACATGCTGGAGAATATCGTTTTACACTTAAATAAATATACCTGTCTTTTATAAACTACGCAATAGAACTGCGCAGTTGTGCTGTTTTTATTTTTTAATGGAAATTATTTTTAAAAATATCTAATTGATTTACAGTGTGTTTGTATAAATATTTAGGGGTTACGTCTCAATTATTTTTATTGCGCAATTCGTCTGCGTATATGGCCATGCATCTTTGTAATGTCAAGTATGACAAATTAGTTCTTTGATGATTAGAAGCTTAAAGCTTAGAAGATATATGCCATTCATTTGGTATATCAGATTCGTTTAATTCAATAACATCCTAGAATGCTGTTTCTGTATAGCAGCTTAGTGCAATCCTCACAAAAGGCTTTGTATACTGATGAAATTGAATGAGCAGTCTGCTTACGTGATCGGTAGTGGGTTCAATTCCTGCCTCCCAAGTGGAGTAGCTCACCGGTAGAGCAATCACACCTGTTGCAGGTTCGAATCCTGCTCTTGTGAAAACAAGATAGCTAAATGGTAAAGCACCGCTGGTTCGCCAGCTCTTTAACAAACATGAAAGTTATGCTTTCTTTAAAAAAGCAGGGCTTTTTGCTTCCTAGCTCAGTCTGATTGAAAAGATTTCTTTCAGTTAGACAGTCGTTAGCCTGCCTGTACTTAGCAGCTAGTTTTTTGATAGGCGGATAATAGGAATCAAACTTGATATTTCATGCTTACGAGTATGTTTTTTTCGATGCTTGATTGGAGTTATCTCGAGATGAAAAACTACCTGCCTAGTCCGCGAGTGAGCGATGAGCCAGGAAGTAAAAGGTTTTTTTGAAAACGAATGAATTTAAATTAAATATAAAACAAGATGAAAAGAATGATCATTAACAAAAACGAAGTAGGATTGGTACTTAAGAACAATACCGTGAAGCGTGTATTGACTGAAGGAAAATACTGGTTAGGATTTGGAGAAACTGTAGTTCATTTTACTAGAAATGGAGAAGTTAAGACTGCCTATAATATCGATTTGCTAATGAGCATTCCGGAATTTGCAGCCTTAGTGGATGTCTTTGAAGTCGCTGACTTAGAGATCGGTTTATTGTATGTGAACAAGAACTTCCAAGCTGTCTTAACTGCTGGTCGTCATTACTTCTGGAAAGGGGTGGTAGAGAACCGTGTAGAGAAGTATAATATTTCTGAATTGGAAATTCCAAAAACTATCTCTAGAGATATGTTGTTAAAAGGTCCATTGCAATATTATGTTCGATCTTTTGAGGTGAATCCTGCTGAAAAGGCGTTGTTCTTTGTGGATGGTGAATTTGTAAAAGAATTAGGTCCAGGTAAGTACATGTTTTGGAAGAATAGCATTACAGTGGAGATCAAAAATGCTGATATGCGTTTAAATACCTTGGAGTTAAACGGTCAAGAGATCTTGACTAAGGATAAAGCTCAAATTCGGGTAAACTTTACGGCGCAATATCAGGTGGTAGATTTGCAACAAGCGATCTTAGAAAATAAGGATTACTTGACTCAATTATACAACTTGATGCAATTCGGTTTGCGAGCATATTTGGGAAATATGACCTTAGATGCCATCTTAGAGAATAAGGAAGGTATCAGCGATTATATCTTACACACCTTTGAAAAAGAAGTGAAGAACTTAGGTTTAAAGCTTTCTAAAGTAGGAGTGAAGGACATTATCTTGCCTGGAGATATCCGAGAGATTATGAACCAAGTATTGGTTGCTGAGAAAAGAGCGCAAGCGAATATCATCACCCGTAGGGAAGAGACAGCTTCTACGAGAAGCTTGTTGAATACTGCGAAATTGTTAGAAGAAAACAATATGTTGTACCGATTGAAGGAAATGGAATACATGGAAAAGATTGCGGATAAGATCAATTCCATCTCGGTTTCCGGAAATGGACAAGTATTGGATCAATTGAAACAATTGTTCGTGAAATAAGGAAATTGGAGCCATGCTCCAATTTCTTTATTTATAGGTACCTTAAGAAAGGTCAGTTTGATTCTAATTCCCTTAGTAATCTACTGTTATAAAATTCCAATGTAAGCTATCTATCAAGGTTAGTTTATTGCTTTCTACTGGTAAGCCAATAGCCAGTTTTAAAACTTGCAAAGCCATCATATTTCCAATCATACCTGCCAAAGGACCTAAAACCCCTAAACTATCGCAGGTCGGAAGATTGGAGTCATCTGTTGATCTAGGAAATAAATCGCGCAGATTCTTACTTCCTTGATAATTAAAAACCGTTAATTGTCCTTCAAAACTTTGGATACTTCCATATACCAAAGGCTTATTCCATTTGACACTAGAATCATTGATCAAATACCGCGTATCAAAATTATCTGTCGCATCCACGATGATGTCATACAAGGGGAATATGCTATCAGCAAGTTCTTCTTCCAGTCGGGTAGAATAAACCTCATATTGTAGATTAGCATGGATGGCTTCAACAAAGCGTGCCGCACTGTGAACCTTAGGTTTGCCAACATCTTGTTCTTGATGAATGACCTGTCGATTTAAGTTATGAAGCTCTACGACATCGTGGTCTACAATACCTAATTTCCCGATTCCTGCTGCCGCTAAGTATTGTATAATCGGAGAGCCCAATCCTCCGGCACCAACTACCAATACTTTGGTGCTCATGATCTTTCGCTGTCCTTCCACACCGACTTCCTCCATAAAGATCTGTCGGCTATAACGTTGAAAATTATCTTGCTCTATTGCCATGGCTACACACCCGAGTATACTTGATCCCAATCTTTCATTACAGGATCATAACCATGTCCTTTAATCATGTCACGAATGGCTTCCATCGAACGTTCATCCGATATTTCAAATTGTTCTAAAGATTGCGGGTCTACTACATATCCACCCGGATTGGTCTTCGAAGCTGCACTCATGGTACTTACACCCAAAGGAACAACATGATTTCTGAACCGTTCAGATTCTCTGGTAGAGAGTGATATTTCCAAGTCTGGATTCCAAATTCGGTAAGCACAGATTAACTGCAGCAAATGTTTATCTTCCATAATGAACTTAGGCTCTATAATTCCCTCTGCCGGACGAAGCCTAGGAAAGGATACAGAATACCGGCTTTGCCAGTATTTCTTTTGTAAGTAGTCAATATGCTTGGCATTGAGCAAACTGTCTACACGCCAATCTTCTAGACCCAATAAAACCCCTAAGCCCATTTTGTGGATACCTGCCTGTCCGATGCGGTCTGGTGTTTCTAATCGATAATTGAAATTTGATTTCTTGCCCTTTGGATGATATTCTTTATAAACCTCCTGATGGTAGGTTTCCTGGTATACCAACACCGCATGCACACCTGCTAGTTGTAGTAATTGGTAATCCGTTAAATCCAAAGGTTGTACCTCGATGGAAATTTGAGCGAAATGTGGTTTTAATAAGTCTATTGCATTTAAGAAATAAGCCGTATCCACTATTTTATTGGCTTCACCAGATACCAAAAGTACATGGTTAATGCCCATTGACTTCAATGCAAAAGCTTCCAGGAGAAGTTCCGAATCTGAAAGGGTCTTTCGTTTAATTTTATTGTCCATGCTGAATCCACAATATGTACAGATATTCTGGCATTCATTGCTTAGGTAAAGTGGTGCATATAGTTGAATGGTCTTACCAAAACGCTGTTGCGTCAAAACCATTGACTGTCTGGCCATCTCTTCTAAGAATGGTTCAGCGGCAGGAGAAAGTAAAGTAGCGAAATCATGAATATCCTTCTTCGATTTACGGAGTACGCGATGCACATCATCACTTGTTTTATGGTAAATACTCGCTTTTAAAGTATCCCAATCCTCTTGCTCGAAAATAGTGCTATAACTGTTCATTTCTTGAATTAATCAAATAAAAAGGATGTTAAAGGGGAGGAGGCAACAGCCTGTTTGGCCACTTGTCCTGCTAAACCAGCCTCATAAGCAGTACGGCCTGCTTCAACAGCCAAGCGAAAAGCAATAGCCATACTTATTGGGTCTTTAGCAGCAGCAATTGCGGTGTTTACTAATACGGCATCAGCGCCCATTTCCATAGCTTTTGAAGCATCAGAAGGAGCTCCAATTCCAGCATCGACGATTACAGGAACTTGACTTTGCTCGATAATGATCTCCAAGAAATCAACCGTCTTCAAGCCTTTATTACTTCCAATAGGCGAGGCTAGAGGCATTACTGCCGCAGTTCCTGCATCTTCCAGACGTTTACAAAGTACCGGATCCGCATGGATATAGGGCAATACCACAAAGCCTAATTTTGCTAGTTCCTCAGTCGCTTTTAGGGTCTCAATCGGGTCTGGTAAAAGGTATCTCGGGTCAGGGTGAATCTCCAACTTTAACCAATTGGTCTCCATCGCCTCTCGTGCTAATTGAGCTGCCAATACAGCTTCTTCAGCAGTTCTAGCTCCAGAGGTATTTGGTAACCAGTTAATTTCAGGAGATTTCAGAAAGTTTAGAAATTGATCTTCTTCATCATGGGTATCCACGCGTTTTAAGGCCATGGTTACCATTTCTGAACCTGATGCTTTGATGGCATTCACCATAAGATTTAAACTCCCGAATTTTCCTGTTCCTAAAAACAATCTAGAGTTGAATATTTTATCCTTGATCTGTAATTTTTCCATGAGGTGTAGTATTTAATATTATTGGTTTAGAAATAAGGTTGATGCGGCAATTCCATAAATTCCTATTTCCTGTAATGGCGCTATATCTTGCTCCTCAATCCCACCAATTGCATAAATGGCTGGAATAGCTATTTTTTCTTGTTCTAATTGCTGAAGTATTTCTTGATAGCCTGTAACCCCCAGTATCGGGCTTAATTTTGTTTTGGTGCTGGTAAACCGATAGGGACCAAGACCAATGTAATCGGATTTTTCCGCTATACGTTGCTTAACATCTTGAAAGGTATTTGCTGTACCACCTAAAATGACGTTTGATCCTAAAGACGCCCTAACCTGCGTTATGGATGCATCGGTAAGTCCGAGATGAACACCATCAGCATTTATTTCTGGTTGGATTTCCCAATGATCATTAATGATAAGTAAAGACTGATAAGTATCACAAAGTTTTCTTACTTTCAATCCCAATTGAATCAGTTGGTTTGTTTCCGCTTCTTTCCAACGGATTTGAATGAATTTAATCCCTTGATCCAGGACTTTCTGAATACCCGTTAATTGTTCAGGTTTACTTCTTCCTTGGGAAATGTATTGATATATAGGTAGATTAAAATTAGACATGTTTTAAGATTTTACGGAGACAAGCCTTAAAAGTTTCCAAAGGATTTTCAGAATTCCAGATACTTCCCAATAATGCTACGGCATCAAATCCCATCTGAAGGGTGTTATCAATATTGTCTTTATTTACTCCGGACAAGCCTACTAAAGAGACTTGTTGATTTTTTCGGTCAGCAAGTTGAGGGATAACAGACTTGTTTACCCCATATCCAGGCTTAGATAGGCTTGGGTAAACCGGACTTAATAATGCATAATCCCAATAACTGCCTAAGGAATTAAATTCTGTAATATCATGTACAGAACAAGACAGGTGATAATTTTTAATTCCGTTTTTTGTTACGCTATCACGTAAATGACGATTAAAATGAAGTCTTTTGATTCCTAATTCGTTTGCCAAATGATGATGAGAATGCAATACCAAAGCATTTCTAAAACTCATGGGAATGCTGTTTATCAATTGGATGACCTCCATATCCGTAAGATCGTATTTACGGATATGAATGCTTTCCAAACCATTTTCTAGTAATTGTAACCAGATTTTAGGTTCTAAAGGATCATAATGCTCTTTGCTTATGACAATTATCATAAGTAGATTTCTTTACCACTTTCAATAAATTCCTGCGATTTTTCTAACATGCCTTCTTCTGTTGCTTCCCTGATTTCTTGTGTGATTTTCATCGAGCAAAATTTCGGTCCGCACATGGAACAGAAGTGGGCTACCTTAGCGCCATCAGCAGGTAAGGTCTCGTCATGGAATTCTCTAGCTGTATCTGGGTCTAATGATAAGTTAAATTGATCTTCCCAACGGAATTCAAATCGAGCCTTACTCAATACATTATCACGATATTGTGCGCCAGGATGTCCTTTAGCCAAATCAGCCGCATGAGCTGCAAGTTTATAGGTAATAACTCCATCCTTTACATCTTTTTTATTCGGAAGTCCCAAATGTTCTTTAGGCGTCACATAGCACAGCATGGCACAGCCGTACCAACCAATCATTGCTGCTCCAATAGCAGAGGTGATATGGTCATATCCAGGTGCGATGTCGGTAGTCAAAGGACCTAAGGTGTAGAACGGAGCCTCATCACATTCTTCCAATTGCTTCTCCATGTTCTCCTTGATCATATGCATAGGAACGTGGCCAGGACCTTCAATCATCACTTGAACATCGTGCTTCCATGCGATTTTTGTTAACTCACCTAGCGTTTCTAATTCGGCAAATTGTGCAGCATCATTCGCATCTGCAATAGAACCCGGACGTAATCCATCTCCTAATGAAAATGCCACATCATATTGCTTCATGATTTCGCAAATCTCCTCAAAATGGGTATATAAGAAGTTTTCTTTATGATGAAATAAGCACCATTTTGCCATGATGGAACCACCTCTAGAGACAATCCCAGTTACCCGAGCTGCAGTCAAGTGAATATAGCGCAACAAGACACCCGCATGAATGGTGAAATAAGAAACCCCTTGCTCAGCTTGCTCGATTAAAGTATCTCTGAAAACTTCCCAAGTAAGATCCTCCGGCACACCTTTCACTTTTTCTAAGGCTTGGTAAATTGGAACAGTACCAATTGGAACCGGAGAGTTACGAATGATCCACTCTCTAGTTTCATGGATGTTTTTTCCTGTAGAAAGGTCCATAATCGTATCAGCACCCCAACGGCATGCCCATACTGCCTTCTCAACTTCCTCTTCAATACTGGAACTGACGGCACTATTACCAATATTCGCATTGATTTTAACCAAAAAGTTGCGTCCTATAATCATAGGCTCACTTTCCGGGTGGTTAATGTTATTTGGAATTATAGCACGGCCAGCGGCTATTTCATCACGAACAAACTCAGGAGTAATTTTATTTTTTGGCGTCTTAGCTCCAAATTTTTCTCCTGGATGCTGTTGTTTTAAGGATGCTGGTGCATTCTCCAATTGTTCGATTCGTTGATTTTCACGAATCGCGATATATTCCATCTCAGGGGTAATAATCCCTTGTTTAGCATAGTGTAATTGGGTAACATTTTTTCCTTCCTTGGCTTTCATTGGTTTGTGGGAATAAGAAAAACGTAATTCATCCAATTTTGTATCAGCTAGTCTTTCCAAACCATATTCAGAGCTAATTTGATCTAAAACATCCACATCCTTGCGGTCTAGAATCCACTGCTCACGAATTCGTTTCAATCCTTTTCTTACATCAATTGTTGCGGTTTCATCGGTATATGGTCCAGAAGTGTCATAAACTGTAATAGGCGCATTCTCTTCAAATCCACCTTTACTCAGTTTGGTAGGACTCAAGGTGATTTCACGCATGGCTACTTCAATAGGAAATAGCTTTCCTGGAATATATACCTTCTTTGAATTTGGAAATGGGCTGGTACTGATAGTCTCTTGATTCATAGTTTTAAAGCTTAAATACATGGATAGGTTAACCACCTTGGGTGGCTTTTATGATTAGAATTTGATCTTCTGCTTGTAGGGTAGTGTTGGACCATTGGTCTTTGGGGATGACACGATTGTTGAGTGCA
Source organism: Sphingobacterium kyonggiense (assembly GCF_039536825.1). Classification (NCBI taxonomy): domain Bacteria; kingdom Pseudomonadati; phylum Bacteroidota; class Sphingobacteriia; order Sphingobacteriales; family Sphingobacteriaceae; genus Sphingobacterium; species Sphingobacterium kyonggiense. The sequence goes on from NZ_BAAAZI010000006.1 coordinate 518,868, forward strand.
ACAGCAATTCCTCCTTTTAAGTCAGGGAATTCCTTCTCCAAAAGTATCGCAAGATTGGCTGGAGCCTCTGTAAATTGTTTCTTTTGTTGATTGATACTGATTTCCATTCCTTCGTTTATTAGTAGAATTAATAAACTTTAGGAACGCCTTCAGTGGTGCAGATTCACACCCATGATGAGCTCTTACTTTTCCCTACGCTAATATGACTTAGATCAGGTTCAAAGGGTAATATCTCAGCCCGCAACACTTGCAGACACCCCTAAAGTTTCTACGAAGCTATGGATTATTATTTAAAATTAAAAATGTTAAGGATGGAATTAAGAAGTAGCCTCTGAAAACAGTGACTTTGAATTGGATGCTAAAGTTTCACCAATGTATGTTGCCAAGAAATTCTGTATGTTTTCATAAGATTATGAGTGGATTTATCCTTGAGTTTCATTCGAGACTCTAAGGGAATTTCTAGGGATCTGATATGGATCTTGTTCGGATCTCGTTCGGTCGGAACCGAACGAGATCCGAAGGAGTTCCGAACAAGTTCCGAAGGAGATCCGTAAGAGTGGCGAATCAAACCTCTGTAAGAGACGGTTAGACATCATACAAAAGACAACAGAAATAGATGTGAGATATGATACCGGTACGCTATGTAGATGTGAGATAGTAGACGATGAGACAACAGACGAAAGACACCAGATTTTAGGTTTTTTGAGGGGAAGATAAGTTGGATTTTGGATAACGGTCGAAGCATGCTTCGACCCTACAGTTATGGTAATAATTGCCAATATTTTCACGATTGTTTGTAGGGTCGATGCATGCATCGACCGCTCAACCTATACTCTTTACAGCTCAATTGGTCTAATAGCTGGTGTCCATTATCTGTTATCTAAAATCGGGCGGACATGCTGTTCGTTCTCCTCGGAGATAAATCTCCTTCTTTCAAACTCACTTAGAACCGCGCCTATCTAACGTGCTATCTAGATAGTTCGATAGTGGATAGTTAATAGCAACCCTGCGTAGGGGCAGCACTAAGCGAAGCGGAATTTCTGCCCGCGTAAAACGTAACGTTAGTATAAAAAATTGGAATTATTAAAAGATTTGGAAATTGCCTTTAATTGATATATTTGCGATGCATCAGAATTTGTAAGATCCAGTATTTGGACCCAAGAGTTAATATGCTGCAAACCCCTAAAGATGAAGTTAAAATCCACTAATATTGCTGTTGCTGCAGCGCTTTTATCCATGGTTTGTGTACAGGGTGGCGCTTCGATTGCCAAGCAATTGTTTCCTGCCATTGGTCCGATTGGAACGACTACCTTACGTATTGGTTTATCTGCCATTCTTTTATACCTGATTAATCGCCCTCCAATATTTTCTTTCAATGCTAAACAATGGTTTTATTGTGCTATATACGGTTTAGGGATTGCTGCCATGAACCTTATCTTTTATATGGCCATACAGCGGATACCTTTAGGCCTGGGAGTGACAATTGAATTTATTGGTCCGCTATTCTTGGCATTTGCTTTATCAAGGCGATGGCTCGATGTCCTTTGGGCTTCACTCGCATGTATAGGGATATTATTGATTGTGCCTTGGAATAGTAATGATATTGATGTCATTGGATTGCTATTGGCTTTTACTGCTGGTACATTTTGGGCTGTCTACATCATTATAGGCGGGAAAGTATCCAAAATTATGGATGGCAGGCATGCGGTTAGTACGGGCATGTTGATCGCTACGGCTTTCATCATTCCATTTGCTTTATGGGATGGTTCCATCATGTCTTTAACTCCCGAACTTTTCCTAAAAGGACTAGGAGTGGCTATATTTTCCAGTGCCTTGCCTTTCTCTTTGGATATGATCGCATTGGGCAGATTACCTGCTAAAACTTTCAGTATTCTTACGAGTTTACAACCGGCATTTGGTGCTTTATCAGGATTATTGTTCTTGAGTGAAAACCTCAGTTTATTGCAATGGCTATCGGTGGGATGTGTGGTTTTAGCAAGTATGGGCACGACAGTTTTCGGAAAGAAAACTGCTGTTAAACCTCAATAATAAATGTATTTTTTGCTAAATTCGATTCACATTAACCTATCATAAATAGCTAACATGAGTAATATAAAACTATTAACCGAAGAGGAATCCGATAAATTAATTCAAATATTACAACAACGGTTTGAGAAAAATATGCACCGCCATGCCCATATAAAATGGGATGATGTGTTGGAAAAATTGAATTCTGATGCAAACAAGCTATGGTCATTACAACGTATGGAAGAGACTGGGGGTGAGCCAGACGTGGTGGTCTTAAACGCTGATAGTTCAAGCTTGTGCTATATTGATTGTTCAGCTGAAAGCCCTAAGGGTAGGAGAAGCTGTTGTTATGATCAATTGGCTTTGGAAACTCGTAAAGAACATAAACCGAAATTTAGTGCGGAGGCAATGGCTGAAGAATTTTTTGTATCCATTCTAACGGAAGAAGAGTTCAAGGCATTACAGGCAATTGAAAAGTTTGATTTGAAAACCAGTAGTTGGCTTCAGACTCCTGCAGAGGTTAGGAAATTAGGAGGAGCTATATTTGGGGATAGACGATACGACCGAGTTTTCATCTATCATAATGGTGCAGAGTCTTATTATGCTGCTCGAGGATTCCGTGCTAAATTGCTATTGGATTAAGAATTTTAAAGTATTTAAGCTTACCGATTTTAATAATCGGTATTTTTTTGCTTTATCCTATATACATAAGAAAATTATGTATATTTGAAATACTAATTGTTGAAAATGAAGGATTCTAAGTTATTGAAAGGGACATTACAGACTATTATTTTGAAATTATTATCCGATAAGGACAAGATGTATGGTTATGAAATTACGCAGCAGGTAAAGCAGTTGACAGCGGGAGAGTTCATTTTGACAGAAGGTGCTTTATATCCAGCCTTACATAAACTAGAAGCTGATGGATACCTTCAAACGGATTCTGTAATAGTGGATGGACGAGCCAGAAAGTATTATTCCTTAACTGAATTTGGACAAAAGGAGCAAGTTAGTAAGGTACAGGATGCCTTGACCTTTGTTGAAAAATTACAATTGATTCTTAACTCAAAACCAAGCCTCTCATGATAAGCAAGAAATTAAACAAAGCAGAATTAAAGACTTTACTTTCCTTTATCGAGAAAAAAGGTCACCCATATGTGGATGTACAATTGGAAATATTAGATCACTTTGCTTGTAAGGTGGAGGATTTGATGAGTTCAAATCAGCATTTGGTATTATCGGAAGCAATGGATAAAGCGTATTCTAGTTTTGGCATTTACGGATTTTCTGAAATTGCTGATTCCTATGGTTGGGGATTGAATCGTAAATTCTTACATAAGCTACCTGCTGAATTATGGAAATATATGAAGGGATGGTATAGTATTATTTTTATCATCTATTTTTCTTTGTTTGGCTATTTTATTCCGGCAGATAGAACTCCTTTCTGGGATGGATTTATATTAGGTGCAGTTGTGATTTTAATTCTGATGACCTTGGTTTATATATTCAAATATCGTCCCATATATAATAAATACATGCTATATCGAGGTTATTTAGGGCTGATGATTCCTTTAATGTTTGGCAGTTCTGTTTTGTTAATGTCAGGATGGATAGGCGAGATTCTCCCAGTAAATATTTATCATTTCTTTGTGTTTTTAGTTACTTATTTTAGTTACGCACTATTAACAATTTTTGAGAGAAATTTAAAATCAATAGTAAACCGAGTGGATGAAATGGAATTGGAGACTTATTATTCCTAGATAGTGTGAATGTAGGATATGTTTTTTAGTTCAATCTCCCTTTGAAATTGATTAGGTTGTAAAATTTCTTTTTAATCACATTTATAAAAAAACACGGGTAAGCTGTCTTATCCGTGTTTTTTGTTGGTCGAATAATAAAAAAAATAAAATAATTTTCATCAGGGGGGTAACATAATCTGGATAGTGTTGATATAGCTGTAAAAGATAACAGAATTATACACTTAAAGATTATTAGTTATGAAACGATTTTTACTTTCAATGATGATGATGACTTTAGCGATCCTTGGGATGGCTCAAGTAAAAGAATCTGGTGATTTTCAGATTGGCGTATTTGGTGGAGGTTCCTTTCCCATGGGGACCTATAAGTCCATAGGACAGACTAAAACTGGTTATTTTGGTGGTCTATTTATGGATAAATACTTTTCAGGCAATCGCTTTGGCTTAGGAGTCGATGCACGTTTATTGTCGCATGGATTAGTTAGGGAGGACAGCATGTTTTTTGAAAATGGATTTATCGAAACAAGCTATAAAAATAAGGCGAAGTTTGAGCATATGGATTTCACCTTTGGCCCTACCTATAAGTATGAAGAAGGAAGTTTTCAATTGGAGGCATTCTTACGCGGAGGTATTTTAATGCAGCGCTTTCCGGAATATGTGAAGAGTTTGCATTATGATGATGCTAAGGGCAACTCGATAGTAATTCCATTGAAACAGACTACGAATGATGCCAGTAATAAAGCGAATGCTTGGTTAGGTTTGGCGGGATTACGCTTTAACTACTTGCTATCGGATAACTTAGCGCTTTTTGCTCAAGCCGATTATATGCAATCCTTTGGAACTAAGTTTGGAAAGAAAGCTTCCAAATTTGCAGTAGAAGAACGAATTGCAGCAGGTACTGCTATAGAATCAAAGACCTTTGTCAATAACTTTTTAGATCATTATGAAGAAACTTTTAGTCCCTCGAAGACACCATATCAAAGTTTAAATATTGGCGTTGGTGTTAAATATATCCTTGGTCGAAAATCAGCAGAGAAACCTGTTGTGGAGAGACCAATAGAGACGGTAGTACCAGCTGTAAAACCACAGTCGAAAAGTATTCAAATCGTAGTAAAGGATAAGCAAACAGGCATAGCGTTGAGTGGAGTAACTGTTTCTGTGGAATCAGCAAATTACTCCAATAAGGAGACTTCCAATGCCAATGGAGAGATTGCGAGAATAAATAACGCTCAGGCTGGAGAATATAAGATAGTAGGAGAAAAAAATGGTATTAAAACTGATCTAATGACCATATCAGCAAATGATTTTACAGGACATGATGCAGTTATTTATCGAGAAATTTTTCATGATGACCCTAGATTTACCTTGATTGGGGAAACTGTTGATTGCGACAAGAATCAGATTCTTCCGAATATCGCAACTGTATTGACAAATAGTAGCAATAAAAGCAATATGAGTCAGACTTCTGATAAGGAAGGTAAGTTTATTTACCAATTGGATCAACGTGCTGATTATACTATAGTTGCCAATCAATCTGGTCGCTATTCACAAACAGAAATGGTTTCTACCCAAGGTTTGGACCGTAGCAAAACCTTATATGTCACCTTAAAACTTGGGGTATGTAATTTGGTTGCAGGAGGAAATTGGGTGCTGAAAAATATACATTATGATTTTGATAAGGCAAATATTCGATCGGATGCTGCAGTGATCTTAGATAATGTAGTTTCGATTATGAAACAGAATCCGAGCCTAAAAATCGAATTGTCTTCTCATACCGATAGCCGTGGTAATGATGCTTACAATCAGCGTTTATCGCAGCAACGTGCAGAATCTGCAGTAGCTTATCTAGTAAGTAAAGGTATTGAAAGAAATAGATTACAAGCTAAGGGATATGGTGAATCGCGTTTGTTGAATAACTGTGGCAATGGTGTTGACTGTTCAGAAGAACAACATCAGGAGAACCGCAGAACAGAGATCAAAGTATTGGCATATTAAATTAAATGATATGGAACCCAAGGAAAATAAGGATTTGCAGATCGATGATATGCAACCTGAGCGGATCTCCTTGACGCTATTTGTGATCGGATATTTTCGATACTTACTTAAGATCTGTCTTCCTTAAGCGTTGAAACAAATAAAGGATTAGGATTATAGTAAAAATGATAGCCAACCAGTGATAAACTGGAGATAGACCTGTAGCTTGCTGCAGGTCTATTGTTGTATCCAGGCCAGTATAGACCATATTTGCCCAATACCAAGGGTTTGACATCGTTTCGTCTTGTTCAAGGAGGAATTGTCTTTTGGCATTTGAAAGTGCTTGTACGGGACTCTTTGTGCGTAATAATTGTTGATAGAATTTATCTGTCATATCGAGCATAACAGCATCATTAGCATACCAGTGGGTGGCCAATACGCCAGGGATACCCTTACTTAGAAATGCTCGATTAATACTTGCTAATCCTTCGGAAGGTAGAAGTTCACCAGAGGCGGTATTGCAAGCCGACAAAACGACTAAAGGTGCCTGCATGGAAAAGTACCTTAATTGGTCGGTTGAAATGGGTTGTTTCAATAAGAGTTTTGCTTCCCCATTCTCTTCAACGATACTATGTGCAGCGATATGGATGATTCCCTTAGCATTCCATATTTCAGCCATACGGTCTGGATTTAAATCCTTAAAATCGAAAAGCTTAGCTTCATAATGCTGTTTGAGGTTCTGGACCTCTTTGTGAACAAAGGGTAAATCCACCAATGGGGGATTGTATTTTTCCCTATAGAGAATATTCAGGGTCAAATTATTAAATGACCTTTGATCGAACAGATCAAAAGCAAGGAGTGAAGGAACATATTGAATGTCATGCTTTTGGATTAAATATTCCTTCTCATCATATAAAGCATCAAAAGGCAGCACATGTAACTCATTATCCAAAGATAGTTTGATTTGTTTTTTGTTGCTAGCTAACATTGGAAGCAATGCCTGTTTCAATTGCTGTGCAGATTGAAAATATTTTTTAGGATTGCTATTAAATGCATGTGGGGAATTGCTAAAATAAGTCTCCTTAAAATGGAGTAAATCAGTGATAAACTTAGGTTCTTTTAGGTGGAAATATTGAATCTGACCTGCATCTATCCTAAATATAGAGATGCTATGATCCAATTGAATGAAATAAGCATATTGCTGTCCTTTATAGGTCTTTAGGTTATTAAGGAATTTTTCAAAAGAGGGCATTTTCCGTCTGTTTAAAAAATACTGCTCTTCTAATTCAAATTTAGTCAACAATGCTTTAATTTTCTCGTCGGTTTCTTTAATCTCGATGGAGTCTATTAGTCGATCTTTTTGTTGATATAAAGCTTGTAATTGTTGGCTTTCGGTGTTCACTTGTAAACTGTCATTTTGCCAATCGTTGGACCGGATAATATCGTTCCATAAAAGCCTTCCTTTTGATAATTCCATAAACCAGATTAATTGGAATAGCTGTTCCTGTCGTAGAGATTTTGGATCAGGTAAATTATCCAGGATCTCTTGCATTAAAGTTCTGTTCCAAATATTAGCACTTAGGTGATTTTCCTTTCCACTGCTGTTTTGTTGAAAAGCAAAGTCCTGTTGAAGTGCGAGTTGATAGTAATAGAGACTACTATCAATAGTGGATTTGCTGTAAATGGTTCCTAAGTCTCTATAGATATTGATGAGGTTGTAGGTAGATTGTCCATAGTCGTTTACTTGACTTTTTAGAAGGTCCTTAGCTTTCCAAAGACTCTTAATGGCTGTATTCTTATTTCCACCTGATAGTTCGTTTTTAGCTAATTTGTGAAATAGATCAGCCTTTTCCCTAAATCTGGAATTTGGAAAATTTTGCAATTCCAATTGAAGTGCTTTAAGTATTAAAGGTTTGGAGGTAGGATGCTTTTCATCTAATTGTTGCAGGTTAATTTGTTGGCTTAGTGCAGCTATATAAGCTGCTTTCACTTGTTCGTTTGGTGCTAAATTGTTGCTGTATTTTAAAGCTTGTTGATTATAATATTGGGAGGAGTCTATTAGATTTTTTTCTTGATAGGCTTGTGCGAGACCATTGTATAAGTGGATATGGAGGTAATTAGGCTTAGCTAATAGTTTTAATCCTTCCAATCCTGTTTGGATGGCGAGGTTTACTTGATTGCTATGTAGGTACATCAATAATAAATTGTTTAAGAAAGATGCTTTTAAGGTCGAATCTTTACTTTCTTTAACAGCTTGAAGTTGTAAGCGCTCAGACTTCTTATAATCTCCAAGCATACTGTAATTATTAGCGAGTGGTTTTATCAGGTAGGTCAATCTATCTACTTCTGAAAGGCTTTGGATTTTTTGGTCTTGTAATAATGCTTGTTCATAATACCTACTGCTCGTTAATATACGACTATGGCTTTGGAAATTGTATCCCATATTGATCAATATCCAAGAATATGTGTCTGCTTGATCCTTTGTGAATACTTTATTTTGTAGAGGCATCAGAAACGCCTCTGGGTTGTCTTTGTAGGTTTCAAAATGGTCGTATGCAATTTCCCCTAATGAGTCCAATAATACACTTGAAACACTATCCTTAGGAGATTTTGTTTGAGTTTCCGGTGATTTGTTTGAACAGGAGAAACAAAAGCAAGAAATTAAAACGAATAAAATGGATCTTATAATCGCCACATTAAATACAAGTTGATGTTATTTTTATATGTTTTATCGTATTGGTATCGAATTCCGAGAGCAGGACCTAAATATGCTCGGCCAATATTGAGGTCGACCAGAGGAGCAAATAATAAGGCTGATCTTTTTTCCTTAGCGACTTGGTTGTTTATCGTATAAGCAGAAGTCGTTCCAGCGGCATCTGGAATATGATACGTTATAGCTTCTTCACGATGGTAATTGATATTGGTTTTTACCAATGCACCCACTCCAGCAGAGATATACCGACTTATATTATACCGTATTTGAACGGGCAATTGCAAGGAGATATATTTCTTATTAGAAGAGGAGTCCATACCGCTGAATTTTCGGTACTGGAGGTTACCTCTTTCATCTGGCACCTGGATTTCACCTTGCTTAGCAATGTTTTGTTGGTTAAATTCAGATCCAAAGGTACTTGCATAAAGTTCGACCTGCCAATAGGGTCGTTTGTATGGAGCAATGGGAGCTAGGCCAACACCTATACTCAGGCCTTTGGTTAAACGACCTATCTCATCATTTGCGGCTTTTGCCGGAGCATTTAATCCTAAGAAAACAATGGGCGACAAACCAGGTCTGAACCGCATGGTAGCTTGGTTGGTGCGTATAGGTTCATTCTTGTCAAAGTATATATTGGTATAACTTGGTAGGGATTTTTTCTGAAGCTTTTTATGTGTCTCTAAAGTGAAACGTATAAAACCTTTACTGCTATCCTGATCTGTTAAAGTAGGGGATGCTGTGCCAGGCAATGCAATACCTTTGAAATGAAAAACAATCTTGTTTTCATCAACAAATTCAAAAGAATAGCAACCTAGATCAGTCGGTGACTTACATGTATCGCATTCCGGGTAAAGGTTCAATAATTTAAAACTTCTGGTATTGATTTGCTGGGGAAAGAACATTTCCAAACGGATGTTTTTGGCATCACCCTCTCCATCATTTTGAAATTGTACTTTATACGTTAGTTTTTTCTTTTTGAACTGTATCCTGTAATCAACTAATGCAGGTCTGACAGACATTTTATTCGGATCATGGGACTTAATAATAGGAACATCGAGTTTATGAATTACTGGGTCTTTTCCATCTGCTAGGTAAATACCAGTTAGGGTCACAATAGCGTTAGTGTCTGCCAGCATCTCTGGGGTAATATCAAGATTAATGATGGAGAATTGTGTTTCATTGGTATTCCCGTCAATTTCATATTGTGATACGGTATTGTATTCCTCTATTAAATCAGTGAAAAACTTGTTGGCTTCGCCCGGTTTAAATTGGATTTCTTCTATAGTACCATAATCAGGACTGCCACTTTGCGTAATACTGGTGCCTTTGACATTTGCCCATAAACGTTGGAGATCCTTTGTATGTTCTACTGGAATTATTCTTTCTTGATGGTATTTGCTTTGATTTGCCACTAGAAATCCAGTAGGATTGATCAACTTTTCATTCGTTAGAATGAGCACTGTTCCTTTATTGCTCGTCGGTTTCACACCTACTACAAGCGACATATCTTCACCAGGAACAGCGTTTGCATTCTTAAATAATTGGAAGATACCATTGGATTTGAAAAATTGTTGTTCAAATGTATTGGGTGCTTTTTGGTTGCTTGCCATTCTACTTTCCACCTGAACCTTTGTTTTTGGTTTTTTTGGTCTAGGACCATTATCGTAATTGTTGACAATATAAAGGGAAACATCGTATTCTCCAGCTTTAGCATATTGATGCTCTGGAGATTCTTTGGTGCTGAAATTTCCATCTCCAAAATCCCATAAATAGGTGAAATATGCCTGTCTGCCTCCAGGTATTGGTACTAAAGGACGGATTACGGGTTTGAATTTTATGGTAGAATCTAAATATTGAGTTTCAATTCGAGAAGGGAAGGTGTCCTGCCTAACAATAAGAGAGTCTTGGGCCATTGCTGAGCCAACGAACAATAGACAGATCAGCAGAAAATAGAATTTCTTCATTGGTTTTAATTGGTGGTTTTTTCTAGATAATGGTTAGTATTCTCCAGTAATAATGATAAATTTACGAAATACTAACCAATATATGCATCCTGATCAACAGTTAATAGTTTCTCTTTTAGCGAATAATCATGTTGGAATTCAACAGATTTACGATCGATGTGCTCCTAAAGTCCTTCGAATGATCCAACAGAATTCAGGTTCTGAAGATGATGGCTATGACATGATTCAGGAGTCCTTGGTTGATATCTATCACATGGCAAGGGATAGGAATTTTCAATTGACGACCTCCATCGAATCATTTGTATTAATGGTTGCAAAACGGAAATGGTTGAACCATTTGAAAAAAAGTAAACAATTGGAGGTAACAAATTCAGAAGAAAGTTTATTTAACAGTGAGGATGAATCAGAGGCTTTATATACAGAGCATCTGGTTAAAGTGGAGCAAGAACGTATTCTAATGGAACAATTAGATAGCCTTGGTGAGCGATGTCAAGAGATTATCAAACGATGTATGCTATCTAAAAATCAGGAGAAAATAGCTGAAGCATTGGGGTTGAGTTATGCCTATCTGAGGAAAAAGAAAAGTGAATGTATGGCTAAATTGAGCGAAAGGATGAGGAGCCATCCATTTTTTAAATTAATCAATCATGAAAACAAGGGATGAATTAATTCAAGATTATATTGATCAGGTTTTAACCGATGCTGATCAAAAAGAATTTGATGCCTTATTCGCAGGAGATGAGACTTTTAGAGAAGAGTTGAACCTGCAACAACAAATACATGCTTCCCTTGCAGATCGATTGATTTCAAAGGAGGACGAACTTCGTAGGACTTTAACATCTGTAGAACAAGACTACAGATCGAAACAAAAAGGTACTGTTGTTCATTGGCGGAAATGGATTATTCCGATCGTTGCTGCAGCCTGTTTATTGGTGATTGCTAAAGTATTTCTATTCCCAGCTGCTCGCTATTATGAAATACCAGAGATGCGGTCAGAGATTGTTCGTGGTCAAGAGAGCCCCAAACTATTAACCTATGAGGAAGCAGTTAAAGCATTTAATGCTAAAGAATATGCTCATAGTTCTTCAGTGCTTCAGTCCTTAACAGATGAAAATCCTGATGTAGTACAGTATGCTTATTATTTGGGGCTAAGTAAATTGGGTGAGGGAAAATATCGAGAATCTGTAGGGGTTTTAAATCGCGTTGCTGATGGGGAATCCATCTTTCAACAAGATGCGAATTATTATGTTGCGGTTGCCTATCACGAATTAGGACAAGATGATGAAGCCAGGGAAAGGTTAGCTAATATTCAAACAACAAGTAAGATTTTTCCTAAAGCTAAGGAGTTGTTGAAAAGGTTGAAATAAATTATAGGTCTTAGAATCTAAGGGATAGTATCAAAACCATAGATTTTATATTGACCATTTTCCTTAGTTACCCAAATGCCGAATTGTCCACCTTCATGACCTGGTGCAGCTTCATCTTTGTTGAAGATGGTATAATAAACTACATGTAGGTTCTTTTCTTCAGGTTGCTTCACATAAATTGTTTTATTTCGTTTCAACCTTGTTAGGAGATCTGTACCAAACAACCTCTTAAATTCTTCTTTATAAAAATCAGCAGCTGGAAATTTATAGCCTTCATATTTCTTGGTAAATTCTTCTGAACAGGCATAACAATCAATTACTTTTCCGGTGCGTGATTGTAAGGTCTTGATGTCCTTTTTCTCAATCCACTTGACCACCGAATCGGCAAAGGCCAGAACTTGTTTTTCTTCTGTTTGTTTAGTTTCTTGTGCTTGGCAAGAGAGACTTGCAAACAGTGAGAAAATACCAATAATTAAAGAAAAGCTTTTCATGTTCTTGTATTAATAGTTTTATCTAATTTAATAAAATTTCTGCTATTTTAAATTTGAGGAGTTGGTAAATATGTTGTTAAATAGCTGTTATAAAAATAACTCCGAATCAGAAATACTGATTCGGAGTAGGAATATAAAAACTAAGGAGAGTTTGGAGACTAAAATGAATACCTGACACCTAATTGCACTTGTGCTCTAGAATTGAAATAATCAATGCTATATGCCGTCCCTGGGTCTTTGAAAGTAAATACAGGCCAGGTATTTTGGTTCTGTTGTGGTGGAAACAGTGTTGGTGTTAAACCCACAGAACTGGTTGAATTGAACGTATTAGGAGAGAAATATTGAATTCCCCAAGTCTTGCTGATTAAGTTGGTGACATTTACGACATCAGCAGATATAGTTAAAGCTTGACCTGATTTTGTAACAGGTAATTCATGTGCTATTCGGAAATCTGCTTGAACATTCCATGGCGTTCTGGCCATATTTCGTTCTGTAAATTGTCCACGTCTAGATTTTAAATAATCATTGGAATTGATGAATTGATTGAATGCTGCAGCTTGTTGTACTGCTGTCTGTCCAGATGGAATATCCTTGAAATACTGAATAGCTTCTTCTACTTTAGGGATATAGACCAAACTAACTTGTTGGCTTAAACCTTGAATGCTGTTGTTGACAACACCATAAGTAAATGGAGAACCCGACTGTGCTGAAAAAAATAAGCTTAAATTGGTTCTTCCGGCACTTTTCCAAGGGATATCATAGTTGATATTCGACATAAGTCGATGTCTAATATCAAAATTACTGTAAGCCAATTTAGGGTTGTTCGGAACCAAAGATTGATTTAACTGCCAATTGGATTCCATGGAATTACGAACACCATTGGAAAGATCTTTGGATTCCCCAAAGGTATAACTTGCCGTTAAACTAAGTAGATTGAAATTCTTGCTTATTGAACCCGTTAAGCTATATCGATAACCCTGGTTGGTATTGCTGAGTAAATAAATGTTGGAGAATTTACTGTCGACAGTACCGTTATATACAGGTTGTTTTTTGTTTTGGTCGTAGCCATACCAAAGCGGGCTATCTTTACTATTGATTTGTTGGAACATCACATCGCTGATACTTCTTGTATAAATACCATCGAAAGTGAACTTCCAACCATTCTCTAAGGCATAATCAATCCCCAGGCTTGTACGAAATACCTGCGGCATAGTAAATCCATTATCGATCAAATCGACTTGCGTACGGCCGCTATTTCGGTCATTAATGACCGCTCCGTTTTGTGCAATAAAATCACCCAATCCATTCTGACTAGGTTTAATGGCATCAGATCCAGGTGTGAATGGTTTCTGGTCTACACGCTGATCAAAAGCGCCGTAGGTCAAACCAGTATTGTAGTAAGCATAAGCCAACCAAGCAAATGGAATTCGCCCGGTAAATAAACCAGCACCACCGCGAAGGACAAGGTCACGTTCTTCTGTTACTTCCCAACGAAAACCTATTCTTGGTGATAATTGAACCTTGTTTAAGAAACTTTTGTTAATGCGACTAACGGGAGAATACTGATAAGTTGTATTGAAATTAGGGTCTGGCCAAATAGCATTAATGCGGTCAGATACACCCGGTTTTTGTGGTAAATGAGCAAAATCAGCTCGGATACCAGGTGTTACTCTAAAACGATCGCTTATCATAATTTCGTCCTGTGCATACAAACTGTACATATTGATGTTGAAGTTTGCCGCAGGATTGTCTAAAATATAAGATCTGCTGTTGTTCGCATAATTGTAACTACCACGTACTCGGTAAGGGTTATTGCTGATGAAGTCTTCTATACTGTTATAATCAACACGACCATTCCAGCCATTAACAAATCCATAATTGATGTTGTAAAGCTCGTTATGGGTGCCAAATAAGAATTTATGGTTTCCTTTATTCCAGTTCAGATTGGCAGTAATCTCCCAAGTTTTTTGTTGAAGATCAAAGATGCTTGCCTCACGATCTGTACCGATGTAGATAGTGGTACCTGGGCTTCTACCTTGTATTTGAACCTGTGGTAGGGTAGGATCGGATAAAGGATCACGACGGTCTTTTACTAAGGTAAAACCAATGACAGCATTTCCACTTACGGAATTAGAAAACCTACTTTTCAATTCGGCCACTGTAGAGCTTTGGTTATTGGTTTGTTCAAATGCCATACTCGAAAAGCGGAAATCCTGTTGATCTCTATCCATGTGACTAGCGGAGCTACGGATGGTATTATTACGGATGGCCAATTGATGCTTCTCATTGATATTCCAATCTAAACGATTAAAGAACTTGATAGACTTTGACCAATTGGTATACAAATCGGCTGTTCCAGCATCGAATATATTGCCATACCTGGTTTTTACGGTGTTCATGATGGAGCTCGCATCTGCAGCACTTAGAATATTTGCAGTTTCATTGCTTCCGACCAACAATTGGGTAGGGTCATTTCTTCTGCTGATTTCTTGATTAGAGAAGAAGAATACCCTGTTTTTAAGAATTGGAAATCCGATACGGAAACCAGCTTGATAATCGTGGAAATCAGCATTCATTTTCCCTAAATTACCAGCTCTGTCAGATCCAGTTAAAGAAGCATTTCTACCAAAACCATATACCGAACCTTCTATTTTGTTAGTTCCTGATCGGGTAACTGCATTAATAGATCCGCCCGTAAAATTTCCAATTTTAACATCGTAAGGAGCTAAGTAAACCTGCATATCTTGTATGGCTTCAATGGATATGGGATTGGTCCTTGTGGAGCTACCTGCAAGACCTGAAGTACCAGTTTGACCACCTAAAGAAGGAGAGAAGCCGATAGCATCGTTATTGATTGCTCCATCTATGGTGACATTGTTATAGCGGAAGTTGGTTCCCATAAAACTGTTGTCTCGACTCCTTTGAGGAGTTAGACGGGTTAGATCAGTAATGGATCTGGATACACTTGGCATGCTTTGTACCTCAGCTGCTGAAATATTCTTTCCTGCACCATAGGTATCTGCCCTTTGGCCAGCAGCCCGAACAGAAACAACCACTTCTTCTAATTGTTGGGATTCTGATTTCAGGATAAAGTCGATGTTTAATGCTCCACCTAGTCGGATTTGGATATCCTCTTTGACATCACTGAGCATTCCGACTCTTGAGGCTGTCAATTGATAAGGACCGCCAATCCGAAGGTTATTTAATGTATATAGACCATTTTTATCTGTTGAAAGGACATATTTAGTTCCTGAGGGTAAGTGGATGGCCGTAATGGTTGCATCGGCTATCGCTGTTCCATTGGCTTCGATAGTTTTACCCGATAAGGAACCGGTAGTTTCTTGTGAATAAGCAAGGTTGAAGAGCCCCATTGCTAGAAAAATAAGCAATAGAAGCCTGTTCAACCATGTTGAGATATATGAAATATTCATAATAAATTCGATTTTCTTGTGCGCTTATAGGTTAATTGAATGTTCGACCAATAATGTGTATTATCCCTGTTCCTGTAATGATATCATATTTTGTTGGCTGGATATACTGCGAGCCAATTCGCATAGAAAGTTTATCAACTATTCTTCTATCTCTCCAGTGATTCTGGATGCTAATAGGTATGTCTTTGTTGTTAAGGGACTTCTCTGAATAGATATCCTTTCCTTCAGTAGCTAAAAACTGATAATCTTGTTTGAATTTTTGATCTTTACAAATATGCCATTCCACCAAATCAATTAGTTTTTCCTTGGGTGTCTCCACAATTTGCTCTAAACTGGAATAACCAGCATTCCTCATAGCAATATTGTTTGGAGCGTAAATGGTAAATTTTTCATTTGGTTTCCATTGTTCTGTAATGCCAGAAGATTTTAATGCTTGGTAGAATAAGGAAAGATCGGAAATAGCTGATAAACCATCGAGAAGGTTTTTGTGTGCATTGGGTAATAAAAGATTATTGATTACCTGCATCATTCCATTCGAGGCTTTTGTATCGAGTTGAAGAACTATGCTTCCGTTTATGGTTAGCATGGTATCTTTTCCATATAACACTTTACTCAAGTAAGCTTCGGTGCCCAATAGCGTTTCTAATGGTTGGTTATATCCCATTTTTACCTTAGAAATGATTAATTCAGATTTTAAAATATGGTATTTTGTGATTAGCTCTAACTTGCTAGCATCTTCCATATAAACTGCTGCCGGATCTTTGTAGCCTGCATCTTTGAAGGCCTGGTCAGAAGAGGCAAGTAAAGTAAAAGGGCCTGCTTCAATCAGTGTTTTGGAGATGCCGGTTTTATGTAAAGACGTCGCCAAAAATTGGAGTCCAAAATTATCTCTTACAACCTGATGTAGAGTATTATTATCTTTAGGTTCTATTTCTGAAACTGTAGAATTACATGAGTAAGCAAAAAAGAGTAGGAATGGAATAGAGTATAATGAATAATGTTTCATGATGATTTATTTTTTAAGATGCCACATGGTGAAATCTTTTGGGACTAAGATTCGATTAACAATATGTATAGGACCTTGGATAGTATTGATATCAGATTCAATAATCTCAGCATCTTTGATGTTACTATTTTTATGACTTAGATTGATTTTGTTGTTTTTTGTTTTAAATACAAAATCAGGATAAACAGTATCAAATTTACCATCGTAAGTCATGGAATTGCTGATCATGTATTTAGGAAAGAAAATCTCATCAAAGATTGTTGTGAACCAAATCATTCCAGGGGCTCCCATTACTCCAATCCCATTTTTTGAAGGATTTGTAGATTGAATTATTATACCGGCATTAAAATGAAAATTTTGATATCTTAAGAGGCTATCAATTGGAGTAGAATGACCATAAGGGAAATTAGAATTTGGAGGTATTCTATTGTTCAATGCTATAAGATCTTTTTCATTAAAAATTCCAATTTCATTAAAAGCTTCATTTGTTGGAGGGAATAATGTTAAGTTTACTAAATCCCTTTTATAATTATTACTTTCATAGGCAGAATTTGGAAATGTATAAAAAAAATCTAAAGAGTAGTGTAATGGGGTGGCAAAATTTCCATACGACTTACTATAGTATCTTTCATAAAATGGGAGGCTTAGTTCAAGAGCTTTATTATATAAACTAAGTCTTTTGTCCGATTTTAAAACATCAATCATTTGTCTTTCAGGGACCTCTAAAACACTATTTATTAAAAAGGCCTTACCTTCAAATACTGGTATTTCTTTTAATAAACTTATTCTCTTACCATTTACAAATATTGAATTTTCAGAAGCTTTTAAGTAATGATTATATCTATAAACTTCTGTTTTTGTAAAATCAGTACTTCTAGTTGAGTAATAGTATTTTGGGTTTACCAAAAGTGTTGGACACATAATGTCTGGAAATGCATTTTTTAGTTGATTAATTGATATAGCATCTGTGATTATATGATATTTAATAAGTTTTGCTAAATCTGATTGAGTACTCATTTCAATCCCTTGTTTATTTAATCCTAATTTTTCCATTGCTGAATTTGATGGAATGAAAAAAGTTAGTTTAGCAAAAGGATATTCTTTTAAAATATAATTTTTTATATCCGCTTTATCCCAAGCAAGCTTAAAAAGTGTAGCTTCTCCTGGTATGGATTCTTCGAAAATGTTTAATTTTTCTGTTATTACTTTGTTACCCGTATTTTCTGGTAGAAATTCATTTTTCTTACATGAGCTAATTATTATTATAGATAATAAGATCATAGAAAAAAATAGTTTGGTTAAAGTTCTCATATTGTATTTATCATTTTTTTATAGCTTCGGTTGGCAATACTAAAAGGTTTGATATACCATTTACAATTCCATTTTCAGCTTTATAGTCTAATTCGGAAATTGGTTCTAATGATGATTCTCGATCTGGACTATCTTGATAAGATTTCCTAGTGTCAATAATAAATGGTTTACGAGGGGAATGAGTAGAAATTCCAAATGAATAATTTTCGTCACCCCTAATTTGAGATTTGTAGTATGGTGCCCCATAATAACCAGAGCCAGGCAACTTGCCAAAAACATCCATGTCGGACAAGAAAAAATGATTATAAACTAGGTATACACTCCAAAACCTATTATGGAAATTTGAAGGGTTCCAACTCTTGATTTGTTCTAACGATATTTTTTCCTTTAAAAACGCATCATTAGTAGGAGCAAAAATGGTGAATGGACCAGATTCACTTAGTTCATCCCATTTCCTCATTTGTTTTAGAAATTGTACGAAAAAAGAGTATTTTTCTTTCGATAATAGAATATCTTGTACTGAAGGTTTGTACTTTAACACTTTATCGATGGTATGTAATACGCCATTCGTTAAAGGGATATCTGTCCCTAATTTTTGAATTGATGCACCATTTATATAAAATTCAATTCTGGGGGAACAAGTACTACAACCTATAAAAAAGCGATTTCCTAAATAAACCTCTAAATTTGCCAAATTAGTATATTTATTATCAATGGTATTTGGTGGTACATCTGAATAATTTAGTCGCCTTGGGAGAATGTGGTAGGTAAGCATCATTTTTAAACTGTCCTGATCCATTGAAGCAAAATCTGAAGCTCTGATAATTCCAATCTCGTTGAAGGCTTTATTGGTTGGGGCGAAAAATGTAAATGGACCCTCAGAAGTCAAGGTTTCGGTTAATCCAACCTGGATTAAAGCAGCATGGAATAAGGTTAGTTCATAGTTATTCTTACTGAAGTCTATAATATTTGCTAAATTTTCCGATTCCTTATAGATGCTTAAATCTTCATGTTTACAGGAATGAAAAAATGATCCAATGAGAATTAGGAAATATGCAATAATGTTTTTTATTGGATTTTTCATGATTAGTAGATTGGTTGAGGGAATTTTCGTTGAACACTCATTAGAAAGACATGGCTATTAACAATTTCAATGCTGCTAACAAGACCAAAAGTTTTTGGATTATAAATTCCTGAGTGAACATCTGCTGTAAGGCCAGGGAAAAATTCGTTATCACTTTGGCTCGGCTTATATTGACTATTGTCGAATTTTAAAAATCCATAATTACTTCGAAAAGACCTTACTGTATTTCCTCTTGGAAAAGTAGGAGCTTCTGGTATAAATGTATTTAATCTAGGGTTTAAGGGTGGTTTACAAAATTGAATAAATTGCCAAGTAGAACTGAAAATTTTGTTATTTGAATTATGGATTAATGGAAAACTATAATAAGAAGCTACCTTAGGATTATCTAATTCTCGAATTACAGATCCGGCAAACTGATAACTAAGTTTTGGAATTCTTAAATGTTGTATTTTTCCTGCTGCATCAATTTGAGGTTGAATGTGAGTCAAAAAAACATTAACGGTATCAACTATTCCATATTGAAATGATTGAATTGTGTTAGGAACTGGTGTCTTGAATTGCTCATCGGCATCCACAAATCCCTTTGCACTCAAGTTGTAAAAATTCACATAGGAGAGCGTGTCTGAAAAGGGTTGTTTATGGAAGTTTTCCTGACGAACATATAAGCCGTTTTTCTTGGTCTTAAAATCCTTTTGTAGAATATGTAATGTATAAACCTCACGTTCTGAAAGGTCAATTGTGGTGTCTAAAAATACAATTCGCTGTTGTTCATCAGGTAGTTGAGAGAATGGGATTTCGCTTATTGGTCTTGCCATAAATAGAAACCTTCTTTTACCTGCAGGTATCTGGGCCCAATTCGTCAAGTCAAATCCATTCAAAATAGGAGCTGTTGGAACTAATTCCTTACCTGGATATTCTGGGTTAAATTTAGACGTGCTTAACCCTGCATGAGCCGCATTTGGAGCAGCATAAAGGTTTCTTTTATCCAAATGATCCCCAACAACTAATCCAGAAATAGGTTTGCCAGTTTCATCAAATTCAGGATCAATAAACATACAGAAAAATGGTTGAGGTTCATCCTTGTTCTGAAGGGTCAGTGTATAAGTCATGTTATTAAATACACGTATATAGGCAGGGTTTTCTACTGTATTATACTCTATTTTTTCACATGATGAAAAGAGTGAATTGATCAAAAGGAGTAAAATTATAGGAAATCCATAAATGGCTTTTTTTGTTCTTCCGGAAAAGCCAATAATATTATTAATTTTCATAGCCATTGATTTATTTGGTGTGTTTTACGATCATGAATCTTGGTTTTTCTTGCTCATTGGTCTTACTTAAATCACCGATAAGAGCAATAGAATAGACACCTGGTTCATGTACAGGAACTTTTCGATTAACCTTCGTATAAAGTGCCTTATTCCTAATTAAACTTTCACTGGAAAGAGGAGAAATATTTCTTAACCAATCCCCTGGAACACGTCCTATTTCCGATCGGAAAGCGGTGAAATGATAAGGGGAACCTTTAACATCTGCTTTGCTGTATATTATAGTTGCGTAATTGTCTGTATAATTCAATTGATTCAAAGGGATATTTGCACCGGTTACAGAAAATCTATCGGTTATGAAGTTTTGACCATCCGAGCTGGCAACAGTTAATAAAGGGAGCTGCTTACAGAAGTTAAAATAACGGACATGGAAAAAATAGCTTAACTTCATTCTATCATAAATGGCATTATTTCCATTTTTATTTTGCCCTATATAGGTACTTCCTGAAAGGTTGTTGGCAGCAAGGGAGCCATGTACTTTATTGCCCTCATCGAGATGTAGCCATAAACTGTAGTTTTGTCCCGCCATTAGTTCTTGCTCTTCCGAATAAACCACTTCACCTACTTTGTTTTTTACTTCTAAGAAGTGTTTCCCGGCTACTAAATGGATATATTCTGAAGATTGAGTAGCTGTGGTTGAAGCACTGTTTTTTCCATCTATGGATAGGGTTAAATCTTGATTAAACAAAGCATTTGCAAGTTGTAATCGGGTAAATGTTCGATTTAGAGGTTCTGAAATATCTGCTATGGTTTGATAACAATTTTGGACATTATTAATTTCATCCCTTCCAGAAGTCCAGGTGAAATCATCTGGATGAACCACAATACTATAAACTCCGCCGGGTTGATAAGTTTGAATAGCACCATAAATCAATCCTGTTTGCGCTTTATCAACACCTTCCATTTCTGAAGTTTTTGGAAGTATTTTGGCATATTGGGTTTGTCCTTGGCCGGGCAATTGACGACCATCTGTGGTTAGTACTTTAAATTGATACGTTCCGTAAGGTACCTCTACATAATCCGACCAGGAGTCCATTGCGATATTGGAAGTTTTCCCATTGACGGTTGTGCCATCAGCAAATGCTAATGTAACTGGCCCTGCCAGGTCCTCCATTGGATTTCTAGGTGAAAGTTTTCTTGCTAAATTAATTATCCTAATCTTAAAATGATCAGGTTTACTTGGTGCGGTAATGCTTCTTGGAATTTCTACGTAATTTGTAGGGTTTTGCATTTCTGAAGTGGTATTCCTCAAGAAATAATAATCTTTTGCTTGATTCTTTCCGTCTGTTGCGATAAAATCAAAAGGTACAGCAAAAACCACTTCAGTTATATGTTTTACATGGCTCACTTTAAAATTGATGCCTGTACTGTTCTTAAATAATTCTTGTGGAATGTCCCAGATTAAACCTAAGCGGCCGTCCTTAGGGAAATACTTGGTGCCCGGAGGGGTCGTTTCACTTGGAGGGATGTTGCCAGATCTTCTAGGGGCTACAAAGAAATTGGTGAGTGAATCTCCATCAGCAATTAATTGCGGGTTTTTGGAGAGATTAACTAAACGGACCATGGATTTGTTCATATTGCTCAAATCCCTTCGATAATCATAATTAAAGCCTGGATTTTCTTTTTTACAAGCAATGAGAACAGCCAAGAGACTGAAAAGTAGCATTAGATTAATTGCTCGCTTGTTTTTTAGTATTGTTTTCATTTTAAAATAGGTTATAGGTGAAACCAAACATCAGTTCAGCACCTCGTTTATAACTTCTATTGATATATTCATTGCCATACCATTTTCCACCGGTATTTGGATTCGCATAAACGGTCTTTATTGCTGGATTAAGAACATTCTTGGCATAACCCTTAAAGACAATTCGTTTATTTATCTTTTGTGTCAACACAAAATCCAACATGCCAAAAGGTTGGGTATATAAGTCTGGCTCACCGGTTAAATTGATTTGAATTAAACGCTCGCCAACCATGTTGTAGGTTGAGGTTAAATCTGTTCCCCAATTTTTATTGGTATAATTTAACCAGGCATTGATGCTGTAAGGAGCTTGCTCGAAGAGTGGACTGTTCTTAGGTGCATTTCGATCTATAGACCAATTTGCATTTAATCTTTCTTGAGTTTTCTGGATATTACTCTGAGCAATTAATAAGTTGGATCCTAAGAAGAAGTCCCTTGCTGGATCCCAAAAACTTCCAAGGTTCTTTACCAATTCCAATTCTAAACCGTATACACGACCTCGGTTTGGATCATTCTGAAATTGAATAATTGGATACTCTGGAAATTGAGACAAAACCCCTTCCGTTCGCATGCTGTATACTTTTACCAATTGATTATCTATCTGTTTGCCAAAGGCAGAAATGGCAATTACTTCTCCTGCATTTGGAAACCATTCCCATCGGAAATCTAAGTTCTTTGTCGATTGATTTCTCAAGGCGTTATTACCTACAACAAGGCCCATTTGGAAAGCATCAAATTCAAACACATTGGTGATTTCTCGTAATTCTGGTCGAGCTAAGGTTGTATTGAAAGCAACCCTAAAGTTCATGTTGTCATGCAGGGTATAGGTTGCATTTAAGGAATAAAAAGGCTTATAACCTTGCTTATATGCTGAATTGGGATTCTGCGGATTTAAGTTTACCGTTCCATCTGTTTTGGCAGCAAGTAAGGATGGGTCCAAAAACACATTCGATGTATCTACTGAAGATTGTATATTGGTATTTTCGAAACGAACACCCCCAGCAAATCTTAAATTCTCGAAGACCTTTAAGTCCATCATACCATAAAAGGCATTGGTCACATAAAATCCACGGTAATTGTTTGGCGATTTCTGAATGTTATATAAAAATCCTCCTACTGGAAAATCACCTTCCCCAACAGCGGATGTCGGAACCTTTATGCCGACTACCTCATTACTAACCAGGCGATTTAGGTTTCCATAAACTTCATATAGTGGTTGAGTAGCAAATTGTAGATTGGCTTCTGGGTTTCCTGAAAAGTTTGATCCCGGAAGAAATAATACATTTTCACCAAAATCCCGTTCTCTACTCAAATAATTTCCTCCGACTTTAAATTCCTGTGTTGATCCGAATAAGCGAAATGGTATGGCTAAATCTGCCTTGTAATTGTAATTGACCTCATCTAATTTTCTCCAACGACGACCATTGGGATCAGCTTGTATGATTCCATAAGGACCAAATCCATTCACATAACCAGAAGATAAGGCATAATATCGATCGGTATAGGTGTATTCCGTTGCTCCTCCTAGGTGATGCGATCCAATCCTTGGCATGGCAATAACACCACCATACCTTGGTTTGTAATCCACCATATTGACAAAACGATAATCTGGGTCATTTTGCGAAGAAGTTGAACTTGCGAGGTTATAACTAAATTTTGGGGATAATTCCTTATTAGAAAACTTATGGACACCTTGAACATTAAAAGTATGCAGGGTTCTAAAAGTCTGTTTTAATGTATAGGTAGTACTATTGACTTCCCCAGGAAGACCAGCATAATAGTATCCCCCGCGAAGATTTGAGGCCGTATTCTCTGCACCCCAACTGCCTAAATATTGAAAACTAATCTCATGAATAGGGCTGAAACGATAAGCCAGACCTGTCAATGCACCATAATTTAAATTTTCATTTCCTGTATGCTCCTGATAGGTTTGGTATTTACCCATCACGATGTTGTTGGTCGTTGTAAAGTTTGGAATCTTACGTTGGCTGAATATTAATGGGTTACCTGTAACAACACCTTGGTAAATACTGTATTGTGTTAAATCCCCATTATGGATGTTACTTGTCCGACGGTAATAGTTACCACCCAAAATTACCCCCAGCCTGTGTTTTCCAAATAGCTCGTAACTATTACCAAAGGTGGCTGAATACAATTGGTTAAGTGGAGCTCGTTGAGTTTGGGTGCTTAAGATTGGATCAAAACCTTGCATCAATGAATTAATTCTTCCCACTTCTTGTCGAACATTGGGATTGTAATTGCTTTGAGCAATCATGTTCTGAATCGTGTTTAGACCATTGGGATATTGGGAAGAGAGATTTAAGAACTCAGAAGACAAATTCTTTTTATTAATCCTGGTTCCCATTAGCCCCATATCACTATTCCAAAAGCTATTGTAATTACCACCAACGCCAATATTGGAATTGTATCCACTTTGAGCAATTACCTCAAAGGTCATTTCCGAAGGAATAGATTTCGTTTTTAATTCCACAATACCTGAAGCAGCATCTGCTGGCTTATCTGGTGTAACCGTCTTGTAAATGGTAATGTTATCCAATAATGATGCTGGAACTAGGTCCAAAGGAATGGCACTACGATCAGGATCTGATGAAGCCAACCTTACACCATTCAACTGACCAATTACAGAACGGTCTCCAAGACCACGAATAGCCACGTATTTATCGTCAGTAATAGTTACGCCGGATACTCTTTGTAAGGCTTGTGTAGTTGTTATACTTCCGGTACGCTCAATTTGTTGAGCCGATATCGCATCTTGTACAATAGAGGCTTTCCTGCGTTCTTCCAAGACAGCAATTTCCGTTCGAGTATTTTGACGTGCTTGCACTGTCACCTCCATTAACTTAGTGACCGATGGATTTAATAAAACTTGAATGTTAGCATCTCCCGATTTTACGGACTGTTCCTTGGTTTGGTAGCTCACATTCGTAAATACTAATGTGTTATTAGTACCAGGCACGGTAATTTGAAAACTCCCATTAGGAGCTGTTACAGCACCTTGTCGACCACCTTTAATCCTTACAGATACACCTTGAATGGGAGTTTTGTCTTTTGCATCCAAAACAACACCTCGGATAATAAACTGTTGTTGCTCCACAGGAGAACTTGCCTTTTCATTTATTCTATTGATAACAATAGTCTGGTTGTTGATGCTGTATTCAATAGGTAAATCAGCAAATGTTCCATCAAGAATCTGTTTCAGATTTCCACGTTGATGCTGAACCTTAATTTTAGGAAGATCTTTGAATTGGCTAGCATCAAACAGAAAGTTATAATTGCTTTGTTTGCGAATCTGTATTAAGATATCAGCAACTGAACTTTCCTGTTTATTGAGGATTAATTCTTGACTAAAACTAGCGGCACTGACCTGCATCAATATACAGGTGAGTAAGACCATGCAAATTTTCATAATGCGCATGATTTGATAAAAATTCATACTTTTGTTTTGTAGTTAATTTTATTAAGAACTCTATGGATAATTTTTCTAGATTTAACTATGATTCTGCGGAGGATGTTGGTAGCATCTTCCGTTTTTTTTGTTAAATCACCTAGGTTAGTACTATTCTTGCAAAACAATCCTCCTTTCTTTAGCTAAGTATGTCACATGTAGGGTATGTATATTTTTTAAACTCTCAATGATCGTGGAAAGGGAAGATGACTTAGAGAAAATCCCTGTTAATCGAATATGTTGCAGACTATTGGGATAGGAAATCTCTACTCCATACCATCTTGAAAGTTTTCTTGAAATACTGGATAAGTCTTCTTGTTGGAAATAAAAATCACCGCTTCTCCAAGCTAAATGTGCATCTAAATCTGCATCCAGGAGTTGAAAACCATTGCCTAATCGAGCCTCTTGACCTGGTTTCAATAAAAGCATTTCTGCACTTTCTTTAGCTATAACTTGCACACTTCCCTCAACTAAGGTGGTACTGGTAAATGGCTCATCTGAATAGGCATTTACATTAAACTTGGTGCCTAATACTTGAATTTCTTGTTTTTCGGTTTCGACTATAAAAGGTATTTTTCTTTTTTGTGAATCAAGTACCTTTTCAATTTCAAAATAAACTTCCCCCTTCATGCTGATACGTCTTTCATGGGCTGGAAATTTCTGAGGATAACGAATACTGGATGCCGCATTCAGGATAGCTTTTGAACCATCGGGTAGTATGATTTGAAATTGTCCTGCAATGGGGGTGTTGATCGTGTTCCAAGTGGTTAATTGTGCTGTTTGTGGGATCAGCGATCGATAAATTATTTCACCAGACTCATTTTTTTCAATTTTTAAATGTGCATTTGGTAATAAGATCTCTCCACTTTGCTCTGAAAGGGCGATTTTTTCCCCATTTGGAAGAATCAATTCTGCTTGATCACTATTTGGTTCAATACGTGTAATTTTATCAAATGTCTCGGGATTTGAAGCTTCTTTCTGCCAAAAGTTCTTTATGTATAAAATGGAACTGGCTAGAATGAGAGCAGCTGCAATGGAGCTTATCCATTTGCTGGTTAGAGAAAATCTTTTTTTATTTTCTTTGAAGGAAAGATTAGGTGGGTATTGAATGAATTCAGGTTTCCTTGATTCAAATAGCTGGTAAAATTTTAGTTTTTCTTCATGGTCATCTTCGGGGTCATTGGTTTGGTCTAGCTCTTGCCAAACCTCCCTGATGCAAGCTTCTAAATATGAACTATCCATATCCATGCTCAGGTATAGTTCTACTATTCCTTTTTCATCTCCTTCAGCATTTCCTTTTAGATACCGAATAAGTGTTTCTTTTGATGGCTTGACCATTTTCTTTTGTTTTATCGTTAGGCTTTTTTTTTGCCTTCAAATAGAACAATGCGATTCTCAGCCTCTGCCACTAATGGAAAAGTTAAATTTCACGATTTGTTAATATTGAGCTGTAATACTTAATATTTACTTCATTTTGAACTTTAGGGAAGAAGTGGGAAAATCAAGTCTAAATTTTCACAAGTGGGGTAACAGAGAATGAATATTAATATGACTTTAGGGAATTCTTTGAGTTCTTCACGGAATATCTTTAAGGCTGCATTCATATGATTTCCAATCGTATTGATGGCTAGTCCAGTTTTTTTAGCTATTTCAAGTTGACTCAATTCTTGTTCCCGGCTCATTTTAAAAATCAGCTTTTGTTGTGGACTTAGCTTCTTTAATGCCTCCTGATACTTGTTTTTGATATCTTTGAGATTAATTTGAAGCTCTTCAGTTGTACCTAATTGATTTAATTCCATTTGGTCCATTGGTTCCAATACAACTGTTTTTTTTCGAGCATGAGCAATGACCTCACGCCTTAAAATTCCAAATAAGTAATCATCTGGCTTCGAGATATTCTTTATCCTGTTTTTATTTTGCCATAACTTTAAAAAAGCATTCATAGCTAATTCTTCTGCATCTTCTCTATTTCGAGTCATTTGGAAAGCAAAAGCTCGCATACGATGGTAATAGCGATCCATTATTCCTTTAAAGGCTATTTCGTCACCATTTAACCATTGTTTCATATATAAGTCTAAATCTTTACTAGCCATAGTATTTTAAACATTACTACAAATTTAAACTATCATACAGATTGTTGAATATTATTTTTTAGTTAAATTTTTGTTGTATTATTAGGTTTGTTAGAACATGGGTAATCTAAAGAGTAGAAATAAAATCCTAATATTTGAGCCTTTTGTTGCTCGAGAGTAATAATTTTATATCCAATTATCATCCGAGTTTACCCACTAACATATTTTCCAAAAGGCAATTTTCGGAGAATAAACGTTATGAGTATGGATATAATTATGGTGCTAATAGTAGCTAATGGAATAACCCATGCAGTACCTACGAAGGTTGAAATAAGTGGATGCAGAAAATTCAAAGGGATGATATGTGCCAGGTAAATCCCAAAACTATATTTGTCAATCAGCAGTACCCATTCAGGGGCTTTATTTTGTTTGCTTATTTCTCTGATCCATACAAATAATGCACCAGCAGCAATAGCCGTAGTTGCAAATACATAGTTATAAAAGAACGTGTTAAGTTTTTTGACATCTGTATTGAGCATTTGAGTTCCTATAGCTGCAATAACCACCATCAAGATGTAAATTAAGGGATAAATTAGCTTCTTATTTTTGAATTTAAAGTCATAGTTGCTCAAATAATACCCTAATACCAAATACCCGATATATCCCGAAAAGAAGGTTAAATCAAACTTAGGCGTGACAGCATATAGCGGCTTGCTCATGAAAAACATAGACAATAGCCATAGGGCAAGAAAGATTTCTATTTCACCTCTTGAAGATTGAATTAGTATTTTACGTAGAAAGGGGAGGGCAAGGTATAATCCAATGATCATATAGAGGTACCACAAGTGCGCATTAGCACCATGTAGAATCTTGTCCTGGCTTATTGACCAAATTTTTTCTGCTGAAAGCAACTCAAATTTGGTGAACTTATAGAAATAATAAATTAAATAGATGATTGTCCAAAAGATAAATGGATACAACAATTTAGGAATGCGTTTTTTATAAAATGTCCAGGTGCTTTCTTCTTTTGGAATCAGCAAGGCACCGGAGATAATAACAAAAATAGGAACAGAACATCTTGTCGCAGCATTTATCCAATTGGCGTATTTCCAGTCGAAAGCTTGGGTATCAATACGATAAAGAAAACCTGTAGAAGCATGAATTAAGACCACAAATATGGTCGCTATGACTCTTAAATAAACAATGTAGGTGTTCTTTTCTTCCATACCGCAATATACTCCTAATTGAAATAACTATGATAAATTAAAATTGTTAGGAGCTTAATAATCTTATGAATACTCTCCAGTTCCATAAATTGAACTAAACAATTTGATAAGGAATAAAACAGAATCAATAAACAGATATCCTCCTACAGCAATTAACAATACTCCAAGAGCCTTATTGAATTTTCTGTTTTTCTCACCAATCAAGAAAACCCCAAAAGCCAGGATAAATGGGCTAAGAAATAGGTTAATTCCTTCCATAACAGAGAAATAATAGATTAGCAGAACAATAATAGTGAAATATTAAATAGAATCCATGCTTCCCACCCTAGGTCTATCTACTAAATACTCCATACTAAATACTAAAAAAGCTCGACTATTGTCGAGCTTTTTTCCAGTACCCAGGGCCGATAGCGTAACTATATTGTTTGTCAATTAGTTATTATGTATGGGAACACAGTTGGGACAAAATTTAATATTATCTAAATCATAACTTCTTTTATAGGTTGAGATTTCATTGCTACTGATAATGTTATTTTTACTTAAAGTTTCATTATAGATTGCCTATCTCTCTGTAGATAGCATTAGAATTGTTATAATTTTTTTAAGCCATTGTAGGTCTTATTTATTAAATCAAATCATTGTTTAAAATATCGTGTAACATTATTCAAATTTTACTTTTATCAGAATATTGAAATCCTATTTTTTATTTTGCTTTATGGGGATTTCATATTCAAGTTTTTGCATTAGTAAGTTTGAATACTTTTCTTGTAAAATCATGTATTTTTTAGAAACCTCTATATACTGATCCTGCCAATATTGGGCTAAAAATTCAGGAGAGTTGGTTTCTGCTGATGAGCCATATTCCTTTTCCATAAACTCATCATCGACTTCCGATTCATCAAACATTTCACCATAACCTGTCAATAACCATGTTGGATTATAGTATGTAAACTTGTTTATAATTTCTAGAATCAAATCGGTGGATGGGGTAGGGTATTTACCGCTTCTAGCGTCTTGTTTAAACAATCTTGAAATAACTTGATAAGGAATTCCACTTAGTTTGCTTGCGAAATCTACAACTTTCCCCTTGCTTTCTCTATCGATGATAATTTTAATTCTCTGACTTATAGGGTGTTCTATAATCATATATAAAAATGTTTATATTTTATTTGTTATTAAATAAACATGTTTATATGTTTGTAATAACAAAATACAATAACAAACAATAATAACAAAAACCAATAACAAATGGATAAAACTGTTAAGCCCACACTAATTGAAGTTGAAGGAAATGAACTTCAATTTATACGAAAACACGCCCCCAAGGCATTTGTCAGAATAGTTTCCGATGCCTTGACAAAGGATGGTCATAAAATTGATCGTGTTACAGTTCATAGGGAACTTCATACCATTAAGGACAGCTACGATTCCAGGATCATTTCCAAATCTAGAGAGCTTCTGAAAATTTTGGCCCATGCTGAATACGCTTCTGAATAATCTTTAACCATCAGAACAAAGTAACCTCATTTCCAGTAAGTAAAAAATCCCAAATAACTACCAAATTTTAATCAAATGTTAAACCTATCGAAAATCAAACAACAGCTTCCACCGGGACTGGAAGACAACGCAGTCGAATTCTATGTCTCAGAGAATGAAATTAAATGCCTCCATAAGGGTGTTCCATATTTCTGGGGAGATTTCCCTGAATGGATCATTACGAAAATAGAGGAGGATATGTTGTTAAATCCCGATGCCGTAAAGGCCTTAGTTTCTTGGGACATTACCAAGCGAGACGATATGATGAGGCAATATATTATTTGTCGCTTTGGTGGTTTCGATGGCAATGCTGATATCTCAGATAACGGATCCATTGAACATGTTGAATATTTTGAATGTGGTAGGAGGGGAAATTGTTCCTATGAGGGAAAACTTTGTGCTTCGATTAAAGTCGGAAATGAACACCTTACTAAACAAGAAATCAATGTCATCAAGAAAATAGCAACTGGAAAGTCCAATAAGATAATTGCCGATGAACTTTGTATTTCTGAAGAAACCGTAAATACACATAACCAGAACATACAGCGCAAACTTGGGGTAAGTTCAAAGCTTGAAATTATTCCCTGGGCTGTGAGGAGAAATATCGTTGAACCTCAATCCTAAAGATCATGATAAAAGGTACTGTTAATCCAATAACGGGAAATCTGCATATGCAATATCCATCGTTTTCCAAGACAAAAAAAGTAGATGTCAAAGTAAGATCCTATGCCGATGCTGAGGCAGTATTGCGAATCCGAACGCTAAAATTGATTAGCCATGAATTACGGTCATTTATCAATATGAGACACTTTGCTTATGTCAATTCGGATAGTTTAACAAAAGAACGATTTCACGCAATCAAAAGGTTTCGATTCATTATTGACAGCTATTCAGAAGGTTCGATACTAAAGTTGGCTACGATGGTTGTAAATGCCCGTGTAAGCTTATCGGTACTTATGCCCATAAAACGTTCACCAGCAAAAACACATTTTGAAACCCACATTATCCCGGTTATGGAATATTGTTCGGCTGTAGTTAATAACAATCATAAAAATAAGCTCTAGTCTGGGCTAGGTAGACTAGGACGTTCTTATTAACCTATTTACTCCGCTTTGCTAGTCGAGCGGATCTTGACCTAATCACTCATAACATCATGACAATAGAAATATACACCAGGATGATCCAAGAATTGACCATCCAAAATAAGGATCTTCAAATAATAATTCTCGCATTACTGATCCTATTCCTGCTTTCTTTTTTGTTGAACCTTTTCCAATTCATTAAATCTTACGGCAAGCCTAAAACCACCAAATAACTATGACCAACTATAAAATAACTAAAGAATCTATTTTCGAAGTTACCAATGGTGGTTTGGATGTCTTTCGATTCTATATTCCGGATATCGATCAGTACACAAATTCAAAGAAGC
Source organism: Sphingobacterium kyonggiense (assembly GCF_039536825.1). Lineage (NCBI taxonomy): Bacteria > Pseudomonadati > Bacteroidota > Sphingobacteriia > Sphingobacteriales > Sphingobacteriaceae > Sphingobacterium > Sphingobacterium kyonggiense. Next base: position 550,792 of record NZ_BAAAZI010000006.1, read on the forward strand.
ATTTTGCTGATCCAGGAAGAGCAGAAAAAACGCCTTCTTCACTTATCAAAAAGCTTTCAGATAATAATTATGTGGTCAATGACTTTGGTGATGATGGTAAATGGCTAAATGCTATAGCCTATGTTCAAAAAAGAGAACACTGTGAATATGGAGAAGCAATCCGTTTGATTGCAGAAAGGCATGGGATAGGAACCGAAAATGATATCAAATCCATGTTTGAACCGGATGTTAGCACATCCGATGCTGCACCTGATCAGAATGATAAAGAATGGATTTTCAATCATGCTGAGGAAGTTGCAGAAAATCACCTTAGAATTATATTTTCTGAACGGACATGGACTTATATCGAAAACCAACATCGCAGTTTAAAGGAGGATGAACGAAAGGAAATGGTATTAAAGCATTTCCGTCAAATTCTAAAGGCACAACATTGGCATGCATTGGATAGCTATACTATCATTAAGAATAGAAAAGCCATCACCTTTAAGTCAACTGAGTTCTATCCTATATTTAGAATTGAAGAGGAAGGGAAATCGGGTGAAAGATTTTCAAAAATTTACCAGCCTAAATCAAAGGATAAAAGCAAGCGTTTTTTTTACCATGGTAAGTTTGATGCACAGTTCCTTCATGGATTTGCCCAGACCCAAAAGGCCTATCAAGATCTCGTAGCAAAACAGGAAAAAGATGAGGATGAAGAGGATAAAAAAGTAAAGCCTCAACTGGATGAGATTATTTATTGTACCGGAGGTTCCGATGCCCTTAACTTTTATGCATTGGGATATCATGTTGTATATCCATCTTCTGAACATTTCAAGCTTACAAAGGATCAGATTTTTAAATTGTTTTTATGGTCCAAAGGTGTATTTACTTGTCCTGATCTAGATTATACAGGACAACTTCAAAATCATAGACTTTGCATGTCATTGGTATCGGATCAATGCCTTGATATCCGTACTATAGAGTTACCGGAGGAACTGAAATTAAAGAGAGATCAGTATGGGAGACCATGTAAGGATGGCCGTGATTTTCTGAAACATTTTAAAGCATCTGATTTTGCCAATCTTGTCAAGGTTGCTAAAATGTATCGTTTTTGGGATTATGAATTGGCTTATGACCGTTCTGGAAAACCAAAATTTAAATATGGTAGACCTTTGTATGAATATAAACTGTCTATCGAAAGAGTAATTAATTTCTTGGTTAGAGCGGGTTTTGGAAGAAGAAAGGTGAATGAAGAAACCATGGAGTTTATCCAAATCGATGAAAATATTGTCAGACCAGTAAGATCAGAGGATATCAAGGCTTTCCTACTGAATTTCCTAAGAGGCCGATATGCCAATGAAGATCTTTTGAACGTGATCCACAAATCCACCAATCTATCTTCAAATACTTTTGATTCCCTTCCAGTGTTAGATCCTGATTTCAGGGACTTCGATCAGAAATCACAGTATATGTTTTTTCAGAATGTTACCTGGAAGATTACAGCTGAAGGAATTGAGGAAATTCCCAATAATAAAGTGGAGAAAATGGTATGGGAATCCAAGATTTTGCCTCATAAGGTTAGAAAACCTGAAACAATTTTTGAGGTCTCTAAAGTCGATGGGAAATATCATATCGACATTAAAAATCAGAATTCAATGTTCTTCAGGTTTTTGATGCAGACATCGAGAGTGCATTGGCAAAAGGAATTGGAGGATAATTTAGCTGATCTAAGTCTTGAAGAGGCTCAGAAATATAAAGATGAGAATAAGTTTACCGTTTTTGGCCCTAATCTTACTGAAGAGGAACGATACGATCAAACACTGCACCTGATCAATAAAATGTATGCTTTTGGCTATCTCATGCACCGATATAAAGCTGAGTCTAGGCCATGGGTTGTATTTGGAATGGATGATACTCCGCAAAAGGAACAGGGTTCATTTGGAGGAACGGGAAAATCCATATTTTTTAAAGGGATTCGAGCAGTAAAAAACCTACTTCTTTTCGATGGTAAAAACGCTAAATTATTTGAGGATAACCACGTATTTGAGCAGGTAAATATCAATACCGATGTTGTTTATATTGATGATGCCTCTCGAGAATTCCCAATGGAAAGAACGTTTTCTATGACTACTGGAGATATTACCGTAAATCCAAAGGGTAAAACGAGGATCTCTATTCCATTTGAACAATCTCCAAAATTGGGGATCACCACGAACTTTTCTCCGGATGACTTGGGTTCATCCACCATGCGTAGGATTTTGTTTTTTGGTACTTCCAATTATTACCATGTTGATAAATCTGGTATTTTCTTGGAAAACCGACAACCAATAGATGAATTCGGCAAAGAATTCTGGTCAGCAGCTTATACAGAATCCGATTGGAATGATGATCTGAATTTTATGGCACAATGCTGCCGGCTCTATCTTTCATGGCCAACGTGGATTGAAGCTCCCATGGGAAACATCATGGACCGTTCCTTAACCAATAATATGGGATTCAATTTCCTTAGTTGGGCTGAGATATTCTTTTCTAAGGAGGCTAATCGTTTAGATTCTTTTGTATCTGCTCATTATGCCCTAGAGGATTTTAAAGCGGATTCCGGATTAAAGGTTATGACCTCTCACGGTTTCAATGGTAAAATGAAACTGTACGCTCAACTCAAAGGCTATAAGCTTAATCCAAAACCTACTCAAAACAAAGATGGCCGTGTACTCAAAACAATAGAGGAATTAAAATATGACAGTCGGGAAAAAAAGTGGATTAAAACGGAACGTCGCAAAACTCAATCCATGATTTATTTGCAGACTCAAGATCAAGAATTGACGGATAACATTTACGATCCAACAATTGATCCAAGTGATTTTCCAATACCAGTTCCTGGAACAGAGAAACCTAATTTTTAAACCAAAAAAAAAATAAACGATGAATTATCTAGATGAAATTATTAAGCAAGTGAAACCAAGATCACCACGGCCTTATAAAGGTGGAATCGAATTGAGAGGAATAGATCTCGATGGTATCAAATATGAAATTGAAAACCTGATCAAAGAAAATAATTGGCCGGTTGAAATTTTTGAAGTAGACGTAAGGCTAAAATCTATTTCCATACGCCTTGTAGCATGAGTGAAATCAACCGTCCAACGTGGCCACTGGGTTTGAGGTTCGTTGATTCTGAAAAGAAGGAATTCGAGGTAATTCAAGTATTTATGGGAAATGTCAATAGTCCATTTACCTATGAAGTGGAATTGTACAATGGATGGAAGATCACTTCACAACCAGGAGAGCATCCACAAAGCCAGGTAGGTTTTGTGGATTTAAAAAACAGAAGTCAATTAATTATTGAATCCATATCCAAAATGGATGAATATGTTAAAAACGGATATTTAAAATGGAAGTAAATATGAAAGTAAAAATGAAACCAATATTATTCACTTCTGAAATGGCAAAAAAAATCAGAGGTTTTTACAAGAATCAAACTCGTAGAACAAATGGATTGGAGGAAATAAATAAAGATAATCCGGATTCTTGGAATTTAATAAAAGCAGTTACTGCTGGGAATTTATTAGTACGATTTAATCATTCAATGAATAAGATTGAAAAAGAATTTTCGAGTAAATATTCCATTGGTGATTATCTATGGGTTAAAGAGCCGTGGAGATTTTCTGCCATTTTTAAATATGAATATAAATCTTCCTTGATGTACAAACAGCCTGAAGATAAATGGAACCCATCCCTTCATATGCATTTTGATGCTTCTACAATCTTTCTTAAAATAATTAATATCAGAATTGAAAGATTAAAAGATATCTCAGTAGAAGATTGCTTGAATGAAGGAGTAGATAATTTTATCGATGAGGATGGTATCCATTATTTCTATGTATATCCACTAAAAGAAAAGGGTTGTTCTCGTTCGATAATGGGGCATCCAGTTGGATTATGTAATAGCTATATATCAAAAGGTATTTTAGGAATCAAAAATCCTGAAAAATTTGCATTTCAAAGCCTTTGGCAATCAATTAATGGGTTTAAATCCTGGTATAAAAATCCTTGGGTTTGGGTGTATGAGTTTGAAAAAATCAATACCGAACACGGAAAATGCTTTATATGTGGATGTACTGATAGTGATTGCTCTCAATGTATAGAAAAAACGGGAAAACCATGCGACTGGGCCAATGCAGCTAATACCGTATGTACAGCTTGTAAACCTAATCTTAAAAAGAAATGACCTATCAAAATCAATTAGAAGAATCGTATTTAAAGGTTCAAAAACTGAAAGCAAATATTCATACACAGGCTTTATTGGAATACGTCGATAAGGTTAAGAAGGTATGGAAACCAAAAACTAAGCAATTCACAGGTATGCATTACCATGGAAGTAAGTCCGGAGAAGAAGAGACTGTAACATTATATTTTGATGAATACAGTTTGGAATGGACAACAGAAGAAATGGCTTTTAGAGGCTATCTTTTTAATAAAGTAAAAGAAGTATTGAATAAAAATAAAATCAAAAAATATAAATAAGAATGAACGATGAAAACTTACAAAATGTGGGCTTTTAAATTGAGAGATGGTACTATTTCTAATGGTTCAATATTTATTAAGAGAACTGAAGTTATTTTATGGGCGGAACAGACCTTTCTTTATCCTTGGAAAAAAATAAAACGACTCGGACATTCTGCAGTTAAAGTTGAGCTAAGTGAGATTGTTAAATCAAAGTCGGTAACTATAGATAAAACTCAACCTTTCTTACAGTTAGGATTATTCGACAATAGGGAATTCAAATGATAAATGCATTTATTTTACAACACAAACCTTTCGTTCCTCAAAAGGTAGAAAAATCTGAGGCAATTCAATATATCGTAGTAGATCTATTTTGCGGGGCGGGTGGTACTACAACCGGATTTGCAAAAGCCAGAGACAATGATGGAAATCCCATTGCCTTGATTGCTGCCTGTGTCAACCATGATCACAAAGCTATCAGAAGTCATTGGGAAAATCACCCAGAAATCTATCATTTTGAAGAGGATATACGCACATTGGATTTGGTTCCATTAATTGAAATCGTCAACCAATATCGCAAACTATATCCTTGGGCTAAAGTCGTTCTTTGGGCATCTCTGGAATGCACCAATTTCAGTAAGGCAAAGGGAGGGCAATCACGTTATGCAGATTCAAGAACTTTGGCTGATCACTTAGATAGATATATCATCGCTATTAACCCTGATTATGTTCAGATTGAGAATGTAGTTGAATTTATGTCTTGGGGACCTTTGGATAAAAACGGAAAACCAATGAGCATGAAATCAGGAATCGACTGGATGAAATGGAGAAAGCATATAAATTCCTTTGGTTATAGGGATGATTGGCGTGAAATGAATTCAGCAGATTTTGGAGCTTATACTTCCAGAAATAGATTATTCGGATGTTTTGCAAAGGATGGTCTACCTATTGTATGGCCTGAACCCACGCATTCTAAAACAGGATCCAATAAAACAACACTTTTTGGAAACGATCTTAAGAAATGGAAAGCTGTTAAAGATCTTCTTGATTTTGATGATGAAGGTGAATCCATTTTTTTTCGTAAAAAACCTTTAGTAGAAAACACATTGAAAAGAATATATGCAGGATTGATCAAAGAAGTTGCAGGTGGTAAATCAAACTTTATTCTGAAATATAATTCAATGAATAAGGAAGGAAAAATCCGAACTCCTTCAATTGAAGATCCTTTACCTACAATAGCTTGTCAGAATAGATTAGGTCTGGTACAGACTTCCTTTGTGATGAAATATTTTTCAGGTAATCCCATGAGTAAAATCACATCAATTGATTCTCCATTAGGCACTATTAAAACTAAAGATGGAAATGCATTTGTAAATGTTAAACCAATATTTATCACCAAATACTATGGAAACGATAAAGGAAGTGAATCAATTAATGAACCATTGGATACCATTCCAACTAAAGATAGGTTTTCTTTGGTTCAGGCACATTGGCTTGATAAACAGTATTCAGGAGAACATAATCATCAATCAGTAGATATTCCAGCTGGTACAATTCTTACAAATGATAAACACGTCTTAATGACTGTAAAGGGATTTATTTACAATCCTTCTCATGGAGGCCACACGATGCATATTGAGCAGCCATGTGCGACGATTATTGCACGACAAGATAAAGCTCCATTGTACTTTATTCAATATTCTATTGATTCAAATGTGAGGATTGAAATCTATAAGGATGATTCAGAAATAATGGTTAAGATAAAAGAGTTTATGGCCATGTATGGAATCTCTGATATCAGAATGCGAATGCTTAAAGTCCAGGAGTTGAAACTAATCCAGGGATTTCCATCTGACTATAAACTATATGGAAATCAATCCGATCAAAAGAAATTCATTGGAAATAGTGTAGTTCCGCATGTCGTGACAGCTTGGGCAGAATGTCAATGTCGGGAGTTATTAAAAATGATTGCCTAATTGAAATGCCCACAGTGAAATAATTAAAGGCTTTTTTTATTCTAAATATCTATAAAAAAGACAAAAGCACCATCTTAATGAAGGTGCTTTTGTGGCACAGTGACCCCCCATTACCGACGATCTCTGTAATTCAAATATACAATTAATTAATAATTATCAAAACTTCATAACCTCCAGTATCCGCTGCAATTCCTCATTAGCCTTATTTACCCATTGAATCCGCTGTTTTAGAATGAAATGCGGCTGTACTAGAGCAAAGTCAGCCGCATTGTCGCTTCTATATGTGCGTGTCTGGGATATTTCAGAAGGTCCAGCTTCCAATTCATCAGGTGTAAACCATTTCTTAGATGGCTTGTGATAAATCAGACAACCATTTACACGGGCCGTTTTGGCCAATACTAAAAAGTTAGCAGGAATTCTTCCTGGCTCTGGCCTCTTATTAAATCCCGGATTTGCCATATAGAATAAATACTAAAAATATTAGCAAATATAAAACTTGGAAATATCATTTCCAATTTCCCCTCTGCTCCTTTCATTTATTGTATTTAAAAGCGCTCGCGTAGCAGCGCAAATATGCTTCCAGATCGAAGATTGGAAGCGCCTTATTCTCAACCCTCTCCGGGCTGCTGGGCATTCTCCTTTAACCTCTTATATTTATTAACTTAATAATTTTTGTAATTCTGTAACAAATTAAAAAACAATAATATAAAGGAATGATATTCAGTAGTTTAGAGAGTTACAAAAAATTGTATCTAAAAATAGCTTGTTACAAAAATTTGTAATTAAAAGAGCGGTTACCATCCAGTTACAAATCCTAAAATATTTTTGTAATTCGATTTTACTTATGTGACTCATGTAACTTATTGGTTTTCAGTATGGTTTACAAAATTACAAAAACACAAAAATTTTGGCAGTTTCTTGAATCGCAAGTTAATTCAATGTACATTTGAACCTTCGATCTTCCTTAATGATCTATTTTCATATTCTTCTCTTTTTAGCGAATAAACTGTTTAAATAAAATACCATAATACTACTATTTTACAGTACTTTAAATTCGTTTTTTGTACGATTTTCATGTAAATTTGGGTGTACCTAAAAGAGATCTTCTATGAATGTCATTTGTCACATCCAAAATGAAATGCATCGTGAATATTTGAATGCTATTTTAGCTTTCGAAGATGGTGCGTTTTCGGTATTTCGCGATACTGATATAGGAAGGTTTATCTGTTCGATGACCAAATATTCCGATTTCCCCATTGAGCAGAATATCGATCCTGAAAAGGCCGTTAAATTTCGTTTACCAAGAACCTCAGCAATGCCTTCTTTATTTACACGTTGGTGTTATATCGCTACAGAAGATCAAAGGAGGATCAATGATTTCTTAATAGCCAAATTTGACCAGGACTTTATCCAGTATTATTTTGTTGGAATCAATTTGGGAATGAAGCAAAAGGATGTGATCAGCAACTTCATACTGGCGCGTAAGCTGATCAGCAAAATAGGTGATGTTGAACAGTTGAAAAAACGGACCTATCGGTTAGAGGAAAAGAATATGAAAAAAATGGTAAATAGATTAGCGCGCCGGGTACAGATTCAAAATAAAATCATTTCCAATTCCATTTTAGAAATGAGCCAATACCAATTCTCATGAAAATACAAATTATTTCATCTTTGGCCTATGTAGAGGTAAAGAACATTACGAGCTATAATTTAATCCCGGAAAGAAACGGATTGTCTAAAGTCTTTTTGAAAGTTCTTTTTTGGAAAGATATTCCCATGCATCTGGCATCGGGTGAAATGCAAATCATTTCGAAACAACATCCTGCTGGTACATACTATACCTGTAATATTTCGGCTAGGCTAAAGGTTATATTTGGTACAATTCCGGAAAGTCTCATAAAAATAACCCTCTGTGATGGAAGGGAACTTATTTTGGGAACTCCTTTTATCCCTGTAAAATCCGATGAGACTAGGAGTTTGACCAATTACTTGTTTTCCATACAGCATAATGGCATTGATCCTCCGTTGGAAATGATTACCTCTATTTGATATTTTTTGATTCTACACATACTGTTGAAGCCCTATTCGAAATGCGTTTAGGGCTTTTGTTTTATTTCTGAACCCTCAAAAACGTCCTTTAGTAGACACTACCATTAAGCCACATTTGCATAAACAAATATATTATGCAAAGAAGAATAGAAGGCAATTGGCAGTACCATTTACTCACGGCTATCCTAAAGGGTCAGTTTATGATCAATCCGGAAATGGCAATGGGATTTGGAGCACAGATTTCTGGATTATTGAATTCTAAAGGTATCTATCAAAATGATTTTCAAGCCTTAAATGAAATCAATGTCTTGGCATATGATGAAGACGGGGATCAGGTACCTGAAGATATTGCTGAGGAAGGATCAAGTGTAATGGTGCTACCTATAAAAGGAACCATGTTCAAATACGGTACCTGGTGTACATATGGTATGGATGAAATAGCATATTATATCAAACATTTTGCATCAAAGGAAAATGTATCTGCTATTGTTTTAGATATTGATTCAGGAGGAGGAGCCGTAAATGCAGTGCCACCATTATTGGATGCGATAAAATTTGTTAAAGAATCCAATAAACCAATTATTGCACATTGTGATGCTGCATGTTCCGCAGCATATTGGACAGCTTCTGCTTGTGATTATATTTTCTCAAATAACAATATTTCCTCTGTTTTTGGATCCATTGGAGTTATGATATCCTTTTTGGACCTAATGCCTTATTATGAGAAACAAGGTGCAAAGTTCCATGAGGTTTATGCTGACCAATCAGCTGATAAAAACCTTGCCTTTCAGCAGCTATTAAAAGGTGAATATGATCAGATTAAGGCTGAAATGCTAAATCCAATGGCTATTCAGTTTCAGGAATCTGTAAAATCTTATCGCGAATCAAAAATAAAGTTAGACACACCAGGCATTCTATCAGGTGCTACTTATCCTGGACAAAAATCCGTGGATATTGGATTGGCGGATGCAATCGGAACTTTACAAGATGCTATCAACTATGCTACAGTTAAATCCTGGGCAAATCAATAAACAAGAATTTATCAACCTAATCCTATTTAAAAAATGAATTGGAATAAAATCAAAGCCGTATTTTTTAAAGCAATGGGTATAACCTCATTAGCTGAAAACAAATTAAGTGCTGAACAAAAAGAGATTCTCAAAGGTTTTTTTGGAGAATCTGCCTTAGCAAAGTTTGAAGCAGGTTTAGCTTCTGAAAATCCTGAAGAACATTCTAAGGGTATTTATGATGCTATGAAAGCAATCATTGCTCCAGAAGCTGAAAAAGCCACTTCAGAATTAGCAGCGAAATTAAAAGTGGCTTTAGAGGATAATGCTAAAAAAGACAAATTAATTGCTGCATTATCGGAGGAGCCAGAAGGAATCCCACAATCTGAAAACACAGAATTTCAAGGAAAGGCGGGTGTTCCTAAAGTATTGAATGTAATGAGAAAAGCTGCTCACTATGCTTTAGTGTATGGTGCAATGGCAACTGGAGCCTTTGTTTCAGCAGATGCTGCAACAATAGAAGTCGATCAGTTAAAAACTGAATTCGGAACCTATCTAAGTCAAAATCAAACCAATCTGCAAATCCATACGCAGATTTTCAATGGTTTTACTTCTGCTGAGCATTTCCGTACCGTTCCTGCAACCACGGAATATCGTGCAACACAAGCTCACATCAATTCGGTTTCCCAACAATTCAATGCGAAATGGACTCCTGCAGGAAATGCCAAGTTTACACCTTTGACGATCAAAAACTATCGTCATAAGATTAACTATCCAATTGTTCCGGCCGAGGTTTTGGATACTTACTTGTTGCATTTGTATGATGAAGGTCTTTCTCCGGATCAAATGCCGATTACGAAATACATCATCAATAAATTGGTGTTTCCAAAACTGATGGATGATATTGAAAAACGCATGGTCTTCAAGGGTAAATACAAGCTTAAGACTGATCCAAACGCAGCAAGTTCTCCAGAAGATTCCATGGATGGAATCGAAACAATCTTGATTGCAGAAAAAGCAAATCCTGCAACGAAGATGAAATTCTTCACTAAGTCCATTGACTGGGCCACTGCAACTGACGAACAGGTAGTGAAATTCGTAGAGGACTTTGCTGATTTCGTGGATGATGATCTAAAGATCAAAAAAATCTATAGCTCTAAGTCCGTGAAGAAGAGATACCAACGTGCCTATGAAAAACATTATGGAACAGGGTCAAAGGTAGTTGGAGGCATGAACAAGGAAGCAGAGGTGGATTATGTAGAAATGGAAATCCATGCATTAGATGGTATGTCCAAGTCTCCTATCATCTTTGCGACTACACCTGGAAACATGGTGAAATTGCGGAATAAAAGTACACCTCCGAATGTCATTAATGATGTTCAGAAAAAAGATTATGAGGTTCGTTTATTCGGGGAGTATTGGTTAGGTGTAGGTTTTGAAATTGCAGAGTTCGTTTTTGCCTATGTACCAGATTCCTATACGGATGCACAACAAGGATTATTGGCTTCCAATAAATATCCTGATGGAACCTCTCCAAAAACCACCACTACTGGATCGGGTGCTGGAGGTTTGTAAACTTATTTTAATCAACCATAAACCAAGGGCAGTTCAGGCTGCCCTTATTAACAGAATCGAAAACTATAAAACTTAAATAAGATGCCTTATCAAAAAGTTTCATTAAAAAAGAAAAGCGGTGCACCTTCAGCCGTAAATTCTCGTATCATCCTAATTCCCTATGATGAGATTGAGGCATTCCCTGCACGTGGTGCAGAGGATGTAAAAGTTACTGGCCCCATTACCATGAAGGCTAGTGCATTGGCAATCGCTATCTATGCGACCTCATCCACGATCGACCGTGCAGATACGCAGGAAGGTGGTGATGATGAAGAAGGATTTTTGCAAAAATTAGTATTCACCCATCCAGGTAATTCCTTGGAGATTGAAGAATTCAAACAGAAGTGGTTAGGACAGCCTTTCATTGCCATTACAGAAGAATGTGGTGATGGTAAAGCTACTTTGATACATGGCTGGTCATGTAATCCATTGTTCTTTACCTTGGAAAACCAACGTAATAACGAGGCCAATAAATCGACATTTACTTTCGCTCAAAAAATTCGAGGAATCTTCGTTGCAGGATTCTATTCCGGGGCTTTGCCTGCCATTGCTCCTGAAACAGTGGGTTCCGGTTCTGGAGGTTTATAATTTCTAATTGTTTTTGGCACGGGCTTGCTCGTGCCTTTATTTATTAATAACCATATTTATGAATAATCTAACTGAAAATCAATCCAAGGTTTTAATTGCGATCAAGGATAATAAGAATTCGGTTGCAGCAATTATCGAAGCTTGTGAAATGCCAAAAAAATCGGCTACTGGCACACTTACTTCCTTATTAAAGGCCAATCTGATCAGAAAGAATGCCGATGAAACATACTCACTTATAGAAAGTGAACCATTATCCAATGATGAGGTATCTGATTCCAAAACCTTAGTTAATCAGGTGGAAGATCTTTCCGTAATTAACCCGGATCAAGAAAATCCAATGGTATTGTTGATCCCTTATATCAAGTCGGGAGATGGAGGTGAGGAATTAAAATATGCACTCCGATCCTGGGAAAAGAATTATACAGGACCACTAAAGGTTATTATTGTTGGAGAAAAAGAAGAATGGTTTTCACCTGAGATCACATTAATCCCAGTTGAACCTCATTTAATCAAGGAAGTTTGCAACTGTCCAAAACCGAGCTTAATCCTGAATCCTCAAGCCGATTCTACTAACAAGGTGTTTACAGCTTTAGTAGCTGAAGATATCAAAGGTGAATTTATCCTATCAAATGATGATATCTTTTTATTGGGTAATACACTATTTGCTGATCTTCAAACTCTAAAGGCATTTAAGGATGACTTGGATAAGACCGCTGAGGGTGATGGTATTTATGCTCAAAACAATGGTTTAGCTTCAAAAGCTTTAAAAGCTAATAATCTTCCAGTTATACGATACGGTACACATACTCCTATGGTATTGAATGCAGAAAAACTGATTGACATTATTGAGAAGTATAAAGCATTGGAGAATGGATATCCATTGGTTTCACTTTATTATAATGAAGTCTATCCGGATGCTAGACCGATTGTAGTCAGTGGTGAAATTTCAGATAATATCCTGGCATCTGCTTATAGAGATAATATCCCTACAGAAACGCTTAAAACGGTATTTGAAACTAGAAAGTTCCTTAATTGTAATGCAAAGGGTTTGATTTCGATTAAGCCTTTCTTGGAAATGTATTTCCCTAATCCATCTATTTATGAGTACAGCAACTAAAAGAGGGCTTGTTGTGGCCATACTTGCAGCAGCTGCTATGCATGGTATCAAAACGGATGGTGATTATCTGGAGTTTAATGCTAGTTCTCCGAACTTTCCCATTACGGAAAACTTTAGGCTTCAGGAATTCCTGTCTAAAAACAGAAAGGATACTTTCACTCGTATTAACGCGAATATCATTGCAGAGGTGCAAATATTGAGAACCGAATTTGGTTCGGGAGTTGGAATCTCAAGCAGCTATCGTTCTCCAAGCTATAATAGATCCGTTAATGGTGCAACCTCCAGTCAGCACCTATTGGGAAATGCCCTGGACACTTATCCCATTAATGGAAATATTAAAGCTTGGAAATCCTGTGTAGAGAAAAATAAGACCACAGGAGGCATCGGAATGTACAATACCTTCGTACATATCGATACAGGTAAAACAAGAGCTTGGAAAGGCTAAATTTCATCTTTACTAATAAATAACCGATGATCAACATCCAAAACTTTGTTCATAATTGGTTATTAGGCGGAGCCGACCATGAGGTCGGCCTTCGTTTATTTATGGATTATACAAATCCATCAAAACCAATAGCAAGGATTGTTTCTAAAAATCCTAAAATACATCTTGGAATCATTAAAATGGCTTTGTTAAAAAAAGCTGGATTACCCTATGATATCGAAATTAAACCTAATTCAATTCAGAAAACTTCACTGGATGAGCCTAAAAGAAAAATCCGATCAGACTGGCCATTTCTAGCAGATCCTGAATGTCCACCGGAGTTAAAGCTTCTGATATCTGAAAAGATCACTGCTTATAGCAATTGTATTCAATTTTATAACAAATTAACTGATGCAGGATCATTGAATGATCAATTGGTAATTGTAGGCACTTTAGTTTCCAATTTCATAAATAATCATGAGATATACCAGGAATTGAACCATTACAAAGGAATAGGCAAAGTATTAGGGAAACATGCCATATTTGAGCAATTTAAGAGAATTAAAATACTAAGGAATCTTCCTACGATGGATTTATTCAAGAAAAAGAAGAATTTGGAACATGCCATCTGGAGAAATGAATCAAAAATCAAAAAAGAAATAAGAAATGATTTGCTCCAGGATAGACAAAGCAAGGTTAAAGAACTTAAATTACAATTGGCTGAGGTTAATAGATTGTTAGAGTAAATTTTGTTATTATTGGATTTAATCCAATAGAAGGCATGGTAACCAACGATATTTTAGATAGAAAAATTGAAGTTTTACATCAATCCCATCTTCATTTTATTTTAGTGGAACAAACATTAGCAGGATTTGCTAAAGATATCAATCCAATCACCGATCGTATTGATGATTTTATTTTAGATTTAAGCACTGATATCCGAAAAGAATATTGCTTATTAAAGTTTCTACATCATTTTCAATCTTTAGATTTTGAAAAAATAAGAAAAAGATATAATGAAAATAGTGAATTGGTATTCAATAAGAATAAACAATTAGTAATTGACCATATTGCTTTAATGTTAGAGGAATTGGATGTAAAATTTGATACAGAAATATTTAGTAATAAAGAGTTTGAAGCCTTAAAAGCCGAAATTTCAAAATTAGCTAATACAATTTTTGAATTTCAAACAAGACAGGAAGCATCAAATGAAGTTATATTTAACTCAGTTGAAGAAATCAAAGATCAATTAATCAGTGATGCTGAAAAAGCTAGAATTTTTGGAAAAGAGTTTGTAAAACAACAATTAGCAGGAAAATTAATAGAAATGAGTTTTAAAGGAGGAGCTGCAGCATTTTTAAACCATCTTCCATCACATTTAAACAATATTCAAAAATTCATAGGAGGAACTCTTTAATAGAATTTCCGTCCTTTCCATGCCACTATCTTAGTGGCATTTTTGTTTTATGGACAATAAGCCAATAAAACATCCATCCCTTAACCTATCAGATGAAGAAGTTGAAAAGCTGGAGATACTTTCCGGTCTTGGATACTCTGTTGATCAAATAGCATCTTATTTCGGGTTTAGTAAAACAATATTTAGGCAAATGGCAGAAGATCCCAATTCTTTTCTTTCTGAAAAATTGGAATCAGGTCGATTAAAACAGGATGCCGATGAACGATTGGGATTGTATAATTTGGCTAAAAAAGGTGATGTACCTGCATCAAAGGCCATTTATGAAATTAAAAGAACTCGCGCGTTTAAGATTTCCAAACTAGATATTTTCGGAAATTTCAAGGATGGGAGCATGCTTGAAAAGCTCAACAATTATATCCAATCAGGTGGATCCATTGCAATAGATAAAATTTCTACAGAAGAGCAATTATACATTGATGCCTTGATATTTATACGGGATATGGATTCCAGGTATGGTAGAAGGGCTACAGTTGACTTCTTTGTTAAAAACTTTAAAATCAAACATCAGGATGCGAGCAGGATGTACGATGAATCCATGAATTTATTTTTTGGTGATCGAAACATCAATAAAAAATCCCTAAGAGCAAAATTTAGTGATCGCCTGGAACAAGCTGCGAATGTAGTGGCTGAAAATGCTGAAACGTCCAAGGATTGGGAGATTTACGGAAATCTGATCAAGCAAGCTGCTACACTTCAGCAATTGGATAAACCTGATCTTGAAAAACTTCCTAAAGAAATCTATCAACCTCCAGTGAAAATATATACGTTGGATGCCGAAATGGTTGGGCTTCCTGGAATTAATCGTAATGAATTAGCAGCTGAAATTGATGCACTTGAACATTCCGAAGCTATTAAATCCTCATTAAAGCAGGATGCCATGATTGAACCATTGAACATCCCTGCCAAATTGGACAGAATTGAACTTGAATTTAAAAAAGATCAATAATGGCTTGGAGACCTAAAATTAAACCTGCAAAAGATATTGCCTATGCTTTTGCAAATTGGGTTGCTCAATTTGCTGCCTTAATTTTACCTAGATACTTGTATATGGTTTTGGGGCGTGGTTCTGCAAAAACGACAGAAGTTGTAGTGGAACGATTAACTGAGATGATCTACGATCTACCTGGAGCACCCATAGTGTGGGTATCGGATTCTTATTCGAATTTACAAAAGAACGTGCTTCCATCTGTTCTAGAGGGCTTGGAAAGAAAGGGATTGCGAGAAGGAGTTCATTTCGTCATTGGTAAACAGCCTCCTGAATTTTCAGAAGCTGAAAAAGAAGATCTACCACAAAATATTAAAGAGCATTTCTGGAAACCTTATAACCGCCTGGTTTCCTACAAGCATACCATGATTTTCTTTACAGGTCTAAATATAACATTTGGATCACTGGATAGACCAGCTTCCTTAGCAGGCAGGTCTTATGTTCATGTAATAGGGGATGAGGTGAAGTATTTCCCCGAACATAAAATAGCTAACCTATTAAAAGCTGTACGCGGATATGCTGTAAAATATGGGGAATCCGTGTTTTATAGGGGCCATACTTTTACAACGGATATGCCCAATACCAAAAATATTGGTGAACATGATTGGATTTTAAAACAGGTCAATAAGATGAAGAAATCCGCTGTTTTAAGGATTTTGAAAACAGCATTAGTTTATAACGAATGTATCCAAGAAAGAATCTATTATCAGCAAAAAAATGATCGTGAAGAGGTTTTAAAAAAACAAAGAACAGAGGAACGTTGGAAGGAAAGATGGATTCAAACAAGGCTTCATAAAGATGGACAAACTTTATTCTTTGTGGCTTCTTCCTTGGTCAATATTGATATTCTAACGCCTGAATGGTTTACAGATGCTATTGAATCGGATTTAGGAGATGTGGAAACATCGGTACTTTCATTAAAATCGACTTTAGAATCAGGTGAACGTTTCTATGCCAATATTGCTTCTAGGCATTTTTATGATGATGGAAAGGATTCTAAATGGTATGATTATTTTGGATTGGACAAAAAAGAAGATTGCAGAATCCTTCGATATCACAATAGGAAAAAAATCATTGAGGTTGGATTAGACTTTGGAAATATGATATCCATGTGCATTGGTCAGCCAAAGTCCGATAATAAGTATCGCATTCTGAAATTTATGCATATTCTTTCTCCGGATTGGATACCCAAACTGGCCAATGAATTCAAAGAATATTTTGCGCCACAAGAAGAAAAGGTAATTCATGTCTATTATGATCGGGCAGCCAATAGCTACAAGGATGCCAAAGTAGATTTAGCTTTAGCCTTTAAAAATGCCATCGAATTCAACGATGATCAAAAAACAAGATCAGGTTGGAGAGTAATATTGATGTCCAGGAACCAGGGAAATATAGGTCAAGCTGAGGAATATGTATTTATGCAGGAACTTTTCTCAGGATCTAATAAAAAGCTTCCAGATGTATGTATAGATATTTTTGAAGCAAAATATCTTAAAGCTTCATTAGAAGGGGCAAGAACTAAAATTGTCATAAATAAAGCAGGGTCTACAGTAGTCACAAAGGATAAATCATCAGAAAAGCTTCCAATAGCTCGTTTGTTGCAAGAATCAACTAATGCATCAGATAGTTTCAAATATTTGATGATGAGGCGTGAATGGAGGAATTTAGTTAAGATCAAGTCAAGTTCCGGTATTCAAGACTCTTCCGTGATTTAAAATGAAATTTAATTTCATACATTTGCAAACTTTGTATAATATAAATAGTTACATTTACTATATGGAAAAAGCTATATTAAATAACAACATAGTTATTTTAGGTAATTTTAAACCTGCTACTTTCGATAAGCTTTTTATGATTAAAAGCGGACTAGTTGAAGATGGTGAATTTTTAGATGAGTCAATTTTTAGTCCTGACTATGCTTTAATTGTAACTGAAAAATTATTATTTGAAATAGAGAAAAATAAAGTATCTCTAAATTTTAAAGATGATAAACTTATCAAAGAAGGAGAAAAAATTACAAAAATTTTTAAAAACAGTGATATTAAAGCTTTTGGTTTTAATTTTAAACGTGCACTTATTTTAGATGATTTCAACCAATATAAAAAATTCTTTTACTTCGAAAATAATGTGTTAAACAAACATTTCGATGGAAATGAAACTACTTATGGTTATTATGTCAGTAAAGATTTTGAAGATTATAGACTTTCATTAAACATAAAACCTTTAAAACTTCAGAAAATAGAAGAAGAAGAAGAAGAAATGGACGCTTTAGATTTTAATTTTAATTTTCATTTTTCCAAGGGAGATTTAATTAAAGAGTTATCAAACGCTTTAAAATATGAAAACATTACAGTTGGAATATTAAACGATTATGAAAGAAATTATTAGAAAAAAAATTCAATTTGACGACACATCTGTATCAGGATATGACGCTTATAAAAATGCTGGCTATATAATTAATGATTCCAGTTATTTTTTAGCAATTCATCTAAATAATAATATTGAATATTTTCAGGGTAAAATTACAGATAGATCTGATTTAACTTTAAATATTATTAAGGATTATTCAATTAAAGAATCGTTTCTTATTACTGCAATTAAAAACTTACTAAAACAAAAAAGGTATTTAAATTTAATGTATGAGTTCTCTCATGAATTAATTGATTCAGAAGAGTTCAATAAAGAACTTGAAGTAAATGAATCAAAATATTTAATTAATGCTGATTTTAAAATTAAAGACCTAGAGCATCTTTCAGCTTTATTGAAAATAATTGATGAGATTGATGAGGAATTTAATGAGGAAGATTTAACTGAAATTTTTTCAATTGAAAATTCATTTGTTATTAAAAATTTTGGAAACAGTAAACACACAACTTGTATTGAGGGTTCAGCTAAACGGATTGAGAAATGAAATTAGTTCACAATAATAATTGTATTGAGTGTTTCTCAGCTGAAATCATCTCTCGTAAAATTGTTCCTGGTACTTTTCTCAATTTAAAAAATATAGGTAAAGTATTCACATATAAATGCTCTAGAAATAGTGAAGCAACAATAAAAAAGGAATTATTACCGAAAAAGCCCTTGTATAATAATAATTCATTTCTAGATTTGGAAACTAAATTAGAATGCGATAGGCTATTTGTTATTGTTAGAGCCAAAAAACCTTATGATAAAGACTTAAAAAATCATACACATAGACACAAAGCGCAATCATTTCTAACTGACGACTTTACTTTTGCACAAATAACTTATCAATTAAAAAACATTCCTTTACTGGCAACAGGAATTAAATTGGATATAAAATAGTTATTGTCCTTTATATACATCCAAAATACTGACACCTTTGATAAAAATCAAAGGTGTTTTTTTATGACCATATTCGAAGCCATTGCTGAAATGAGAAAGCTTTCCAAAGAAGGGAAATCATTCAGCTTTACTTTTATGACCTATTCCTTATCCCGAAATGAGACTAAGGGAATCGCTGAAGTGAAAAATGCTCGCTTGAAGCCTCGTGGAAAGGTTGAACATAATCAGTACGCGCAACTTTTGGAAGAATATGTGGATATAAACACCGGAGAAGCCAAAAGATTTTGGCAATGCTGCCTTCTATCTTTTAATGGTACCAGCCTAAAATTTGCAAGTGAATGAAAACACAGGAAATAACTAATAATTCTAAAGCGTTCCATCTTCCTGATGGATCAGTCTACACCATATCCATGAGTAGTCAGCGTGATGAATCTTGGAATTCAACATTATTCGCAGCAAATAATTCATGGGAGACTGATCCAGCAATTGTAATGGGTAAAAGAATAGTTTCCAATGGCCATAACAATAATCTTCCTACTATCATCAGGAAGATCATGGATAGATCTAACATTGGCCCCGGTATTTTAAAAAGAAAAATAGGTCTTCAGTATGGTGATGGTCCATTTTTATATAAGGATTATTTGGATGAGGAAAACGAAAAAATAATTCGTAAACCTGTAAGGCACGCTGAAATTGAAGCATGGTTAAAATCATGGGATGCTGATCGATATATAGAAATTGTAACCACTGAATTTATGTACGTGGAAGGTTTCTACACCCGTTTATATAGGAATCGTGCTACTCGTATAGGTGGTCAAGGGAAAATAGTTAAACTGGAACCGGTGCTTAATACCTGGGCTAGATTGGGATGGCCTGATCATCCTGAAAAGAGATTGGAAAATGTCAAGTCTATTTTTGTTGGAGATTTCGAAAACGACTGCATGCGTTCTGGGATTACCGCTTTTCCAACTTTTGATAAAAGAGATCCATTTAAGGATAAAGTGACCATGATGTATAGTAATCTATATAGTTTTTCGCGATCATTTTATCCAGTACCATCTTATTATGGAACTTTGAATTGGTTGTCTACTGCATCGGAGATTCCGGATATCATCAAATATTTAACTGATAATGGAATAGCAGCTGCATTTCATATACATTCTCCAAAGGGTTATTGGGATGATAAAAAACAAAAGTTGGAAGAAACCTTTTCCAGCGAAACGGATGCACAAATTGATGCCCGTTTGAGAGATATCAAAGATCAATTATTTAGGTCAATTGCAAATGCCCTGGCAGGAAAAGAAAATGCAGGGAAATTCATTGAAACGGTTGATTTCTATGATCATGAAGGAAATTTATGTCAATGGAAAATAGAACCTATTGACCAGAAAATAAAGGATTTCATTGAAGCACAAGTGAAAGTATCTGAAAAGGCAGATTCAGCTGCTACCTCTGGAATGGGGTTAAATCCTTCTTTGGCAAATTTAGTAACCAACAATTCTTTTTCCGGTGGTTCTCAGCAACTGTATGCCGCAAAGTTCCATATTCTTACAGATGTGAATATCCCAGAGCGTATTATTTTCGAAGCCATTAATACAGCTATTGAAATCAATTGGCCGGGAACTGAGATAAAAATGGGATTCTCCAGAAAGGCAATGATGCGAGAAGATGAAGTTTCTCCTTCTAAACGTTTTACCGAACAAGTATAAAAATTATGATCATTAAGGATAGCGAGCAATTGCGCAAATTAACTGGTTCCTGGTATGCGACAAATGATTTTGAACGCATTGCAATGGAGATTGAATTAGAAAAGGAACAACTTGCTGAATTGGTAGGTGATGGTATCATTCAGCTGGCAGAAGTTTATGCGTTGAATGAAAGTCCAACACCTTCTGAATTGGAACTATTAAAGCACGTGCAACTTCCTATTGCAGTAATGGCCACTTTTAGGCATTACCAAAGCAATATTGTATCCCATGATGATTCAACCAGGAAAGTAAAGGTCGATTCAGATAACGAAAAGCTTCCTTGGGAATGGATGCTTGATCGAGATGATGCTGCACACTTATTGAAAGCTCAACGTGCAACGGATCGATTGATTAACTTTTTGGATAAATCCAATTTTCCCCAATGGAATGATTCTGTTCAGAAAAAAGCTACTAAAAGTCTATTTATCAATAATACTGATGTTTTTGGAAATTATTATCCCATTGATCACTCTGCTACCTTCTTCTATACAGCAGTTCCATTAATTAAGGAAGTACAGGTTACTAAAATTAAGGCTGCTTTAGGATCAGATTATGAGCCTCTTCTAACTGCTTTTCAGAATAACACCATAAATGATCAGCAAAAGGTCCTTTTAGACCTGGTTAGATCAGCTATAGCCTTAGCAACAATTGCATTGGCTGTAAGGAGATTGAATGCTAAAGTAATTCCATCAGGAATAGTAAAAGCGATTAAGTCAGAATCGCAAACTGCCAATGCCTATAGACCTGCAGATATAGCAGAATTAAAATATTTCAGCAACCGATTAGAAGAAGATTCATTTGTTTTCATCGACCGAATCAAGCGTGAAAGAAACAAAGATGTTCCAGGAGCATTGGAATATCAGCTATTGCCAAAAAATGATCCTAAAGAAAAATTTGCGAGTACATAAACTATGCATTCAATAGAAATTCCATCTATAGAACAATCAATTTTAATTCCATCGGAATGGGATGATTGTTCAAATGAACAGGCTGAATTTATTCTTAAACATGCAATGCGATTGATTAGTGGTGAATTGGATATGGAGGTTTTTCAGTCGATTATTTTTAAATATTTTACTGGAATAAAAACAGGCATCAGCTATATCATTAGGCAAAAGCTAGGATTGAATAAATCCATAAACGAAAGAATTTTTGCATTATCTTCTGAACTGTGTAGCTGGGTATTTGAGAAAAACGAAATTGGCAATTATCAATTGAGCTTTGAGACCGTAAATAATTTCTTTCCGGTATTGCTTAGTAAATACCATGGACCAAAAGCCTTGTTGTCCGATTTATCATTTTCAGAATTTAACGATGCCCTTTCTTTGTTGAATTTATATTATGATCAGAAAGATGATTTTGAGGAATCTGAAAACACCCTCAATCAATTTTTATCCATTATCTACAGACCATTGGATAATCAAGGTATTCGGATTGCATATAATCCGAATTCTATTAATTCAGACATATTCAAATCAGAGTTGACCTGGAGAAAGCAATTAATAGCTGTTTGGTTCTCCTATTGCATCAAATGTCTGCAAAGTCAAGACTTAGTTATTGATGGACTGGAAGTAAACTTCAAAGCATTATTTCCAGAAGCATCTAACAGTAATACTGGAAAGAATAAAATTCACCTAGGATGGAAAGGTGTATTAATGGATATAGCCGAATCTGGCGTGTTTGGAGATGCTAAAGGCACCGGTGCGACCTCTTTATATGATATATTAATCTTCTTGTTGAAAAAGCAGCAGGAACAACCTAAACAGCCATGATCACAGTAAATAGTTTTCACGAAATCTGTCAGAACATTGTCGATGCAATCCATATTGATGGACATATCGTTGTTAGTACAGAGGAACAAGCAACAAAGAAATTAAAGGATAAAGCGAATATTCGATTAGTTGCTGTATATCCTAACTATAATTTCACAGGTGAAAGAGACAATGAACTAATAAAGCATGAATTACTTTTCTTTATGGTCAGCAAACAGAATGAAGGTGCATCGGAGAAAAACGAACAAAAGCAATACAGCGATACACAAGATGCCATATTTAAATTACAAGACTATTTGTTTGGCAATGAAGATCATTCTGGTAAGTATTGTGAGCTATTTCCAAATATTGATGTAGAATCGGTTTCGATAGAACCTCAATACAATATTTTTGGAGGTTATTTGGGATGGTCTTTAGTTGTTGAATGTTAAAAGTTATATTTGAATATGGGATTATTAAAAAAGCTCGGAAAAGTAAAAATACAGCCACTAACAATTGGAAAGGTACTGAACCCATTCGTTTTAATCGATAAATTGAAACAAAACAAGTTATTGGAAACAACTTCATTTGGGATATTTTACACCTACTTGGAATTCCTGAAGGTTAATGAGAACCCAGAAAACCTCTTAAAACAACTCTATATATATGGTCGGAGCACAAAGCTGCTGAAAGAAGGAGAGGTACTCCAGATCAAAGAAAAGGATAATGGAGAATTAATTGCAAGCATACTTGCTGACGATGTTCAGATATTCTATAAGAAAGATAAAAGCCAGGTTTAATTCTTGGCTTTTTTATTATATTGGATGTCGCCAAACTATTTTATATGGAATTTCTATTTTTAGACACTTATTATGTAGATAATCAAAACATCTTAGATGTATTTAAGGATTATATTATTCCAATTATTTGTGGAATTGCCATTCCTTTTGTTATATTTTTATTTACTTCTTGGAATGAATATTATAAAAAATTATTAGAAAGGTATAATTTAAGAGAGGCTGTTTTTTTTAAGAATACTCAAATTATTGCTGATTTAAATTTAGGTATACGTGATATTGATGGTTATTTAATTGAAATTAATATTGATAATAATATTATCAATAAAAGAAATCTGTTCTTCAAAAACATTGAAGATATTTTATCAATTCCTTTTAACACTATAGTTGAGTTGTTTTTTAAAAATTCCAATAATAATTCAATTCAATTATATTCTAATTATGAGAAAAATCTAGTATTAGTAAACAACTTAAAGGAATTTCACAATTTGATTATCCAAAAGAACAATGAAGAAAACCTATTAATGCTTAAAAATCTATATGAGGTAGAAAAAGAAATCATGTTATTTTGTAAAGACAAAATGAATCTTTATCCAGACATCAATGCAGGGCCAGGGTTTAGTTACTGGAATAAGAATACTAATTTTGTGCGATTAATGATGAAAAATGGTGTAGATTTAAATACTAAATACCAAAATATAATCGATTTAATAAATTTTTTAGATCATAAAACTGACCCAGATTATTTTTCAAATGAATTTTACAAATTAGTACGATCTGCATCAGATTATTTATTAGTGGTTCAGTTTAACATCTCAAATGTAATATCAGATTTAAATAATATTCAAAATACATTTAGCAATTGTATAGATACTATTAATGATTTTCAACCAATAGTTCAAATTAATGAACCAAGAAAATATCAATTTTGGAAATATTTCAATAATAGCTAAAGAGTTTTATTGCTCTTTATAAAAACCTTTTGCCTAATTCCAAAAATCTAAGATAAAGTTTAAAAATAAGGCCAAAAATTAAAATAAAAGTTGAGATAAGTGTTGATTTTCAGCTATATAAACACAAAGTTCAACACCTTTTATTTGCATTCACAATTTTCTGCCCGGCCCGCCCTGCCACAAAAGTGCAATTGCACTCAATAGACAGCTACGAGATATATGACAGCCCCCAAATTAAAGTGCCTTAGTGATACCGCTAAGGCACTTTCAGTTTATCAATAATTACTTCCTTACCAATCTTCATCAATACAGCGTACTTCTACTGAATTCTTTTACTTTCCTACCAAAAAGCATGTCCTTTATATGCCCTGTCATATAGCCTAGTTTCGTTCATCGAAGCTTAAACCATGGATGCAATCAAATACAAATTCGTTGAGCTTACTTTGCGCAATGAAGCCAAACGGTTCAAAAGAAACCAAGGCATTGCTATAAGTGAAGTATTGAACAAGAAGTCGGGCAATCTATTAAATAACCGTAAGTTCCTAGTTAAAGGCTCTGGAGCCAATCTAACTTTAAATGTTGAGGTACCTGCTTATAATCGTTTTCTAGATATCAGGAACCGTTATAAAAAGAATCATCGTGGACAAAGCAAACGGTCTAAAGGAAAAGGATTAAGAATCTATAACCGCTTTGCAATGGGACACTTCTTTGGCATTGGCCAAAGGCTTCAATATGGATTAACTCAGGAGACCATTGATATCATAAAGGCTAAATGGAAAGGAGAGTTCCAGAATGGCTAAGAAACTCAAAGCGGAAACCCTAGCATTAGATGTTGTTGTAAATGCTAATAATGCCCAGAAGAACATCAATGACCTTGGTAGAACAATAACCGATACCAACTTTAAAATAAAGGAACTAAAGAATCAACAATTGGAGTTGGTTAAAGCTGGTCAAAAGAATTCAGCTGAATATAAATCATTAGGAAAGGAGATTACTTCTCAGCAAAGTAAAATCAAAAGCCTAAAGGAGGAACAGGATAAGTTAATCAACAGCCTTTCACTAGAGCAAAAGACCATTGCTCAACTTAAAAAACAATTGTCTGATCTGAATCGAATGCGTAATAACAGTATTCCTGGATCAGAACAATATAACGCATACGGCAAACAAATTGATTCAGTTACCAATAGACTTCAATACTTACAGAACGGTGCTGAAAGGACCGGAAATGTATTGACTAAGATGTCTGGCAATTTAAGTCAGTACATAGGCGGTTTGGTTGCTGGTGGTGCTTCTCTTATTGCATTCTGGACAGGATCAACTAAAGCTATACAAGAATATGCTGCTTTTGATGATAACCTGGCTGATGTTATGAAAACAACGGATTTGACGAAAGAATCCGTAAAGGAATTGAATTCCGAACTTACCAAGATTGAAACCCGAACTTCTCAGGAGGATCTTCTTGGGTTATCGCGAATTGCCGGAAAGTTGGGCTACAGTGAAGTAGGTGATATTACGGAATTTGTAAAAGCCAATAATCAAATCATTGTTGCTCTTAATGAAGATTTAGGAGGTAATGTAGAGGAAACCGTTAACCATATTGGAAAGTTGGTGGACATCTTTAAGCTGAAGGATCTATATGGTACGGAGGATGCCTTCCTAAAAGTGGGTTCTGCCATTAATGAGTTGGGAATGGCATCTACTGCAAACGAAGGGTATATGGTTGAGTTCGCTCGACGTATGTCCGGAGTTGCTCCATTGGCTAAAATATCCATCGATCAGATTTTGGGATTAGGTGCTGCACTCGATCAGTTAGGGCAAACAGAAGAGGTGTCTTCAACTGCTTTAAATAAGCTCTTTGTTAATATGGCATCTGATGCTGAGACCTACAGCAAGTATGCAGGAATGAAGCTGACCGATTTCAAAAAGCTTCTTGAAAATGATTTCATGGGTGCATTTACCAAAGTGCTTTCTGGTGTTAAGGATAATGCAAATGGTATAAATGAATTAGCAGCAACCCTTGGTGATCTGGGAGAAGATGGAGGAAGGGTAATAGGTGTTTTAGGTTCTTTGGCAAATAACGTAGATGTTCTGAAATCCTCTATGAATTTGGCAAATCAAGCTATGGTGGAAGGGGATTCCATTACCAAGGAATATAACATCAAGAACGAGACAGCTGCTGCAAAGTTGGATATGGCTAAAAAACGAGTCAAAGACTTATGGATTGAACTTGGAGAAAAGCTATGGCCGGCAATGACGACAGGTTTAAGCTTGTTTGGAATGTTTATTAATATTCTAAAAACCTCTGTTAACTTCATTTCCAATAATTTCAGAGTAATATCCTCTCTAACCATTGCAATAATAGCATATTATACGGCGATGCAAATAGCTGCAAAATGGACTGCAATCAATACCGGGTTAATGGTAGCAAAGGAAATTATCTTAAAATCTGCTGTTATTGCTTATAGATTGTTGACAGGTCAGATAACTAGAACTGCAGCTGCTCAGCAATTATTAAATCTTAGAATGCTCGCTAATCCATATGGTTTGGTAGCTGCTGCCTTGGTAGGCCTGATTTCCTATTTGGTTATTGGTTCAAATAAAATTGATAAATACACGGAATCCCAAAAGAAACTAAACCAAGTTAATATAGATGCAAAAGCGGAAACAGAGCTAGAAACATCGGCAATTAAAGAGAACCTTAAAGAGATTCAAAATTCAAAGAATTCAATAGATGAAAAAAGAAAAGCTATTGAGAATCTCAGAAAAATTATGCCTGATGTTCTGAAAGATTATACAGATGAACAGATTTTAGCTGGTGAAGCTACTACTGCAATAAAAAATCATGCAAAGGCAATCCTTTTACGAGCTGAAGCTAGAATGGAGGAAGAATTATTAAAGGAGGAATTAAGAAGGAAGGCTGATAATGAAAAAAGACTTAACAGTGGTTTTGAAGGACTGCCATTTTTGGATAAAGCTGGATATTATGTAAAAGGATTGATTGGACTAGGTAGACCAATGGAAATGTTCTTGAACGATTTTCAAAAAATTGAAAGAGAAACAAATGGAGTTATCGATTTATATAAAAACAATTTAAAAAAGAAATACGTAGAAATTGAGCAATTACAAAATCAATATAAAATTGACCTTAATCCTACTGGAAACAGAGTTGAAAATGAAGGATCTAATTCTGCTAAAAAGACTGCTTATCAAAAGGAATTAGATGAAGCGGAAAAACATCATCAAAAATTATTACAGCAAAAAGGTCTTTTCCGCGAGGATTTATCCGAATTGGATAAAGAGCAGCTTATTGAATTAGCGGGTTATCAAAAGACTTACCAGGATAAATTAGATGCGATCAATACCAAATATGGTGAATCACTTAAAACAGTTACTCAAACGGCCAATCAGGAACTAAAGAAACGTGCAGATGCTGAGAGTAATTATATTAATTCTGTTCTAATAAAAAGACAAAGTGAATCTGAGGCAGAAAAGGCAGCTTATGATGATCGTCTTAAAAAAGCAGGATTATTCGGAGTTGAAAGAGAAAGTTTGACTGCTCGACAATTGTTGGCGTTAGAAATTCTGGAAAAGGAGCATAAGGATAATCTTGCCAAAATTGATGCTAATGCTATTGCCAAAGAAATCGATTCAAGAATCAATAATAACCGCGATGTAGTTTCAGATTTAAGGATAAGACATCAAGAGGAACTTTCTTCAATTAGAAATTTAAGTCAAGCTAAAGATTACTTAAGAAAATACCTAAACGGACAGGAATTAGCACAAATCCGCAATCTTAACCAAGCTAGAAGAATGATTCAGAACCAACAGATGTTGGAAGAACAGAATCTATTAAAGAATCAGCTCAATGAGTTAATAACGATTCTTTCACAAGCCCAATCTTCTGGAGAATTTGAGGGTTTAGTTTTATCTGATAAGATACTTTCTGATGAGGAAAAGCAAATCATTTTAGATCGACTTAGAACCGTAAAGGAAGAACTTGGAAAACTAACCGGTCAAGATAAATCAGACGAACTTAGTAACGATGAGAATTCACGCTTGAAAGTGGATGTTTTGGGTATGTCCGTTCAAGACTGGGAAAACCTATTTAACAATATCGGCACTTCAAGGGAAAAAATACAAGGTGTTTTAGGTGTTTTAGGTGCTGCCACCCAAATATGGGGACAATATAATGCCATGGTAGCTGCAAAGGAAAATGCACAACTACAAAAGGATGAGCAGGTCAACAACAAAAAGAAGGATAATCTAAAAAGGCGATTGGATGAGGGTTTGATCTCTCAGGAAGATTATAATAAGCATGTTGAAGCCTTGGACAAAGAAATGGAGCGTAAGAAGGCAATTGTTGCAAGGGATCAGGCAAAAAGAGAAAGGAATGTAGCCTTAATGTCTGCCATTGTCAATACGGCTAGAGGTATAACCGCTGCATTTCCAAATCCAATATTAATGGCAATCATTGCGGCTATGGGTGCTTTACAGATAGGCACTATTTCCGCCACACCACTTCCAGAAATACCAGGTGCAGAATCCGGAGGAAGAATGATCGATGTTGTCAGATCACAAGACGGTAAGAGGTTCAATGCTAAGTCAGATCCCAATAAACGGGGCTATGTCTCAAACCCTACTGTTATTATCGGTGAAAACGGAAAAGAGTGGGTAGCGAATGCGAATGCTGTGTCAAATCCTGCAATTGCGCCATTATTTGATGTTCTGGACAAAGCCCAGCGTGATGGAACCATCGATACCATGACGATATCGGAAATAATTGCTAGAACATTGCCAAATCGGGTTCAAGGTCGTGCTAGTGGAGGAAGCTTAGATGGTGGTAGACCAATACTCTCGACCAATCAGGAAAGTCATTCCATGGAGATCTTCTTACTCAAGAATATGGAAACCATGGAAAAACTAAGTAATAAGATCGATGAAATGGAAGTTAAGGTAGGCCTATTGGGTAAAGATGGTTTTCTGTCTAAAATGGATGAATTGAAAAACTTGGAGGAAAACGGAAACTTTTAATCATGCTAGAAATCAAAATCAATCATATACCAGTTGAATTGGGTTCGGATATTCAGATTCCCATTATTATGGAGAATCCATTTCTTTTGGAAGATCGGATACCTGCTCCATATTCATTGAATTTCGAACTTCCTGCAACGGGAAAGAATTTGGAACTCTTTAAATTTCCAAACAGGATTACGTCCTATACTGGAGAAGAGTTTCAGACTAGCAGGAAAAAACCATGTAGTATTCGCTTTAATGGATTGGAGATCTTAAAAGGTCATGTGGTATTCTTGGGTTTTTCGGAAAAGATCAAGCTTCAGTTTGTTGGTTTGGATTATAATGAATTCCTAAAGGCACCGATGAATACACTGGATATGGGAAAACAATATTTCTCTGGGGAATACAATGCTGTTGATTATGATAACCCATTAAACTTTGCTTATTCCTACAAAGAATGGGCAAATCAATTGGCAGCTGGAGTTAGGGGAGATATGGTGGCCGGACCTTTGTCAATCGTGCCTGAAAATCAGCCCTTCACAAAATATAAGATAATCAATTATCCAGTAGATTCTGCAGGGTATAGATTGAATGGGTATTATACCCTTAAAAATGTCTTTCAATCTCAGGATGTTGAAAACATCAACCAATACAATCCAGACGATGCTAATTTTCTTTTGATAAAAAAATATGATTTAAGTAGGCCTACAATTTTGACAAAAAGCCATGCATCCATATTTCCGGCTTTCCGAATTGGGTATTTATTTGATGTGATATTTGGTGGATTATTGCTTACAAATCCTTTTAGGAATATTGAATTATATGACCTTATACTACCTACTTACTATTTCAGTAAATGGAAGCAAAGAGAATATTCGGACGTAATGGGATCTGATCTTACATATAATAATCAATTTCCACCGATGGTATCAAACCCTAGGCCTACAGCAGCTGATCCTTATCCCGATGTTCCATATATACAATTGAACGATTTCCTGCCTGCTGTGGCATGTAATGACTTTATCCGTGAAATCCTGAACCTATATTGTATGTCTATTTTTCCTGTGAATGGCAAATTGAAGATTAAGACAAATGATCAGGTATTGAATTCCAACGTAGTAAAGGATTGGTCAAATAAGGTTAGCAAACTTGAAGTTTTGACCGAAAAGGCAAAGCAGTATATCTATGGATATAAAAACGCCTCTGAAATAACCGTCAATGTCTCCGATGCAACAATTGTAAATGATGTTTATGATATGATGCTGGCACCTTATACCTTGGATGGAAACGGATTTTATGAGGAAAAGTTCAAGATCAATAATCAAGTTTTCCTCAAGAGAGTAGAAAAGGTAAGATTAAAATATTTGAATGGAGATGTAGATGATATCCAATATTTTTATTCCTTATTGGATGACGGTTTTAATTTGAAGATGGATAAGGAAAAATCTGAAGTTTTTGAAATTACCTCTTCCATTAAGCCTTTACCAATGATACCGGGTAATTACTTTGTTCATATTGATAATTCTGCGTATGTCTCCGGAGATCAAAAGGAATGGAAGGTTCCTGCATTGATCGGGGTTGATAGAACACAGAGGCCTAATGAAATCTTTTTGACCTACTATAAGGGGATGCGTAATATTAAAGATGAGAATACCAGGTATTTCCCTTCCCTAAACTCCAATTATGATGATTCTAATACCCTGATTTCTTCCTTGGAATGGGATGGTGAACATGGTTTATTCAATAAATACCATAAATCTTTTAAGACCTGGATGGAAAAGGATAAAATTCAGGTAAACACTATTGCCATACTAAATCCAATAGACCTAAAGAATCTGGATCTTTCCGAAAAAGTGCATGTACTAGGGAGGAATTTCTTTATCAAGAAAGTGCAGTACACCATTGGAATCAAGAATATTTCAGCAGCATCACTTGAGCTTTTGGAAGCTTAATACCTGTCCTTTACTTAGAAGCTTAATTCCGCGAATTTTAGTCATGTTTTTAAAACTGTTCGAACCAATCTTTAACGCTCTGGGCAAGAATACCAAATTGGCCTTGCTTGCGATGTTATTAGCGGTATTGATTGGTTGGGGATCAATGGCAGAGGTGAGAATCCAAACAGAAAGGAATAATTGCATCGATGAAAGGAGATTGGATAAAGATGCTCTTAAGTCCAAGGATTCCATAATCGCTGCAAAGGATTTAGAACTGGATAAGGTTAGGAATCGTCTGTTTGAATACTTTATGCGTGATAAGGAAACCCAAACCAATGATTCCATTTTAAGAAAATCAACTAATAAGGATATAAACAAGGTAATGCCATGACCAAAACAAATATAATTTTGACGTTCCTGCTAATATTAGCTTTAGTGGCCATGAGATGGCTGCATCTAGCATGGATAGATGAAAAAAAAGAAAGGACCACCTTACAAGATCAGTACGATGAGGCTATCAAAAATAATGATGCAGCACCGTTGGTCATCCTGGATACTATACGAGATACAGTGGCCGGAACGGTTACTTATATTTATCCACCCGTTGTAACCAAGAAAAATACTGATGGATATGTCAGCAAAGGATTAGCTGATACGCTAGCAAAGGCTTTGAAAGTGGCCACAAAAGAAATCGACCATTTAACTTCCAAGATTATCAGTATAGAAGGAAAGGGCAAGGGTGAACGGATCAAGGATACGATTACAAAAACGGAATGGCTTGTCATGAAGCCTGATCCCGTGTTTGATGTCAAGGTGAATCTTTTGACCGATTCCATTTATCCATCTGCTAAGATCCGTTTGGCACAGGCCTATGCTCCATATCGAAAAAACGTTTTTTCCAGATATCAATATCGTTCTGCCATTATGGCCTATGATCCTAGGATTCAGATTTCAGAGGTATATGATGTCAATAAGGTTCCTAGATCACCTCGATGGGGCTTAGGTGTAACCGTTGGTCCAGTAATTACTCCAAAAGGATTTACTTGGGGTGCATCCGTTGGTTTCTCATATGACCTAATCCAATTTTAAGAAATGCTTTCGATCGTAAAAGAACCTCAGCCTATAAATTATTCTAGGAGTATTCCTGATTTGGTCATTCAAACGGATGGTGTTCATTCTGAGATAACGATGGAAATTGCACTTGGAGAAACAAATGTTATCATCTCGGAAAAATATGATGTCACTCCGGACAATAAGATAGTGATCAAGCTGAAGGATATATTGGGATTCTATTTGGAAAACAATATGCCTCAATATTCCGATTTGATAACCATCCATGAAGATGCCTTTAAATCTTTTCGGATTACAGTCAGTGAAGTTGGATATACGATCATTCGCGATTATCAAGTTATCTCCGGTTTTTTGAGGGTTCAACCATTCGATATTGAACATTACTTCAGAAACTATTGGCTGAACCTTTTACCTTCAATTTCTAAGGTTTATCTGAATCAACCCTTATACCTGACTGCCTTGCCTTCAAAAGCCGTAACCGTAAAAATAAAGGCTAAAATGAGCAATGGTGAGGAGAAAGTGATCAGTGCAGGAAATATGCTGGCAAATAAGCTGCAATCTGTCAACTTGAATCCTCAAAAAGTAATGCAACTACTTGCTGGTGAGTTTCAATATTTCGATGTTTTTACGGTGGATTCTCAAGATGATCTTATTCATGGTTATAAGCGGTTTTATTACGATGGAACCTATAACTATCAATCAGATATTTTTCTTTATTTAAATCGTCTTGGAGGATGGGACTGCTTAGTCATAAACGGTGAAAACATCATAAGGAATATAGACAACCGATCCACGGCCATTGTCCAGGATAAAGAAGTCGAGTTCGATTATGATCATAAATTGGAATTTGAAAAGAGTACAGGCTTCATGGCCACTGAGGAAGATCATAGACAGTACCTGGATTTCATTGCATCCAGAAAGAAATACTTTTTACATAATGGTACCCTTGTTCCCATAGTTACATCCGAAAATAAGATCGACCATAGCATTGGAAAATTGAACAGCTATTCTTTTGTTTTTCGATTGGCAAATATTGATGGTTATTTTCCGGAGATAGGTCTAGCACCATATCATTTAAACATTACCTAAACCTTAATATTTTATTACAATGGATCCTAATATCAATCAATTAGCGGAAATAACGGATTTTGAAAACGCTAAAATCATAGGCAAGGAACCTCATGAGGATAAATACCGTGAAGCATCTTTCCCAAAGGTATTAAGTTGGATGCAATCCAAATTGGATATAAATGGAGCAGAACTGATTGATCCACCTGAACCTGGCACTTTGGAAGCTCCAACTGCTTTGCCTTTACCTCCAGCTGGACAAAAAAGAAAATTTGAACCTCAACCAGGATATTATAGTTTCGATGGTGCCAACTATATCGTGACATCGGAAAATAGATATTATTTCTTTTGGAACGGAACTGCTTGGTCGTTATTGGACATGGGGCCTTTAAAAAAGGGTGATAATGGACTAAACGGTAAGACTATAGAGCAGTTCAAGCCAACCAAACCAAGCGGCTATGCTGCAGGCGATCAAATTTTCTTTAATGGTGATGCTATATATGAAGTCAATGCAGGACAGACAGCTACAACAGGAGAAAGTCCATCCACGAATCCCGAAAAGTTTACACGAAAGATTCGAGGGCTAAACCTATCTTCTATGGAATCTGCCACTTTAGAAGTTGTAAAGGATATGGCAGACCTTGTGAACCTAACGTTTCAAGGCTATCTTAATAATGTTGGGACTTTTGCAGCAAGCACTGGATGGAAAACAACAGATTTCATTTCAAAATCGGATTGGCAAAAAATAATTTATTCTGGACGAGGTTCGACCAATGTTTCGGCAAGACTTTTAGTTGCTTACAAATCTGATAAGTCCATGTTATCAACTTTGGTTGATAATAGTAGCACTCAAATAACAGATAGGGAAATTGATTTAAGTTCGGTTCCTTCAGATGGTTTTATCAGAGCCTGCTTTAGAGATGTATATGAATCAAAATTAATCCTTAAAAAGGATGGTTTGATAGTGGACAAGCAACCTATGGCAAAAGCAAGTGAATTTGATGAAAACAACAACGAGGATGGTGTTACCGCTTTTCAAGTCGCTGATTATTTGAAAACCAATGGAAGCAAAGGGTTTTCACCATGGGAAGCAAAGGAATATAATATAGGGTCAAAAGTATCTTACGATAATTCACTTTTTGAAGCTATTTCACCCGCCCTGCCTTCTGATGTTCCGTTTTTCGGTTCAGAGGTTTGGAAAAGAGAGTTAAGAGGCTTGTCATTGTCAAAACAAACATTTATAGAGGAAATAATTGCGGATAGTGTTGATGATTTATTAGGAGGTAACATAAGCCTTGCGGGTGATTATAGCCCCACGGTTACGGGATGGGGAAGTACTGATTTGTTCCAAAAAAATGGAGCGCAAAAAATGTTCTATACTGGTGGGGCAAGCGGGGGCTCAAGCACTCAACAAGTTTATTGGTATAAATCAGATGGGAGTAAAGGAGGTTCATTATTGCAGGGCGGATTAACAAAAACTTGGACAGACCATGAAATTGATTTATCAGTTGTACCCGAAAATGGTTCAATACGTGCGTGTTCAAGAACTACTGTTGCAGTAAAAATAGTACTTCAAAAAGATGGAGTAACACAAGATTTATATCCAGCAATAAAAGCAACATCGTTTGATCCACTAAACACGGAGGAAGCTGTAACGGCAAAGCAAGTTGCTGATTACGTTAGTGCGATGCCCGACGGCAAACATAATCTAACCAACATGGAAGTAGTTTGGTGTGGTCATTCTATATGGGCGCTCCCAGATAACATTACATTAAAAGGGAATCAGTTCAGAATTAAAGAAGAAGTACAGTTTAAAGCAGACTATAATTATTGTTGGGCGGGTTACTCTTTAGCAAGGCAAACAACGACAGATGAGAACTCGCTTTTAGACCCAACACGTTTAGCAACAATGCCAATTGGTGACATTTATACATTAGACACAATGACCAATGATTTTAAAAGAAATATTCCTATCGGAGATTTCAAGATTGACTTTATTGATGCGTCCTCTAATCCAGATGTTACCAAATACTATGGTGCGCTTCGGGCATTCTACAATAAAATTTATTCTTTAAACCCAAAAGCATTGGTTATTGCAAGTAATGCTACACACCGTAATAATGATTATAATTCATGGACTATAAATACCAAGGGGCATACTTTAGCCGATTATACTAGCGCACTAAAAAATGTATGCAATTATTTGTCATGGAAATTTATCGACCAATTTTCAGAAAGTGGAATCAATATGATTAACCTATCGCAGTTCACAAGTGATGGACTACATTTGAATAATAACGGATATTTGCTCACCTCGCCCTTATGGGTTTCTAAATTTAAATTAATTAGAAATTTAATACAATCTTGATGTCGTAATTTCTTTTATAAAGTTTAACATTGTATAATTTCAGCATTCCTAACCTTCCACAACCCTTCAAAGTCCCCTTGGATTTGGAGGGTTTTTTCATAATTGTTATCATCATCATTATGAGCGTATTTTTCGGTGGTCGCAATTTTCG
Organism: Sphingobacterium kyonggiense; assembly: GCF_039536825.1. NCBI lineage: Bacteria > Pseudomonadati > Bacteroidota > Sphingobacteriia > Sphingobacteriales > Sphingobacteriaceae > Sphingobacterium > Sphingobacterium kyonggiense. The sequence goes on from NZ_BAAAZI010000006.1 coordinate 586,668, forward strand.
AATGTCCCAAAAGCTTTTTCAATAAATAGATATCACCGACATACTTCATGATCAGATAGCCAAAGGTATGTCTGGCCACATGTGATGTTAAAACCTTCTTGATTCCTGCAAAACCAGCCAATTCTTTTAAAGTCCTATTATATTCCTGAGTACTCGGTAATTGAAATAAAGTGTTTCCTGTACTATTTATAAAAATCTTTGCAATGGGAATCAGAGGAACGGTGATTGTTTTTGGATTACGTTCGGAATTTTTTTGCATGGTGAATTTCATGAAATTATCGGAAATCATCCATGAATATTTGGAGTTGTACAAATCTGATATCCGTATTCCAGAAAAACAACAGAAAAGAAATGCCTTCAGAACATTAAATTGATTGGTACTGAGGCTGTCTTGATCTAACTGCTGAATCAATCTGATAACTTCATCTTTATTGAGATAGGTGGATTCTTCTTCTCTGTAAGTATTTGGGAATTCAATTACCTCTTTAGGTATATAAACTTGAACTTCTTGGTCTGCAACTGCTAAAAATGCTTTTAGGTCCTTAAACCTGGTCCAAATGGTGTTGTGTGCCAAAACCATTCCATTTCTTTTTTTCTTTTTTTTAAGCCAAGCCTTGAATTCTTGCATAAAATTATAAGTAATCTGTTCCCATCTAATTGTTGGTCTAAAATTTTCTAATTCATTTATAGTTGAGCCATAATTTTTCCAGGTATTCTCTGATATCACTCTTAATTTAAATAATTCCCTTCTTCTCTTTTTAAAATAACCTATTACAGATTGTGAAGGATCAAAGTAAAAAATTTCTCTTTTTAATAATTCACACGTCAAAATCCTATTGGATAATCTATATAATTTTGCAATTTCATTCATTTTTGACCTTTCGCTCATGATTATCATATTGTAATCATTCACATCCGGATCCTTTTTTGATCTCGAAAGCAATTTAGAATTGTTGGAATCAATTTTTGATTCAGGCCATTTTAAATGTAAAGGAAATCTTTTACGATCGTGATCCTTCTGATAGGAGATATAAACTTCCAAATAAAGACTTACCAGCCCATTTGTATGAATACGATCTTTTCTGAAGAATAATTTGGTGTAGAATTTAAACACAGTATTAGAATTTTAAGATTAACAATGCCTAAGAATTTTTGTGGTAACAAAATGGGGACAAAAATTCTTGGATAATTATTTTTAAAAACTGCGTCTGGGCGTTCTAAACGAAATAAATGGGAACCCTCATTTAAGAGAATTCCCAAGTATGTACCCAGGGCCGGGATCGAACCGGCACGAATTGCTTCATTGGTGTTTGAGACCAACGCGTCTACCAATTCCGCCACCTGGGCGTTTCCGTTTGGAATGATGCAAATATAGTGCTTCTACTTTATTCTCCAAAAAGAATTTTATCCAAGCCACTAAACCAACTGATTTTTAGCCTTTTTATTTTTAACATGCTACAATTCCCCTTTGAACATGATCCTCCCTTAACCATATTTAACATTCCAAGCATTAAACTATTCGGCTATTTTAAGCTCTTACAATCAAAGCAAATCGTTCTTTTAACAACTTACCTGTAAAGCTTAACAAAAGTTAACCTTAATTAACACAGAGCCCGTTAAACGTTCGATTAAATGTTTGCTCTAATAGATAAAGAGCAACATAAAAATATAACAATATGAAAAAGGTATTCGCCATTGCGGCACTTATAGCAGGAGTAACATTTGCAGTATCAGCGCAAGACAAAAAACCAGAAGTCCGTCAGGAAGTTCAGAAAGAACGTAAAATGAAGGTTGACCATCAAAGGAAAATAAAATCCCCAGAGGAGGTCGCCAAACTGAAAACGGACCATATGGACAAAGCGTTGAAACTAACAGAGCAGCAAAAACAAGATATCTATAAATTCCATCTTGATAAAGCGAAAAAGCTGGAAGTAAAACGTGAAGAGTTGATGAAAGCTCGTGAAGTACATCGCAAAGAAATGCGTGCTGAGCATGAGACTTTAAAGAAACTGTTAACTCCAGAGCAGCAAGAACTGTATAAAAATAAACTTGCTGAAGGTAAAAAGTTTAGAGGTAGTCGTGAAGGTAGAAGCTTTAAACACAGAGAAATGCGCCATAAACGTATGGATCGTAAAATGCCTGTCGAGAAAGAAGTTAAAGAAACTAATGAAAATAGTTCAAATAGTTAATAAGGTTAGTAATATTAGTTAGTGGTTATATGTTTAATTGAAGAAGGTCCTGCAGTGATGCAAGACCTTTCTTCTTTTAAAAACTTTAAAATCTATCGAATGCTAACTATTCGTTGCTTTAACGATTGAACCTCTTTCAGGATCTTTTACAACCGTCACAGAGCTTGGAATGCGTTCCTTAAGCTCTTCCACATGCGATATAATACCTACAACTCGATTCTCTTGATGCAAGTATTGTAAAGTATCAAATACCGTATTGATGGAATCAGCATCTTGAGTTCCGAATCCCTCATCAATAAAAAAGAAATTCTTATCCGATTTATTCAAGGATTGTATATTCTCCGCCAAAGCTAAGGCTAGGCATAAGGATGCCTGGAAACTTTGACCACCAGAGAGCGTCTTAACCGATCGTCTATATCCATTGTTCAAATAATCAATAACCTCAAATTCATTATTCTCGTTGATGCTTAAACTCAATTGATTCCTGGTTAGGCGGTGAAAACGATGATTTGCCATCTCGCACATCTGTTGCAAATGAATACTTGAAACATAATTTACAAAACCGTTTCCTTTGAAAAGATTCTCTAAGGTTTTTAAGTTTGCTGCACGATTACTTAATGCCTCAAACTCTTCCAATAACTTCTCTTTCTTGCCAAATTCTACAGAAAGGTGGTTTAGTTCTTTCTCCAATCCGCCAGTCAAAGCCAACTGCAATTCCAATTCTTCCTTCTTTAACTGGAATAAGGCATTCGTGGTTTCCAGTTCTTCTTCACTATAGGCTTTATTTGCTAAAAATTCTTTTAAAGAAGCGATTTGAGATGCCAGAACTTCCAACCGAACATAATATTGTTGAATATCTTTACGCATCTGCTCTACGGGGAGAGGACGCTGAATGATCTGCTGTACCTCAATGATATCATTGAATTTAAACTCCTGTAGCAGTTTGCTTAATTGCTCTTTTCGAACTTTTAGTTGCTGATTATACGTGCTAAGCTGATCGATAGCCGATTGATATTGACCAACAACTTCAGCCAATTTCGTTTTATTACTATTGATCTTTTGATTCAGCGTTAGGTAGTTGCTTTCAACATGAATAACATGACTCTCCAAGGTCAATTTCAACTTTTTAACCTCTTCGATGGATTGATTTGAAAAATCTTCCCATTTCAGTAGCTGCAATTCATTGCTGTGTTGTTGGTTTAAGCCCTTGAAAACAGCTATCTCATTACGGATGGTTTCTAATTCCTTCTCGTATTTCTGGATGTTTTCACGAGTTCGATTAAGATCAGAATTTAACTGCTTTATACTGGATTCACGCGCCTGAATCTCCTCTTCGTTTTGCTTTAGCTTTTGTTTTTGTGCTTCAAAGGCATTTGGATCATCTGCAGAATAACCTTCCCAAACAAATAAGGTTTTATGTTGCTCAACCGCTGACATTAAGTTTCCGTGTTCTCCCTTAATATGAACTAGCTGTTGTCCTTTAGAGCGAAGGCCATGTGTTGTTAGAGTCAGACGTTCTTTTAGCTTTTGAAAATCATTTCGTTTGCTTTCCAATTGCTCACGTAACTCTTTGTTTTTTTGAATTTCCTCTTGTATATGTGCCGCAACCATCGGTTGAGGATGATCTAATGCGCCACATAGGGGACAAGGATGACCCTTTTGCAATTCATTAGCAAAGCCTCCTAATCTTGCTTGGACTTGAAGATGTGTTTCCTGCTCTCTTTGCTGTTGTAATTGTACATCCAAAAGCTGTAGCTCTTTTCGGATCATATCTTCCCAATTATCCGGATGATATCCCTCCTGTCCGAAAATCGCTTCTTCTTTATTTATTTCTTCAGTTGAACGGTCGATTAGACTTTGTTGTTGATTCAGCTGTGCAAAAAGTGCTTCCCGTTGTTGATACCATTTTTCCATCGCAAATAACTGCGTGCTATCCACTTTTTCAGCTTTTAACTGCTCTAAAGACGCTTCTGCTTGTTTTAGCTTCTCATCAAGTTCCTGCTCGGATAGTTTAGTGCGTTCTACAAATGGACTGCCTTTCAATAACCTTTGCTCAGAATCTGTTATTTTACGTTCGTTTTCTTTTAGTTGAACCAAGGATTTATAATCGCTTACCTGGGTCCTGAAATTATTGAGATTGAGGTAGTCCGATTCAATCGCTCGGATTTCTCTTTCTAAATGATCAATTTCTTGCGATTGCCGTTCCTTACTACTTCTTAGATTTTCAATCTTGCGAATTAAAACTTCACGCTCTGCATTTAGGGATTGTAAACTATTCAATGGTTCCCTAAAAGCATTTGCCGTTTGTTCGTATTTATTCAGCTCTTTTTCTTGCTTCTGTATCCGTTCCTTACTCGAGAAGAGTTCCTGTTGTTGAGCTTCCTTTTGTTGCAATTCAATGCGTTTGTCCTTGAACTCCTGCATCTGTTGCACCTTGGCCAATAGTTCCTGATAGGCCTCTCGACTACTTACCAAGTTTTCCTTAGCCTCTTCAAGCTCTTGTTTTTTAAGGGTTAATGCTTCTGCTGAGATACTCTCAAATCCAGATAAAGCACCTCTTAAGTTCTCTAATTTTCGATTATTGCCTACTTGTAGACTGGAAACTTTAGGCCCAAGATCAAATTTGTTCAGCATAAAGATCTCTTTCATCATTTCTGAACGATCTTTACCACGTAGTTCTAAAAACTCCTTAAATTGACCTTGTGGAATGATGATGGTCCTCCGGAAATTAGGGTAGGAGAGGTTGGTTATCTTTCCGGCATCAGCAGATTCCAAAGGAATCCAAGCTTCATTTTTCCACTCATAAGCTGTGCGTTCAATAACCGTTGTTTCTTCAAAATTCTTCCGTCTTTTCCACTGCGCAACAAACTTGAATTTCCGTTGTTCAAAATTTAAGAATTCAAATTCAATTAAAGCTTGATTGGACTTCAGGTTCATCATATTGTAAGCACGCCTATCTGTCTTATTCAAACGCTCAGTTTCCCCATATAAGGCAAAACTAATCGCTTCCAATATAGAAGACTTACCGGAACCTACAGCGCCGAATATACCAAATAAGCCCGCTTCCGTGAGCTTATTGAAATCGATAATTTGTTTATCTTGATAGGAGTATAACCCTTCAATACTTAATAATAATGGCAGCATGTTTTAATCTTCCTTTTCAGTTCTTTCTGCAGAGACTTCATCAAATAATTGCATTAATTCCTCATTGGCTTCCTGACCATATTTCGACTTGAAATAATCCTTAAATAAGTCTTTCATGTCTTGGTCTAGGTTTACTTGTTTTCCTTCAACACTTTCTTGAAGGGCCTTTTTAACAATCGGGATGATGTAAATAATTCCATCATGTGCGCCATGTAATCGCTTCATATCCTGCGCGCTTAAGAAATTATCGCTTTCAATAGTTAGCTCCACCAAACAATTAGGATTTTCATGTAACCACTGAACCGCTTCATCAATTAGTTGAAATCGCTTACGAAATAAGGGACGTCCATTTTTTAACGGAACTGTATAAGTTTTCGCCAATTGATTTGGTTCAAGGTCGACAATAACGACTTGTTTCTCTTGGCCACTTTCGGAGAACGAATAGCATAATGGACTACTTGGATAAACAACAGGTTTATCAGCATGACCAATTTGATGCATTCGATGCAAATGCCCCAATGCGGTATATTGAATTTGACTCGGTATGCTATCCGAATAAATCAAATCTGCATAACCTAGTTTTATAGGTTTTTCACCTTCTGGTTCCTCCAATATTTCACCACCTCTTTTCAGCATGTATAAATGACTTGTCAGGATGTTAACGCCGTAGCTGTCGCAATATTGCTGCGCAAGGGAAGACCAATTTTCCTTCAAGACCTCTTGAAGTTGTGCTGATTTATCCTCTAAACCTAAAAATTGCTTTAAACGAATTTCATTCGCAAAAGGTGTGACAAGGATTCTTGCAGGATAATAGTATTTGGGTAATTTGATTTCCATAAAACCTTTATCCGCGCGGATCACATCAAATGCTCCTTCCACAGTAATAGGTTTGATTTCCATGTCTGGATAACCAAAAAAGAAGATCCCACATTCCCGAGCTAAGGGGTCTGGTGAATCAATACGGTCCGGGGAATCGTGATTGCCCGCTAAAGCGATTACCGGTCGTTTCCCATTATTAGACAGTTTTTTTAATGTTTTATATAGTAATTCTGTAGCTTCTACCGGTGGGTTGAAGGTGTCGTATAAATCGCCAGCAACTATCACCAAGTCTACATTTTCTTGATCCGCAATTTGACAGATTTCCGCCATAACCTCTTTTTGTTCCTCTAATCTGGAAAAGAAGTCCAGCTTTTTGCCTAAATGCCAATCCGCCGTGTGTAATATCCGCATGTATAATAAATTTGTTGGGGTGAGGATTAAAAGTACAGAATTTTCAGCAGCTTCTAGGTTAAGAAATGTGAAACTGTCTGCCCATTGGGAACATGTCTGTTGTATTATCGGTCGGAATGACCTAAAGGTTTATCAGGATTTACCAGATTGCGAACCAACTGTTTAAGTTCTTTGATTTCGGGAAATCTTCCTTCACGTTTTCGGTCAAAAATAATTTCCTGATTCAGGTAGACTGTGTAACGACCTGCAATTTCACTTGGTTGCAGACTTACAGCATATAAATCATCTGAAAATGTGGTTAATAACTCCTGAGCCATATAGGCAGCGCGAAGTAACCAACCACACTTTGGACAATATTCAATTTGAATACTGGGCTTCATATCCAGAATTACTTGGTTTTTACCACCGTAAAAGCTTCCGTTTTACCATTATGACAGGTGTTACAACTAATGTTCTTCACCACACCTTCATGCTCATGTTTAAAATGTTTCTTATTGATCTGATTCGTCATTTTAATCATATAACGTGCTACATCTTTTTTTGGATTACTGTCTGAAGCAAAATCTAAGCCGCGCTCTCCATTGGCTTTTGGTGCATGACAGTGGTTACACTTAACTCCTAGGGACATGTTAAAACCCTTCATGATTTTGTCTAACTCCTCGTGTGAAATGTTTTTTGGTAATACCTTTAGATTCTTTGGCTTTTCGTCCTGTTGTACTGTGCTAAATGCTGTTAATCCTACGATTACGGCAAATACAGCCAACAAGGTTTTAATGGAATTCTTCATATATCTCTCGTTTTGAATGGTATGCACAATATACTAAGATTTTAAAAATTGTAATGGAATTGTCATGTAAAAATATAATGTACTTAAGCTTAATATTTTATCCTTAATAATTTGCCCAATAAGAGAGATGTCCTTATCTTGCGACCTTATTTTTAATGATTTCACAGAAACTAAGCTGTGTTATCAGCTATGCAACAGGCATTTATAAATAAAAATATCCTATGAAAAGAATCACATTTCTATTAACTATTATATTAAGTTTTACGATGATGTATAGCCAAGCCCAATTAAAGGCTGTGCATGTAAAATCTGGATATTCCTATTGGGTAAGGGTTCCAAAGGATGTTAAAAAGAAAGAAAAGCTACCTGTAATTGTCTTTTTACATGGCCGCAGTTTATCTGGTCATGACTTGAATCGGGTAAAGCGATATGGGGTATTAAGAGCGATTGAAAGAGGGAAGGATTTGGATGCTATTGTTGTTGCTCCTCAAACCTCCAACGGATGGAATCCTGATAAAGTAATTGATGTCTTAGACGATGTCTTAAAAGATTATCCTGCCGATGAGCACAGAGTATATATCTGTGGAATGAGTATGGGTGGATATGGAACCTTAGATGTTGCAGGGAAATATCCCGATAGATTTGCTGCTGCAGTAGCAATTTGTGGTGGAGGAACCTTATCCTACGCGTGTAATCTTACCCAAGTACCCCTTTGGATTCAACATGGTAGTGCCGATCGTGCTGTTCCAGCTTCCGAATCAAAAAAGATTTACAATGCCATCAAGAAGTGTGATAAAAATGCCGATGCAACCTTAACCATCATCCCCGGCGGAACGCATGGCAGTGTTGAAAGCCTATTCCATGGCGAAAAAATCTACGACTTTATGTTTAAGCATAGTAAAGAAGGGGATTAGGTCGTGAGTAGACGACAGATGATAGACAACAGATTTTAGACTTTGGCAGTCATCTTTTTTCTGCTTTAGGGATGGTTATTTTGAATGGAAAGAAGCGGTCGAAGCATGCTTCGACCCTACAGTTATGATGGTTAAAACAATAAAATCACGATTGTTTGTAGGGTCGATGCATGCATCGACCGCCATCAAGAATATCCAATCTGTTTTCTGTTGTCTATTATCTGGTATCTCAAAAATTAAACGGGCGGACATTCCGTTCGCTTTCGAACGGGATGAATCCCTTTTCTACAAGCTCTCTCAGTACCGCCCCTACCAAAAGAGACCGCTTCGCTATTTGATGTGAGATATGAGATAAGAGATAGAAAGGGTGATAGGTCATTTACAACTCAGAGCAACGCGAAGAGTCTTTGTTTCCCCAGCCAATTCCGTCATCTTTTACCGAAGGTTAAAGATCTTCAAAGTATACCCAGGAGAAATTATTAAACAATAGAAACCGGTCGAAGCATGCTTCGACCCTACAGTTAAGATGGTTAAAACAATAAAATTACGATTGTTTGTAGGGTCGATGCATGCATCGACCGCCATCAAGAATATCCAATCTGTTTTCTGTTGTCTATTATCTGGTATCTCAAAAATTAAACGGGCGGACATTCTGTTCGCTTTCGAACGGGATAAATCCCTTTTCTACAAGCTCTCTCAGTACCGCCCCTACCATACGTATTACCTAGATAGTTTCCTATCCGCCCTATATCACCCACGCGTAGGGGCAGCACTAAGCGCAGCGGAATGTCTGCCCGGATTGAAAAAGTCATTTAATATCTCACATCTAATAGCGTAGCGGTCTCATATCTAATCCCTATTTCTGTTGTCTTTTGTCTGATGTCTAATAGTCTCTAACAGAGGTTTCCTTCGACACTCTTACGGATCTCCTTCGGAACTTGTTCGGATCTCCTTCGGATCTCGTTCGGTTCCGACCGAACGAGATCCGAAGGAGATCCCTATCAGATTCAAAGAAATTCCTTAGGAGCCTTGAAGCAAACCCAAAGTAATATGGAAAGAAATACAGTCTAAATACAATGGAATCTGGTCAGGTATATATAGCAAAAATGGCTATTCCCGAAGAAACAGCCATTTTTGATGTTTTTTGATTTTCTACTGCTTTCAGTAAGGCGTATTATTATGTGAAATAGAACAGAGCTACCATCATAAAGGCAAATGAATAGACTGCGATGATAATAAGGGTAGCGATTGCGATAAACTTATAATGGTTTTTTAGAAACTGAAAAGCATTTTCGATTTCTAAGTCGTTGTTAAATTCGACTGCATAGTTAATTTTTATACTAAACTGATATAACCACCACATTGGGATAGCACATACGAACATTAAACCAACGGATAGGAACATGGGTAAAATTCCAACAACACCAGCATATGGGTTTTTCATTATTGGGATTGAACCGATGAAAAATGCGATGATAAAAATACAATATACACCAATAAGGCATAAGGATATTACGGAGAATAATTTTGCCCATTTAGCAGCCTCGACTAAGAAGCCTAAGCTTTTATGATTTAGTTGGAAATTTTCATTGTTGTTGTTTGCATGATTGTAAGGTGCATGAGAAGGGTTCGGCTGTTGTTGACTTTCATTATTTTCCATGATACGCAGGATTAAAAATTGAAAAAAATTATTGATTTAAGTACAAAACAATAATAATGATAAAACATTTAATTTAGATGAATCTTTTGAAAAAATATTGCACACCTGGAAAATTATATCTACAAAAATTATGTTAAAATTTTAATGAAGCCAATTGTTTTTATTATTTTAAGTCCATAAACCAGAAGAATTATGATTAAAGTACTTGTAATTGCCTTTGTGCTATTGATTGGAGAGGACTTGCGCGCACAGCAATTGGATTTAAATGCTGTACGTAATGACTTCAATAAGGGGGTCAAAGATGAGGCCTTGTGTAAACGCTATTTAAATCAATTGGAAGAACATGCAGATTCGCCTGTTGAACGTGGTTATGCTGCCGCTTTTCATATGTTTATGGCCAAGCATACTTCTAATCCCTTTAAAAAAATGGGCTTTTTTAAAGATGGTCGTGATCGTCTCGAAAAAGAGCTGAAATCTAACCCCAACAATGTGGAGTTACGCTTTATTAGATTAAGCATACAATACCACATTCCCAAGTATTTAGGCTATCATAACCATATAGAAGGTGACAAAGATTACTTGAAAAATAACCTCTATAAATTAGGTGATAAATTTGCCAAGGAAAAAATTTACCAATATTTAAAAGGTGCAAATATGTATTCTACCCAAGAATTAGCGTTATTAGGTAGATAACAAGTATATTAGTATCATGAAAATTAGAGCCGTATTCGTATTATTTTTAAGTATTTGTAGTCATTTTGCAATCGCGCAAATCAATCAGACTATTCCAGAAATCAATCATTTAGAAGCAACAGACCGTATTTGGGTAAGTTTGGTTCCAAGCGATAGCAATAAAATAACGATTGAGGGTGAACTGGCAGACAAAGTCGAAATGGTTATTTCTGGATCTAGTCTGCGGTTAAAGATGAAGGCTGGGTATTTGATGAAAGGTAATCAGGCACGTGTTATAGTCTACAGTCCTTCTGTTACACAACTGGTCGCCAGGAAAGGTGCAGAACTCTATGTAGAGCAGGAAGAGTTACAAGGCGATAGTTTAAATCTTTCCTCTTATGAAGGGGCAAAAATACGCGCAAAAATTGCTGCGAATGCAGTGAATGTAGTCTTAGCAACAGGTGCAAGCGTGGACTTGCTAGGTACATGTTCTAGTGTCATAGTGAACAGTACTGCTGGTGGATCTTTCTTTGGGAAGGATTTAAAAGCAGAATCGGCCTATGTTCGTCTAAATGCTGGCGGAAAAGTTGAGGTCTATACCACGGAAGTAGCAGATGTAGAAACTAGGGCAGGTGGAGTAATTGATGTGTATGGAAAACCGACAAATAGAAAATACCGTAAAATAGCTGGCGGGAAAATCAATTTCCGTTAAATACGCTCACAAAGAAAGAAAAATAGCCGTTTCAATTGGTCGAAACGGCTATTTTTTTGCTAGTTGTATCGCGATAAATTGCCTTGTCAGACAAAAAGAATTGAATTTTGCTTTTTTTAGTTGGAAAAATGGCTAATTGTTTAAATTTCAAGCTTACAAAATCAATCTTGATTTGTAACTTTGCGCCATGTCAGAAAAAATAATCATTCTCGATTTTGGTTCTCAATATACGCAGCTAATTGCACGTCGCGTTAGAGAGCTTAATGTATATTGTGAAATTCATCCATTCAATAACCTTCCGGAATTTGACGAAACGGTAAAAGGGGTTATCTTTTCAGGTAGTCCGTTTTCAGTTCGCCAGGAGGATGCACCTCAAATTGATTTCAAGGCTATTCAAGCTAAGTTTCCATTATTAGGTGTTTGTTATGGTGCGCAATATATTGCACAGCAATCTGGTGGTGAAGTGTTACCATCTGAAATCCGCGAATATGGACGTGCGAATTTGCAATTTGTAGATCAGGAGAATGATTTGTTAAAAGGCATCCCAACCCAATCTCAGGTATGGATGAGCCATGGAGATACCATCAAAGAAGTTCCTAGTAACTTTACGATTATCTCCAGTACCGATAAAGTTCGTGTTGCAGCATACCAAGTGCAAGGAACAAAAACCTATGGTATTCAGTTCCACCCAGAGGTTACACACTCAACCGATGGTCAAGTTTTATTGAAAAACTTTGTGATCGATATCTGTGGCTGTCACCAAGACTGGACTCCTGATACTTTTGTTGAATCAACAGTTCAAGAACTTAAGGAGCAATTGGGTGATGATCATGTTATTATGGCATTATCAGGTGGGGTGGATTCGACAGTGGCAGCGGTACTATTGCACCATGCTATTGGCGATAAATTACACTGTTTCTTCGTTGACCACGGTTTATTGCGTAAGGACGAGTATGAGCAAGTTTTAGCGTCTTACAAGGACATGGGCTTGAACATCAAAGGTGTTAATGCAAAAGAACTGTTTTATGGTCGTTTAGCTGGGGTTTCAGAGCCAGAGCAAAAGAGAAAGATTATTGGAGCTTCATTTATCGATGTATTTGATGAAGCAGCAAAAGAAATACAAAAAGAGCTTCCTGAAGGCACAGAAGCTAAATGGTTAGGTCAAGGTACTATTTACCCGGATATCATTGAGTCTATCTCAGTAAAAGGCCCATCAGCTACCATTAAATCACATCACAATGTGGGTGGTCTTCCAGATTACATGAAATTGAAAGTAATCGAACCATTAAAGACCTTGTTTAAGGATGAAGTTCGTCGCGTAGGGAAGACTTTAGATGTAGATCCTAATATTTTAGGTAGACATCCATTCCCAGGTCCTGGATTAGCAATTCGTATTTTAGGAGATATTACAGAAGAAAAGGTACGGATTTTGCAGGAGGCAGATGACATCTACGTTCGTAATTTAAAGGAATCGGGATGGTACGATAAGGTATGGCAAGCAGGAACCATCTTTTTGCCAGTCCAATCTGTCGGTGTAATGGGCGATGAGCGCACTTACGAGCATGTTGTAGCATTAAGAGCTGTTGGTTCTTTGGATGGTATGACGGCAGACTGGATTCACTTACCTTATGATTTGTTAGCTAAAATTTCAAATGAAATCATCAATCATGTCAAAGGAATCAATAGAGTCGTGTATGATATCAGTTCAAAACCACCAGCAACCATTGAGTGGGAATAAACTAAAAAATATTTATAAACATTCCATCACAGCAGTATGCCTCGGGGCAATACTTGCTGTGAGTTCTTGTACACCAAAAACTACAGGGGTATTACGTAATCCGACGGTTCATGGTGGTCAGACAGGGACTGATGGAAATAAGCCTGGAAACAAGGAAGATAATAAGAAAAACGAAGATGTTAAAAAAGCTGATTTAAGCAGTAACATTGCGCTTTTACTTCCTTTTCAGTTGGATAAAGTAGCAGGTACGAATGTGGTTGAGGCAGATGTAAAACGTTCAGCTTTAGCATTGGATTTCTACCAAGGATTTCAAATGGGCATGAATGAGGCTGCTAAAAAAGGTAGTCAAGTGAAACTTCAGGTAATGGATACACAGGATTCAGAAATGAAGAATGTGACAATCGCTTCTTCAAAAGAAATTGCAGAAGCAAGCTTAATCGTAGGTCCTGTTTATCCAAAGGAGATTCGTTCTTTTGCTCGTGCAAATACCAATAAGAAAGTGTTACAGGTTAATCCTTTGGCAGCAAGTATGCCTTCGGAATTTAATATCAGCAATTTAGTTTCCATAACGCCGCCAATCCGTATCCACATGCGTGCGATTGCGGCTGATATTGCCTCAAAATATCGCTCTGGTGATGTTGTCATTGTTTTTGATGCGAGAGATAATGATCACCGTCAATTTATCGATGGCTTTGATGCAGAAGTGAAAAAGATAAATCCAGGGATCATTATAAAACATATTGCTTCTACCAGTCAATTGGACCAAGCCATGCCTGAGGTAGGATATGCGTATGTGGTTTGTGGGACAACAGAAAAGACACAATTGCGTGCTTTTGTAAACAAGTTAGATGATTTGGTTTCTTCTGGTAATAGTATCCGTTTATTTGGACACCCACTTTGGGATCGCATAGATTTTAATCCATATAATAACTTCTATCGTATGGATCCTACGATTTCTTCTGAAAGCCATTTGAAAGTTTGGAGTTCTGAGGTTCAGAATTTCCAAAGAAATTATAAAGGTCAGTATAAAGTAGATCCTTCAGATTTTTCTTACAAAGGATATGATGCAGGACGTTTTTTTACTAATATGCTGTTGAAGTATGGTGCTGATTATGCGGAAAAGCTTGAAGGTGAAAAATACAATGGCCTATTTTCTGATTACCAATTTAGCTACAATGAGCAATGGGGATATGTGAATCAGGCGGTTCGTTTGAAAACATATCGAAACGGAACCTTTCAATAATTAGATAACATTGGAAATTAATAGCAAGCGTGTCCTCCAGCAGATTCGCAACTTTGAGCGTTGTTTGGAGTCTTATTCCTTCAAGGAGCCTTTTGCAAGGTTCTTGACCCAGTTTTACAAACTGAATAAACAAATGGGTTCTTCTGACAGAAGGATGAACTCCCGCTATTGCTATAACTACTTCCGCTTAGGGAAGGCTTTGTTATCTTTGGATGTTAAGGATAGGTTGTGTATCGCAGAGTTCCTCTGTGAGGAGCAAAGCGCTGTTGTGGCAGTCTTACAGCCGGAATGGTTGCCTAGAACTCAAGAAGGTCTTCCAACAAAGATAGAATACATTAAAAGCATATATGGAGACTTCCTACAGGATGTGTTTCCATTTGCATCGGAATTGTCGCCAAGCATTGATCGGGATGCTTTTGTTTCATCACATTTCATCCAACCTGATTTATTTATCCGTGTTCAACGTGGTCAGTTAGACCGTGTAGTCAAAGAATTGGAGAAACATGAGGTTTCCTATGAAAACTTGGGTGAGCAAACCCTGGTTTTACCGAATGGGACCAATCTTCAACAATTGCATAAAATCGAAGGATTATATGAGGTTCAGGATCTTTCTTCACAACAAACCTTAAATGGCGTTGAAGTACTTCCTAAGAGCTCGTGGTGGGATTGTTGTGCAGCTTCAGGTGGAAAAGCTTTAATGCTCTTGGATAAAGAGCCTGATATTAAATTATTAGTTTCTGATATTCGATTGAGTATTCTACGCAATTTAGATGAACGATTTGAGCGTGCCGGGGTAAAAACCTATTACCGCAAGAAAATATTGGATTTAAGTATTCCTGTTACCCAACAGATAGGTGGGGAGCATTTTGATGCCATCTTATTGGATGCGCCATGTTCGGGTTCCGGTACATGGGGGAGAAGCCCGGAGATGCTTTCTAAATTTAAAGTTGAAGAGATCGCTCGATTCGCTGAATTGCAATTTCAAATTGCCAAAAATGTGCTTCCTTTCTTAAAGGTCGGAAAGCCATTGATCTATATTACTTGCTCTGTTTATGAAAAGGAGAATGAAGCAGTTGTAAATCGATTGGCGGAGACCTATGGTTTGAAAATTGAGGCTATGGAATCCATTATTGGGTACAATAAAAAAGCGGACTCCATGTTTGTTGCCCGCTTGATAAAGCCTTAATACGATGATAAACTTAATCGCAGTTTAACGGTATAACCAAAACCGGGATATTGGATTTGCGAATCAATGCCTCCGACACAGAACCTGATAGAAAATGGTCAAAGCCTGTTCTGCCGTTATTTCCCATGATGATTAAGTCTGCTGTCCATTCTTTAGCCACGTTCAATATCTCGTCACGAACATCTCCCACACGATTAAACGTAAATGTTTCCTTTGCATCGGTAAACTCAGCTGCTACACGATTTAAGTAGTCCTGAGAAGCTTGTTGCTGTATCTCGGATACTTCAGGTACAATGATAGGTTGCTGGCCCAATAAAGGGTCTACACCATAGGATGCCGGTGAAGTAGGAGGAACAACAGTAACCAATGCTAATGATGGCTGAATGTTCGTTACAATCTGCCTGGTATAATCAATCGCCCGCTGTGAACAAGGGGTATCATCGATTGCTAATAATATTCTAGAAAATTTTAATGATGCCATGTCTCTTAGATTTTAATCGTCTATCTAATATACAAATTTATGAGGACATTTGTTCGCACATGTATTGAAATCTAATACGGATTACAAGGATTAATGCCATAAAAAAAAGGATTCCCAATTTTGGAAATCCTTTAATATGTATCGTTGTTTAGTTCTAAACGTTAAAGCGGAAGTGCATAATATCACCATCCTCTACGATATAGGTTTTACCCTCCACAGAAAGTTTACCTGCTTCTTTTACAGCAGCTTCTGAACCGTACTGTACATAGTCGTCATATTTGATTACTTCAGCACGGATAAAGCCTTTCTCAAAGTCTGTGTGGATTACACCTGCAGCCTGAGGTGCAGTATATCCTTTTTCAATAGTCCATGCACGTACTTCTTGTACACCAGCAGTGAAATAAGTCGCTAGATCCAGTAAAGAATAAGCAGCACGGATTAATTTATGTACACCTGACTCTTCTAAACCAAGGTCTTCTAAGAACATTTTGCGTTCTTCATAATCTTCTAATTGTGCAATTTCGGATTCAATCTGAGCAGAGATAACCAATACCTCTGCGTTTTCATCTTTCACTGCTTCTTTTACACGATCAACATAAGCATTTCCTGTATTCACAGATGCTTCGTCAACATTACATACATAAAGAACTGGTTTAACAGTCAATAGGGTTAAGTCTTCAATAAATTCTTTGTCTTCTTCCGAGATAGGAGCCGTACGAGCAGATTTTCCGGATTCTAAATGTTCTTTCACAACAGAAAGTACTTCATAAGTACGTTTTGCATCTTTGTCACCACCCGTCTTAGCCATTTTTTCGACTTTCTGGATTCTCTTTACGACTGTATCTAGATCTTTTAATTGTAGTTCTGTATCAATAATCTCTTTATCGCGAATAGGGTCCACTGAACCATCTACGTGAATAACATTACCATCATCAAAACAACGTAATACGTGGATAATAGCATTGGTAGTACGGATGTTTCCAAGGAATTGGTTACCAAGACCTTCACCCTTAGAAGCGCCTTTTACTAATCCGGCGATATCAACAATCTCGATGTTATTAGGGACGATACGTTGCGGGTTTACAAGCTCAGCTAATTTATTCAAGCGAGCATCAGGGACAGTAATTACCCCAACATTCGGTTCAATAGTACAGAAAGGGAAGTTCGCAGCCTGCGCCTTAGCGTTGGATAAGCAGTTAAATAAAGTTGATTTGCCCACGTTCGGTAGGCCTACTATACCACATTGTAATGCCATAAGAGATTTTATGTTAAAAATTGCGACAAAGATAAGAAAAGGAAGCCATAAAAAGGAAAGCTCTTCAACGGAATCCTCATCAATTCAAATTGGATAGAAGTTTATCCAAATATTGGAGAAATTTTCCTGCTCAATGGCTTGATAATAAGGGTTTATTAAACTTTTTACAAAATTTAACACTTTGCATATTAATCCTTCCAGGTCATTGAAAAGTCATAGAATTAAAATTAGGCAGACTATAGGGGCTGTCAACTAGAAGGAGGAGCTTATGAAAAAGTTATTTTACTTAGCATTATTTTTTGGGGGATTAGCTTTTACACAGCCAGTGAAAGCGCAGATAAATGTAAGCTTTAACATTGGCGTACAACCGCAATGGGGACCCGTAGGTTATGATTATGCACGTTTTTATTACATGCCTGAATTGGATGTGTATTACGATGTAAACAATCGCTATTACCACTATTATGATGGTCGCCGTTGGGCATCACACCGTACCTTGCCAAGACGTTATGGTCATATTGACCTGTATCGTACTTACAAAGTAGTGATCAATGATGCAAGACCTTGGAGAAACCACCGCAGTCATTACGATCGTTATCACCGTTATTCACGTAACTATTCACAAGTTTCTATGCGTGATGGACGTGGTCATAACAAATACTATAAAGATCGTGAAAAACATTACCGTAAAATGGAAAGGGAGCATGTGAAATACCATAAGAAAATGGATAAAAAATATAGAAAATATAGAGGTGACCGAGATTAGTGAGGTATGTTAATTAAGTGTAGCTGCTTCTCCTGTAAGGAGAGGCAGCTTTTTTTTATCTTATTGTTATCTAATCATTAATTAACTGGGAAAGAATTCTTGAAAATCTAAGTGGATGATTCTCAAGCAACCATATTATTTGATACACTGTGGTTAATGCCCTACTTTTGGAGAAGGCTCCATGAATGTTACTTTTTGTATTCTTATATTATTTGTACTTTTGAAAAAATTTTAATTCGTCACATTCGCTATGTTGAAAAAGTTCTTGGTTGTTGGTGTTGCTGTCGTTTCTATCCTCGCTGCCTTTTCATCTTGTAATAACATTGTTGGTTCCACCAAAAAGATCTTAAATGACTCTACAGAAGTCAATAAGGAAGATGATAAATTGGTGCAAAAACAAGATACCGTTAAATTGATGGATTTATTGGACTCACTAAATCGTGGTAAAATTGTTTTCCCACCTTTAGATTCCTTAAATAAAATTGATCCAAAGATTGCAAAACGCCAATTCCGAGATAGCATTTACCGCGAATTAAACAAGAAAGAAAAGCATATCTACTTGACTTTTGATGATGGACCTTTGATTGGCTCCAGAGCAATTGATTCCATCGCAACCTCCAAATCCGTTAAAATCAATGCCTTTTTAGTGGGTAAGCATGCCAATATGAGTAAGCGTTTGAAGAATGATTATCAACGCTATATGAATAATCCATTGGTGGAATGCTATAACCACAGTTATACGCATGCCAATAACCGTTTCCATGTTTTTTACAGCAATCCGGATGCTGCAGTGAATGATTTTGAAAAGTGTGAGGAAGACTTGGCCTTGAAACATAAAATCATCCGTATGCCAGGTCGTAATATTTGGTTATTCGATGGTACTAGACGAATTGATTTGAGTTCTGGATCTCAAACAGCAGATTTATTGGGTGTACATGGCTATAAAATATATGGTTGGGATGTGGAATGGAAAATCAATGGCCTATCTGGAAATCCTGTTCAATCAGTGAATGAAATATATACCCGCATTAAAAATATGCTTGGTAATAAATCGACTTTAAAACCGAATAACGTCGTTCTACTAATGCATGATGATATGTTCCAAAATAAAAAGGGACAAGCATTGCTAAGTAGTTTGATCGATAGCTTAAAACAACATAAAGACTACAAGTTTGACTTTATGAGCCAATATCCGGTGAAATACTAGGATATTTCAGCTTCAGTTAAACTTTTAGGATATAAATAAGGTTTAACTTGTATGACCATAAACCAACTGTTTAAGAAGATTCTTCCTTTTACTAAACCGTATAAGAATCTTATTTTCTATACCATTCTGCTCACTGTTGTCGGCTCCTTTGCGGCACAGGTCAATGCGTTTATCTTAAAATATACAGTAGATACGATCAGCGAATTGCTTATTAACAAAACACCGCTGAAGCAGGGATTATCCTTGCTGGGAATTATTTCAGCTATTCTTTTGGGTAAGGAGATTCTCTATTCCGCTGTACAGTTTGGGCAGAAGTTTTATGGTGAGAAATTGAGAATTATGATTGCTCGAGATTTCTCTCAAGCCATTGTTAATAAGATTCTCACCTATAAAATGGCCTTTTATACTTCCAGTCTTAATGAATCTGGTAAGCTTCAAACACGGATTGATGCTGGTATTAGCTCCTTAACCCGCTTAGTTCAAAATTTCTTTATCGATATTTTACCACTATTTGCCAATGCCATTGTTGCATTGGTCTGTATGTTCTTGGCTAATTTCTATGTGGGATTGGTAGGCTTGTTTATTATTCCTATCTATTTCTATGTTTCCCAAATGCAGGCTAAACGCCTTTCCGGCTTTAGACGAAACATGCGTAGTTACCGGGAGAACAAGAGTAATCAGATTATTAATTTGATTGATTCCATTACGGTTATTAAATCTTTCGTTCGGGAGGATATCGAGGCTGAGCGCCATAAGGTAATCCAATATGAGATGACTGAAAATCAAATGGCTACTCGAAAAACAAGTTTTCTATTTGATAGCATCAAAGGATTTATTGAGCAAATAGGTGTCGTAATTGTCATTATCCTTACGGCCTATTTTGTATTGAATGAGCAGATGTCTATTGGTGCCATCATGTTTCATATTATGTTGTTCAATAACGTATCCGCACCGATCAGGCAATTACATCGGATATATGATGAGGTAAATGATGCACTGATATATTCGGAGAGTTTCTTTGATATTTTGGAAGATGATGCACAACAAGAGCCTTCAGGGTCGTATAAGCCTTCCTACATAAAAGGCTGTATTGAAATAAGAAATGTTGATTTTTCTTATCCTAATGGACATCAGGCCTTAACCGATGTGAGCATGACCATTGAACCAAATCAAAATACAGCATTGGTTGGTCTATCGGGAGCAGGGAAAAGTACCATCATTAATCTGTTGGATAAATTCTATGAACCAAGTGCTGGACAGATCTTATTGGATGGGGTAGATCTTAGGGAATACGATACGGATTATCTGCGTGAGAATGTAGGTTTGGTATTGCAGCGTAATCACATATTCAAGGGGAGTATTGCCGATAATATTCGCTATGGAAAGACAGAAGCTAGTTTTGAAGAAGTGGAGGAAGCAGCCAAGAAGGCTTATATCCACCAGCAGATACTGGAATTGCCCAATGGATATGATTCCGAGGCACACCTGTTATCTGGAGGACAACAACAGCGGATTGCCATTGCACGTATGTTTTTGAAGAATCCACCAATTATCTTCTTAGATGAGCCAACCGCTAATTTGGACGCCATTGCCACCGAGCAGATAAAGAATAGCTTAGATGCTATAAAAGTGGGGCGTACTGTGATCATTGTTTCCCATAGCATATCTCAAATAATCGATTCGGAACATATAATCGTCATGGAAAAAGGTAGGGTAGTGGAAGATGGTACCCATGAGGAATTATTTGATAGACATGGAACTTATCATCAGATTTTTAGTGCCATGGCAAATAGCCTCAACATCCATAAAATCACGGAATCGATGAAGGAAGATTAGTACTTTTAAATTTAGGCGTGTTTTTTGTGAAACAATAATAAAAGATCTAGATTTAGACATTTTGTTATGCTATACCTGTTATTAAGAAACTTCGTTCGATTTGGATTAAAATGGTATGTCACGGATTGGCAATTGAAGAATTTGGAGTTTGCTGATCTAATGCAACCAGCGTTAATTGTTTCTAATCATCCCAATTCTTTTTTTGATGCTTTAGTAATTGCGGTTCATACACCGGCAGATATACGTTTTTTAACGCGAGGTGATATCTTCGATAAGCCTTGGGCAAATTGGCTCTTACGCTCAGTATTTATGATTCCTATCTACAGAAAGAATCAAGATGAAGAAGTCAATATCAAGAATGCCTTCAGTATTGATGAATGTGTCAAAGAGTTGACTAAGGGAAATAAGATATTGATCTTTCCAGAAGGTATTTCCAGAAATAAATTGACTTTGCAGCCATTCATGCATACAGGCATGCGCATGCTTATTGAACGCTCCATTCAAATGGATGTGCCCCTTCAAATACAACCTTATGCGATTGGCTATAGCTCATTTGACCATATTCCAAAAGCTGTTTCCTTAGAAGGTATGTCTGCAGTAGACTGTACCAATTATTTGGAAGGTCCAAACCAAGTCAATACGACACAACTCATTTCCGATTTAAGGGATAAACTGGATTTCAATTTGCCAGAGGGTTTTATCGCGGAGAATCCCAACAATAGAGCCAAGAACGAATGGATGCGTTTGCCAGCAAAAGCAGGTTATTATACGCATAATTGGTTCTATCAACTTGTCAAAAAACAGGTTAAAAAGAAAACAGAAGGAACGATATTTTATGATTCCTTAATGTTCGCAGTCCTGTTATTTACTTATCCGGTGTTGGTGTTTATTATCACTTTGATTTTTGCTAATCTAGTAGGTTTTTGGACAGGTGTGTTGTTTTTTGTGCTTCTTCCATTTTTAGCTTATTGCTGGGTGAATTACCAACCTATCAAAACAGTGGAAGTCCAAGAAGAGGAAAGAAGCAATCAATTGCAGTAAGCTAGTTACTGTAAGGCTTTTGGTTTTCGTTGGATCTTTCTTGCGAGTTGCTTTCCAAATTTGATAATCAAGAATAATATAAACAGTACAAAAATAATAGCCAATACAGGTAAGAAGATAGCAACTACACTCATGATGCTGGCGCCAATAGTTTCTAAGGTAGATACCACTGGATTTGCAATACCAGCAGTAGTGGCTGTCGATGCAGCTCGTGTACCCGCTAAGGCCGAACTAATGCTGGCTGCAGTACCTCCACCAGCAATAATGGCTAATGACCATTGCGTCCAAGCATTCAATTCCGTAAACTGAGATGCGACTAGTAAAGATCCGGCAATTGTTGCTAATGGCACGGAAATACTATCTAAGAGATTGTCGACATAAGGGATGTAATAGGCTAGAATTTCAATTACCGTAGCCAAACCAGTGGCTATAACAGCAGGCAATCCGCCAATCCAAGCATAACTTTCATTCTCGGGTATCCAGCCTAAATAGGTGCCTAGGCTGATGAAAAAGATCGGTAGAAAGATTCGAAAGCCTGTAGCAGCAGCCAATCCAACACCTACGAAAAAGGATAGTATATAAGGAATATATTCGGTCATCTTTGCGAATTAAAGATTATATCATAAATATAACGCAAAAATGCTTCCAATAAGCAAGAGTTTTCAATTTAAACTGGGGTACAATAGTAGAATTTTAGAATTAGAAGGATTTCTATCCTTCTAATTCCATGATTTCTTCTGCTAATTTTTCCCAGTCTGCTTGTAAATGATCTAGGGTTGCTTTTTCAGAGTTGTAATTACGTGTATGCTCTTGAAGCTTAACGGCATCACTATAAATCTCTTCTTTGGCTAATTCCACTTCTAGGTCCTTAACCAATTTATCTTGAGTGGCAATTTTCTCTTCAAGATTGCCTAATTCCTTATTCTTTTTAGCTAGGATGCGTTTGCTGTCTTCCGTAATCGGAGCTTTTTCTTTCTTAGGCTCTTCCTTTATTTTCTTAGCTTCTGCAGGTTGAGGCTTGGAAACTCGCTTAGAGCTCCATTCTTCATATTCTTGGTAAGTACCAGGGTATTCTTTAATCTGTTTATCCTCAATAAACCAAATCTTATTAGCTATATTCTCTAAGAAATAACGGTCGTGAGAAACCACAACGAATGTTCCTTCATATTGCTGTAAAGCCTGAATTAGGATATTTACAGAAGCCATATCCAAGTGGTTAGTAGGCTCATCGAGTACTAAGAAATTGGCATCAGCAGTCAGTGCCTTAGCTAAAGCAACACGTGATTTTTCACCTCCTGATAAAACCTTGATTTTCTTGAATACATCATCACCAGTAAACAAGAAACAGCCTAAAATAGAACGTAATTCTGTTTCTGTATGCTTTGGTGCAAAGGCAACAAGCTCTTGTAAGATGCTGTTCTCTAAGTGCAGAGCTTCTAATTGATGCTGTGCAAAGAAAGTCTGAGACACATTATGTCCTTTAGTAGATTTACCTTGGTATTCTTTGTCGGCATCTGCAACAATACGTAATAGGGTCGATTTACCCTTTCCGTTGGCACCGATTAGAGCTATTTTATCACCTTTCTCAATTAGTGCATCAGTGTCTTTCAGGATTTCCAGGTTCGGATAGGACTTAGAAATGTTCTCTACCGTTACCACATGTCTTCCCGAAGGTTTCGAGAATTTAAAGCTGAAGTTTACTTCCGGATTATCATCATCTACCTCATCGACTTTTTCCATACGGTCTAAAGCCTTGATTCTAGATTGAACCATCTTTGCCTTACTTGCCTTTGAACGGAATCTTTCAATTAATCGCTCTTCTTGTTTAATCTTAGCTTGTTGATTCTTGTATTGATTACTTTGAATCTCTTCACGCATGGATTTTTCCTCTAAATAGAAGGAGTAATTCCCAGCATATAAGGTCAATTTCCCTTTGCGGGATTCCACGGTCTTATTGATGATGCGGTCTAAGAAGTAGCGGTCGTGAGAAACGATAATAATTGCGCCCTCAAAAGCTTGTAAATAGTTCTCCAACCATTTAATGGAAGGTAAGTCCAAGTGGTTGGTAGGCTCATCCAGTAATAAGATATCAGGAGTTTGTAAGAGAATACGAGCAAGCATTACACGCATACGCCAACCTCCAGAGAAGGTAGCTAAAGGTCTTTTTTGTTCCTCTTCGGAGAAACCCAAACCAGCGAGAATCTCATGTGCTCTAAATTCAATGCTGTAACCATCCAAAGCTTCAAACTCCGTTTGTTTATCGCTTAATTTATTAAGGATATCGTCAGAGTAATCGGTTTCCAATTTTTTTAGGAGATTTTCAATCTCTGTATGCAATTGGTTTTGACGCTCAAAAGCTTCCATAGCAACATGGAGAATGCTTTTATCAGAATGGTAAGAAAGGAGATCTTGGTTTAAATAACCTATCTTTAAATCCTTGGCCATGGAGATTGAACCACTTGTTGGGGAATAATCACCAACAATAAGTTTCAATAAAGTAGATTTCCCTGCACCATTGGCACCTATTAAACCAGCCTTATCACCAGGCTTGATATGCCAATTTGCCTCATCGTAAAGCGCCCTTGACCCAATTTCAAATGTTAAGTTATTTATAGATATCATTTCGGATGCAAAAGTAATGAATATTTCTGCATCTTTGGCTACCTTTGCATTCATGTATAAGCTCGTAAAACCATTTTTCTTTTCAATGAATCCTGAGAAAGCTCACCATACGGTGACTGGAGGACTTCATGTATTCAATAAGATTTGGGGCTCCAATGCCTTGTTGAAGTCGCTATACTGTGTTGAAGACCCACGTTTGGAAACTAAGGTATTTGGATTGACCTTTAAGAATCCTGTTGGGCTTGCAGCAGGTTTTGACAAGAATGCCGAATACATTTCGGATATGTCTAAATTGGGATTTGGTTTTATTGAAATCGGTACTGTAACGCCTAAACCGCAGCCAGGTAATGATAAGCCACGCATGTTTCGTTTGGTAAATGACTCGGCATTAATCAACCGAATGGGCTTTAACAATCAAGGAGCTGATGTGGCAGCTGAACGTTTAAAGCATCTAAAAAATAAAGATGGTTTAATTATAGGTGGTAATATTGGTAAGAACAAAATCACCCCTAATGAGGAAGCTGTAAATGATTATATCTACTGCTTTAAAACCTTATTTGATTATGTGGACTACTTTGTTGTCAATGTCAGTTCACCGAATACACCTGGTCTTCGAGATTTACAAGAAAAAGAACCGCTTAAACATATTCTTCGTACACTGCAGAATCTAAATGAAGAGAAAGAAAGTCCAAAACCTATCTTATTGAAGATTGCACCAGATTTAACCGATTCTCAGTTGGATGACATCGTGGAGATTGTCGTAGACACGAAGATTGCAGGAGTCATTGCGACCAATACCACCATATCAAGAGATGGTTTACATTCTGATCCCGAATTGGTGAAAGAGACAGGAGGTGTAAGTGGTCGACCGCTTACCAAGCGTTCCACTGAAGTCATCAAATACTTATCGGACAAGTCTAATCGTGCATTCCCAATTATAGGAGTAGGGGGGATTCATTCTGCAGAAGATGCGATTGAGAAACTCAATGCAGGGGCTAGCTTGATTCAAGTTTACACTGGTTTTATTTATGAAGGGCCAGCATTAGTAGCTAATATCTGTAAGGGTATCTTGAAAAGTAAAGCATAATAAGTAGCAAATTGTTAATCAAAAGATATAATAAGAAAAGCCGGATTTGGTCCGGCTTTTCTCATATTAAATAGTTAGTGTATAAGGCTCTAATTTTGTTTCTTAAGAACGTAATGGTCTTTTAAGGGACCTTCGATAGGTTTCCCATCTTGATCTAATGAAATCAATTGATTTTCACCTACGCGTAATTTCATGTTGACTTCCTTTCCCATCAAGTGTACTACACTTCCATTATCATGCCACATGAATTTACCTGTATCTTCGATTTTTGTATCTCTCTCTTGGTAGACACCTGTATAGCTGAATGTGCCATCGTTGTTCAAAACCACGGTGGTTTCAATACCAGGGCAGTCAGCACATGGATATACCCCTTTATAGGTTCCATTCCAATCTAAAGAATTCTGTGAATTGTGTTCGTGGTCGATGTGTTCGTGAGTGGTAGAGTCAGGAGCTACCTGATTAGCCGTATCTTTGCTCTCAAATTGCTTGTTGTTATTTGAGGTACATGAAGCGAGCGCTACTAGAAAAAAGATACCGGCGAATAAGCTTGTTTTTTTCATTGTACTATAAGTTGTTTACCTAAAGTACCTAAAAATCTTTATTAATAAGCTCAATATTAGTATTTTGTTACAAATTATTTTCTTATTGGCTTAATAAAGACCTACAAATCTGGCTGTCTGTAGGTCTCTATTTAACTATTGACCAAAATTAGTATTGATCGATGAAGTATTTTAACAAATCAGTGGTTGTAACGATTCCCACTAACTCGCCATCATCAACAACAGGGATGGAATGGAAGGTATGATTGGCTAAGGTTTCCGTCACATCTTTGATGTTGGTATCTGAACTGACTGTCACGGGACTTTTTGCCATCAGTTGAGGTATGCTATACATATCATAAACTACAGTTTCAATATCGTCCTCTTCATTGACATCAGCATAACTAATCTTCAATAAATCGGAATAACTAACCACGCCTACTAACTTCTTGTCCTCGACAATAGGGAGGTGTCGGATATTATACTGCTTGAATAATTTCTCAGCATCGTATAAACTATCTTTTGGTGTCAAGGTAATTAATTCCTTGCTCATAATCTGGGATACAGGAACGCGTTGTTTCATGCTGTTTGGATTTTATGTTGTTCAAATTAATTGCTTCTCTCTAATCCAAATATCCTTGAAATGATAAGTATTCTCAACGATGGAAATTATATCCAAATATGATTTCCATCCCTTGAATTGAATGGAATATTTTGTATCTTGAATAGCCTTATTTGTCCCTAAGATTTACCAGATACGATTTGTATAGGCAGCATTCCAAAACTGAAATTCCAATTGACTAGCTTTTACAAATGCTTCAAACATTTGCTTTCTAAGTGCTTCTGTGGTATTATCGGCCATCAAATCAGCATAATATTGTGCTTTCCTTACACCTTCAGCAAATTCCTCCGAACTGTAGGTATCAATCCATTTCTGGTAAGGATTATTTGCTGTTTCCTTTTGAAGAATATAGTTTCCAACCTCCTGATATATCCAGAAACAAGGTAAAATGGCTGCTACCGCCACTTCTATAGGATCATATGCTACGGTACTTTTTAGATAATGCACATAATGGTGGCATACTGGCTCCATAGGGATTTCCGCATGTGGCTGCAAACCAAATTCCTCAAAGTAAGAAGCATGTAAAGCAGATTCTACAATTAAGGCATTCTTTCCAAACTCAAAAAAGTCCAATGCCATTTGATTATCCTTGGCTTTAGCACCGAGAGCTGCTAATGCTCGTCCATAATGTTCTAAATATTTGGAATCCTGTTGCATATAGAATTGGAATTTATCCAATGCTAAAGTGCCATTTTGTAATTCCTGAATAAAGGGCATCTGTAATATGCTATCATAGATGGGTTGTATCTTTTCCCATGCTTGATTAGTCCATTTCATTTGTGCGTAATTTATTGGGGTTAAAGAAGTGATTTAATGGTCCATGTCCCTTGCCGATAATTAGATCCTTGCTACCTAAAATAGCTTGGTAAACATAGGCTAAGCCGTTCTCTGTTGCATCAGTTAAAGACTGCCCAATTGCCAGATAAGAGGCAATTGCAGAGGATAAAGTACAGCCTGAACCATGCGTATTTTTTGTATCCACTTTCTTGGATTCAAAGTATTGAGCCGCTTGACCATGTTGAAGTAAGATGCTGGTCAATATATCCGATTGCAAGTGCCCACCTTTTAGTAATACAGCTTGTGAGCCCATCTCCAATAATTGATCGGAAACTGCTTCCATATCTTGAAGCTCCAATACCGGTTTTCCTACCAATACAGAAACCTCATCCAGGTTTGGGGTGATAATATCAGCAAGTGGGAAAAGCTGTCTCTTTATAGCGGAAATCGTGTCATCTTCGATAAGCTTATGTCCACTGGTACTTACCATTACTGGGTCAAATACTATTTTACCTTTATAGTCTTTTAGAAATTCGGCAATGATTCCTACTAGTTCTGTACTATGCACCATGCCTATTTTGATGGCATCGGGGTATATGTCTTCAAAGATGCACGCCAATTGTTCATGAATAGCCTTTGGTTCAATGGAAAATATATTCTTTACCCCTTGGGTATTTTGAACAGGTAATGCCGTTAAGATATTCATGGCATAGCAACCTATGGCAGAAATGGTTTTGGTGTCTGCTTGTATTCCTGCACCACCCGACCCATCAAATCCTGCGATGCTCAGAACGGTAGGAACGGTTTTATAAATTCTTTCACTCATATTAATAAAGCTTTTAATGATTCAGCAGCTGAACGAGGATTTGGGCTAGAACAGATAGCTGAAACTACTGCAATGCTATCTGCACCTGCATTATAGGTGGCTGCTGCTGTATCCATATTCATATTACCAATGGCAATCAAGGGTAAGTTTGTTAATTGTCTTATTTGCTGAAGACCATCCAATCCCCATTCTGTGATGGTATTAGTTTTTGTTTTTGTCTGGTAAATAGGACTTACTCCTAAATGGTTGACTGCCTGAATTTGCGAATCATCTAATTGATCCAATACTTCTAACGACCAACCAATTTGAATGGAATCGCCTAGTTTTTCCCGAATTTCTATAGGAGAGGTATCCGATTGTCCCACATGAATACCCCACGAAGCAACTTCCTTTGCGATTTCAACTTGATCATTAATTATTAAAGGAACTGCATGCTTATCGCAGAGTGCCTTGAGCTGCTTAGCATGATCAAGGAATTGATCATAGGACATATCCTTTTCACGCAATTGTATGATATCCACTCCACCATAGATTGCCTCCTCGGCCACTTGTAACCAAGGCTGATGAATACAGGCCTCTTCAGAAATAACCAAATAGAGTGGGAAAGGGAAGTTAGGATGAATAGGCATATCGCTTTATTTTCAATTTATCCTCTAATGTGGCGGTATCCATTTGATAGAGCTGATCATAAAGATTCATTTGAAGCGAACCAGGTCCATTTGATTTGAGTGCGGCAAGCTCTCCAGCAAGACTAAGGACAGCAACTCCAGCCGCCGCTTCTTCAAATGGATTCAAACCTAAGCCTAGGAAAGCACCTATTAATGCTGTAGAAGAACAGCCTAATCCGGTTACTTTGGTCATTAAAGGCGAACCATTGTTTATTTCAATAATCTCATTATCCGATACGATGTAATCGATCTCCCCTGAAATACATACTATCGAGCCAAAGGTCTTATTTAAGGATTTTGCAGCATCAATAGCTGTGCTACTTGATTCCGTACTGTCAACACCTTTAACCGTGGCCGTTTCAAAGCTGTGTAAAGCCATGATTTCAGAAGCATTTCCTCGAATCACCGTAGGATGTAAATCCAATAACTGTTTTAATGTTTCATTACGCAACTTGGATATTCCTGCGCCTACAGGATCTAGTACCCAGGGTTTTTGCAACTCATTGGCACAGTTCGCTGCAAAGATCATGGCCTTAGCCCATTC
Organism: Sphingobacterium kyonggiense; assembly: GCF_039536825.1. Lineage (NCBI taxonomy): Bacteria > Pseudomonadati > Bacteroidota > Sphingobacteriia > Sphingobacteriales > Sphingobacteriaceae > Sphingobacterium > Sphingobacterium kyonggiense. Next base: position 616,414 of record NZ_BAAAZI010000006.1, read on the forward strand.
TACATCCAAAGTACCGATGTTAATGACCAAGGAATTGACTAGCTGAAGCATCTCGGGCATTTCCTCTTTAGCATGCGACATAATAGGCGAGGCACCTATAGCCAATAAAGCATTGGCAGTATTATTCATCACCACAAAGTTGCTGATGTTTTGTACTAATGGACATTTTGTCCTTAGGTGTGCTAATTGTTGAATGATGTTGTTTTCCATTAATAATATCATTTAATATATTAATGGCTTTTGGGTAGATGAGGAGAAATATAAGCTAGAGGAAAACTAGCCAATCTATTTCGCTTTTCCCTACGGTGGTATCAACCACATCAGGTTCAAAGGGACTCTCTCAATTCTTCTTCAGAATACCCCTAAAGCCATATCAAAGATAAGGTTTATTATAGGCCTTTCAAAATCTAGGACAGCCATATTGCTGTCATGATCTGCAGTGTTAAATCTATTTTTTCAATGCTGCAAACAGCGTTTTCAAGCGAATGATTGTATCCCTGTCTTTCTGTCTTTCGCTCTCTGATAAATCCTCCCAGGCGATCAATGATGGGTGTAGTTTTAATAAATCATCACGTTGTTCTGCAAAATCCCAACCTTGCATATAGCGATGTGCCATCCATCGATTATGCTCGATAATCGCCAATCGCTCTAGCTCTTCCGTATTGAAATCCAGATCTTCATCCTTCGGATCTATCAAAGGTCTATTGGTCAATAATAATTTATAGATGATGTGGTCAGCTTGGGTTCTGCTGGCATCTTTAGCATCTTCCGATAGGGTTAACCAATCGGAAGTGTAGCTGCTGCTTTCCGAACTGCTACCAGCCAACAATTTGCGGTAATCATCATGGATGGCCTGCGCCAGAATATCCTGTTTTTCCCCTGTTATGAATTCTACATGGCAGGTATCCTCCATATTTCCAAAAAAATATAAGCGGTCCATTTCTTCTTCTTGGCTAATCAAAGAGCGTAATCCTTTACCTTCAGTATTTAGACAGAAAATAGGGAAGGAGGAAAAGCCTTTTGTTTTATACAGTATCTCAATGGCATGATTTAAATTGCTCTGGTCATCATCCGAAGCCACGATAAATAAGGATTCCTGGTTATCCTGTTGTAATTGATTTTCTTGTAAAAGCTCTTGATATGAACCTTTAAATTCTTTGAATTGAATAGGATAAACATGATCCGCCTTTGGGAATTGTTCCTTAAAGTTATTCCGATCACGATCAGCTTGGTCTGAATAAATCAGTATTTCTAATTTTTCATCTTCATGTAAATGAAAGATTCGCAAGGTTTGAATCATTAAGGCTTTTGCATATTCGCCATAGCCCAGAAAGATTACTTTCTTTAGCTGCTGTATGTTCCAGTCTTTGTCCCGAAATATCAGAGGAAGTTTAGCGAAGAAGGCCCTAGCGACCATTTTCTGAATATTGAAGAAGTGCATTTCCATATTGGATTGCTCGAAACGCAAACCTGCATTTTTCATTAAATCAATTAGTCTAGGATTTCGTAAATGTATATAGCATTTTAGCAGTTGCTCGGGTTTACATTTACGATAAATCTCCTGCGTAGTTTCCATGATCTCAATAACAGCCTGCTCATTCTCCAAGAAGACAATTAATCGTTTGGCTCTTTTGATCCCTGCTTCCATTAAGGTGTTCTTTTCCTCAGCATCACCAATTAATACCAAATGGCCTTCCTTTTTCACGCTGTTGATGTTCGCATGCTCAGCAGTCCTTTCAATAACGATGGCCTTTTCTTGTTGATCATCTTTCAGGCTATGCAATAACTGCCTGCCTTTTTTCGAGATTCCAATAGTGACAGTATGCTTATTCTTAAAAGAAGCAACCAAGAGATTATACTGTTCTGAAAATACTTTCTGAATGATTTTAAAAGCCCCAAACAATAGTATACCTATGGCAAATACCTTAGCAAGAATTAATTCCCAAGGCACGTCCTCTTGTTCTAAGGATGTTGAAGACGGGTCACCACCAAAGACAATCTTGATGATACGTTAGATACGATCTGGAAGATATCGAAGTGTGTTACTCTCGGGATAAAGCTTGGATAATCCTATCCAAGACAAGAGTATTAAACAGACAATAAATACAATTCCAAATAATCCTTTTTGTCTTCTTGTGAACTTCATTCTTTATTTGTTTAGGTTTTGTCTAGCTTCTTTTAATAAGCTTTCTACCTCAGCTTTTAGTGCTTTGTCGTTGATTTTTATTAATTGTTTCTCGGTGATTTCCATTAAGCGCTTTCCGATAAATTGCTGGTCAGGTATTGCACTAAAATGCTTAGCCATCATGGCCCTTGCCAGTGGGTGGTAATCATAAGTAACACCCAATACCTGAAGGTTGGAAGCATTTTTTATCGGGAAGTTTTTATGTAAAATATCCAAGATTTTCACATTCGAATTTGGTGAAATGCTACGCGTAAATGGATCTTCAAAATACCAGGTGTTATAAGTCCCAGTGCTATCCGAATAATTCAAGATAGCACCTGTTTCCTCATCGTATTTCTTACCATAGAAACGCTCCAAGTCTTTTGCCAATTGATCTTTGGGAATCTCTACTTGTCCGGGGATTTCCCAAATAAAGACACTACTACCATCCATCAGCGATTCCCTCGTCATGATTTTCTTATCACCAGGCATAATGTAGATGTTGTCAAATCGTTGATTGATAAAAGGCATGGTCAACACATTGCCTGTTTTCGCATCAATGATCTTCAACATATAACGTGATGACTCTCCATCATCCTGTACGAAGATTTGCTCATCATCCTTCGAGAAATAAAGGAATTTGGCGTATTTACTTACGCGTATGGTTTGTCCAAAGGATTTCTTTTTCTCTAAATCCCATAAACGGATATGATTGGCATCTTCTGAAATAGCTAAAACATTCCCTTTCGTATTGAAGACGATGTATGGGTATTCAATGGATTTAAATTTTAAAATAGGCGAGTAATTCTTTGTTTCTAAGACTTGTGCATTTCCAGATCCATCGACGATAACCAAATGATTTCCCGAAGGACTAAATGCACCACTGCTCAGGCTTTCTTTGCCTTCTTTCAGCACTTTTTTACTAGCGATATCCAATACTCGCCAATGGTTTGGATTCACAATGATAGCAAGTTTCAAGTCAGAAGAAACTGCAAACCCCTGCATATCCTTATCTTCTTTATATTCAAATAATTGTTTTCCAGTTGCAATATCCCAGGCAGCAAAGCTCTTGCTTCCTGTCCGAGTTAATACCTGTGTTTGTTCTTTATTGAACAAATAAAGCTTAGCCTCCGCTTGAAAAGGTTTTCCCTTTGCTTTTCCTGTTTGTGCATCGAAGATATAAGACTTACCGGTTTTCCCTTTGACCAATATATTCTTGGATTCATGTAGAACCATCATCGTCACAATTTCCTCTGGGACTTTAATGAATCCTACTTTTTTCTCACCTGTACTTAAATCCAATAAATCAATTTGATTCTGCTTATGGTAGGAAACAAAGGCTGTTTGATCGGTTAGGCCAGGAATAAATACATTCATATTGGCCTCTTCATAATACTGGCCAATATTCAGTGGAAGGGCCTTTCTATTCTCTAGGAAAGTCTGCTTGCTACTGCTGTTTAAGTTCTGTGTCCAATCGGGAGAGGTATATTCCAATGTTCTAGGATCATTCTCTAAAATCTTGGCTAAACCAGTAAAGAAAAATAGGTTTCTCGGTAATTTGGTTGTTTTTACAAAACTACCCGTAGTCGGATTGTATTGATCAATACTTTGGTCATTCCCAGCAAAGATTTGGTTTTTATCCGTGAAGCCAGCATATCGGTAATCCGTCCTGCTGAAATTCGCCCACGAAGCACCATTTATAAAGTTGAAATAAAAGATACCCTCTGTATTTTGTATAAGCATTTGAGAACCATCTTTGGAAAAAGTTGGTCGTTTAAAAGTTTTATTTAGTTTTTTCTTATCCAATTGCTTAATAGCTCCACTGCTGATATCGAAAAAATAAACTTCATAATTTTCTCCCAGAGATACCTCCATGACAATTCTTTTGGAGCTCGGGTCAAAAAATACCGTAACAGGGTTCATATCTTTCGATTGATATAAGATCTGTTCGTTTTTTTGCTGGGTATTGTATAAGATGATATCCTTGTCTTTCTTAAATACTATGTATTGGCCGTTAGGCGATACATCATATAGGGCAATGAAATTACTGTCCGGATTTTCCCTTAGGACTTCTTTTTTATCGTTGGCTATATCATAACGAACTATTTTGTAATTGTCTGCAATGACATAGGTTCGGTTGTTCGCATCAAACAGGGGAAACCTGGCCTGACTGGTAAAAACATCATCAACCTGTTTATGTAATTTGCGATTTACGGCATCCCAAATTTGTAAGACTTGTTTTAATTGACCTACATTGGCAAATCCCACTAACCATTTTCCATCAGGAGAAAAGCGAATATTACCATAGTTCATATTGGGCAACTGCATCAGGTCTTCTTGAACAGCTAGCATGGAGTGGGCAAAAAGCTTGGCACTTTCATCTCCCCGTCGTGTTGCCTCAGCGATATATGCTGCACCATCCCCATATTCACTTTCCGTCAGTTTATTGATACCAGAAGCATATAAGGAGCGTGCTAAATTTCGTAAGGCCGAATTCCGTTGGTTCCAAGCAAAAATACCTGCTATGACCGCCAATATCGCTAATGCTGCAATGGCAGTAGCAATCTTTTTCATCCGTCTATTCTTCTGGCGGATTTTCTCTAATTGGTATGCTTGATCCCTTTTCGTCAATTCACTCAATGGAACTTCCAGAATACCAGCGATTAGTTTTAAAAGTGCTAAATCAAGACGCTTTTTATATTCTTCCACATCAGTTTTTATTTGATGTGCCGGAACATTCTTTTCATGCAAATACCGACGATAGGCTTCTGCTGAAGTAAATCCTTCATCTTGTGTATTCGGAATACGTACATCTGCTGCTAGTACCTCCTCCGGTTTGGAGTAATCTATTTGCCCTTCAGGACTGATGGCAAAACGTAATTCATCAGGAAAACATTGCTTCTCAGTCTTCACATCGCCGTACTCTGGCTCTCCAGAGATAATTAAGGCCATGATCTGATGCGATTTCCCGGTTTGTTTAAAATACTTGATTTCATCCTTAACGTATGTGGAGTTAGCGGAGCGAGGAGAACTTAGGAAAATAAGGTACTCTGATTTGTCTAATGCAGAGGTTAAGGAATGGCTTAAACTGGAACTTGCAGATAATTCTTTCTCATCTTGAAACACCGGATAAATCTGCCTGGGAATTTCCTTTCCTACTTGATTCTTCTTGCCTATTAAATCCTCAGGGATCTCATATGTCTCTAATGCATGGTGCAACCAATCTGCCCATTTCCGCCCTTCACCCTGGTTATTCCCATGACTATAACTGATAAATGCCTTGTACTTCTGTTGTTGATCTTTGTTTTCCATCGGTTAGTGCGTATATATCATGATAGCTTATTTAGGAAATATGTTTGTCCATCAATTGCCTTGACAATACATATGTTCTCTTCTTAATTCTCTTGGTCTTTATTGCTAAACACAAAAACCAATCCTTTTTTTCATTTAACAATTCTTTCTTTTCTCTTTTTTTAAGTAAAGTAGCCTGTGCGTTAAAACACTTGGTTTTCGGAAGACCTTTTACTTAAAATTTATACAACTATTGTAGTATATATCATACATTTCATTTCCTATCTATTGTAACTTATTAATAACCGTCGATTATTTTCTCTCAAACTTTACTACCTTTAGGCACCTAATTTTAAAACATACGATTACAATCGAAAAACAGTATTTGAAGTAATTATATTGATCGTATAACATGCATAACAAACACACTAAGGTGTACTGGGCAATAGCTTGTTCGTTGTTTTTTGCCAGTCCATCTGTGGCTTTGCCACATCAACCTCAAACCATTGTCTCCCAACAACCTGGAGATTTACACATTCTTTCTATTTCTAAAATTAATCCAACAACAGTTGAACTGTTATTATCCAATAATCAACGGATAACGATGGATTTTTATGGAAATAATATCTTTCGCTTATTCCAAGATAATAATGGCGGGATACTTCGTGATCCACAAGCCAAGCCACCTGCACAAATCCTGGTGGATAATCCAAGGAAAAAATTGGAAGAGTTAACTGTCAAAGACGAAGCAAGTGTAGCATCTATTGAAACAGAAGCTATCCGAGTTGAATTTGATAAGGCTTCGACTAAATTCAAGGTGTACAATAAGAAAAATAAGCAGTTGGTATTGGAATCTGCTGCTGCAACTACATTTGACAAGAAACAAGTCAACCTAAAATTTGTAGAACATCCTGATGAGTATTTCTATGGTGGAGGTGTTCAAAATGGACGTTTCTCGCATAAGGGTAAATCCATTGCCATAGAAAATACCAACAGCTGGACTGACGGAGGGGTGGCATCGCCTACACCTTATTACTGGTCAAGTAAAGGCTATAGTCTGATGTGGTATTCTTTCAAAAAAGGAAGATATGACTTCGGAAATAAAGAAAAGGGAATCGTTAATCTGCAACATGAAACCGATTACCTAGATGCTTTCATTACTGTAAGTGATTCACCTGTAGGTCTATTAAATGATTTTTACCAATTAACTGGTCATCCGGTATTACTGCCTAAGTTTGGTTTCTACCAAGGACATTTGAATGCTTATAACCGCGATTATTGGAAAGAAGATCCAAAAGGAATCTTATTCGAAGATGGCAAGCGTTATAAAGAAAGCCAGAAGAATGAAGGTGGTACGAAGGAATCTTTAAATGGTGAAAAGAATAACTATCAATTTTCTGCTCGTGCGGTAGTAGATCGTTATAAAAATCACGATATGCCATTAGGTTGGGTATTACCAAATGATGGATACGGTGCTGGTTATGGGCAAACAGAAACCTTAGATGGTAATATTCAAAACCTTAAAAGCTTTGGAGAGTATGCTCGTGAGCATGGTGTAGAGATTGGTTTATGGACCCAATCTGACTTACACCCAAAAGATTCTATCGGGGCACTTTTACAACGTGATATTGTAAAAGAAGTTCGTGATGCGGGTGTTCGTGTTTTGAAAACAGACGTTGCATGGGTTGGAGCTGGATATTCTTTTGGACTAAACGGTGTGGCGGATGTTGGCCATATCATGCCTTACTACGGGAATGATGCCCGTCCTTTCATTATCTCTTTAGATGGTTGGGCAGGTACGCAACGCTATGCTGGTATCTGGTCTGGTGATCAAACGGGTGGCGTATGGGAATATATTCGATTCCACATTCCTACCTATATCGGTTCAGGGCTTTCTGGTCAACCAAATATTACCTCCGATATGGATGGTATTTTCGGTGGAAAGAACAATACGGTGAATACGCGTGATTTCCAATGGAAGACTTTCACACCTATGGAATTGAATATGGATGGTTGGGGTTCTAATGAGAAATACCCGCATGCATTAGGTGAACCGGTGACTTCCATTAACAGACATTACCTGAAGTTGAAGTCCGAATTAATGCCATATGCTTATAGTATAGCTAAGGAAGCCATCGATGGTAAACCGATGATCCGTGCCATGTTCTTGGATTATCCAAACCAATATACGCAAGGTACAGCTACGCAATACCAGTTCCTTTATGGACCGAGTATCCTTGTAGCACCTATATATCAAGAAACTAAAGTTGATACCCTAGGCAACGATATTCGCAATGGTATCTACCTTCCTGAAGGTAAATGGGTCGACTATTTTACGGGTGAAGAATATGCAGGAAATACTATCCTAAATAATTTCGATGCTCCTATATGGAAATTGCCTGTTTTCATCAAACGTGGTGCAATTATTCCGATGACGAATCCGAATAACAACGTTAAGGAAATCCAACAAGATAAACGTATTTACGAAATCTACCCATACGGTAAAACCATTTTTAATGAATACGATGATGATGGAAGAACGCAAGCTTACCAATACGGTAAGGGTTCGACTACTTGTATCGATTCGGAATTGGATGAAAAAGGCAATGTGAAGATTGCTGTATTCCCAACCGTAGGTGAATTTAATGGACAGGTCAAGGATAAATCGACCGAATTCCGCGTTAATGTGACGAAGAAACCTAAACGTGTTAATGCTTACATCGGACGCAAAAAGGTAAGCTTAAAAGAGGTGAATACCTTAGCAGATTTTAATGCTGGCGAGAATGTTTATTTTTATGATGCACAGCCTAACTTAAATAAGTTTGCAACTGCTGGAAGCCCATTCTCTAAGGTAGCTATTGTAAAAAATCCTTTGGTATATATCAAGATCGAAAAGGTTAATACCATGGAAGATGCTGTTTCTGCAGTCATCAATGGATTTGAGTATGCACCAGCGAATACTTATTTGAAATCTACAGGCGCATTGACTGCTCCAGCTGATGTTCAAATAACCGATGCTAATACCAAAGCCTTTACCCTGTCTCCAACCTGGACAAAACAGGCAAATGCGGATTATTATGAAATCAAGTTCAACGATATGGTATACTCGCATATCCAAGATACTACACTTTTATTTGAAGGATTAAAGCCTGAAACAGCTTACCAATTCCAGATCCGTGCTGTCAATAAAGAAGGTGCTTCAGATTGGAAGGATTTCCAAAAAACAACGAAATCTAATCCACTTCAATTCGCAATCACCGGTATTACGGCTAAGACATCTGTTCCAAATCAAGGTTCAGAGGGTGTAAACAGGTTGTTTGATTTTGATGAGGGTAACATGTGGCATACGAAATGGGGACAAAAGGCTGTTCCTTTTGATATGATCATTGATCTTCATTCGTTCAACCAATTGGATAAGTTCCATTACTTACCTCGTTCTGGACGCGGAAATGGTATCTTGTTAAAAGGTGAGGTGTTCTATAGTGCTGATCAAAAGAACTGGACAAAAGCCGGTGACTTCAATTGGGAAGCAAATGATACCGAGAAACGTTTTGAGTTTAAGGATAAACCGAATGCTCGTTTCATTAAGATCAATGTAAGTGAAGGACTTGGTGGTTTTGGCTCTGGTCGTGAGCTTTATGTATTTAAAGTACCAGGAACTGAAAGTTATAAACCAGGAGATATCAATAATGACCGATTAATCGATATTAATGATTTAACATCTTACACCAACTATACCGGATTACGTCAAGGAGATGCTGATTTCGAGGGTTATGTAAGTAATGGTGATATCAATAAAAATGGATTGATCGATGCTTATGATATTTCAGTTGTTTCCACCCAGTTAGAAGGAGGTGTAGAACTAAATGATCAGGATAAATTAACAGGTTCTTTAAGCATCAGTACGCCAAAAGCAAATTATGCGAAGGATGAAATTGTAGAAATACATGTTAAGGGTAATAAGCTAGCTGCGGTAAATGCCTTAAGCTTCGCATTGCCTTATAGTCCTCAAGATTATGAATTTGTAGGTATTGAAAACATCAAATTAAAAGGAATGGAGAATTTAACTAATGATCGTTTGCATACCAATGGTCAGAAAGCGCTTTATCCAACCTTTATCAATATCGGCAACAAGGAGACCTTAAAAGCAGATAATGAGGATGTCTTAATTATCAAGCTGAAAGCGAAACGTGCTGTTAAATTCAATTTAAAACCTATTGACACCATTTTGGTAGATAAAAGTTTAAATACCATCAGCAATTAATAAATTATATAAAATATTAAGCCTACTTACTGTGTCAAGCAGTAGGTAGGCTATTATTATTTAACGATCTTTATGTTTTAGGTATTTCTGGTATTCTGTTGCTGTTAGTCGATCTTTGACCAGATCTTCAATGGCTTCTTCTTGCATCACATGAGCAAAAAAATGATCATTATTGGCGAGGACAATTAGTGGAGATGGAGATGAAGGTTTCGCTAATTTTAAATTCTCCTGAATGACTTCTTTTGCAGACAAAGCTTGTTTCATAAAAGCACTTGTCCATATCAAAACAATGACATCATTCGAGGTTGTCTGCTGATCGCTAAGTCCTAAATCCATTATATTACTTAATTTTTGCAGATTCCATTTTTCATGCTGTGTAGGTTTAACGGAGCTTGGGATGTATTGGTCAAACCTGCCTAATACATTCCAATCCAAATTTCCTGTAATTGTTCCTTTAGCATAACAATTCGCATGGTAGGATTGAAGCTGGCCTTTTTTGAAATATAGAATTTGTACCGGTTGATAAGCATCTTTTACCGTAATAGAGTCCACTAATGCCATATAACGAACGCTGGCTGTGTCCGTAAGAATTGCGGAGCTAAGTGGAGAATCAAAACCTTTCTTTAATTTCTCAACGTTTTTTGCATATAGGGGTTGATCAAATTCCTTAATAGATTTTATACCCATTGTACGCATTAACATGGACTGACAGGAACTGAAACTGATCAGGAATAGTAAGCAGAATGAAAATAAATATGCGGTATTTCTCTGTTTAACTTTACGTATAACTTTCATAATGGGTTGTTTAAATTAGTTTTTAGCTTATTGAAAATAAAGTTAAGTATTGGTTTTTATCGCAAAACCTAATTTTTGTTAAAAATGAGTTTAAAAGAAAGGCTGATGTTTACTAAGTATTTCGAGAAATAGGAGATATACCAGGCATAAATTCCCCATAAAAAAAGGCAACTCTCGAGTTGCCTTTGCTATAAAGTTAAATACTTTTAAAAAGAATATCCAAAACCAATGTATGGCCAGTAAGGGATAAAGTCACCTGATCCAAATACTGGTGAGAAACCAGCACGGAAGCTAAATCCACCATCAACCGGTTGGCGACGATATCCAAATGTTAGATTTCCTAATACATTGCTTGCAGATCCACCGTCTAGAAAGAAAACTCCATCAGTGTCACCTTCTTGTTCATCTTTAGCGGTAGCATGAACAAATGTAGCTCCTGCACCCATTTCAAAGTAATTTCCTTTTTTACCCAAAAGATAATTTACTCCAATTGGAACAGTTAACATGCTTACATTGTCCACAGAAACATAACTAATACCCACACGACCACCTAAGCCATTTAAGGTATTCTGAAAACGGGTGTCGTAATTAAAAGAGTATGTTATCCCTGGACCTAATATCTCAAAGTAGACATTCTGTGAGCGTCTTCCCGGTTCATACGTGTTTGGATTACGCGTATTTGCATCCTGTGCAAATGACGAAACTGCTAGTCCCAAACTTAATAGTGTAGTAGTAATGGTTTTTAATTTCATAAATTCCTTGTGATTAGTTCTTCAAATATAGTGTTAATTATTGACCTAAATTAAATGTGTGTTAATTATCGTTTAAATTCATATTCGCGATCTGTCTAAGTTTTCCATTAAACGTATTACGATAAAGAGTTGCTACAAAAAGATTTAGAGTACAAAAAGCCGTTTTTAGTTATTTTCATCTGCGGAAAAATGGTCATAATTATAGCTTTAATGTTTCTTTCCATTTAAATAGTTAGTTCATTTTTAAGACAGTTTTCCTAGGGAAAAGTTTAATTATTACATGTGTTTTATTTTAGTTTGCTTCGTTACTTGTACGGATTTTACTTGGATCTGCTAGGGATTTCGTTCGGATCTCGTTCGCTTCTAACCGAACGAGATCCGAACGAGATCCGAACAAGTTCCGAAGGAGATCCGAAGGAGATACAAAGCAAACCCTAAGAAAGTAGGGTTGAAACCCTAAGAATGTAGGAAAATAAGTAAAGATGAAATACAAGTGAAAACTTAATATTATATAATAGAAAATGAATATCGAACCATGATATTTAGTAACTAGACTATTCTGTTAAAAGACAAAATTAAGGTATTTAAAAAAAAAGGGCTGGATAAAAATCCAACCCTTTTCAGAAATATGAAAATAAAATTATGCTAATACGAATTGTAATTCAGCTTGGAATTTTACATCATCACTTACCATTACACCACCAGTTTCTAAAGCTGCATTCCAAGTAAGTCCGTAATCATTACGGTTGATTTTACCAGCTACAGTATAACCTGCTTTTTCATTACCCCAAGGATCTTTGCTGATACCACCAAATTCTACATCGAAAGTAATTGGTTTGGTTACTTCTTTGATGGTAAGATCACCAGTTAATTTAAAATCTTCCTCATCTACTTTTTCAATTTTAGTAGAAACGAACTTGATAGATGGGTGAGAAGCTGCGGCGAAGAAATCTTCACTTTTTAAGTGTTGATCACGTTGCTCGTTGTTGGTATTAATAGAGTCAGTTTTGATATCTACGGTGATAGATGCGTTTTCTAAACCTTCGCCATTGTTTTCTACTTGAATGTCGAATGCTTTGAATTGACCTTTAACGGTAGAGATCATCATGTGTCTTACTTTAAATTCAATTTCACTGTGTGCTGGGTCTAAATTCCAAGTTGCCATATTCTTTTTCTTTTTAATGTTATTAAATATTTTGTTTTATCTTTTTGTTTGTATGACAAAGGTATAGGCTTTCCTAAGGCTGCACATTGATGTATGTTAAGAAATGAAAATTTAATATGATTAATAATTTCTTAACGAAAAGATGGGAGGGAATCATTTTAAATTTAAATACTTATTTCAATGAATATTTTTTATACTTGCATGCCCTTAGAAAGGATGTTTCTTGCAATAGTTTATATAGGCACAGTTTCATAAAAAAGATGTAATAGGTCATAGCTTAACATCCGAAATGAAAGAAAACCTTTTCTAAGGTCACTGACATTAATAATACAACATGAAAATTAAAATATTAGCTGGTATACTACTTTTGTCCTTATTGTCTTGTAATAAAGGGGAAGAAATAGAGCCAATTAAATATCAGGGAATGTTTAAAGGGGATGTAGGAAGAAATAGTTTCCATCTAGAAAATACGCCTTTACAAACTCCTGTAAAATCCAAGGTAGGTCAAGATTTGGAACTTGAAGTCGTAATAGATGGTGGAAGTGGAGAGAACAGACCGGGAAATTACACCTATAACTATAAATTAGAAGTGCTTCTTTCTAATATTTCGAAGGACAAGATATTCGAATCGTTTTCAGATCGTGGTAATTCAAATAGTAAAGATTTCAATCGTGTAAAAATTGCCGTCTATGAAAAGTATTATTCTACTGTTGTCGATAAAATTTATACGGCTCCAGAAAACAAAAAGGCATTGAAAATAAGTATTGATGATATAGATGGTTCCGTAGTTAAAGGAAGTATAAATGGCTACTTGTTCAATACTGCAGATTTAAAAGATAGTATTTTGGTCGTTGCAAACTTTATTTCTGATTAATAAAATAAAGGTTTAAACTTCCATTGTAACCTTTAAAGTGCTAAGTACTGGAATCTTTTGAGCTTAATGCTGATTCAGAACTTAATTTTAAGGATTTTTTACACTTAAGGAAAAAAAAAGGTTGAATAAATAGCGGGTGGAAATCAAGAATTTGGATTGATTAGTTGTGAAGGCTGCATTGGAAAATGTAGCCAATATTTTTTCAGAACCTATTTTAAAAGCTATTCACTGTTGGAGGAGATTGATTCTGTCCTCATGATCAATTTTTGGTATAGCTGATTTGAATCGGCTTTTTTTGTGATTCTTCTTCGAATTAAATAGAAAGTAAGACAAGCAAATGAGGCCATCATTAGCATGCATATTAGCATCATTCCACCAAGGAATTGGTATAATATGGAACCTTTAACGTAAAGGTATTCCTGGGAGAGGAATAATCGGGTTTGATTTGGGTCGTTTTTATGAACGAATAGAATGGGCTGTTTGCTTTCTATAATTTCACTGGCACGTTGAATGATATCTTCTTTTTTCTGGTATGTGTCTAATTTGGTCCAAAGTGGAAAATACCGACGAAGGGCTCTTTTCTCTATCGTATTGATGGTGCTTCCTTGGTGCAAAAACTGATAATTTGCTGTCACATATGCAAATCCACTACTTTTAAACCCTTGGAAGTTATGGGCTTCAATCTCTTGAATTTCCATTTTTGTCTTATCCCAATTTTTATGACTCCATTGAAACTCTTGTACTTTGAAATAAGGTGAAATGGATAAACCAATCTGAAAAAGGATATATACAAACACGAAGGTGCTGTAAAGTTTAATAAAAATGGTTTTGGGAATTCTTCGCTTGCGGAAGTTAATAATGAAGACTATTAAGAGTGTAATAATAAGGCTGTATAGGGCAAATCTTATTGGAAAAACGAAGCAAACTATTACCAACAAAAAAATGGACATGATGGTCTTTCCAATGCTGTCACTTACTTTATCTCTTTTTCGTTTAAATTCCAAAATAGCAATACTTGTTGGGCCAAATATAATCGCTTTTTAGGCTACTGTTAAATATAACGAACGTATAAATATAAATAATCGTGTATCGTGCTATTTTACCACATTTAGCTTAAAAATTGTTGTCTCGTATTCCTTGTTGTGATGGAAAATTAGGTTTAAATAAAATAAACTGATGATGTTTTCATTCGATTACCTAAATAGGTGAAAATTATGGTTTTATAAGCTAATAATTTGTGTTTATTAAGATTGATTCTATGTCTATTTGAGGCTAAAAGCATCTGATGTTAATGGAGTTAATTTAAGGTATATGGAAATGGGATTTATTAGAATTGTTTGTTAGGAATTAAAGAGAAAATACCATTTGTTTCTTAAAAAGTGCTAAAATTTTAATGGATAACGAGTTATTTTTTAAGAGATCTGGTAATAAATGCTATTTTTTTAGTTTTGACGTCTGAATTGGAACAATTTATGCGATTATGATTTTTATCTATCGAATAGAAATAAGAAGAGTTCAACTATGAGAATAAAGGTCATAATAACGGGTTCAACTGGTATGGTTGGGGAAGGGGTTTTGCAGGAATGTATGGAAAACCCATCCGTTGAGGAGATCTTATTGATCAACCGGAAGCCTTATGGTATTCAGGATCCTATGGTTAAGGAGGTTATTTTGGCTGATTTCAATGATTTATCGTCATTAGGAGATTCCTTAAAGGATTATGATGCCTGTTATTTTTGTGCTGGAGTTTCTTCTATTGGTTTATCGGAAGATGAATATTATAAATTGACTTATTCACTGACGCTAAATTTTGCAAAAAGCTTAGCTGCGATCAATCCGAATATGGTTTTCTGCTATGTCTCAGGTCGTGGCACGGACAGCAGTGAAGAAGGCCGAGTAAGCTGGGCTCGTGTGAAAGGAAAAACCGAGAACGATTTGATGAAACTTCCTTTTAAAGCCGTGTATAACTTCCGCCCCGCATTTATGAAACCTACCGAAGGAGCAAAAAATATCAAACCACTTTTTAAGGTTATTTCCTTTCTGTATCCCATCATGCGCCCTTTTAATAAAGCTTATTTTTTGACCTTGTCAGAAGTAGGGAAGGCAATGATTAATGTCTCACTTGACGGCTATAACAAAAATATTCTGGAGATTCAGGATATTTCATTTTTGGCCAAGGAATGAGGTGCCCGAAGGGCAGTATTTTGTATTAAGTATTTAGTATTTAGACCTATTGGCGGGAGAATAGTTCGAAGGATCCTTCGACCGTTTATATTAATCCATAAAATCTAATCCGTCACAGGTCTTTATACTTAATTCTAAGTGCTTGTGCTATTTTTTCATCGGGCAGACATTCCGCTGCGCTTAGTGCTGCCCCTACGCAGGGCTGCTATTGGGCGGATAGGAAACTATCTAGGTAATATGTATGGTAGGGGCGGTACTGAGTGAGTTTGAAGAAGGAGATTCATCTCCAATAAAAACGATCGGAATGTCCGCCCGAGATAATTCAATTTAAGGAATTTAGAAGATTTTAATTTTATGCGGTCGATGCATGCATCGACCCTACAAACAATCGTGAAAATATTGGCAATTAACCTCATAACCGTAGGGTCGAAGCATGCTTCGACCGTTTCCATAATTCAATAAATTTTCTTTCTAACAGCGCAGCGGTCTCATATCTCATATCTATCAGCGTAGCGGTCTCATTTAAAATTAAACACCGCCTTTAACACGGCTGTTCTTCCTCGTAGCTGATACTGATTATGCTGTTCAATATTGGCATTAATTAAATAGGTTTCATAAGTTTTGATATTGGCTAAGTTTTGAAGGTTAAGCTCGATATCGGTATTTAGTTTTTTGATGCGGTATCTGGCGAAGGCGTCAAGAAAGACATAGTTGATGTCGTTCATGCCTATTTGCTGAACAAATTGATGTCTTGCAGCAAAGCGTAGATATAGTGCATTGAATGAGTATATAGGTAAAGCCAAGTTTTGGTTGATATGGAAAGTTTTTCGGCTTTGATCTGGACCTGCTTGAACTTGACGGTTATCGGATAAGTTGAAGGAACCGTTGTAAGAAAGGTTGAGGCTTTTCCATACTTTGGTTTCAATGCTACTGTTGAATCCGTAATTAAATTGTTTATAGGCAAGTAATTCTTGATTAAATAGGCGATTGTAATCGGTCATCGACCAGTTTGCTGCTAGTTTTAAAGAGCTGGCCAAGGAGAATATAAACTTGTCAAATCCTACTCGGGCATTCACCGTGTTAATTTGGTTTTCTCGATCAATTAACTGAGTCTGAGAGCTATTTTCGGTAATTTCATCGGCCATCATACTGCTGGAAATGGATTGGCTATAGCTAATACCCGCGTTAAAAAACATCATTTTGAGGGTACGAGCAAGGCGATAATCCAAGGAATATCTATTGCTTCGGTTCTCATTGATGTCAGCAATATTGTTGGATAAGCTTCTGTAGTTACGAATCAATACACCTCGATACACATTTTCTATATTTCCAAAAGTATTTCCTCTACTGGCGGTGAATTGTAAGTCATCTTCTGTTCCAATGAAATACTTAAAGTTAAAGCTAGGTGTAAATAAGAGTTTATTCTGATTTTCATCGATGTGAAATAAATCATCCTGATAGCTAGTGTATTGCAGGCTGAAGGGGAGGTCTAATTGGATAGAAAAACGTTTCTTAATCCATTCGTATTGTGCTTTGGCAGTGATTTGATATCTGGACCAGTCCATAGCATTTTGCATGGAATCTTGAAGAAGGTTCGTTTGGTGTCCGTTTTCCGAAATGGCAATATGAGAATTTAAGTTCTGTTTGTCAATTAAAGCCCCAATGGAGTAATTCTGAATGATGGTTTTGTTAGGTATTCGATAGCCTAGGTTCGCTGTTGAAAATAAGGTTGGGACTTCCACATATTGTATGCTGGCATCATAAGCTTGCCCTTGGTTTAGTTCATTTGGAAATACACCAGGTATCAAGGTTAATGTTTGTGGTTTATTGCCATAATCCATTTGCCAATTAAAATCAATGATATGATCCTTCTTGATTTTAGGCACATAGCTAAAGCGGTTAGAGAAACCACGTATTTTATGATCTCGCTGACCTTGATTTCTTAGGTTATTGCTAAGGATATCTGCTCTTCCTTCTTCTGATTCATACTCGAAGGCCAACTGGTTGTTGATGTATTGCTTCTCTGTGTTTTTACTGGCAGTAAAACGTAAAGAAGTCAACCAATCGGTTGTTTTTGCCTCTTGTATTTCATTCATTTCAATGATAGACCCCGAGCTTAGGTATTTGGTAGTTCCTTTGAAATTGTTTTTTATTCCACCATACATGGTTTGGATATTGGATTTTAACTGCCAATCCTTTTTTAAGTTGACCAGGTTGTTGGCATTTAGGGAGCCTTGATTATTCTGCAGATAATAGGTCGCATTGATGGCTGGATTTCCAATTGTTCCTAAGGATAGGAGGTTGTTTATCGGAGACTGCCCAAGTTTTGCTAAGATAGAAGCCTGATTGAAACCTATGAAATCAGAGCTTAGGTTTTTACCGACATTATTTCCCTGCAATACATTCAGCATTTTAAATTTCTTGTTGAATAAAATGCTGTTAACTTCTGTATCGTATAATTTCGGTATTCCTGCTCCTAGTTTTACCTCACCAGTCATTTTTAGTTTAGCATCATTCTTAATCACTAAATTGAGCGCGACATTATCAGAAAATCGCTTGTTTTTTAAGACCTTTAAATGCTCATGATTATTGATGACTTGAATGTCTTCCACCATTTTATGTGGAATGGTTCTAGTACCGATGCTATACCGATCATCTAATAGGTCATCTCCATCGATATAGAAATTGGAGATGGGCTTTCCTTGGTACTTTATAGAACCATTTTCTGAAACTTCAATTCCAGGCATTCTTTTGAGCACATCGCCAATGGAGCGATCCATCCCTGTAGCAAATTTCTCCACATTATAGGCAGTGGTGTCACCATGTCGTTGAATGGCGGGTTTAGATTTGACCACAATGGAATCTAATAGGGTGCTATTAGGGCTCATAAGCAGGGAAACCTCTTCTTGGAAATTTACCAACTTATGGATTATCTTTTTATACCCAAGATGATTAACTTCCAAATAAGCGCCAGTACTTGCCTTGCTAGCGTTAATGGTAAAATGACCATTGCTATCGGATGGTTTAAATCCAATTATCTTATCTTCTGCCGATTTCAATAGAACACTGGCAGAAGGGATGGGTTTATTGGTTTTTTTATCCAATAGATAGCCTTGTATGGTTTGGGTATGTCCAAGTAGGATGGATCCAAGCCAGGTAAGCAGGATGCTGATGAAGATTCGAAATACCATTCTAAGAAACTATGGTTTTAATTCAATAGGGTTATTCGTGATTTTAGATGGTTTATAATTTGGATCTGATGTTACGGAAACACTTTTTATGCCGGAAGCTGAACTGCTTGAGCTGGCTCTTGCTCCAACGACTATGTTTGTTATTTTAGCCCCAGAGCGCGTAGTTGATCCAATTTTAGATTGCATGTATGCTTGCGGATTGGCCTCGTATGCCTTCTGTAATTTTAGAATGTGTTCTTCCGTAGATTCAATAGCACCCATTGGAAATTCAATTTTAATATCCGTGTCCTCAGGCATCTTATCAAATCCTTCATATTCAAATGAAACTTCGTTTTTGTCATCGGAAGCTGATAAAATTAATCCTGGTAAGCCATGTAATTTCCATGGACCATAAGGGAAGGGTAGTTCCGTAGTAAACCATGCGGTATAATGACGACCTTTGAAATCAGTGGTTGCCTTTTGGCAGGTATATCCTCCAATTACTTTGGTTTCCTCTTGGATTTCCCAGTCTTGCTCTGGAAATTTAGTATCTAAAATAAAATAATCCATAGCCACCCGAGGTATTTCCTTTAAGCTTTTATCATTTGTGTTTAATAAAATGTATCTGGAAATTGGGCTAGCCGATTTGGTTAATTTAATGTTTCCATCAAATCCGGCACTTGATTGTATCTTTTTAATTTCTTCACTGACACGGCTGTTGGAATAGCTGGTATAGTAAGTACTGTGTTGTCCTAAATAGGTTACTACTTCATCGCGTATGGGTTGATCGCGTTGGTTCGTGTCATTGACATGTTTAAAGTTGTAATGCACTTTGGCCAATGGTTTCTCTTGAGCAGACAAACTGAATGCTGTGAGTAGGGTGGCGAAGAATAGAATCGACTTTATCATAGTATTGTTGTTTTTTAGTAAAGCTACGAAATATTAGTAATACTATATATAATAATTCTATTTTTTTTAAAAATTGCGTTGGTAGTATTAGGAGGGTAGTTTTTTAGTTCTTTGCAGTTCTCGAAGCCGGAGAATCTTATGGCATAAAATGATAATAAATATGATATATATAAATTGGGAAGCGAATTGAATAGCTGTTTTTACTTGGATATCGGATACACTTTCTTCTAGAGCTTTGCTTACGAGATAATTGAAAGCAATTCCAAATATGGCTCCAAAAGCAAAACTAATTAAGCTATATTTTCTAGATTGAGTGGCACGTTGTTGCGCTTCTTCAATTGCTTGAATCTTAGATAATACTTGTTCATCAAAATCTTGAAAAGGCATTTTTACTTCAGCCATTTTCATGATTTGTTTTATTTTATTTTCCTGATTATCCATAGTATTCGTGTTTTAATAAGCTATTCAATTGTTGAGCGAGGCGTTTTCTTGCTCGGTGCAAGATGACCTTGCAGTTGCTTTCAGTCCATCCGGTTACTTCCGTTAGCTCTTTTAGAGAGAGTTCTTCCAGGTAAAACAATCGAAGAGCTAATGCTTCCTGTCCGGGGATTCGGAGTAAGGCATCATTAATCACTTGTTTTCTTTCCTCGGCTAGGATTTGATTTAAAGCATGCTCTTCAAATTGAACATCCTGGACTTCAGAGTCTAGATTCAATAGGTCATTTTTATTTTTTTGAAGAGCCTTATATGCAGTATGGACTACAATTTTATAGAACCACGTACTGAATTTAGATTCTTTTTTAAATCGACTTAAGGATAGATAGGCTTGGACAAAAGCTTCCTGCGCAACTTCTTCGGCTAATAGTTCGTTTTTAACCAGAGAAATGGCAATGGCGAAAGCCATGTCCTTGTACGTATTGATAAAATACTTATAGGCATGGCGATCTCCAGAAAGGACTTTGTCGATGTAAAGACTATCCATTCAGTTGATTTTGATCCTTTTCTTTAATTCCATCTGCAATGATCATTGATCCACCAACCGTCAACAAGGTGATTCCGGTAAAGATGAATCCTGGCCATGAACTGTTTGGAAGGATCTGTAATTCGAAGATCAAACTGGAGATAAGGATTCCCACTCCAAATCCGATGATTACTATACCTAGTTTTTTCCAAGGAAATGGTGAACTTGGTAGTTTTGGAATTGGTCCGCCTAGTTTGGTGATGGTCTCCGAACGGTATTTACTAATAAAGAATACACAGAGGACCACGCAGATAAAAAAGGCGATCGGGATAAAAACGGCTAATACTTTTTCCATGATTTATTGAATTTATCCATTAGTGCTGGCAAATGAATAAAAGGTTACAAATTATTAAATATTTTCTATTTTGATCTAAAATAGAGGTGTCATTCAGTCTTTTGGGCTTTGCACCATAAAAGAAGCTGTTTTGCACGAAATTAATTACATTTGTTGAATAAGTGTATTAAATCGATATTGTGGCAAAGCTGAAAATCAATTACCCAAAGGATAAACTACAAAATAATTCTACCTTGTGGAAATATGGAATGGTGGTGCTTACCATCGTTTTAATCTGTATTTTCTTGCCAAAGCAACCACGTTTTAGGTATGAATACCAAAAAGGGAAGCCTTGGAATCATGAGAACCTTACTTCACCATATAATTTTGCTATCCTAAAAACACCAGAAGAGCTGGCAAGGGATAGGCAGCATATTCTGAATACGGTACAGCCAATCTATAACTTGAACGATGTAGCCAGCAAGGAGCAGATCGATCAATTTAATACCGATTTAAATGAAAAATGGCAAGCAAGTCAGCTGGATTCTACGGAAGGTGCCGATATCAATAAGTATCGAGCTGTTGGTAATGCTCTGCTCAATTATATTTATGATCGTGGGGTAATTTCCCTCAATAATCGATACCAAATAAAGGGGGATGATTCCTTAAAGAATGACCCTACAGCGATGGAATATAATTTTGTGCTGGTGCATGATAATATAGCCCAGCAGAAAAATACAGTCGATTCCTATACCATCGAAACGGCCAACCACTATATCAAGGATGCTTTAAGCAGGAACAAGGAGATAGGGCATAAGGCTTGGCTTGCAGAGATTCTCAAGAGTTACATCACGATCAATTTTGTGTTTAACGAGAGCCAAACGAATAAGGTAGAACAAAATGCATTGGCAAATATTTCGACCACGCGGGGGATGGTGCAAAAGGATGAATTGATTGCTGAACAGGGTAAAATTATCAATAACGACAGTTACCAGAAGTTAGAATCACTGAGGAAGGTTTATGAGGATGAATCCAGGATATCCGGTGAGCAGAATCTGGTCACCTTTGGGCATTTTATATTGATTTCATTGGCCATGACCCTGCTCATGGTGTTTCTCTATTTCTTTCGAAAGGATATTTTCAATAATAACAGGCTACTATTCATCATATTTATAGTGATACTGGTGATGCTGGGGGTACTGAGTTGGGCTATCAAGATGAAAATCCCAAGCTTGTACTACATACCTTATTGTAGTGTGCCGATCATCTTCAGATTGTTATTTGATACGCGGATTGCTTTGAATATTCACATCCTGATGGTCCTAGTGGCCGGTTTGTTTGTGCCAAATAGTTTTGACTTTGTGTTCTTGCAATTTACCGCTGGTATGGTGGCGATTTATAGTATTAAGACTTTGGTGAAAAGGGAGCAGTTCTTGGTGTCTTCGGTTATTATTTTGGCTACCTATATTATGGCCTATGTGGGATTGGTATTGACGCGTAACGGAACTTTCTCCAGTATCTATTGGGTAGATATCCTTCCATTTACAGTCAGCGTAGGATTGACCTTATTGGCTTATCCATTGATCTATGCTTTCGAGAAGTTATTTGGTATAGTATCGGATTTGACATTAATGGAATTAACGAATTCCAATTCGAGATTGCTTAGAGAGCTATCCTTGAAAGCTCCAGGTACTTTTCAGCACTCGCTACAGGTTGCTAATCTGGCGGAGGCTGCAATTTATAAGATTGGTGGTAATCCATTGCTGGTTAGGGCAGGGGCCTTGTATCACGATATCGGGAAGATGATTAATCCGCTTTACTTTATCGAGAACCAAAAGACAAATGATAATCCGCATGAGGAATTAACACCGGAACAAAGTGCGCAAATTATTATTTCCCACGTGCTAAAGGGAATTGAAATGGCAAGGAAACATCAAATGCCAGAGGTGTTGATTGATTTCATTCGTACGCACCATGGTACTACTAAAGTGGACTACTTCTATAACCTTGCTGTAAAGGATAATCCGGATAAGGTAATTGATGAGTCTATATTCAAATATCCTGGCCCTGTCCCGTTCTCTAAAGAGACGGCAGTGCTTATGATGGCTGACTCGGTGGAAGCTGCTTCAAGAGCCTTAAAAGAGCCTACAGAGGAATCTATCAATAACTTAGTAGATAAGATTATTGATCATAAGCTGATGCAGCGTCAATTCGCTAATGCAAATATCACCATGCGCGATATTACGGAAGCTTCGAAGATTTTCAAGGCTATGTTGAAGAGTATTTATCATGTTCGTATTGATTACGATCTGAGCAAGAAGAAAGATTCATAAAAAATATATTGAGATTCAGCGGGTTGGGTTATAGGGCTTGAAAATGTTAAAAAATTAGTAAAATCGGCTTTGTAGAGTAAAATAATTACTTTATGTTTGCACTGTCGAAACACGGAGAGGTGCCTGAGTGGCCGAAAGGAACAGTTTGCTAAACTGTCGTACTGGAAACGGTACCGCGGGTTCGAATCCCGCCCTCTCCGCAAAGATAATATGAAACCCACTGATTTCTCAGTGGGTTTTGTTGTTTTAGAAGATTAGGGGGATGATTAGGGGAATGAAAATTGAAAAAGGTTCAATTTATTACGCTAAATAATTTTTTAAAAAATATCTTACTTTAATTTAAATCTATTGCGCACATTTTGTAAACTAATGGTTTTATGATAGTTAATTGAAGTTTCGCAGATTCGTAGTTTTCAAAAAGTTGAGTAAATTTAAGCGTGGTGGGTAACCTTAAAAAAAAACTACCGAAAAAAATGGACATATATTTGACAAGTTTAATTGAGAGAACGTTGGATAAAAGCGACAGAGAAATTGTTCGTATAAGTTCTGAAAGTATCTCGTGGAAAGCTCTTCGTGAAGCGGAAAAAATTGATGATGAAAATTATATTACTCAACTTGTTCAATATATAGAAACTGAAAAAGAAAAAGAAAAGAGAGATAGTGCCTATTTTATTTTAGGACATATAGCAAACAACACTAAAAACAAAATCGCAACAGATTTTCTTATCGAAAGAATTGAAAAAGAGAAAGATAAAAGTATCTTATCTTCTTTGTTGGATAGAATTAAATATTTAGAAAAAACAGAAGAAACTGATATACAACCAATCATAAACGCAACTAAATCTAAAGTTTGGAGTATCCGACAAAGTGCAATTTCGGCCTTGTCAAATGCAAAAAATTCTTTGGCAGAAAATACATTATTGGAAATTATCAATAATTCAATTGATGAATATGACTTGTATTATGCAAATTGTTCGCTTTTGAGTACAGGAACAAAGAACAGCATTTCAAGTCTTGTAAAATTACTAGACCATAAAAAACAAGACGTTTCGGGAACTGCGTTAAGTGCTATTTTGAATCTTTCAGATAGTTCAAATTTGTCTTTATTTGTAAGCCAATTAGAGAAAGGAAAAAATAAATTTACTGCACTTTTAGGTGTAATTAAATTTGGAGATACTACTGTTATTCCAAATGTTGTAAAAAGAGTAAAAGAACTTGTATCAAAAAAGAGAACTCGTCAAGTAATTGGCAGTTATGGAAAAACTGAACTCATTTTTGCAATGGAATTTTTATCAAACTTTGCAAGCGAAAGCGATGAGCCTAAAAAAACCTATGATTTTTTAACAACTAAAAAAGCTGATTTTATTTGGGACAACGAAACTGAATGGTTGCTTGAAAACAAAAGCAAATTCGTGAAATAGGTAGGTTGCCTGCAACTGAAATAACCATTGGAAACATAGACATAAATCAATATTTATCCTATTGACTTTATATTCACATCACTTCAAACTTATTTGTAATTTTCCAAAAACTCTACAGCAATAGATTAAAATCCAGGCTAAGACAAATGCTCAACCAATTTAGCTTTGAACAATCGCCCTTAGATAAACATATATAATAAAGGAGGCTCAAAAGCCTCCTTTACACTATGAAGTATGACAATCGTAACTACATGTCGCACATCCATTAATTCTACTTCGATATGGATATTGTCTTATAGCTTCTTTTACGGCATCTTCACAATTATAAAACAAGCCTAAAAAACTTGTATTTGTAGCTATTGATAACCAATAACAACCTTCTTCATGGACTTCATAATCACCATTAGGTTGTACATTGTTGTTAATGTAATATTTCTTCATCTTTTTACTTGTTTTTTGTACTCTTCGAAGGCTTCAATGAAGGAGTATTACCCGGCGTGTTTTTATTATCGCGCTGACGTCTATCAGGCTTTCCTGTTGAAATTGCAGTCCTTTTTGGACCTGGTTTTAATGCCATATTGATTTGGATTAAAAATTAAAAAATTGATTATCAACTTTTGATAATCACTCAATACAATGGATTTACCCTAAGAAATTGGTATCCAACACCAACCGTGCCTATAGAAGAGAAGAAATATGAATTTTATTTGGTTAATAATTTATTTTAACCTTTATTTATAAAATATTTCGAAAATCTTCATACTACCTCTGCAGGTACTTATGATAAGCTAAAGAGTTATTTGCGTCCAACTTTTAACTCTTTTTTATTTATCTAATCTTACGTAGTTCATTAACTCATAATTCCCTCCTCATTAAGTGTTCAAGTATATACTAAATCAATTGAGTTACAATAAATATAAGCAACTAAAACAATTAGTAAAAACCTGACTTATCCACATTTTTTAAATCTTAATAGCTATAAAATTTAGTTTTATTGCTAATTATCTACAATAACGAAGTTTTATTGTGTATCTCCATGTGGAAAACTTTAAAACAAAGAAAATCAACAAATTAAACTAAAGCTAATTAGTTTGTAATTTTAATAATTTGTCTTACTTTTGCACTCACTTTAAGAAAAGGAGCAAAAAATCAATATTCCATATAACATCTTTTCTGACAAATTCCTTTTGCCTAACTTTTGTCTTTTCATTAACTTTAAACTATTAACCTAAGTACACAATAAATAAGCATGTCAGAAGATCAAAAGAAAGTTCTTGAACGTCAGTTTTAGGTAATTTCAGATATATTAAGTGGGAAATGAATACCAATCAATTCCAGGATTAAATCTTGGGACTTATGTTCTGTAAATACCCATCAAGGCGATGCGGACTTAGCACGGCTAAAAGAAATCATGGTCGAGCGCTTAGGCTATTTCTTAAGACCATCCGAACTTTTAATGTAAAGATATTGGTTATTTAGTATAACCTTTTAAAAACCAAAATAATAAGATTATGAGAATTATAGTTCTTTCAATTTTAGGATTTTTCCTAGCTTTTTCTTCATGTCAGAAAGATGATGAAACAATAGTAAATAAAGATGGAGATATTTTTTACGTAAAATATGAAATAAGTGGAAATGGGACTTATGGTAGATTTAGCAATTGGAGTGTAACTACGCCTAATAGACTTTATGTTAACACAGGTTATCAAACAAGATACTGGATGCAGACATATGGTCCGGTTAATAAGGGGTTTAATTGCGAAGTGAAAATTGACAATTATATTTCTGGTTCGCCTTCAATTAATATTCTTGTTTCAAAGAATAATGAACCTTTTGCTATCGTGTTAACAACGTCCGGGAAGAGTGCCTCTTATATTGTTCAATAACACATTGGATGAAGGTATATTATTTTTACTTTGTTTTCAATTGATTTCCAATCGTACAATCACCAAAAAAACTACTTCGTAAATTAAATTATTCTTTATAATTTAATACTTTAATTCTACTTGCCAATTCTAATTAATTCATGCTTGTTCCAAGCATAAATATTTATCTACCACCATTATTATTTCGACTTGCACTTATTTCAACTGGTTAATTTATTAAAACACCAACGTTATGGAAATGCTCGAAAAAATCCTAAACATCAATTCCAATTATGTCATAATTGGATTATTGGCCTTGTTCTTTCTGATGGAACAAGTGTTATCCAATCCATTTTCTTTCCGCCGTCGCGGGGAACATTTAATTCAGAATTTACTATTACTAATTTCTCTAACCCTGCTCAACCTATTTGTCTTAGTATGGCAAGTAAAACTGATGGACTGGCTAAATGCACAGCGAATAGGACTATTATTCCTATTTGAATTACCAATTTGGGTAAAGCTCATCTTAAGTGTTATGCTTTACGATTTTACGACTTATTGGATCCACAGGGCAGCGCACAAGGTGCCCTTACTGTGGCGATTGCATCGGGTGCACCATAGCGATGTCAAGATGGACTCTTCAACGACCTTCAGATTCCATCCATTGGAAATGATATTGGTTTATCAGGTTGGCAATGTACTCACAGTAACATTGTTTGGTACCGATGTATTTTCCATGGCCTTATATTACTTTATACTGAATATCTTCCTATTTCTAGAACACGCCAATCTCAATTATCCTTCTTGGATCAATAAAACCTTCGGATTGCTATTCGTCATGCCTGATCACCATCGTGTTCACCACCAACAGAATCAGTTCTATACAGATAGCAATTATGCCGATATTTTCATCATTTGGGATCGTTTATTCCGAACCTTCAAAACATTATCCCACTCAGAAATGAAGTATGGACTAATTGAATTTGAAAATCCAAAGCGACAAACATTTATGTACTTAATAAAAAGCCCGTTTAGTGATCCAAAGGATAAGGAATAATTCTACTATATCTTATTTAAAAAGTTCAGCATTTCTTGAAATTAAAGAATCGAGTTTGAACTGTCTCTAGATTGATAGAATTTGTTAAATATCTCTATGTCATTTGAACATAGGATTGGTATGGCATTACGCAGCATATCATCATTCCAATCCCACCATTTCATTTCCAGGAGCAAAAGCTTGAGCTCTAATGCAAATAATTATCTCTAAACTTCAAATCCCCAAAACATCAAAGAATGGCTTCATATTTGTTACACCTTTAAGACACTAGCTTTAAAATTTTTCACACAATTACACATATCATGAAACTAAGATTCCTTATTTCCGTCTGTCTTATTCTTATTAGTTTTACCACTACACAGTCTCTATTTGCCCAACCGACACCTAAAACAATTCAACCTCCAAACAGAGATCCTCAAAATGTCTTAAAAGGGAAGTGGTTTATGGATTTATCCCATTTGGGAGAGGACCTAATCATTTTGAGCAAAACAAATAAATCCAACAGTAGCATAAGCTTTTTGGATAAAGGACAAATACTATTAAACATTAACGAAGATGGAGCTAAAGAGACTATTAATACGAAGCAATCGGCATGGGTTAAAATTCGGAAGGATATTTCTGACCAAGATTCTAATGAAGAGTTAAATGTTCCTAAAAAACCGATACAGTTTAATCAAACTGATCCAGAAATGAGTGCCTCCTTTATATTCAAACAATTTTTTGAAGACGCAGAAGTCCGTGCCTATTATTTTAAAAAGGAAAACCTAATCTATTTAAAATCTACTATACTTATGAAGCAGGAAGGTCCACGGAATATTCCAAATCCTAATTAAAATTCATCATAAAACCTCCATACTATACCTATTTTGTCCTCTTTTTTTAACATTGGTAAAAAAATATCATAATTCCTCTTCCTAACTTAGCACCGCTCATTTCTAGCCCTGTTTTTAATCCAAATTTTAATTTCAGAAGAATAGCGATAAGCAAGCATAGGAAGATAGGCAGCAAGCAACATGCATCTACTGTCTTTTTGATTATTAACAACACAATTAAAACAAACAAAAAATGGAGAATAAAAAAGGTCCAGTTTCCCAATTTTTAGAAACAAACTTCTTGCACTTCAATGCTGCTACAGTAGTTGATGCGGCAAAAGGATATGAGGCACACCTAACAGCAGGAGGGAAGATGCTAGTTTCCCTGGCGGGAGCTATGAGTACGGCGGAACTTGGAATCTCTTTAGCAGAAATGATTCGCCAAGGAAAAGTCGATATCATTAGCTGTACTGGTGCCAATCTTGAAGAAGATGTCATGAATCTTGTGGCCCATTCACATTATAAAAGAATACCAAATTACCGTGATTTAACCCCTCAAGATGAGTGGGATTTGTTACAGAATAAATACAACCGCGTTACTGATACCTGTATCCCGGAAGAAGAAGCTTTCCGTAAAATCCAACATCACATTGAAAAGATTTGGAAGACTGCAGAGGAAAACGGAGAGCGTTATTTCCCTCATGAGTACATGTACCAATTACTATTGAGTGGTGTTTTGAAGGATGAGTATGAAATTGATCCTAAAAACTCTTGGTTATTGGCTGCTGCAGAGCGCAATTTGCCAATCGTAGTACCAGGATGGGAAGATTCTACCATGGGTAATATCTTTGCTTCCTACGTGATTAAAGGCGAGTTAAAAGCCGCTACGGTAAAAAGTGGAATTGAATACATGGTATGGTTAGCTAACTTCTATGAGCAAAATGCCGTGGGCCATGGTATTGGTTTCTTCCAAATTGGTGGTGGTATTGCAGGTGATTTCTCCATGTGTGTTGCTCCTATGTTAGAGCAGGATATGGAAAAACACAATATCCAAAAATGGCGTTACTATTGCCAAATCACCGATTCTACAACCTCATATGGCTCTTATTCCGGATGTATCCCGAATGAAAAGATCACATGGGGTAAACTCGATGTCGATACACCTAGTTACGTCATCGAATCAGATGCTACAATTGTGGCCCCTTTAATTTTTGCCTGGATTCTAGGTCAATAATTAGAGGTCATAAATACACACATTAACTATCCTACATATTGGGCTGGGCATTCTTGTTCAGCCCTTATTTTTTAATCACTAATTTTTATTTCAACTTTAGCCATAGAAGTATTCATGATTGGTTATTAATAGAAAAGCCTGACGACAATTGCGCCAGGCTAATATTATGAAACATTATGGAAAAATCACTTACTTCGGCACAATCCCTTCGGCTACAAACTGCTTATTCGTTTTCATACTTTTCATTTGTATACGCAGAGGTTGATTGGCTTGTAAAGCTGGTAAATAGTTGATGTGTGTTACTGCATTATCAAAGTTCTTCAAGACCTCGTATAGTTGTGGCCAAATTTTGTATGCTCGACTGGTGTTTTCAGGCACTTTCATAGGAACAGATATAGGATCATCAAACCCATAAAACTCATGATTTACAAAGGTTATTAAATCTACTTTAAAGGCAAGAATGTTATTCGTGTATTCAATGGAATCTTTAACACCATTTTTCTCCATCATAATCTTGTATTTGGTCAGTAAACCAATATGGATGTCCAGCTCTAAGGTGCTGAAGAAATCCCTACTCTTAGCAAAATCAAATTCAAATGAAGTGATGTTTTTATCTGGATTCAATTCTTTTGCCTTATTGCGTATAGCTAAGAATTGATTCTTCAATTCTGCAGACCATCCTAAACTATAATTCGCATCAGCTGACAACTTATCAAAATCGATCTTAAACTTAGTCGGAAGCTTTATCCGGTTTACAATATCATAAATCATTTTTTCCTCAATGGTAGCTGATGAAAAATAATATTCTCTATCAAGCGTCTCGCCCAATTCAAATGTTCTTTCTTCCGTAAATGAATAAAACGGTGTGGTTTGTTGCTTCAGATCAACCAGTTTTTCTTGATTGTTTTCTTGTACTAATGCCCGGTATTTTGTTCTTTCCGCATTCCATACTAGACCCTTTAAAATCACATTCTTGATAGGTACATCCTTATTGAACCTTAATGTATCGCCTAAACTAGAAGTGATATAAGATAAACCATGGCTGACTGTCGGAAGATAAGAGGTCGTATTGTCTTGCCAGTCCTCTTGGTTTTTAGCATTGGAATAAAATAACCAAACTCCGGTATAGTTGGGGTCTACAAGCATTTGCACTGGTTTTCCTTCTACATCAAAGCTGATGAAGGGGGTAGAATAATAAATCTGATCTTGTGCTGTATAATCTTTTTGAATTCCACCACTTGCAATATATTTTGCTTCCGCAGATGCTGGATTCAAAATGCGTATGCTCAATTTATCACCATATTGAATACCCTCCATTTCAAACCTTTTTTCATGAACCTGGGTAAAGGCATAACTATGGTCTGCACCACGTGTTAATTCTTCTCCAAGGTCAGTGATAATGGAAGAAAACAAAGAGGATTCTGTGAAATCTACCGTAGCGGTTACTGTGCTTGTTGCATATTTTACATCGACCTCGGCAGGAGTTGCATACTGTCTACTTTTACCAACCATGTTCAGCTTTGTTCCTGTTCCTTTAAACAGATAAAACACCTGTTTTATCTCATTCCCCTTTGGCATCAAAGTCAATTCCATCACCTCTGCTTGTTGAAAAGGAGTAAGGTATTTGGATTGAAGCAAACTATCCGTAACGGGATTTGCTTTTTCGATTTCAAAAGTGGCAAAACTATCTTTTTTACAGGCACTTACTGCAAGTAGCAAGGCAAGTAAATTTATATATATTATCTTTTTCATCTCTTTTAGGTAATTGGTTAATATGGTCTTCCTTCAAACAGAATTTCGTTCGTCCTCTTGTCATAAAATGCTATTAGTAACTCCCTATTGGATTTGGTATACTTCAAGGAATACTCGCCATCTACCACGGAGTTCTTAAAGGCATTTTTTAAATTTGGAAATTGCGCTGCATAAACAAATTGAGGTCCTTCATAATACATCGTGAATATTTCATCCGAATTGTAAGTGTATCTGAATTGATATGGAAAACTGAATTTATTATAAAATTCATCTTTTGCATTCCTGCTCGGGTTGGGTGCATCGGGTCTATCCGCATCAAATAGACCTAGGTTAATATTAAACATTATCCGTTTCTGCAAACTTTTAAAATCCAGTTTTACCCCGTAATACCTAACATCTGAAGTGAAAATTCCCAAGGCAATTCCAAGGTCCGAAGAAATAGTTCCTCCTAGAAATTTCATTACTTGCGAATAATGTGGCCAATCCAAATTGTCAGCTACAAAACCCGCTATCCAATTGGTGTTGTTGTAAGGGATTTCTATAGATGAATATGCGCCAGTCTGAAACATCTTAAAAGCACTGATGACAGGAAACTCTTGTTCTACAACCTCCAAAGCTTTGCCTTCGGAATCATACGCTTTGATAACGCCATTATCTAATCTCAATTCTTTTATAAAATGACCGTCAACCGCATAAGCATCGCCCAATAAAATACTATTGGAACTATTGTAGGCTAAGCCTGATTTATGAATATAGATGGAATCGGGAGTTACCTCCTTGGCAAACACAATTTGTCTTTGGTCTAAACTGATGGTCATTGTACTTAAGGTGTTTCCAGTTTTCACATGTAGACCTACTTTACCTTGATTAGCTTTACTAAAGGCATCAATTACTGAGTTATATTTCTGCCCATTCATCAGCTCAGTTTCATCCTTTTCTGTGGCTCTGATTAAATAGGCTTTTGTGTTTTGCAAATTGCCTTTCAGGTAGATGGTATCCTGATTGTTGCTTATGTCCTCAAAGGAATATTCCGTATCTACACGGTGGCCCCAACCCATATCCTGACCACCATTTTCCATCGTGTTTGGATCCGCAATGAAATGAATGTAGGAATAGGTGGAAAAAGACAAAGTCGTTAATGAAGTAAACTTCAGGTCATAAGCACTGACATTGGGTTTATCACGCATCTCTTTCGTAAAATCTCCAACCATCTTGACACGTTGATTATTCTTGTCAAATTGCATCATAAAAGAAAACCCCCCTTTATTTGTTGGGTTTTTCTTGATATCTGGAAAGGCTAGGAATTTCCATCCCGATTTGCTTGTCGCCAATAATGAATCATAATTGATGAAGTTCTTATCAATTTTATCAGTGGCTATGTTCGTTAGGTCTTGACTCTTTTGGCATCCTGATAATAACAAGAGCCCTAAACTCAATAATCCTAAGCTTGTTTGAATAATTTGGTTAAATTTCATGGTTACTAGGGTTTATTGATCGAATTATTTATTCTCATTGATATAGTTACTAATACCTGCTTTGACATCACTCTGCAATTGTCTAAAGTCAATACTCCATTTTTCCTTAAAGTATTCCACAACCAATTGCTCCTTTATCCTCAATCGCTCTTTTCCTTGAGGTGAAGAGACATTGATGATGTCGTTATACGCTTGTTGTCCTTTAACCAATAAAAAGGCAATAGTTTCAACAAAATCCTCATCAGAAGATGCCATCGCATAGTTTCTGACAAATCCTAAATCGAAAGCCTCCTTATCAGTGTAGTTATGCCATGTCGCTGTATAGTACTCTGGATTGACAAATTTGAATTGTTGTGAATACAGCTTCGTCTGGTGTAAGATGTGCGCTGTTTCGTGGTGTACCGTATAATTGGTGTTGATCGCGAACTGCTCATTGGGTGCATATTTATTGACGTCCATAATCGTGATCTTATTTGCACCTTCAGCCTGTCCTAAAACCATTGTTCCGTCATTATTATATTGGGCACTACCGACCAATACCCAAAGTTTAGGAATAATCTTTTTGACAAAAGTACTATCGCTGTTTTTTAAATATGGATTGGCCATGCAAGATAATACCAAACGCATCGTTGGAATAACAAATTCCTCCTTAGGTGGGGTGGTTACCTTCATGTAATCAATCTCAAAGGGGTCATATTGATATTTAACCGCAATATTGAAGGGTTTCGTCAAATTGCTTTTTATCCAAGCATCTATCTCCGGATTGCCATCTGGTTTAAATCCGCCCAAATTGTCTATTGGATCTTGAGGCAAAGCTGCTTCCTTATTACAGGAACTGTAAGAAAATACTAACACACCCAGAAATAGGGCAATTAGCATTCTGATCTTATCTATTTTTATATACTTAGCATTCATGTTGTTCATCTTTTATAGTAGTTAATTATCGAAGATTTCTTTCTACCCCACTCATTTGTACTTCCAATGGTATCTGAAGTATTCTCCTTGGATCATTGGCTCCTACAACAACAGGGGCTGCCTCATCTTGAACGATGTGATGTACAGGTATTCGATGTCTGATCATATCTAACCAACGCATACCCTCAAAGGCAAATTCACGGCGTTTAAAGTCTAATAATCCAGCGATGTAGTAATCGTAACGTAAGGTAGTTGAACCAGTCTTAAAAGCTTCTTTTAGTTGGTCCTCCGTTAAATTGGGAACACTAGTTCTGCTGGTGGTTAGTTTTTTCTTAAGGTACAAGTTGAATAACTCCAAAGCTTTGGCGTAATCTCCAGTCTCAATGCTCGCTTCTGCCCAGTTGAACAAGACTTCATCAGCCGTTAACAAAATGGCAATGTTATAGTTCTTTTGATTAAACGAGTAGCTTCTAAATTTTGGGATGTTATATAGGTTCTCTTGACCATACAGATTCCATGCATAAGTTGTACTTGGAATAGGAGGGGTCTTCCACATAAATGCTGTTGCAAATGCGCCATTGGCACCATAGCGTAAAAAAGGATATCCATTGATTTGTGAAGGTGCTGTTGCCATCAACAGGTTTGTTGGCTCTGAAGTGGATGACCAGATTTGTTCCAAAACATAGTAGGGAAGGACTTTATACTTCACGATATCCCGAATGCTGTTGGAGATAATATCATTACCTGGAAATACCAATTTGCTATATTTCTTTACGGCTTCGTAATCCTTTTTGAATAAATAAAAACGAGTAGCAAATGCTTGTGCCGAACGTCTGGTAAAATGATAGGAGGTAGCATCTGTATTGGCGATTGCATCATCATTTATTAATGGAATTCCAGTTTCTAAATCTGTCTGTATCTTTTCATATAATTCCTTGACGTTGCCGCGATCATATTTTTTAATAACGACATCCTCTACTTCGGTTACATAAGGAATCCCAGGATTAGCCTCTGGATTCACATCATTATAAGGTCGAGCAAAAAAAACACTCAACATAAAATGAGCATAAGCACGGCAAAGTAATGCTTCCCCTTTGTATGGGAGCAATGCCTTGGCATCTTTTTGTTCCTCAATATATTTCAAGGTTTGATTGGCTGCAGCAATTGCCTTATAGCATGCTGCCCAATAAAACTCTGGAGAATCCTCCGTATTGCTTTGTATATTCTCGATGAATTTATATACATCACGGTTGACAGCGTTCACCACAGAGCCTCCAAATGGTCCTTTATCGGTGAAGTTATCACTCATACTTTCCGACATCATGACATAAGATGCCTGTGGATAGGCAGTCGCCAATAGCTCTCGCGCTGCTTGTGGTGAATTTAATATGGCTCTATTGTCCGGGTCGACTTCTAAATACTTGTCACATGCTGTGAAAAGTAACAAGGACAAGAGACTGATTTTGGTTATTTTAAATTTCATGTTGCTTCGTGTTAAGGTTAGAATCCCAGTTTTACAGAAAAGGTATAATCGCGAGATAATGGAAGTGCAACACCTCCAGAGGCGAAGAATTCAGGGTCTTGACCATTTAATCGCTTGTCTGCATAAATCAAGAACATATTATTCCCCACTAAACTGATGGTCGCTGTTTTGATCTTGATGGAATTCATCCATTTCGCGGGAAGATTATAGCTTAACCGGGCTTGTTTTAGACGGACAAATCCACCATCAGCAACTCGTTGATCCGAGAAGTTGTAGGAACTGTTTGGAAAGTTACCATCTAATAGCTGTGCCTCTCTTCGTCCTAGAATCGATGGAACTTCATTATCCGAATTTAGAACCCAACGATTTAAGAAATCCCATGAAAGGGCATTTAGATCCGTGTAATTGTCGAAAAAGGCTGGGTTCATACGGATTTTATTCCCCATTGAACCAGTAATTAGGATGTTTAATTGAAGATTTTTATAGCTTAAAATGTTGTTGAATCCACCCGCTAAAATAGCATCCAATGGTCCTTCGTAAACCAAGTTGTTGATGAAAGGCGAATTCATATAGACATTACTGCTAGCTTCACCTTCCTGATTCACAAATACAGGAGCCCCGTTTACAGGTGAAAGATTCAAGAACTTCACAGAGAATAATCCTCTCTGCGGATAACCTATTACAGCTCCACCATTTGGTGAACTCAATACATTGATAGTTGGGTTGCCTCGTAGGTCCTCAATCTTCGACTTGTTATATCCGAAATTTAATGAAGTATGGTATTTCCATGTGTCGTTTTTGACGATGGTTGCCCCAATAGTAACTTCCAACCCGTGCGCCTTAAGGTTCGCGTAATTGGCTGTTTTAATGGTTTCTCCACCAATGGAAGATGTTCTTAAATCACCAATTAAATCAAAACTATTATGTGCATAATAATCTACGGTTAATTGATAACGTCCATTCAAAAAAGACATATCCGTTCCCAAGTTCCACTTGTACATCTTTTCCCAGGTCAATTCGGTATTGGCTAATCGCTCAATATTCATGATGGGCTCATTCTGATTCAAATACGGACGTGGAGATAGTGAATTACGAAGGATTAACCCCGAATTCTTGGCAATACCAATACTACCAACTAAGCCATAACTTGTTCGAAGTTTTAATGTAGAAAGTACTTTTTGCTTATTAAACCATGGTTCGCCATCTACGTTCCAGGATGAACTGACGTTCCAAGTTGGTAACCAACGACCAATGCGGCTTTTACCCAAGGCATTGGTACCGTCATAGCGAACAGTTCCACCGATATTAAGTTTGTCGCGGAAGGTATAGGTTCCTGTTCCAGCGAAGGCTAAATAACGTTCAAAAGTTGGCTGTGCACTGTAATAGGTTTCACCACGACTAGCATAATAGTAAAAGATGGCTGGATCTATATTTGGAATACCACCACGATCATACTGATAACCTACGCCTCGGTAATCTGATGTGTTTCGCTGTACATAGCGTAACTCCTGAAAGGCAAAAACATCCACACGATGGTCTGAGAACTTCTGATTTAAGTTAAGGGAATTACGGAAAGTATAGTTATCCATATCAATAGCATTTCTATTGCGGAAACCTCCATAAGGCAAAACAGAAACTGGCTCTCCTTCCACATTGTTTAAATCGCGGAATAAGTAAGGGTTTTGGTTAGCGATGGTAGAATTTTGACCATCTTCATCATATACAGAACCTGCTCGAAATGCTCTAGGAATATTGGAGGCTTCTTGGATAATGTGATCTTGTGAGGTTTTGATATAACGATAAGCCGCATCCAATAAGTAGGTTAGGGTAGGAATGATCTTATACCTCAACTCACCCTGCAACTTGAAATCTGTTCCTTTGATATCCAAATAATTGTTTTCCAATTCCTCTTGGATATTGAATTTGGCATAATTATTTCGAACGTAAAAGAGACTTCCGTCTTCATTGTACAATGGAACCGTTCTAGCGGTATTTAAGGCGTAATTAAATGGATTAATATCAAACTCCCGATTGAATCCTCCTTCATTTTTAGTGGAACGTTGTAAGGTTCCTGGAGCATTCTGATCGCGGATGTATGCTGTAGCAATAAATCCATAAGTTAATTTATCATTAGGCACAAAAGATGTACGGATATTTGCGGTTAATCTTTTTGCTTGATTTCCTTTAGCCCAACCTTGATCTTGAAGGAAACTGGTTGATGCATAAGTCTGATTTTTTTCACTACCACCACTGATGGAAACAGCATGTTCTTGACGCAAGGAATTATTGAATAATTGATCAAACCAATTGGTATTGATATGCGCAAATCGACTTAAATATTTTGATTTTGCATCTGGATCATTTAATAATGGGAAAGTTCCTGTTTTTTCATCATAACCCAACTCCTTTGCCATAGTACCATATACACCATAGCGGCTCTGTGTTAATATCTTAGTATAAGTCAACCAACCCTTCATTTCCATTTCATTGAAAATTTTCATTTGGTTGTAAGAGTCCAAGATATCGAATGAATTATAGCTTGGTTTCAAGGATGTCGTAAAGTTCCCAGTATAAGAAGTAATCAATTTACCTGCTTTACCTTTCTTGGTCGTAATAACAACAACACCATTCATGGCACGCGCTCCATATAAGGAGGTAGCTGCAGCATCCTTTAAAATTTCAAAAGTTTCAATATCATCCGGATTAATACCAGCTACAGCAGAACCCAATAAGGTACTTGGGTCTCCAGTTGACAATTGCTCATTGGAGATGTTTACTACATCTTCCAACACGATACCATCCACAACCCACAAAGGTTTGTTTTCACCGGTAATGGATGTTGCACCACGAACACGAATCTTAGGTGCAGCACCAAAAGTTCCTGATACGTTTTGAACTGTCACACCAGCAACTTGTCCTTCTAGCATTCTACTGACATCGGCAACCCCGTCCCGACGGATGTCTTCTGCCTTTAATGTCGTAGATGCACC
Organism: Sphingobacterium kyonggiense; assembly: GCF_039536825.1. Classification (NCBI taxonomy): domain Bacteria; kingdom Pseudomonadati; phylum Bacteroidota; class Sphingobacteriia; order Sphingobacteriales; family Sphingobacteriaceae; genus Sphingobacterium; species Sphingobacterium kyonggiense. The sequence goes on from NZ_BAAAZI010000006.1 coordinate 654,614, forward strand.
AGTGAAATTACGTTTCCGGATAGTTTGATAACCTGTAATGACTACTTCCTCAATATTCTGGTCTGAGGGACTAAGGGTTATGTTCAAATCGCTTCCTCGAAAGGTAATATCCCTGGATTGAAAACCGATAGCGGAAATATGAATTACAGCAGAGGAGGATTTTACAGGAAGTGTAAATCGTCCGTTATTATCGGTTGCAATTTTGTTAGTACCTCCCTTTTCCATAACTGTAGCTCCAACTATGGCTTTTCCATTCTCATCACGTACCGTACCTGAAGCTTGTATTTGTTGTACAGTTGAAACCTTTGTCGGTCTTGCTGCTTCTGTAATCGTAATAACATTCTGATTGAATTGGTAGGATAGGGGTTGGTCCCTAAAGATCTCGTCCAATACTGTTTTTATATCGGCATTTTTGACATTAATGGTGACCAGTTTTGAAATTCTAAAATACTGCTCTTTAGCTAATACATTGCAGGAACTCTGTTTCTGAATACTTTCTAAAACAGATTTCAAGCTTGCTTGTCGAACATTTAAGGTTATTTCTTGGCCTATGGCAAAACCAAGACTAGGTAAATAAAGACACAAAAAGAACAGTATTATCAACTTTGGACGCAAAGAATTTCTTTGATGCGATCCTTGTTTTTTTACATACCTCTTGCCTTTAAATTGATAAGTATCAATTTTTTTAGTTATCATAATTTATTTTTGGTTTTTAGAACTTGGATTAACTTTTACAGCAACCAAATACTACAGGTTATATAAAGTGTGAAATAATATATGTGATGTTTATCTCTTACTTAGGATAATTTTTTTCTGCTGCATTAAGGATTCACATAAACCCTCCTTTTTACAATTGAAAACTTCGTTTGAGTACCCACAGAAAGCGCATTCAAGATGGCAGATAAATCGAGGTCTCGGGAAAGATTGGCATAATATCCTTGTTTACCGATTTCCTCATTTGGCAGGACAAACTCAACACCATACCAACGCTCCAAATCTTTAATTAATAGGTTCAATGGCTTATTGTCAAAGATGAATCTATTGGAAAGCCATGCCATTACTTCCTTACTATCTACCGTTTTCTTAATTAACTCGGCATTTACTAAGGTACTTTGCTCACCCGGGTTCAAGTATTGTGATTGTGGAACAGTGCCTTTTGAGATTACTTTTACTTTACCTTCTACTAAAGTGGTTTGCTTCATCAGCTCATCCGAATAATCTCTTACGTTGAAATGTGTGCCCAATACTTCGATGGTTTGACTGTTAGTTTGTACCTGAAAAACAGCATTTGGATTTTTTGCAACCTCAAAATATCCTTCTCCATCTAAGTAAACCACACGCTTATCCGAAGCAAACTGTGTCGGAAATCGTAAGGAAGACTCACTACTTAACCAAACTTTAGATCCATCTGGTAATTTAAAGGAGGTAAAGCCACCTGTTGAGGTCTTAATACTGCTGAAAGCTATTTCCTCAGACACTGCGGTCTTATCTTTTAATTCAAATACGATTTCATTATTGTCTCCTTTACTTACGATGTAGGTTTCATCGTGGTATAAAAGGCCTTCTTTATCATCCTCAATCACAACGCTTTTACCATTTGGAAGCGTCAGCGTAGACTGATTTTCCATAGGCTCTACTAAAGCTATTGTAGGATTTTCGGGGCTTGTAATTTCTTTTTCTGGACGGTTGTACCAGGTAATACCAAAGATGATGAGTAAAGCGGCAGCAACTGATGCCCATGAAATGTATTTTTTCCAAGGATTGAGGTGCTTCACTTTTTCAGACTGCTCTTCACTGATTAACAAACTAGCTTGAGCATGATCCTCTAATTTGTTCCAAATGGAACCTATCTTCTCGTTTAATCCTTCGACATGGATGTTTTCATCCATGGACGTCATACCCAACTCAGGATTGGTTGCTTGAATTTCTTGGAGACATTGAATGATCTCTTCATCCTTAAAATCCTCCAACAATTCGAAGAGTCGAATGAACTCCATCTCCGATATGGAATTGCGCAAGTATTTCTCCAAAAGAGATTTTAATTCAAAGGCTAACGGCATGTTTATTTTTGGTTATATACGCTAATACGTCGAACAAGCTATAAACACACTAGTCTAAAATGAATATTTTTTTATTTTTATACTAAACCTTTGATAATGAATAAAATAAAAAGTAGTGTGTCTTTGTTTTTATCCAATAATTCTCGAATTGTTTTTACTGCTGCGGTCAAGTGATTAGAGACAGTTGATGGGGATATCTGTAATGCTTCTGCCGCTTCAGCATAGGAATAGCCTTCTAATTTACAAAGCCGAAAAACTTGTTCTTGTTGCTTCGGTAGTTGAGAAATCAATTGATTGACTAAAGCAGATTTTTCCTTTAAAATAAATTCTTCCTCGACCGATAAACCCATTTGTTCACTATAGTGCCAGAGCTCGGCTTGCTTTTGCTGGTCTTTTGCAACCTGTCTTAAGAAATCAATAGCCAGATTATTTGAAATTTGGTAAATAAACGCTTGAAAAGATTTCTCAAGATTTATTGATGCACGCTTATTCCAAACTTTAATAAAAGTCATCTGAACAATATCTAAAGCTTGTTCCTCGTTTTTGGTCAAATTTAGAATATAGCGAAATAGGGGATCTGCATACCGTCTATAGATACGTTCAAATGAACGAATGTCACCCTGAATTAATCCATGAACATCTTGATTTATTTCGTTGGTGTCAGTTAGCATATTTATCCTATTTTCCTAAAATGTTAGAATGAAGTAAAAATAGAAAATTTAATTTTTAAGTAATTATTGGATTAGACTTTTATAAGTCCAATTATTTTACTAAAATGTTTTAGTAATACTAATATAGCAATAAAGTGGGTTAAAAATAATTTTATTATTGATTTAATTTGATTTTAAATGTCAATGGCCAATTCTTGCCAGTGATAAATAAAACTTGTTGGCCTAGATCATAGGCAATGCCATTTAAAACATTGTCCGCATCTGCTATGAAATTCTTGTCATATTGCTGAATAATCCCTTCAAAACTTATTTTTCCAACGATATTTCCAGAATTTGGATCGATCTTGTAGATGAATTCGGTGCCCCATCTGTTGGCGAAAATAAAACCATCTATATATTCCAATTCATTGATGCGATCAACTTCACCAGTATTATCCTTGACGATCAATTCCTTGCTCACTTGCATGCTTTGTGGATCTACAAAATAGATTTTGGAGCTCCCGTCTCCGAAGATCAAGGAGGTGCCGTCATTTGTTGCACCCCAACCTTCTTTTGGCCAATTATGAGTAGCAATAGGCTTTTTTAGGTTAGCTAGATCATAAACATAAATCAAGTTATTTTTATAAGTCAATTGATACAGTTTGTCCTTCAAAATGGTAATGCCTTCTCCAAAGATTTTATCATCAAAAGCATCATTCAATACTTGGGATTTACCACTTGTCGTATCGGTTTTGATAAGCTTGGTCATTTTCTCCAATCCGGTTCCTTCATACAAATCTTTGCCATGAATTAAAAAACCTTCTGTGAAGGATTGCGTATCATGAGGTATAGTTCCTAAAATCTGATAAGTAATTAAGCTTGGTGCAGGAATACTTGCTATGGTTTCCGTGTTATCGGTTTCGGTGCTTTGTTGCTGTGGATTTTGGCAAGCTGTTAAACAAGTAAAAAGGATTCCCGTGCTAATGATTAATTTTCTCATGACTTATTTTTCTATTTCTCCGGTAAATATAATGCTTGAAACATAAAATCCCTATACTCAAGATCCATTATAATAGGGGCTGATAGTAAATGAAAGAAAATGATGCCTAATGAAAGGAATTGAAATGCCAAGAGGTACATTAGGAGAGACGCTTCGCTGCTAGATGTGAGATAGGAGATTTGAGATAGAAAAGGTGATAGGAAACGTGAGTAATAATGTGTGATTTATTTCACAGTAGTTCGTAGGCGATGCATGCATCGCCCGCAAAATATAAATTATTATTAACAAATTTTCAGTGCGAGTCATCTTGCGTAATTCTATATTTTTTTCATTTACCTATTCCACTTTTTCCTTTCCATTTTTTAGTCTCATATCTCACATCTAATAGCGAAGCGGTCTTATATCTCACACTTTGCACATCAGAACAAGATATAGATTGGATTAAGAACCGCCCCTTCCTAACGTGCTACCTAACAACTTGCTATTTGGCGATTTATAGCTCGTCACGCGTAGGGGCAGCAATGAGCGTAGCGGAATGTCTGCCCGATTTAAAAAAGTATGTTTAGTAATAAAGTATAATTAGTATAACTGTCTCATATCTAATAGCGTATCGGTCTCCTATCTCTACTCTATTTCTGGCGTCTTAGGTCTGTTGTCTCATCGTCTCTCAAAGCAGTTTTCTTTGGTACTTCTTCGGATCTCCTTCGGAACTTGTTCGGATCTCCTTCGGATCTCGTTCGGTTAGAAGCGAACGAGATCCGAATTAAATGCGTTCAAGATCCAAAGAATATCCGTTGCATTCTCGAAGCAAATACCAGTCAAATCTAAGCTTCTATATAAGCCAATAGCAAGGATAATGGAGGATTTCCTAAAAGGAATGAAAGGTCAAGATGATTTAAGATCTCAATATTTCTATAGTGTTAAATTACGGTAAGGGTTGCATGCTTAGATATGATCATATAAGGTCATATTGTTTTGTGTTGAGGTTGCTTATTGTTAAAATATGTTAATCCATCTTATGGAATATAACATCGGCATTGCAATTGCGTTTTAGTATTAAAGAAAGCAAAAGAGTAATAAGAGTAAAAAAATTTCATAATTTAGGTTAATAATTGGTTTGGTAAAATCCTGAGGTTCCCCACCTCAGGATTTTTTTGTTTACTAAAAAAAACCAAGAATTGTAAGGATAGTGTAGCAATCCACGATTAAAAGCCTATTATGTCGAATAAAATGTTTATACTTATTATCTTTGCAAAAAAACATAAACATGTCCTCACAAAAACATTTAATTGCACCTTCCATTCTGGCTGCTGATTTTGCAGATTTAAAGAAAGATATTCAAATGGTCAATGAGAGCGAAGCTGATTGGTTTCACATTGATATTATGGATGGTGTCTTTGTACCGAACATTTCTTTTGGTTTCCCTGTTATGCAAGCAATCGCTAAGCATGCGAAGAAACCTCTGGATGTACATTTGATGATTGTAGATCCAGATCGTTATTTACAAATCTGTAAAGATAGTGGTGCAGAAATTATTACTGTTCATTATGAGGCGTGTACACACTTACACCGTACTTTGGCTGCTATTAAAGAATTAGGCTGTAAGGCTGGTGTTGCTTTAAATCCTCATACACCGGTTAGTTTGTTGAAAGATATCATTCAAGATATTGATTTGGTATGTTTGATGTCAGTGAACCCAGGCTTTGGAGGACAGAAATTCATTGAACGTACTTATTCTAAAATCAAGGAGTTACGTGCATTAGCTGCAGATCAAAACACCGATTTATTGATTGAGATAGATGGGGGAGTAGGTACCAGCAATGCCGGTAAATTATTGGCTGCAGGAGCCGATGTGTTGGTGGCAGGAAGTTTTGTGTTTACATCGGCAAATCCAATGGAAACAGTGAAAGAATTAAAGGCGGTTAATCCTAATTTACAGGCAGTTTAAGCTGTTTGTTTAGAATATTTCCAAATTAGGTGCAGTTGGCAGAAATGCAACATTAGCGATGTTTTTTTTGTATTTTTGCGTAGCACATCCTAGACTGGATGCCGGATTTGTAATAAAATAGAAATCAAATTAAACAAATAATAATGGCTTTTGATATAGACATGATTAAGAAGGTTTATTCACAGTATGATGAGCGCATTACTGCTGCTCGTCAGATTGTAAACAAACCTTTGACATTATCAGAGAAAATTTTGTATGCTCACCTTTGGGACGGAAATGCGACTGAAGCGTATGAGCGTGGTAAATCGTATGTAGATTTTGCACCGGACCGTGTTGCGATGCAGGATGCTACAGCGCAAATGGCTTTATTGCAATTTATGCAGGCGGGACGTCCAAAGGTAGCTGTACCTTCGACGGTTCACTGTGACCACTTGATTCAAGCACGTGATGGTGCTGAGCAAGATTTAAATCGTGCAAAACAAGAGAGCTCCGAAGTATTCAACTTCTTAAGTTCTGTTTCAAATAAATATGGTATCGGATTCTGGAAACCAGGTGCAGGTATTATTCACCAAGTTGTATTGGAGAACTATGCTTTCCCAGGTGGTATGATGATCGGTACTGACTCCCACACTGTGAATGCGGGTGGATTAGGAATGGTTGCTATTGGTGTAGGTGGTGCGGATGCATGTGATGTGATGGCAGGCTTACCTTGGGAGCTTAAATTCCCGAAATTAATCGGTGTTAAATTAACCGGTAAATTATCTGGTTGGGCTGCACCTAAAGATGTTATCTTGAAAGTGGCGGGTATTCTTACTGTAAAAGGTGGTACTGGTGCTATCGTAGAATACTTCGGTGAAGGTGCTGAGTCTTTATCATGTACTGGTAAAGGAACAATCTGTAACATGGGTGCTGAGATTGGTGCTACAACATCAACTTTTGGTTATGATGCATCTATGGAGCGTTACTTACGTGCTACAGATCGTGCAGAGGTTGCTGATGCTGCTAACGCTATCAAAGGTCACTTGACTGCTGATGCGGAGGTATATGCAAATCCTGAGCAATATTTCGATCAATTAATTGAGATCAATCTTTCGGAATTAGAGCCATCATTGAATGGTCCTTTTACTCCGGATTTATATACGCCAATTTCTCGTATGCGTGAGGAAGCTGGTAAAAACGGATGGCCTACTAAAGTAGAGTGGGGATTAATCGGTTCATGTACGAACTCTTCTTATGAAGATTTATCGCGTGCGGCATCGATTGCTCGTCAAGCTGTTGAAAAAGGTTTAGTTACAAAAGCTGAATTTGGTATCAACCCAGGTTCAGAGCAAGTACGTTTTACTGCTGACCGCGATGGTTTATTGAAAACTTTCGAGGAATTGAACGCTACGATCTTTACCAATGCATGTGGTCCATGTATCGGTATGTGGGATCGTGCTGGAGCAGACAAACAAGAGAAAAACACAATCGTTCACTCGTTCAACCGTAACTTCGCTAAACGTGCTGATGGTAACCCGAATACTTATGCATTCGTAACGTCTCCTGAAATGGTAGCAGCAATCGCTATCTCTGGTGATTTAGGTTTCAATCCATTAACAGATACTTTAGTGAACAAAGATGGTGAGCAAGTGAAATTAGATCCTCCTACTGGTGATGAATTACCAGAAAAAGGATTTGCAGTTGATGATCCGGGATATCAAGCACCAGCTGCTGACGGTTCTAACGTTGTTGTAGAAGTTTCTCCAACATCTGATCGTCTTCAACTTCTTGAGCCATTCTCTCCTTGGGAAGGTACTGACCTTAAAGGATTGAAATTGTTGATCAAAGCAAAAGGTAAATGTACTACTGACCACATTTCGATGGCAGGTCCTTGGTTGAAATACCGTGGTCACTTAGACAATATCTCCAACAACATGTTAATCGGTGCAGTTAACTACTTCAACGATAAAACGGATAGCGTTAAAAACCAATTGACAGGTGAGTATGGTCCAGTACCAGCTACTCAACGTGATTATAAAGCACAAGGAATTGGTTCTATCGTAGTTGGTGATGAAAACTATGGTGAAGGTTCTTCACGTGAGCACGCTGCTATGGAGCCTCGTCACTTAGGTGTTCGTGCAGTTCTTGTAAAATCATTTGCTCGTATCCACGAAACAAACTTGAAAAAACAAGGTATGCTTGGTTTGACTTTTGCAAACAAAGAAGACTACGATAAAATTCAAGAAAACGATATCATCGATATCAACGGTTTAACTGAGTTCGCTCCAAACACACCATTGACTATCGTATTACACCACCAAGATGGCACTTCTGAAGAAATCTTGGCAAACCATACATACAATAAACAACAGATTGAATGGTTTAAAGCAGGTGGTGCATTGAATATCATTCGTGCAAATCAGAATTAAGAACTTATTTCTTATAAAGAAGAAGAGCCTTTCCAACCGGAAAGGCTCTTCTTATTTGACTTAATCGAAATACTATTTGAACTTTATTATTTAGGTTATCGCAATAACATCGCCTCTTTATGGTTAAGGATCTGTTTAAATGTTGGAATTCCTTTATCCAATATTTCCCGGTGAAAGGGTGCAGGTATTAAAACCTTTACCTCATATTTATCCAGAGGGATGAAAAACAATACGCCATGTATGGTCAAGTTTTCATCCGTAATCTCGGTGTACTTCTCCACCATTTGATTGATTTTCCCCATGGATTCCAGTTTTTTGATAACCTGTTGCATACTATTTTTCTTCGTGGAAGACTAAGATAGGTACTTTGGAGTGAAATGCGAGGTTATTACTCACACTGTTGCTAAACATCCGATCAAAGAAATTCCGATTTCGTTTTACAACAGCCAATATGTCTACATTGTTTTCCAAAAGATAGGTAGTAATGGTATTTTCTATGCTTTCAACTTCTTCCAGTAATACATATTCGATTTGCTCATTAGGGAATTCATGACGCCAATTTTCAGTTTGCAAGAGTACATCCGCTACTTTTTCATTCTTTAGAATGTGTAAGCAGCTGATTTTTGCGCCAACCGCATTGGCCATTAATAGCATTTCCTTCAAAGCGGATTTGTCTTTATCACGGAATAGGGTGGTAAAAACCGCTCTTTTTATTCCTTGGTATTTTGCATGCGGAGGAACGGCGAGAACAGGGTTTTGAATGGAACGAATGACATTGACAGTATTGGTCCCAATCACTTTGGATAGGAAACCAGATTCTCCATGAGTTCCCATAACTACTAAATGTATTTTCTCGCGATCGGTAATCTTCTTGACCACAGCAGCTACTGGACCTTCTTCGAATAAGAAAACTAGCTCTACATCTGAGAGGTTATGTTCTTGTGCAATATCACGCAAGGCTTGTGTTTTCTTTTTGTAGATCTCAAATTGATTCAGTTCAATGGTTTGATAAACTTCACCAATGAGCTCGGGTTGTCCAGCATGAGTAGCCGACAAAACAGGTTCTAAATAGGTATAAAGCACATAAATTTTAGCGTCAATAGATTTCGCTATATTTAAGGCGTACAGAAAGGCATTACTAGCAATTTCTGAAAAATCGGTTGGAAATAATATTGCTCTCATGGTCATTCATTTAGTGTTTCCTTAAATTTACCAAATAAAGCGCAATTGCTTAATGATAGAAGTCATTATTTTCAATTGAATTGTAGCATATTAAGATGAATAATCGTATAAATCATACAAACAAATAGGAGGAAAGTTCAAATGCGTCAAAACTTTAATCCAGTTAGATGATTTATTAGCTAAAATATATACTGGATAACGTAAGGACATAGGTGGGAATTATACAGAAATACCTCGGTAAAAGTATGCCATTGAGTCTTCGGACTGCTTTGGAACAGTGCGCTATGTCCGGAAGTGAAAAAAGCAAAGCTTTTCTTTATAAGAAGTACTATGGTTATATCATGGCCATTGTGATACGTTATATGAAGCATGAAATGGAGTCGGAGGAGATTGCCAATGAGTGTTTTGTTAAAGTATTTAATAAGATTTCCAGTTTCTCTATTCATGAAGATTCAGAGATATTGGAAAAGACCTTCCGTTCATGGATGGGAAAGATTGCCGTGAATACTGCTATTGATGCATTGCGCGTACGGAAGCAAATGCTCATGTTGGATGACCTTAATGGTTCAGACACCTTGCATTATGCGGTGGACAATGGTAGTAAGTTGGAGTATCAAGACATCTTGCTTTTAATCCAACAATTGCCAGAAATCCAACGTACGATCTTCAATCTATATGAGATTGAAGGATACTCCCATGAGGAGATAGGTAAGAAGTTGGATATTCCAGATAGTACGTCTAGAACCTACCTAACCCGGGCAAAACAAAAGCTGAGAAAGCTTTACGCCCAACAGTTTAATTTGATAAATATACAATCCTGATTCGTAGAAAGATGGAAAAGCGTAATAAACAAGATATCGTTGATCAGATCATTGAGCAGTTGAAAGCTGCTGAGGATCTTCCCTATAAGGAAGGTGCTTGGGAGAAATTTCAAGAAACTCATAACCCTTCGGCTATTAAGAAGAATAGGGCCTATTATTGGGCTGCTTCGGCTGCAGCTGTACTGCTTGTGGGGGCTTTTGCTATTCAGCAATATAGCAAGGATAAACTGCCTACAAATGATCCAAATCAAACAATTGTGATGCAAGATCCTGTAAATTCATCTTCCACTCAACAAAATACGAATGAAGGCATTGAACAGAATTCAATAACAAAAGAGATACCTACATCTTTAAATCCTGGTGTTATAACTAATGGTAATGAACAGCAGGTGATTGCTCAGGTGAATGCAACGAATCAAGGAATAATAGCAAATCAGTCTTCAACTAGTTCAAATGGAATGTTTGAAGCGCAAACTGGTTTGCATACCATTACATCGAAAATAGCGAATCCAAAATATTTTGAATTAAAGAATCCGGTGATCTCTACTCAAATCAGTAGCTTAAAAAATGATAATCAATTGAAACCAATAGGGGATTCACGAATCGTATCTACCTTGGCTTCTAGCAATCAACAATTAGGTAATTCAGCAATTTCAGGTCAAGAACCGCAGTTCCAAAATAAGCGATTTAATTTTGGTGAGCGTTTTGATTTAGGGGTATTTGTTTCTCCGAACTCCACTAATGATAAGTTCAATTTTGGAGGTGGGGTATTGGTGGCCTACAATGTCACGAAGAACATTGCTGTTCGTACTGGTCTTGCTTTTAATCGTTATGAAGCGGGAGCAATGCGTGATCCAATTGCAAATCAAGATATACCAGTAGCAGCAAGTAAAGAGAGTATTCAAAAATACAATCAAAACAGCTTTTTACAGGCAAATGCAAGCAACGCTGTTATTCTGCCGAATATTAATGCAATTTCCGGTGCTGTACAAGCAATTGAGATTCCTGTTGATGTGAAGTTGAAAACTAATTCTGGTTTCTATGCTTCTACAGGTTTAACCTATTCGGCTGTGACCAAACAAGAGCGTTTTACGCATTATATTGAGAATAGTAATTCGGAAGTTTTTCCAAACGGGATGCCGGCTGATGATAAAGGTGTAGAGCGTGCTGTAAAACAAGTTTCTAAATCCATTAGGACGGAGGAACCTAACGTAAGTACTAATGGTTTTGGCGGTTTTATGAACTTATCTATTGGTAAAGAGGTGAAAATGAAAAAGAGTTTCTCGATTTCTGTTGAGCCTTATTTGAAATTGCCTGTAGGTAACTTCAAACGTGCCGATATGAATTACACCAATGGTGGATTGCGTATTATTACAAATTTCTAATTAAATCTGGTCAATTCTAACCCAAGCCATTCCTGCAGCAATAGCTCCTTGAACACCTGGATCTCCATCTTCAAATACAAGGCAATCAGCAGGGTCTACATTTAATTGTTCAGCAGCCAATAGGAAAGGTTGAGGCGATGGTTTCCCTTTAGGGGTATCACCAGCACAAACTAAGGTTTCAAATTTACCGGCAACTTCAATTACGTCTAGGGTTATGGTTAGGGTAGAACGCGATCCTCCAGATACAATACCAATCTTATGACTTCCTTTCTTGTCCAATAGTACCTGGCGTACATAGTCAACCGGTTTGGTTGCTTGGATAAAACGCTCTATAAAGATGGCAGATTTGCGTTTGGCGAATACTTCAAAATCCAATTCTACCTGATACCTTTTTGATATTTCATCAGCAACAGCAATTGTTGGCCATCCTGCAGTTTCATCGATTAGATCGGGATTTAAGTTAATGCCATATTCCAATGCGGTAGCAACATAAGCTGCTTTATGTGCATCTATGTTGTCAGCAAGGGTGCCATCGACATCAAATAATAAAGCTTTGTAGGAATCAGCAAGCGAACTTAAGGAAAGGTATTTCTGGTATGCAATCTCGTTCATGCTGCAAAAATAAGAAAGTCTCCTTATTTGGGAGACTTTCTATAAGTTATTATTTCTTTAAGGCTTTCCTTCTTTTCAATTCTTTCATGATCAGACTTAATTCACGTCCTGTTTGACCACCTACAGAGGTGTTCTCTTGAGCACGACGGAATAAGTATGGCATTACAGCTTTCACTGGTCCATAAGGCATGTATTTAGCTACATTGTAACCAGCAGCACCAAGGTTGAAGGAAAGATTATCTGACATACCCAATAATTGCGCGAAGAATACATTCGGTAAATTATGAGGGATATTTCGACGTTCCATTTCCTCAGCTAGGATACGGCAACTTTCCTCATTATGCGTTCCGGCCATTAATCCGATTTGATCAATATTATCCAAGATAAAATAGATAGCATCGTTGTAATCGGTATCCGAAGCTTTTTTGTTAGGTTGGATTGGTGAAGGGTAGCCATTTTCTTTAGCTCTTTCACGCTCAATTTCCATATAAGCTCCACGAACAATTTTAGCTCCTAAATGGAAGTTCTGTGTTTTTGCATAAGCAAAATCAGCTTTTAGAGATGCTAATTTATCAGCACGGTACAATTGATAGGTGTTGTAGACAATAGGTTTTTCCTGATTGTACTTCTCCATCATTTCGCGAGCGATATCATCAATGGTATCTTGAATCCACGAGTGCTCTGCATCAATTAATACACGGATACCTGCAGCATGACATGCTTTACAGATTTGATCACATCTGTTCCATAGACGTTGATACTCCGCTTGCTCCTCAGCAGATAAAGCTTGTTTTGCATCGATTTTAGCCAAAAGATCAAATCTTCCTAATCCGGTAGGTTTAAATACACAGAAAGAAATCAAGGAATTTTGTTTGGCACTTTCTACCGTACGTAAGATTTCATTGCACGTGGCATCAAAGCTTTCTTCCGATTCTTCACCTTCTACCGAATAGTCCAGGATCGTAGTTACATTTCCATGTCCTAATTCAGCAATGGCACGAGAACAATCTTCAATGCTTTCACCTCCACAGAATTGTCTATAGATCGTATTTCTGATGATTCCTTGGATTGGTAATCCAATATTAAGGGAGAAGTTGGTGATTGGGGTACCGATTTTAATCAATGCATTGCTGGCTACCATTTTGAATAACCAGTACGCTTTATTGAGGTCTTTGTCACTTTTACCTTTAAAGGCAATTTCCGTATTATTAAAGTCTAGCTTTAAGGGGGAAATAGTATCCATATTCAATTAGTTTTAATCCCACAAACTTACTTATTAATTGCAAATAAAATCAACATTACATTGTAAATCATTAACAATAAATTTACTTTTGGTTATGCAAACGTTTACATTAGAGGGAGAGTACATTCAACTCATCCAATTATTAAAAGTGATGAACTGGGTTGAACACGGCGCTATGGCCCAATGGGTAGTAGAAGAGGGCTTAGTAAAGTACAATGGTGCTGTGGATTACCGCAAGCGACTAAAGGTTCGAGTAGGGGATTTGGTGGAGTTTGACGGCAATAAAGTTAAAGTAATATAAATTGAATATTAATAATCAATTGTGCTTCAAGAATTAACCTAAAAAAATCTGAATCTGCCGACCAAACATAGTGAAAGAGATTCGGAAAAATGCCTATCTTTAAGCTGAATTATTATTATGAAAAGAATCAAGAGTTTAGGATACGATGTCGTATTTGATAATGAACTAGATGAGTTACAATCTTTCCTTATTGATCATGACTATTCCCAGTTGCTAATATTAGTCGATCGAAATACCAATGACCATTGTTTACCCATTTTACAGTCCTTTATTCCGGATATTGTAGACTACGATATCATTGAAGTAGATCCAGGTGAGGAGAACAAGAATATCGATTTCTGTATTGGTGTATGGAAAACGATGTTGGACTTTGGTGCAGATCGTAAGGCATTAATGCTGAATCTTGGCGGAGGAGTAGTAACAGATATGGGTGGCTTTGCTGCTTCAACCTATAAAAGAGGGATTGACTTTATTCATATTCCGACTACATTATTATCCCAAGTGGATGCTTCGGTAGGTGGTAAAACAGGAATTGATTTGGATAATGTCAAAAACATCATCGGTACATTTACCCAACCTCAAGCGGTTTTTATTTCCACTAAATTTTTAGAGACCTTAGATGATCGTCAGATCCGTTCTGGATTTGCTGAAATTATCAAGCATGGTCTTATTCAAGATAAAGCTCTTTTTGATCGCTGTATGCAAGTGAGCTTGCCAAACATTCCTGAAGAGATGGTATATGATTCAGTACAGGTTAAAAACAAAGTTGTCTTAGAAGATCCTACAGAAAAAGGATTACGTAAAATATTGAACTTTGGCCATACTGTAGGGCATGCTGTGGAAGGATATTCTCTTTATCATGATCAAAATCCTTTATTGCATGGTGAAGCGATTGCCATAGGTATGATCTGTGAGGCTTATATTTCACATAAGGAGAACAACTTATCCGAATCAGCATTGGATACAATTGTTAATTACTTAAAGGGGATTTACCCTGCATATGCTATTCATTCTGAGATCTTCCCGGATCTTATTGAGCTCATGCGCAACGACAAAAAGAATGAAAGCAATAAATTAGGATTTGCTTTATTGAAAGACATCGGTAATTGTGAATACAATAAGTACGTTGAAGAGGATTTAATCACAGCAAGTTTGGCATATTATAACGAAGTCATTAAATAAATAACAAGATATTGATGAAATCCCTTGTTTATATATTGCTTATTACCCTGTTCTTGCCATTTGTACCATCTAGTGCAAAGGCTCAACAGAAGAAGGTATTAATCTTTACTAAAACAACGGGATTTCGACATGATAATATTCCCAAGGGCGTGGCTGTCATGAAGAAATTGTTTGCTGAAACTAATATTACAGCATCCCATACAGAAGATGCGAATGTATTCTTAGCAGATTCTTTGGCAAATTTCCAAGCCGTCATTTTCTTTAGTACCTCCGGTACCATATTGGATAATGTGCAAAAAGCAGCCTTTCAAAAATTTATCGAATCTGGTAAAGGCTTTATGGGAATCCATGCAGCTGCGGATACGGAGTATGAATGGCCCTGGTATGCACAGCTTGTTGGTGCTTATTTTTCTAGTCATCCTCCGGTACAGGAAGCAAAAATCGATGTGGTAAATAGGAAGCATCCCGCTACGAAACATCTGCAGAAGATATGGATGCACAAAGATGAATGGTATGATTTTAAAGATGTCAAACCAGGGATCAATGTGTTGATGCTTTTGGATGAAACATCCTATAAAAATGGCCGAATGGGGAAATTCCACCCAATTGCTTGGTTCCAAGAATTTAAGAACTACCGTATGTTCTATACAGGCTTAGGCCATACCAAGGAGTCCTTTGATGAGACTAATTTTCAAAAACATATTTTAGGTGGACTAAAGTATGTGATGAAATTGCAATAAAGGTGTTGTCAGGTTGGACACATTAGATCTCCATAATAGATAAGCCCATTTATTAGCTTTTTTCTACATCTAATTTTCTAACTCTCATCAAATAACAAAGTGGTCTCCTATCTATCTCCGCTCATCAACAAAATTTTACATTAAATTTCCTTAACAATTCTTAAGTTTACAACTTATGAAAAGCATCCTAACCTTCCTGTGTCTCATATTAGGGCAGTTTGCAGCTGCTCAAGATTATACACGATTAGAGCAACTCCTACAGCAATCTGCCGTGCTCAATAAGCATTATTATGGCGTTTCACTATATGATTTAGATTCTGCTAGGTTTGTTCTTGATCATCAGGCGGATAAGCATTTTACGCCTGCTAGCAATACCAAGGTGTTTACTTTATTTGCTTCTCTAAAACTAATAGGAGATTCTATCCCAGGTTTAGCTTATGTAGAGCGTGGAGATTCGTTAATCTTTTGGGGAACGGGAGACCCTACTTTTTTACATGTAAAATTAGATAATGGCCGTGTTTTTCAATTCTTAAAGAATAGCAACAAGAAGTTATACTATAGTAAGTCTAAACCGCAGGAAACAGTCTATCGTAATGGCTGGAGTATGGAGGATTACGAATTCTATTATCAGCCAGAAATTACTCCTTTTCCGATTTATGGAAATGTGGTACAGTTTAGGGAACGTGGGAAAAAGTTAAGGATGTTCCCAAGTTATTTTGAAACACAGGCTCAATTATTAGCCGATACAGTTACCAAATACCGCATTCATAGACCCTTGGTTAATAACCATTTTGAGGTGAATACCTTTCCTTTACCTGCAAATTATATCAATGAGAAACCTTTCAAAACAAGTGATACCTTGTTGATCAGATTACTTCAAGATACCTTACAGAAAACAATTGGGTTAATTGATGAGCCGCTTCCAGCAGATGCCAAAGTCTATTATTCAACCCCAACCCGTGAAGTATTAAGGGAAATGATGTTGCCAAGTGATAATTTCTTAGCTGAACAATTGAATATGATCGCTTCCTTTATGAAGTATCGCAAGTTCCAAACGGAGGAATTACGTAATTACATGAAGACAACGTATTATAATCTCTTTCAAGATAAAATAGATTTAATGGATGGGAGTGGATTATCCACTTACAATAAGATTACACCAAGGAGCATGGTGGAACTTCTGTTAATGGTCAGCAACGTGGTTCGAGATGATGCTGCCAAGCACTATTTGTTTCCAGCAGGAGGTTTAGAAGGTACGTTGAAAGGTGTTTATAAGACTCCGGGAGGAGTTCCATTTGTATGGGCAAAGACCGGTACCATCAATAGTGTGCACTGTCAAAGTGGTTTTATCAAAACCAAAACCGGAAAAAGATATGCTTTCTCCTTCTTGAATAACAACTACTTAGGAAGTTCAAGTCCAGTAAGAAAAGAGATGGTAAAATTCGTGACTTATATCTATGAAAATTTTTAATCTAGGTTAAAATCTATTGGGTATATTAGCGGTAGCATATTATGAAAATCTTCAAAAAGAACGATAAGCGCCTCATCAGGTCATGGTCCATGTTTGACTGGGCTAATTCAGCTTATAACTTAGTCATTAATTCGACTATTTTTCCAGTTTATTATACAACGATCACAAAAAATGCAGAAACGGGTAGTACAACCGTTTCTTTTTTTGGTTTTGAGTTTGTCAATACCGCACTTTCTAATTTTGCGCTTTCTATCGCTTATTTAATAATGGCAGTTGGATTGCCTTTTATTTCTGCTTATTCTGATGCGGCTGGTAAGCGTAAGTTCTTTATGAAAATGTTCACTTACTTGGGAGCCTTCGCCTGTATGGGTTTGTTCTTCTTTAAGTTGGATACCTTAGAATGGGGGATAATATGTTTTGCATTGGCTGCTATGGGCTACATAGGTGGGGTGGCATTCAATAATTCCTATTTACCAATTATTGCAACACCAGACCAACAGGATCGTGTCAGTGCGCAAGGCTTTGCTTATGGTTATGTGGGTTGTGTTATCTTACAGCTTATCTGTTTCGTGTTTATATTTAAACCAGAATGGTTTGGGATTACTGATCCATCCTTACCAGCCAGACTTTCCTTCTTGTTAGTCGGAATATGGTGGGTATCATTCTCGCAGATTCCTTTTCGATTCTTACCTAGAAATAGACCTTCCAAAGAGAAAGAAGCTATGCCTTTCTTTCAAAAGGTTAAATCAGAGTTTACTACTGTCCTAGGTCAAATCAAGCAAATTGAAGCTATCAAACGCTTTTTGCCAGCCTATTTCTTTTATGCCATGGGTATTCAAACCCTTGTCATCGTAGCTGCTGCATTTGGTCAGAAGGAGCTTAACCTTGGCGCTGATAAATTAATTGCTTCCATCTTGTTAATTCAGATCGTAGCCATAGGGGGAGCTTATTTAATGTCCTTGTTAGCCAAGCGATTTGGTAATATCAAAGTTTTAATGGTCGTGGTATTTCTTTGGATTATGATCTGTGGAGCATCTTATTTCATGGCTAATGAGTACCATTTTTACATGATGGCCTTTATGGTTGGTTTGTTAATGGGGGGTATTCAGTCCCTGTCTAGATCGACTTATTCTAAGCTTATTCCTACACATATTGAAGATACCACATCCTTTTTTAGCTTCTATGATGTCACTGAAAAGTTAGCAATTGTAATAGGATTGTTTAGCTTTGGAATCATTGAACAAGTAACCAATAATATCCGTTATTCGGCATTATCCTTAGGGATATTTTTTCTGATCGGATTTTTATTGTTGTTTCCTGTTTTAAAATTTAATAAATTACAGATTATTCAAAACA
Organism: Sphingobacterium kyonggiense; assembly: GCF_039536825.1. Lineage (NCBI taxonomy): Bacteria > Pseudomonadati > Bacteroidota > Sphingobacteriia > Sphingobacteriales > Sphingobacteriaceae > Sphingobacterium > Sphingobacterium kyonggiense. Next base: position 672,973 of record NZ_BAAAZI010000006.1, read on the forward strand.
ATTAATGAATAAGGTAGAGCTTTTTATACCCTGTTTTATAGATCAACTATACCCAGAAACAGCATTTAATACAGTAAAACTTTTAGAGAAGGCGGGCTGTGAGGTTATTTATAATGCCGAGCAGACTTGCTGCGGCCAACCTGCTTATAATGCGGGCTTTTGGGATGATGCCAAAATAATCGGTCAAAAATTCTTAAAAGACTTTCAAGAGGAGTATCCCATTGTATCGCCATCGGCATCTTGTACCGGCATGGTCAGAAATGGATATGATGACTTGTTTACCAATACCATGGAGCATAACCGTTGTCGCTCTATTCAACGCAATATCTTTGAGATTTCTGATTTCCTGGTGAATGTACTGAAGAAAGAATACTTTGGTGCAGAACTCATAGGAACCGCGGTATATCACGACTCCTGTTCAGGTCTTCGCGAGTGTCAGATCAAAGAAGAACCTCGTCGACTGTTAAGTCATGTCGGAGGGTTGGAAATCATAGAAATGCGTGATCAAGAGACCTGTTGTGGTTTCGGAGGTACATTCTCCGTTAAGTTTGAAGCAATTTCTACCGCTATGGCTGAACAGAAAGTTCAAAATGCCTTAGCCGTAAAAGCGGAATACATTATTTCAACAGATTCGTCCTGTCTATTACAACTACAAGCCTATATAGAAAAAAATCAACTGCCTATCAAAACCTTACATCTCGTTGATGTGCTCACATCCGGATGGGCTAACATTTAAATTATCATTATTAAAAGACTATGAATTCAAGAAGAGAATTTTTAAAGAATCTAGGACTGGCAACTGCAGGTATTACTCTTGCACCTTCCTTAGATTTATTCGCAGCGAAAAAAGATTGGTTTAAGATTTCCTTAGCCGAGTGGTCCTTACACAAGAAATTATTCAAAGGTGATTTGAAAAATATCGATTTCCCAGAATACACTGCCAAAAACTTTGGTATTTATGGAGTTGAATATGTCAATCAGTTCTTCAAGGATAAAGCCAAGGATATGACTTACTTAAAAGATCTTAATAACCGTGCGAAGGATAATGGTGTTACCAATGTTTTGATCATGATTGATGGCGAAGGTAATTTAGGAGACCGTGATGAGGCGAAGCGTTTAGCGGCTGTAGAGAATCACTATAAATGGATTGATGCGGCTAATTTCTTAGGCTGTCATGCTGTCCGTGTAAATGCAGCAGGTCAAGGAACAAAAGAAGAAGTGAAAGGCCAAGTCGTAAAAAGTCTTTCTACTTTAGCTGACTATGGTAAAAAAGGAAAAATTGCAGTAGTGGTTGAAAACCATGGTGGTATTTCATCACATGGAGATTGGTTATCTGATGTTTTGAAAACAGTAGGTAAGAAGAACTGCGGAAGTCTTCCAGATTTTGGAAACTTCTATGAATACGATCGTTATAAAGGAGTTACCGAATTAATGCCTTATGCCCATGGCGTAAGTGCAAAATCGCATGATTTTGATGCACAAGGCAATGACACGAAGGTTGACTATCAGAAGATGATGGAAATCGTGAAGAATGCCAAATATAAAGGTTGGGTTGGGATTGAATATGAAGGAAGCAACCTTTCAGAAGATGAAGGAATCAAAAAAACTAAAGCACTTTTAGAGCGCTTTAAATAATACAAAAAAGGCAACTTTTCTCTCAAAAAAGTTGCCTTTTTTCTTAAAATACCATTATAATACTGATAGCTTATTAAGGTTTTTATTATAGGAATTTAAGTTTTTGCAATTGATTGTTTAAACTTTGGGATTTTTTTATCGTCCTAAGTAAAAATACCATTACATCATGAAGAGGTCTTGAACAGTTCAAGAAATGAATAGTAGCGAATTTGAATAAAAATTTGTTTATTTGTTACTCGCATGAAATTTAATTCTAATATAAATCTAATAATAACACAAATAATTTAAGAAATGAATCAAGAGAACGATGTAGCATTGGTCAAGCACCTTGCCAAACAAGGCGTTGATGACAAAATGGTAATGGGTCATCCGGCCAGTCTATTTGTCCTGTTCTTCACTGAGATGTGGGAGCGTTTTAGCTACTACGGTATGAGGGCGTTATTAACGGTATTCTTAATTACCGAGCTTGCTAAAGGTGGTTGGGGCTGGGATAATGAAAAAGCCATGAACCTCTATGCCTGGTATACTGGATTAGTTTATTTAACCCCATTAATCGGTGGTATGATCGCCGATAAATTAACCGGTTATCGGAAAGCTATCTTAATCGGAGCTCTAATTATGACTTTAGGACACGCTTCTATGGCCTTTGAGCACATCTCTGGTAATTTCTTTTATATTGGTTTAGTGCTGATGATTCTTGGTAATGGTATGTTCAAACCGAATATTTCTTCTATGGTTGGACAGCTATACCCGAATAACAGTACCAAGAAGGATGCTGGTTATACCATTTTCTATATGGGTATTAACTCCGGTGCATTCTTAGGTATGTTGTTATGTGGTTACATCGGTGAAAAAGTAGGTTGGCATTACGGCTTTGGTCTTGCTGGTGTATTTATGTTCTTCGGTATGATTCAGTTTTACTTTGCACAGAAGATTTTCGGTATCATCGGGGAGAAACCAAATACCGTTCATACGCCTACAGAACATGTAGAACCTGAAGAAGATGAAGCACCTAAAAATGTGGTTCGCGACAGATTAGTTGTTGTTGCTGTATTGATGATTGCCAGTATCTTCTTTTTCTTTGCCTTTGAGCAAGCGGGAGGATCGATGACCATCTTTGCGAAGGATTATACCCAAAGGGTACTAACCGGTGGAGCAGGTGAGACCTTTAAGTGGGTAGATGCTGCATTGACCATATTCCCGATTATCATTGTCACCTACGTACTCTTTAAATTATCACAACAGATATTTTCGAAATACCCAATGACGGTTATTGCAACGGCCATTTCCTTTGCGATTATCTGGGTATTAGGTATTTGGAAAGTAAACCGTGAATTTAGTTTAGACCAAACTGAAGTTACGGTATCTTGGTTCCAGATCTTAAATTCATTCTTCATTATTACTTTGGCTTCCTCATTCTCCAAATTATGGGAAAAAGTATGGAACCCTTCAGGTCCCGTGAAATTTGCGTTCGGATTAATCTTGGTGGCTGTTGGATTCTTAGCATTAGCATATGGTTCAATGACTATCCCTCAAGGAGCTAAAACTGCTTCTGTGAGTATGATTTGGTTAATCTTGGCTTATTTCTTCCATACCACCGGTGAATTGTGTTTATCACCAGTAGGGTTATCCTATGTAAGTAAGTTATCTCCTAAGAAATTTGCAGGACTATTGTTCGGTTTGTGGTTTACCGCTTCGGCCATTGCAAACTTCATTGCTGGTAAAACAGGATCATATATCGATAAAATTACAGAAGCCTATTCGATGACTGTATTTTTCTTGATTATTGCCGCATTACCTATCGCAGTGGCGCTATTGTTACTGTTATTCAATGGAAAATTGAAGAAAATGATGCATGGTATCCACTAATTGATACATAATCTTAACAAAAAAATAATATTTAAATAGTTAATAAATGCCGAATTGTTTTACAGTTCGGCTTTTTGTTTAATTTTACGGTTCGAAAAATTAGCATTAAGCAGAAAAATACATTTATGAGTCAAATTTCAGAAGCTTCGTTTTCAGAAGAATTGGAGAAACAGGGGATAGACGGGAAATTAGTCTTGGGATATCCATCTGGATTATTCGTTTTATTCTTTACGGAAATGTGGGAGCGGTTTTCCTTTTATGGGATGCGCGTTCTCCTAATCAACTTTTTAACCAGTGCCATTCTTGTCGGAAGTCCTTTTTCCGGTTGGGGATGGGATCCAGTTAAGGCAACATCCCTATTTGGTACATATGCCATGTTGCTTTATATCACACCAATATTTGGGGGTATGCTAGCCGATAAATTCTTAGGTTATCGGTATGCTGTAGTTATTGGTGCAGCTATAATGACCATAGGTCACTTGTTTATGGCATTTGATACACCATTGTTTTTGTACCTAGGTCTTGGAGCATTGGTCATTGGTACAGGTTTCTTTAAACCGAATATGACCTCAATTCTTTCAGAAATGTACAAGAAGTTCCCACAGAAGAAAGATGGTGCTTATACCATTTTCTATATGGGTGTAAACGCCGGTGCATTCTTCGGAATGTTGCTTTGTGGTTATTTAGCTGAGAAAGTAGGTTGGCATTGGGGATTTGGATTAGCCGGTATCTTCATGTTCTTAGGAACATTGCAATTCTGGTTCGCTAAACCAATCTTTGGAAAAGTAGGCGATCCACCGACTGCTGAGCAAGCAGAAGAGAAGGCTGCAGTTATGAAAGCAGAGAACCCTGATGATAAACCTAATCCTTTTACAAAGCTTGATACCTTCCTAATTGTTATCATGACTATATTGGGATTAGCTTATGCATTTAATGATCCTCTTTCTAAGATTGCCAATATTGATATTTTATCAGGTCTTCAAATAGGTACTATGGCTGGTCAGAACGTGGCGATTATTTCGGCTTTAGTCTTGTTTTTGTTTGTAGTTATTTCCCGTTTAGCCCGTTATACCAAGGTTGTTAGACAACGATTAATCGCGGTAATTATCTTTGCATTCTTTGTAATCTTCTTTTGGATGTCCTTTGAACAAGGCGCATCCTCGTTGGTCATCTTTGCACGCGATAGTGTTGACCGTTCCTTATCGGGAAATTCCTTAACGATCTTCAATATTGTAAACACCCTCTTAACCGTAGTTCCATTAATCTTGATTACCTATGTAGTCGCCAAATTAACCAAACAAACCTTTGGTAAAGCACCATTGACCAATATTGTCCAATTTGTCTGCTTTGCTGGTTTATGGGGTATTGCAATTTGGATGTTATACCGTGAGTTTACTGCAGAATCCTCTGAAATTCCCGTTTCTTGGTTCTCCATCATGAACTCTTTCTTCATCATTACTTTTGCCAACTTTGTTTCTAAAATCTGGGATACTAAGTTCAATCCACCAGCTGCGGTTAAATACGGTATGGGATTGATCATTATGGCTATTGGTTTTGGATTATTGGCATTTGGTGCTCATGGACTTCAAGCCGGTATTAAAGTATCCATGGTATGGTTGATTTTAGCTTACTTATTCCACACTTTAGGTGAGCTTTGCTTATCTCCAGTTGGTTTATCCTATGTTTCAAAACTTGTTCCGGCACGTATGATCGGATTTATGTTTGGTATGTGGTACTTAGCCATTGCGATTGGAAATAAGCTTGCTGCTATATTAGGTGGTCAGATTGAGAATATCACCAAGGAATACTCTTTAAGTACGTTCTTCTTGATCTTCACCATTGTTCCAATCGTTGCAGGTCTTATTGTAATGTCATTACATCCAATGTTGAAGAAATTAATGCACGGCGTAAAATAAGCAGACCCTATTTAGATTAACAATGACAACAGAGGAACACAAATCACTCGCCGAAGTACAGAATTTCGAGGGTAAGTATCCTAAACAAATATGGCGTTTATTCTTCTCCGAGATGTGGGAGCGATTCTGCTTCTATGGTATGCGCGGGATGTTGGTTTTCTTTATGATTACCCAACTGAACTTCGGCGAGAAAGAAGCCAATCTACAATATGGGGCAACCCAGGCATTCGTTTATGCCTTTACTTTTATAGGTGGTCTTTTTGCTGATAAAATCTTAGGATTCCGCAAATCCTTATTTTTCGGTGGAATACTCATGATCGTAGGATCGGTATTATTATCGATCGATACCCATCAGTTTTTCTTTTTCGGATTAGCTTTTATCATCATCGGAACAGGTTTCTTCAAGCCAAATATCTCCACGATGGTGGGTGAATTGTATAAAGATGGTGATAACCGTCGTGATGCAGGTTTTTCCTTATTCTATGCAGGTATTAACTTAGGTGCTTTCTTAGGTGGTTATATCTGTGTGGCTATTGGAAAAGGCTATATGTTAAGCTCGGTAATTGATGAAGCACATCGTTGGAATGTAGCTTTTGGTCTTGCTGCATTAGGTATGTTGATCAGTTTGATCAATTTCCAATTTACTAAACATGAGTTAGGACCAATTGGATTGCAACCTGGCCATCCAGATGCTATCGTTAAAACCAAGCCACTTCCGAAATGGGTGGAATATGCCGTTTATATCGGAACATTACTTTTAGTGCCATTGATTCAAATCATGGTGTCTAAAACCGAGTATACCGATTATTTCATGTACACCATTGGTCCATTGACTTTAATCTACCTTTTCTATGAAATGTCCAAGGTAGAATCAAAAGAACGCCATAAACTCATCGCCGCATTGATTTTCATATTATTCTCCATTGTATTCTGGGGTATTTATGAGCAAAGTGGTGGATCCCTAAGTATTTTCGCAGCTCATAACCTGAATGATTCGGTAATGGGAGGTGCATTTCGCTTAGACCCTAATGGGGTTAACAATTCTGGTGGAGCATTCTTTATTATTCTTTTAGCACCATTATTTGGTCTTTTATGGCTATGGTTAGCGAAAAGAAAAATGGAACCCAATACGATTATCAAATTCGGATTAGGATTTATCTTCTTAGGATTAGGGTTTTATGTGCTATATGCTACCCGCTTTTTTGCGGTAGAAGGTATGACCTCTTTGGATATATTCACCACCGCACTTTTGGTTATTACTATTGGTGAGTTGTGTCTTTCTCCAATAGGATTGTCCATTATGACCAAATTATCGCCAGCTAAATTGCAGGGAATAATGATGGGCATGTGGTTCTTGGCAAGTGCTTACGGACAATATGTAGCAGGATTAATTGGTGCAGGTATGGCTGAAGCCAGAGAAGGCGATTCCTTAATGGATAAGCTAGTCACCTATACAGACGGTTATAAACAATTAGGGCTATATGCCCTTATAGCAGGAGTGGTGTTAATACTGCTCTCGCCAATGATAAAGAAATTGATGCACGGTGTCAATTAGCAAAAAAGCCGAATAGTTTATCTATTCGGCTTTTTGTTTAACTTTACGCCATCAAAAATTAGATAGTGTCAGATAGCATAGTAATCATTCCTACCTATAACGAGAAGGAAAACATAGAACGCATTATTCGCAAGGTATTTTCCCTTGAAGTAGACTTCCATATTTTAATTGTAGACGATGGTTCTCCAGACGGAACAGCAGAGATTGTTCGCCAATTGCAACAGCAGGAGTTTGCTGGTCGACTTTTTATGGAAGAACGTAAAGGTAAGCTAGGATTAGGTACTGCCTATATTCATGGATTCAAGTGGTCATTAGCCCATTCTTATGAGTTTATCTTTGAGATGGATGCCGACTTTAGCCATAATCCTGATGATTTAATTCGTCTTCGCGATACTTGTTTGAATGGAGGTGCAGATATGGCTATTGGTTCTCGTTACATCAAAGGTGTGAATGTGGTCAATTGGCCAATGAACCGCGTATTGATGTCCTATTTTGCTTCGGCTTATGTGCGGATGATTACCCGAATTACCATACAGGATGCTACAGCTGGTTTTGTTTGTTTTCGAAGAAAGGTATTGGAAACCATTCCATTAGATAAAGTAAAGTTTGTGGGCTATGCCTTCCAAATTGAAATGAAGTTTACAGCTATTAAATATGGTTTTAATGTCGTGGAAATTCCTATTATCTTTACAGATCGTACCTTAGGTACCTCAAAAATGAGTACCAAGATATTTAAGGAAGCTTTCTTTGGGGTAATCCAAATGAAAATCAATAGTTTCTTTAAAGACTACAAGAAATAGTATTTTTATAGCAAAGAGTAGGAGCGTACAGCGTCATGAATGAAAATCTAGATCCAAATCCCGATCGTTTAAGTCCAACTGATAAAGATATCGAGCGTGTATTACGCCCGCAGACTTTTGATGATTTTACAGGTCAGGCAAAGATCTTGGAAAATTTAAACATCTTCGTGAAGGCGGCGAAACTACGTGGGGAAGCTTTGGATCATGTTTTGTTGCATGGCCCTCCAGGATTGGGTAAAACTACCTTGTCCCATATCATTGCCAATGAAATGGGTGTTGGTATTAAGATTACCTCCGGACCTGTATTAGACAAGCCTGGTGATCTCGCAGGTCTTCTTACTGGCCTTGATGAAGGAGATATTCTTTTCATTGACGAGATCCACCGTTTAAGCCCGCTGGTGGAAGAGTATTTGTACTCTGCTATGGAAGACTTCAAAATCGACATCATGCTGGAGACGGGGCCTAATGCACGCTCTGTACAAATCTCCCTTAATCCTTTTACCCTAGTGGGTGCTACTACGCGTTCCGGACTTCTTACAGCTCCATTACGTGCGCGCTTTGGTATCAACTCCAGGTTACAATACTACGATTCCAAATTACTGACCGACATCGTTATGCGTTCGGCCTATATCCTAAAAGTACCTATCTCAGAAGAAGGAGCATTTGAAATAGCACGCCGTAGTCGTGGTACGCCACGTATTGCCAATGCATTATTGCGTAGAACACGTGATTTTGCTCAGATCAAAGGAAATGGTTCTATTGATAAGGCTATTGCGCAATTTGCACTAAATGCACTAAATGTCGATGAGCATGGTCTTGATGAGATGGATAATAGAATCTTGAGCACCATAATCGATAAATTTAAGGGTGGGCCAGTAGGTTTAAAAACCATAGCAACAGCCGTAGGGGAAGATGAGGGAACTATTGAGGAAGTGTATGAGCCTTTCTTAATCCAAGAAGGCTATTTAATGCGCACTTCTCGTGGTAGGGAGTGTACTGAATTGGCATTCCGCCATTTGGGAAAAACCAATTACCCAAAAGGCAATACCTTGTTTTAGTCTGTATTTTTAACTCGACTTAATTTCTTGAATAATCGTTTTGCGCGACTAATTAGTGCGGCACTGGCTTCCTTTTCTAAACTAAGTTCCAGCTGCAAGCGCAATTCTTGGGCTACCCAAGGATGATTGGGAACCAAGTACATCAAAATATCATAGGCATTCACCAAAACAGCCACAGGACAATCATTATCCTCTATAATCGCAAAAGTCTTTTCTAATAATTGCTCCTCTTGTTCGGGAGAGAGTTTATAAGCTGTATTCTTTTCGGATAATAACCACATCCAAAGCTTCGTGTAGCTCCTTAGGCTGCTCCAATTATCTGTGAAGGTGTAATTGCTCAGCAAAGAAGGGATAATGCCCTTAAAGAGCTCCGTATGTTTTAAGAGGATATGTTCTAATGCCCAAGAGGCCCGAAATGCAACACGGGCTTGTTGTGGATCTACACTTAATTCCAATAATTCCTGAAGACTACAATGCTTCAAGATGTCTATAGACAAATCAGAGGCACCAAATGTCAATAGTGCCTCTGAAATGTTTTGCTGTTTATTTTCAGCCATATTATCTGCTAAGCGGTTTATCTCTGTTCATTTCAACCATATCAACTTGGTTAAATTTAGATTCCCCAAGCAAGTGCTCGCTAAAGTAATCGGCCATCTTCCAGAAGAAATATTCTGTCATGTCGCCAAAACCATGACGCTGACCTGGTAATAACAAGAAATCAAATCGCTTGTTTGCTTTGATTAAAGCATCAACCATACGGATGGAGTTCGCCGGGTGCACATTGTTGTCAATATCACCTGTTACGATTAATAATTTACCTTTTAGGTTTTTAGCTAAATCTGAGTTTTTCTCAATTTGGTAATTGAATGAAGTATCACCTTTACTACTTACTTTCTCGGTAATACCGTGGTGACGCTCGCTCCACCAACGGTTGTAAATGTTGTTTTCATGGTTACCAGCGCCTGAAACAGCTACTTTGAAGAAATCCGGGTAAACTAACATAGCTGCAGTGGACATAAATCCACCACCCGAGTGACCGGTAATACCCACACGATTAATATCAATGAAGGAATATTTGTTTGCCAATTGTTCCGCTACAACTTTCTTATCTTCCAATCCATAATCCCTAAGGTTTCCATATCCATAGGTATGGTACCATTTAGAACGGGATGGGTGACCACCACGATTACCCACAGAAACTACGATAAAGCCCATTTGCGCTAAGCGATCAATGCGATCCATGCTGCGGCCAAAGCTTTTGTTTACAGCCTCTGTTTGTGGTCCTGGATAAACGTATTCAATGATTGGATATGTTTTAGTGGAGTCAAAATCAAAAGGCTTGTACATTACACCATAAAGATCAGTGATGCCATCACCAGCTTTAACCTTAAATGGCTCAGGGAATTTATAACCAGCTGCAAATAATTGAGATAGATCCGCTTCCTCTAATTTCATGATCAATTGACCATTCGCATTGTATAAATTACTTACAGGAGCGGTATTAACACGAGAGAAGTTATCGACAAAGTAGTTTCCACTCTCAGGTGTAAGTACCACGTGATCGAAGTTGCCTGGAGTTAATAACTTAATAGCACCACCATTTTTATTTACCGAGTAATATTGGGTATAGTAAGGATCTAATTTTTTATCAACGCCATTTGCCTTGAAATAAAGGTTTCCAGTGCCTTCGTTGTAGTTGCTCAACTCATCACAGTGGTATTCACCTTTGGTAATCTGGTGCAATAATTTACCTTGTTTGTCATATAGGTAAAAATGTCCCCAGCCATCACGTTGTGACCAGTGAATGAATTGATTTCCATTATTTACGAAATAAGGTTTTTTGATGTCCATGTAAACATTTGAACGCTCTTCTACCAAAGTACGGGTATTGCCATTCACATTTACAGCTACCACATCAATGCGTTTTAAGTCACGACTAGAGCGAGCAATGTAAAACTCTTCGTTGTTTCCTAACCAATAGCTAATATAATGCTTGCCTTTGTAATTTTCTTTACTGCGGTCTTTACCCCAAATACTCAAGGTTTGGTTTTTAAATGCTGCAACATTAATTTGTCTTGGTTTTAGGTTGGCAGCATCAAAAATGTATAGATGTTGTTCTGTAGAATCTACTTCACCTGGCATCAAATACTTGTAAGTTTCCAATGTAGGACGCTTTCCGCCAACATTATTGATAACCCATAGAGCATTTAAGTTGCGGTTGTCCTTACGAGATAAAATGAAATGACGACCATCAGGTGACCAATTTAACCAAACTGGCTTGCGCTTTTTCTTTTCTTCATCCTCCGACTTCTTATCGCCATTGGTTACACTGTATTCATCACCACCCCAAGCATAGTATTGAACCCCATCTGTAGTAAATTGATGTTCTACAATGGTGCTGTCCTTTTCATCTTTTAATGCTTTTTTGTAGTTGGCATAGTCCATCCAATATAGGTTGTAGTCCTTGGCGTAGAATACTTTACTGGTGTCAGGATTGAAATTAGCCCAGAATAACCTGTTCTTTTCCTTGGTTGTATCACTAAGTTCTCTCAGGTTTTTACTGTTGATATCGTACTCAAAATAAAAAAGCTTTTTCTTGATGGTATCGCTCTTATTGGTCAGCTTTTTAATCTCTTCTTTGGATTTCACGGTATCCTTTGTGCTCTGTACTTCGAAACGGATTAAGTTCTCGTTCTTTTCCATAAAGCGCAGATTGCGAATGTCTAAATGTTGTGCATCGAAAGGGTTTCTTACAATAGAAGTAATCTTTGCCGCCATTTCTGCAGGATCAAAAAGCTCTTGCTTACGTTTTGCAGCAGGTTCAACTAGGTAGTAGCGCTTACCGGCAGAACTACGGTATTCATACCAAAATTTATCGCCAAAATTAATCCAGTTGGGGTTGACCTCTGTGGAATAAATCATCGTACTTAGACGAGATGGGGAAAATTTTGCCGCTAAAGCATAGTTGGGCTTTGCGAGGGTGCTTTTTTCTTGTCCTATTGCCCAGAGCGAGCAAAACATAAACAAGCCAAGTAATGTTTGTTTCATTATGTAATATTGGAAAATTTGGTTGAAGCGAAAATATTGCTTTCCCAACCAATAAGGAAAGAAAGTCTGTATTATTTTTGATGGATTCTAGCTTTCGTAGAACTTCTCATTGAAATTGACCAAAAACAATTCCTTGGTGGCACGAGTAAGTGCAGTATAGAGCCAACGCATGAACTCGGTCGTTAACATCTCATCCGTCATGTAGCCTTGATCTACAAAGACCAGTGGCCACTGGCCACCCTGTGCCTTATGGCAGGTTATGGCGTAAGCAAATTTGATTTGTAAGGCATTATAGTAGGGGTCTTTCTTAATGGCTTCCATCCGATATTTCTTGACCGGAATATCTTCATAATCTTTGGAAATGCTTTCGTAAAGTTGCTTCTGCTGATCATACGGAAGGCTAGGGGCATCAGCATATAAGGAGTCCAATAAAACTCGACATCGAATGGCATCGCCTTCATTATTGTCCATAAACTCTAAGTAGAGGTCAGCAAACCTAAAGCCGTGCATTTCATGCACATTACTTACTTTTTTAATGACTGCCATATCACCATTGGCAATAAAACCCTGACTCTTTTCATCATTGTCTTGTAGCCAAAAATAATTGTTGCGAACCACCATAATCTGGTCTCCACCTGTTATCTCCTCGTCTCGAAATAGAATCTGGTTACGGATATGCTGATTATATAGATTGGCTGATTTATTTGAACGACAAATCACCATACATTGGTCGATCCCAAATTTGTCGTAAGCATAATGTAAGCCTTCGATTAATCGATCGCCATTCATTCGAAAGATATCCTTGAAGGATTTGGTGACAAACTGCGGGTAGTTGTATTCAACAAATTCTTCATCCAGACGGATGTCATTCCTGATTTTGGTAGCATTGAATAAAATTCCGGAATTTTTATCCTGACGCACCACATCCGTCAGTTCATAGGTAAAGATACCCAAGCCGAATTCTCCATTCATATAGACAGGGTTCAATGCAGGGCTTTCTTCCAGTCCAACTGGTGGCAATTGGGCGGTATCACCAACGAGCATTAAGCAACAGTTTTCGCCCGATTGAACATATTGTATTAGATCATGAAGCAAGCCGGATGAAAACATACTTATTCCTTCGTTACTAATCATAGATGCTTCATCTACAATAAATAAGGTGTTTTCATGTGGATTATCACCTAATCCAAAATTCATCTCTATACTTGCCGCATTTTTCTTGCGGTAGATCTTTTTGTGGATGGTTAAAGCATTTCTACCTGAGTAACTACTCATCACTTTTGCTGCACGACCGGTAGGAGCTAACAAGACCGATCGTTTCATCAATTTAGGCAATGTGCGTACAAGAGCTGAAATAATGGAAGTCTTTCCCGTACCAGCATATCCCTTCAATATAAAACAACTGTCGGTAGAAAAAGTATGCAAGAATTCAGCTAATAAACCAAAGACTTCTTCCTGTTGTTGGGTAGCTTGGTGATGGAATTGTTGAAGGAGTATATTTTTGACTTGCACGTTTCAAAGTTATTTAAAAGGTTGGTCAATCCAATTTTTAAAACTATTTTTGTGATTAAAGCATCTGCAAAGCATGATTTATACGGCATCACAATTTCACTTACAATACATCGCTAAATATCAACTTATCGTCAAGGCAAATTACATTCATGATGTAATATATGTTGTTGATGCTGAAGGGAACTTGTTGGTGTATATGAAGTATGAAAGCAATAGCCCTACTGAGGAGGCATTAAAACTATTAAGCCTTCCATTCCAACACGTGTATGTTAGCATTCCGCATTCCAACCTGACTTTTATCCCTAATGATCTATACGATATGGAGGATACGGAAAATTATCAGGAATTCATGGACAACCCTATGAGACCTGCGGAAAATGTTTCATTAACTTATTTACAAACACAGGCTTATTTCCAATACGATGTATTGCTAGAGCAACGCTGGAAGTCCATTTTCCCAGACGCTAAATTCGTTCCTGAATTCAAATTGAATCTTGAGCAGGCAAGACCGCATATCCCTTTACAAGGAGAGGTCTTAGGGCTAGTTTTCAATGAAACAGCAGTAGATTTATTCTTGTTCATCAATGGACAGTTTAAATTCTATAATACCTTTGAAATTAAAACCGAGGAGGATTTGAATTACTATGTATTGAATCTGTTTCAGGTTTTTGGTCTACAAGCAAAGATTTCTAAAGCAGTTTATAGCAGTTTGAATAACGAAAATCCGCTAATCAACAGACTTTCTAATTTCGCAAAACATATTGTCGAATTGAAAGCTTCACAACCCTTATTGGTATCCGATGAAGAGGTAGCTGGATTAGCAAAGGATTACATTACAGAATTACCGACATGCGCATTATAGGAGGAAAGGCTGCCGGATTAAGATTAAGTCCACCACAGAACCTTCCGGTAAGACCAACTACAGATTTAGCAAAAGAAGCTTTATTCAATATTTTAAACAACAAATTAGATTTTGATGATTTGGCCTGTTTGGACTTGTTCGCTGGGACCGGTAATATCTCATTCGAATTGGCCTCAAGAGGTGTAAAATCAGTTGATTCCATCGACTTACATGGCAAATGCGTGCTTTACATTACGGAAACAGCCAAAAAATTAAAACTTGATCAAATTAAAGCGCGTAAAGCGGATGTCTTTAAGTTTATCAAGTCGGCAAAGTCTACTTATGACCTTATTTTTGCTGATCCACCATACGATATTGGGCAATTGCCTATGATTCCAAGCTATGTTTTTGAAAACAATTTATTAAATTCAAATGGTTTATTGATTGTTGAGCATCCAACAAGTCGTAAGATGGCAGACCATCCGAATTTTGTTGAACAAAGACAATATGGCAATTCATCATTTAGTTTCTATTCAAACAACATATGAAAATAGCGGTTTTTCCAGGTTCCTTTGATCCTTATACCATTGCTCACCATGACCTCATAGAGCGTGCTCTAGGGCTTTTTGACAAGATCTATGTCGCTATTGGTATCAATAGCTCCAAAGTCGGTATGATGGACGTAGAGAGCCGCAAAACAGCTATCTCTAACTTGTATGCCAATAACCCTAAAATCGAGGTGACCTTTTATCAAGGATTAACCATTGATTTTTGCCGCCAAATAGGGGCAACAGTCATTCTACGTGGATTAAGAAATGGTACTGATTTGGATTATGAAAATATCATTGCTCAAAATAACCTTATCCTAGCTCCTGAAATCGAAAGTTATTTCTTGGTTAGCCGATCCGGAAAAGCACACATCTCCTCAACCATAGTGCGGGACATCTGGAAGAATAATGGCAATATCGAAGGCTTGGTACCCAATGAGGTCTTAGAAGTCATCAAGAAATTGAAGTAATATCCCCAATTTTATTCTTAAACTCTTAAAATTTAGGTATTTCCATCAAATTGTCTTGAAACAATCTTGTCGAATTACAATAGTCCTATTGACTGTTTATAATTAGCCCCTTCGCGTTTCTCTTAGTTGTGAAGTGAAATACTTCTTTCCAGCAAATTCTGTTGTCTTTTATCCATTGTCTAATCGTCTCTCACACCGGTTTTATTCGCCACTCTTACGGAACTCCTTCGGAACTTGTTCGGAACTCCTTCGGATCTCGTTCGGTTCCGACCGAACGAGATCCGAACAAGATCCCTTTCAGATCCTATGAAATTCCATTCAAGTACCAAAGGAAACTGCACCTAAATAGGTCTTAATTACAATGGGGAATTAGCGGATTTAGGATGAGATTATCGGCAAATGAGTTCTTGGATAATAAAAAAAGAGGCATGATTTCAGGTAATATTCGAAATCATGCCTCTTTTTAGTATTTATGTATTCTGTTTTAAATTAAGTTCAGACGTACTTTTTGATTTTTGATTCTTCCTTGATTACCCAATTTGATAACTTCTCTAGCAATGCTACGGTCGACAGCTACATAAGATTCATTTGGTTTTACATCGATTAATCCAATATCTTCTTTCTTAAAGTCGCCTAAATTTAGAATGAAACCGACAATATCAATTTTATTTACTTTTTGGCGTTTACCTGCAGTAATACGTATGGTTTGATATTTCGGTTGATCTGGAATTGGATAGAATTCATCAAGTTCCATAGTTGGAACTTCGGCAAAATAAGTTGGAATCCTTTCATCAACAGTAAGTACACCATAAATATGTCCTTCTTGATTATTTCTTCCTGCACGACCATTTCTATGGATGAAATCTTCCTCCTTAGGCGGGAATTGATAATGGATAACATGGTTCATGTCAGGGATATCCAATCCTCGGGAGGCAAGGTCTGTAGTTACTAAGATTAACTGGCTGCCATTCTTAATTTTAAGGATAGCGAGTTCACGAAAGAATTGATCTAATCCACCATGATAAGGAATGCTGTCTATGCCTTTGTTTTCTAACAATTCAGAGATATGTTCTGCTGCTTCACGGTGGTTACAGAAAACTAAAATGCGTTCTGTTCCAATTTTACAGATTAACTTAAAAAGACCTTCCAATTTCATTTTACTGGAAACTTCGACACGGTGGTAATCCAAGTTTGGCAGTAATGCTTCCTTATTCAGGAAATCTAATTTGATCGGATTATTAAGCTGTATGGTATTGGGGCTTTCCGTGACATCAGTAGCTGATGTCATGACTTGATGTTTGATGTTACGGCAGCTATTGATGATATAGGAGATTTGGTCAGAAAAGCCCAATTCCAATGATTTATCAAATTCATCAAGGATTAAGGTATGGCAGTTTTCTAATAAGGCTGGCATACGTTCGAGGTGGTAAATCAAACGACCTGGAGTTGCTACGATTAGGGTAGGACCCTCTTTCAACTTATTGCGTTCAAGGCGATTGTCATTACCGCCATAAAGGCAGACCAATGACAGGGTGTTGTCCATTTTTCGAATCACGGACTCGATTTGGAGTGCCAATTCACGCGTAGGAACGACGATCAATGCTGAAGAAGCTTGGATTTTGTAGCTTTTTAGCAATTGCATGAGGATTAAGGAAAAGGCCAATGTTTTGCCTGAACCAGTTGGTGAAAGGAGAATAAAGTCCCTTGATTTGTCAAATTGGCTGATAACAGCTTCTTGCATGGGGTTTAATTTCTCAATTCCCAGTCTTTCTATGTACGATTGTTCCTGTTGCATGGCGCAAAAATATTCATTATTTATGGACTGCACACATTTGAATGTTAAATAATGTTAAGGCAAGGCTAACAATTGATTTTTTGGTATGCGATTTGAAATAGTATTAGCATTCATAATTTAGGTTAATAATTGGTTAGTTAAAACTCCTGGAGTTCCCCGCTTCAGGAGTTTTTTTTGTTTTTGCCTATTCCATTCCTTGCGGTACCCTTAATCAGAATTCTCAAATTTTGAAGTACTAAAATTTGCTTCCTTTATCAAACCTATATTGTCAAATCAAGATTTTGATATCAAGCAATAAATCAGTCTTATAAATGGGGAAAAGAAGGTTTTGCATATTGATTTACCATAAAATAGGCATTGCTTTTGCTAAAGGTAGGTGAACTATGGTAAGTAAATAAATATAAAACACGTATTATGATTAAAAAAATAGGTTTTCCCTTGTTGTTAATTTCCACGGTGCTTATTAGTTCCTGTGGGGTAAGCAAGAAGACGTATCAAGCATTAGATGCCCAGTACAAGGATCTTAGCACCCAATATCAACAAAGCCAAGTAGAGCTTGCTGAAAGTAAAGCACGCAGCAAGAGCTTAGAGGAACAGTTGGAAAATGAACGTAAAACGAATGCCGGATTACGTGAAGCGCTAGCTAGACTACAAGGTACTTTAGATAACAGTATTAACCAGAATACACAAGGAAACGTGAATATTTCCAAATTAGTGGACGAGATTAATGCTTCAAACCGCTATATCCAACATTTAGTGAATACTAAAAATAAGAGTGACTCCTTGAATATGGTATTGACCAACAACTTAACTCGCTCTTTGAGTCGTGAAGAGATGCGTGATGTGGATGTGCAAGTATTAAAAGGTGTTGTTTATATCTCCCTATCGGATAATATGTTGTATAAATCAGGTAGTTATGAGATTTCTGATCGAGCAGGCGAGACCTTGTCTAAAATTGCGAAGATCATTCAAGACTATAAAGAATACGATGTGTTAATCGAAGGTAACACGGATAATGTGCCGATCTCAAAAACAAATATTCGTAACAACTGGGATTTAAGTACATTACGTGCTTCATCGGTTGTTCAAGCATTGCAGAATACTTATGGAGTAGATCCTAAACGATTGACTGCAGGTGGTCGTGGTGAATACAACCCGATTGCGAATAATAGTACTGAAGATGGAAAATCTAGAAATCGTAGAACACAGATTATCATTACGCCTAAGTTAGATCAGTTTATGGAATTAATTGATCAAGCTCCTGAAACTTCAGAAGCAGATACTACTGCTAACTAAGCTTAGGTATAAAAATATTATTTATAAGGCCCTTGAGCAATTTCTCAAGGGCTTTTTTTATGTTGATAAGAAGGAGGGATAAAATTTATTCTATTTATTAATTGGCTCGAATGTTTAACTTAGGTGCCGTAAATACCTAGAAATCGTAGAAAAGAATAGGCATGACTAAAAAGTTATTGTTAATAGATGATGAGGAGAAGCTACGTCAGCTTTTGGCCCGAATAATACAATTGGAGTGGGATGATATCGAGATATCACAAGCCTCTAATTTGAAGGCTGGTTTGCAGATATTAAAGCAAAAGGAGATTGATGTTATTATTTGTGATGTAAAATTGCCGGATGGAAATGGTGTTGAATTTGTTCTGGAGGCTAAGAAACAACAGCCTTTAGCTGAAATTCTATTGATGACAGCCTATGGGCAAATTGCTGATGGGGTTCAAGCCATTAAAAATGGCGCCTTTGATTACATGACGAAGGGAGATGATAACAATAAGATTATCCCTTTGCTGTACAAGGCTATGGAAAAGGTGGATTTAGCAAAAAAAGTTCACCGTTTAGAACAGCAGGTAGGGAAGAAATATGCCTTTGAACAAGTAATTGGTGAGTCTAAGGAATTAAAAGAGGCAATAAGTTTAGGAAAGAAAGTAGCCCATACCGATTCTACCGTTCTTTTATTAGGTGAAACCGGTACCGGGAAAGAAGTCTTCGCTCAGGCTATTCACTACGAGAGTGATCGAAAAGGGAAAGCGTTTGTGGCAGTCAACTGTTCAGCGATTAGTAAGGATATTTTAGAATCTGAGTTGTTTGGACATTTGGCAGGATCATTTACAGGAGCTCTTAAAGATAAAAAAGGATTGTTTGAAGAAGCCAATGGGGGTACCATCTTTCTAGACGAGATGGGGGAGATGCCATTGGAATTGCAAACAAAAATGCTTCGAGTATTGGAAACAGGTGAATTTCTAAAGGTCGGTGACAGTAAGGTTACTCGAGTTAATGTACGTGTAATCGCAGCGACCAATAGGGAATTGGAGAAAGAAGCAGAAGAAGGTCATTTCCGTTCTGACTTGTTCTATCGTTTGTCTGTGTTTTCCATTAAACTTCCATCATTAAAGGAACGCACAGGCGATATTCCTTTGTTGGTAAGACATTTTGTAGGTATCCAAGCCGCGAAGATGAATAGAAAAGTGCCAAAGATTTCGGATGATTACATTTCGGCATTGGATGGTCGTTTATGGAAGGGAAATGTACGGGAACTTAAAAACATTATTGAACGAAGTTTAATATTGATGGAAGGGGATACATTGGAATTGGACTCCTTACCTTATGACATTCAACAAGGGGCGCAATTGGACCAACCAAGTAGCGGATTGTCCCTTAGTGAGGTGGAAAAAAGACATATACAAAAGGTCTTGGTTCATAGCAAAGGAAATAAAGCAGAAGCAGCCAGGCTTCTAGAAATTGGCATTGCGACGTTATATCGCAAACTCGACGAATATAAATTGAATAACTAGATCTGCTCGGGCTTAAGTTCAGGCATTAATATTAACCCTATCAAAACGATAAAGACCCTATCATTTTGATAGGGTTTTCTGTTTTAAAATCATCTTTAAAATTTTATAAGTAACTGTTTTATTGGCTATTGCGTGGTTGAGTTTTTACTTGGAATATATTTTGGCATAAGGGGTTCAAACAAAATATATAACAATGGAAAACATAGCATCTCAAGAGATGATCAGTTTTGTAAGCAAGCGGATTCGCAAGCTTTCAACAACGCTAAGGGCACTACAGCCGTCTAGCCAAGTGGCGTCGGTACTGCAAGTGATGGTTAGCTATCTGAGGGAATTATGCCAGAAACGGAGATTTAAAAACGTGCAACATGTATTGGACGTAGTTGGGCAACTTTATGAAAAGGGCGACCGAGAAATTCGACAGGGCATCGAATACCTTTTCTTGCACTGTTTATCACGGATGGACCATCTGTGTGATCAGAAGCAATGGCACTTGGTTATTAATCACCTTCCGCTGAAGTTAAGGGAGGTTTACATCTTACAACATATCAAATAACATGTTAACATTGATTTTAGCATTAGCAGGGCTAATCTGCTTTATCATCTTCTTTAGATCAATTGATTTTTTTGATAAAATCTAAGTCATGGAAAATAAAATTATTACAACGGTAAAGGCTTGGATTCCTCAATGTTTGGAATCTGCGGATGAAGTTTCAGAATACATGGTGCTTAAACAGGTGGCCAATTATTGTTTAAAGAACTTCGAAGGCTCTGATGAAGAGCAGCTCATGGCTAAAGAAGCCATGAATGTGATAGGTTTATTGTACTACAATGGGTCATTGCATATTAAAAATGCCATTGAAAATGAATTTTTAGAACGAATGGCTGTTTGCGAGTCTCCTGCAAGTTTGAGGAAGCACATCACTTATCTGCCTAAAGATTTAAGACCTATTTATTTAAAAACAATTTTAGAGAATTAGTTATGATGATTGTATTGTTGGTGGTAGCCATAATCGTGTTTTTATATAGCTTTTATGTGCTTTTATTCCCAGAGAAATTTTAAAAAATTAAAAAAATGATGAATACTGAATTTTGGGGTGTTGTCTTTATGTTCGTGCTTACGGTACTCGTGGCAATCCCTTTAGGTAAATATATTGCTCGGGTCTATGCAGGCGAACGAACCTTCCTGGATGGGATCATGGGTCCTCTGGAACGTGGAATGTTTAAATTGTCAGGTATAGATGGCAACAAGGAAATGACTTGGAAAGAGCATTTGGTAGCACTATTAACCATTAATGCGGTTTGGTTTTTCCTAGGGATGTTGATTTTTATGAATCAAGGAATACTCCCACTAAATCCGGATGGAAACCCGAGCATGTCGCCCGATTTGGCATTTAATACTACGATTTCCTTTTTAGTGAACTGTAATTTACAACACTATTCAGGAGAATCTGGATTAAGCTATTTAGGACAATTCTATTTGATGTTTTTACAGTTTGTTTCTGCCGCAGTAGGATTGGCAGCAGCGGTTGTGCTATTTCGTGCTTTCCGTGAAAAAACAACGGATCAATTAGGAAACTTCTATACTTATTTCTTGAAATCCAGTACTCGTATTTTGATGCCTATCTGTTTGGTTATCGCGTCTATTTTGATCTTTCAAGGTACACCGATGACATTCGAAGGCAAGGATACGATGATTAATGTGCAAGGCGATACGGTTGAGGTTAGTCGTGGTCCAGCAGCTGCATTTATTGCGATCAAGCATTTAGGAACTAATGGTGGTGGTTTCTATGGTGTAAACTCCATTCACCCACTTGAAAACCCAACCTATTTAACCAACGTAACGGAGATGTTTGCACAAATGGTAATTCCATTGGCAATGGTATTTGCCATGGGTATTTTTATCCGTCGTCGGAAACTGTCGCTGGTGATATTCTCGGTTATGACAATTGGATTTTTAGCATTAGCTATACCAAATGTATTGATGGAGAGTGCCGGAAGCCCTACGATTGCACAATTGGGTGTCAATCAGGATTTAGGCGCTATGGAGGGTAAAGAAGTTCGCTTAGGTGCTGCAGCCTCAGGTTACTGGTCTATCGTGACTACGGTTATCTCAACCGGTTCTATCAATGCCATGCAGGACAGTTCTATGCCGCTTTCTGGTATGAATGAATTGCTGGCTATGATGATCAACTGTTTCTACGGTGGTTGTGGTGTAGGGATATTGAACTTTTTCATATTTATCGTACTGACTGTATTTATTTCGGGGCTGATGGTCGGTAGAACACCGGAGTTTTTGGGTAAGAAAGTGGAGGCAAGGGAGATGAAAATTGCTATGATCGTAGCTTTAATCCATCCATTCCTCATTCTAGTAGGAACGGCATTAGCATCCGCATTTCCAACTATTGGTGCTGCAACAACGAATGATCCTGGTTTCCATGGATTCTCTGAAATGTTGTATGAGTACACCTCAGCAGCGGCAAATAATGGTTCTGGATTTGAAGGTTTAGGCGATAATACACTTTGGTGGAACATCAGCACTGGCTTTGTATTGTTGTTTGGTAGGTTTATTCCAATCATTGGTCCAGTAGCCATTGCAGGTATCATGGGTTCTAAACGTTTTATCCCAGAGAGTGCCGGAACATTAAAAACAGACACATTTACTTTTGGATTTATGGTGTTGGCGGTGATTCTAATTGTTGCTGCGCTATCATTTTTCCCTGCATTGACATTGGGTCCAATTGCAGAATATTTTTCAATTCGATAATAAAGGACTATAAACATGAATGCTAGAAATTCATTTTTTGATAAAGAATTAATGAAGGTTGCTTTAAGTCAATCCTTCGTGAAATTGAACCCGAAGAGCATGGTCCGTAATCCGGTGATGTTCTTGGTAGAAGTTACGACAGCCATTATGGCTGTGGTATGTATAGCGGTATTGATGGGCGATAATTCCCAAGGATCATTCGCTTATAATTTTATTGTTTTCTTGGTTTTACTGTTGACATTGTTGTTTGCCAATTTTGCAGAATCCATTGCTGAGGCAAGGGGTAAGGCACAGGCGGACAGCCTACGGAAAACAAGGGAAGAAACACCTGCCACCTTAGTCGATGGCAGGGTAGTTTCCTCCTCACAACTTAAGAAAGAGGACGTATTTCTGTGTAAAGCTGGTGACATCATCCCTACTGATGGCGAGATCATTAAAGGTCTGGCAACCATTGATGAAAGCGCCATCACGGGTGAGTCAGCACCCGTAATTCGTGAAGCTGGGGGTGACCGTAGTTCCGTTACTGGGGGTACCAAAGTATTGTCTGATGAGATTACAGTTGTGGTTACAGCAACTCCAGGCGAGAGCTTCTTGGATAAGATGATTGCGCTTGTAGAAGGTGCTAAACGTCAGAAAACACCTAACGAGATTGCTTTGACTATCCTTTTAGCAGGTTTTACCTTAGTTTTCACTTTAGTAGTTGTCTGCTTAAAACCGTTTTCTGACTATGCTGGAGTAAATGTGAGTATTGCTGCATTTGTATCCCTATTTGTCTGTTTAATTCCTACAACCATTGGTGGCTTACTGTCAGCGATTGGTATTGCAGGGATGGACCGTGCATTACGCGCTAATGTGATGACCAAATCAGGTAAAGCGATAGAAACTGCAGGAGATATTGATGTATTGCTATTAGACAAAACGGGTACTATTACCATTGGTAACCGTAAAGCGACACATTTCCATACTGCCGAAGGTGTACAACAGGAACATTTAGTTCGTGCAGCTGCCTTAAGCTCCTTATACGATGAGACACCGGAAGGTAAATCCATTGTAGAGTTGGCTGGATTAGATTTGAATCAAGGTAACCAAGAGCAAGGTAAGTTTATCAAGTTTACTGCAGAAACACGTTGCTCAGGTATTGATTTGGCCAATGTACGCATTCGTAAAGGTGCGACTGATTCCATTAAGAATTTGGTGGAACAGGCCGGACATAAATTCCCTAACTCGGTGATGGATACGGTTAAGCAGATATCGCAGAATGGAGGAACACCATTGGTAGTTTCAGAAAATGAGGAAGTACTAGGTGTAGTGGAACTTCAGGATATTATCAAACCGGGTATCAAAGAGCGTTTCGATCGTCTTCGCAAGATGGGTATCAAGACAGTTATGGTGACTGGGGATAACCCATTGACAGCGGCATTTATTGCCGGTAAAGCAGGGGTAGATGATTTCATTGCAGAAGCTAAGCCTGAGGATAAAATGAACTACATCCGCAAGGAGCAGCAGGATGGTAAATTAGTAGCGATGATGGGTGATGGTACAAATGATGCACCCGCACTGGCACAGGCAGATGTAGGTGTAGCAATGAACAGTGGTACTCAAGCCGCTAAAGAGGCTGGTAATATGGTGGATTTGGATAATGACCCAACCAAGCTGATTGAGATCGTAGAAATTGGTAAGCAATTGTTGATGACTCGTGGTACTTTGACAACCTTCAGTATTGCCAACGACGTAGCAAAGTATTTTGCCATTATTCCTGCCTTATTTATTGTGGCTATTCCAGCATTGGCACCCCTAAATATCATGCGTTTGCACAGCCCTGAATCGGCTATTCTTTCAGCGGTAATATTCAACGCCGTATTGATTCCGATGTTGATTCCATTGGCTTTGAAAGGTGTAGCATATAAACCTTTGGGTGCTACCGCATTATTGAGACAAAATGTATTGATCTATGGATTAGGTGGCTTGATAGCACCATTTATAGGTATTAAAATTATTGATATGGTTTTATCCATATTCTTCTAATAGAAAATCATGAAAAAGCACATTCTTCCAGCATTAAAGCTGACATTTTTCAGTCTTTTGGTTTTGACCGTTTTATACCCGCTTATGTTATGGGCAGTCGCACAGATGTCCCCAAATCAAGGGAAAGGCGTATTGATTGGTGAAGGCATTCAGAAATATTATAAACAAATCGGTCAGGCATTCAACACCGATGAGTATTTCTGGTCTCGTCCTTCCGTAGTTGATTATGATGCTGCAGGTTCTGGAGCAAGTAATTTATCGACTACCAATCCGGAGTACTTGAAGACTGTACAGGAGCGTATTGATCACTTTATGGCACACAATCCTGGTATTAATAAAGCCGATATTCCAGCTGATTTGGTTACAGCAAGTGGTAGTGGTCTGGATCCACACTTATCGGTTAAAGCGGTAGAAATCCAAGTGAAACGAGTGGCAAAGGAACGTCAATTGCCCGAAACAGAAGTAGCAGAATTAGTAAGTAAACATGTTGAGCAACCATTGTGGGGAATGTTTGGCCCTAAAAAAATCAATGTATTGGAGCTTAATATGGCATTAGATAAAATGAGTAAAGAGAAAGGATCGAACAATGAATAAAAATTGGTGCTTGGCAATAAGTATGTTATTTGCAGGACAGTTAGTGATGGGACAAGAGCAAGATGCCGACAAAGGTGGTCTTAAAATAAACGGATATATTGAGAGTTATTATCAATTTAATCCGGATAAACCAAAGGATCATATCAAAGCGCCTTTTTTCTATAGTCATGGACAGGTTAATGAAATAGCGGTTAACCTAGCCATGCTGAAGGTGAGCTATGAAAAGGACATCGTACGAAGTGCCATAGCCTTAGGAGTAGGGTCTTATATGAACTCAAATTATGCTGGAGAGAAGGGGATGTGGCAACATGTGGTAGAGGCAAATGTTGGGGTTAAATTGGCAAAATCAGCCAATCTATGGTTAGATGCTGGTGTATTGCCATCGCATATAGGTCCGGAGAGTGCAATAGGTTCAGATAATATTAGTTTGACAAGAAGTTTGGCAGCTGAGAATTCACCATATTTTGAAACAGGTGCAAGGCTTTCTTATACGAGTGATGATGAGAAATGGTATTTAGCTGCGGTAGCCTTGAATGGTTGGCAGCGAATCCAGTTGACAGAGGATCAGCAAGGTCTTTCTGTCGGGCATCAGATAACATATAAGCCGGTTTCAAACCTAACATTGAACAGCAGTTCGTATCTAGGTGAGGAAGGTAAAGATAGATTAAGGTTCTTTCATGACTTCTATGTGCAATGGCAATCTAATATTGGGCTTGAGTTATTAGGAAGTTTTGATTACGGACAACAGCATAGACCAGAGCAGGATGA
Source organism: Sphingobacterium kyonggiense (assembly GCF_039536825.1). Lineage (NCBI taxonomy): Bacteria > Pseudomonadati > Bacteroidota > Sphingobacteriia > Sphingobacteriales > Sphingobacteriaceae > Sphingobacterium > Sphingobacterium kyonggiense. The sequence continues at coordinate 698,978 of NZ_BAAAZI010000006.1, forward strand.
TTTGGGGAAATGGTGGAATACTGGTCTACAGGCCCGTTATTGGCTTAGCCCAACAATAAGTGTGCAAGCCCGGGGGGAATATTTCCACGATAAAGATGGGATGATCTTTGGATCCGATGAGCCAAGTGCACAGGAGATTTGGGGTAGTTCGGCTGGCTTAGATATTTCCCCCATTTCGGGTCTTGTATGGCGTTTAGAATATCGCTATTTGGATTCCAAAGGCGATGTTTTCCAAACGCATAGTGGAAGTTTTAAACCGACTAATCATGGTATTACAACCAGCTTAGCTTGGAAGTTTTAGTTGAAAAGACATGGAAGAGCAACGAAAATCGGCAGAACATTTCTTAGAACTGATTAAGCAATCAAGACGAGGTAAGTTTAAAATTTACCTGGGAATGAGTGCAGGGGTAGGGAAAACTTACCGCATGTTGCAAGAAGCTCATAATTTATTGAGAAATGGTATAGACGTTCAGGTGGCCTATGTGGAAACTCATGGAAGAGAGGAAACAGATGCTATGCTGGTCGGTCTGCCGGTGTTGCCAAGGAAACAACTATACTACAAAGGGAATGAGTTGGAGGATCTAGATGTTGACCTAGTCCTTCAGCTGCATCCTGAGGTTGTGCTGGTGGATGAGTTAGCACATACCAATGTCCCAGGTAGTAAGAATAATAAACGATGGCAAGATGTGATGGAGATATTGGATGCAGGGATCAATGTGATCTCTGCAGTCAATATCCAACATGTTGAAGGGTTACAGGCGGAGATTGGTGATCTTTTATCTGTAGATGTCCATGAACGAATTCCTGACCGGGTATTGCAATCCGCAGATGAATTGTTGTTTGTGGATATTTCCGTTGAGGACTTGTTGGCGCGGTTGAAAGAAGGGAAGATCTACAAAAAGGATAAGATTGAACGTGCCTTAAAGAACTTCTTTAGGTCGGATCAGTTGCTGTTATTGCGCGAATTGGCATTGAAGGAATTGGCCGGTCATGCCATTATGAAGCATGAACGAGAGCATAGCCAAGAGAAAAAACGTAGGATGGAACGCTTTATGGTGTGCATTGGTACTGATGAAAAGAAGGCTAAGAATTTGATTAGACGGACTTCTAGGTTAGCAAGTTATTATCAGGCAGATTGGTATGTTCTGTATGTACAAACTCCGAAAGAAGGTCCAAATAAGATTCCACTGGATAAGCAGAGATTCTTGATTAATAATTTTAAATTGGCAACAGAATTAGGTGGTCAGGTTTTACAAGTGTTGGGGAGGGATGTACCAGCTTGTATACTGGAGCAAGTACTTAAAATGGAAATCACCACCTTGTGTATAGGGACACCAAGATGGCCTTTTTTTAGGATATTATGGACAATGGGGATCTTCAGAAGTTTAATGAAGAAGTTAGAGAAGGTTAAGGTAGATTTAATTATACTATCATGAAAATCAAGACTAAATTGTATAGCGGCATAGGATTATTATTTTTTATGATCCTGTTGTTAGCGACTATTAGTACGCTTTATGTAAGCGCATTAAAGAAGGACACAGAGAATGTGTTGTCAGCAAACTATAATTCCGTAGAATATTGTCGGAATATCTTATCAGCAGCTGATAAACTGCAGACTGATCCAAATGCTTTTGCAGAGATAGAGGAAAATCTGAAATACCAGTCCAATAATGTTACGGAGAAAGGTGAGGGTGCTTTGACGAAGGAGCTATTGGATAACATTAATAAGCTAAAACAAGATCCGTTGAATCAAAGCTTAGCCAAGGAAATGCGTACGGATTTATTGCAATTAATGACGGTTAACATGGATGCTATTGAAGCCAAGAGTGATCATGCTCAACAGATGGCAAAAGAAGCTTTTATTTGGATTTCCGTTGTTGGATCTTTATGTTTCTTAGTTGGTTTTGTGCTGTTGGTGAATATGCCAAGTAACATCGCTAACCCAATCAAACAATTGACAAAAAGTATTCGAGAGATTGCTCAACAGAATTATGGTCAACGACTCCACTTTGAAGGTAATTCAGAGTTCTCTGAATTGGCAAGCTCTTTTAACAGTATGGCAGAAAAACTTACAGAATACTCCAATAGTAAATTGGATAAAATTCTAGAGGAAAAGAAACGTATAGAAACTTTAATAAATAGCATGCATGATCCAGTAATTGGATTAGATGAAAATAGGAGAATAATATTTATTAACGATGAAGCATTGCAAGTTGCAGGGATACGTCGTGCTGATTTACTGCATAAGCCTATTGATGAGCTTGCAAAACAAAATGACTTGATTAGAAATGTGCTGGATGATTCCAGGAAGTCAAATCCTACCTTAAAAATCTTCACCAATGATAAGGAAAGCTATTTCGAAAAAGAAGCGATTCCAATCGATATCATTCCGACAGGCGAGCAATATAGTCAACGGGTTGGAGAAGTAATTGTATTAAAGAACATCACTAGCTTCAAGGAACTAGATGTTGCAAAGACTAATTTTATTGCAACTGTATCTCATGAATTGAGAACACCTATTGCTTCAATTCAAATGAGCACCGAGGTTTTAAAACATCCTAGAACAGGCACTCTTACAGAAGAACAACAACAGTTGTTATTGGGTATTGAAGAGGATAGCATTCGATTATTGAAGATTACCAGTGAATTGCTGAATGTATCTCAAGTAGAAACTGGTAATATTAAGTTATTCAGTCAGTTTGTAGATCCATTGCCTATTGTTAATTATGCGATTAATGCTACCCGTATGGAAGCGGAACAAAAGCATATTCAAATCCATTCAGATATCGCAGTAGAATTGCCTAGGATTTTTGTGGATGAGGAAAAAACAGCTTGGGTATTGACCAACTTTATTACTAATGCCATTCGATATTCGCCAATTAATTCGGAAATATGGATACGTGTTAAACAAGAGGGGAGATATCTGCAGTTTTCTGTTCAAGATCATGGAAAGGGTATTGATAGCTCTTATAAAAACAGAGTCTTTGATCGGTACTTTCAAGTGCCGGGAAGTGGAAGGACAGGTACTGGTTTAGGACTGTCTATCAGTAAAGATTTTATCGAGAACCAAGGGGGTAAGATAGGTGTAGAAAGTGAGTTAGGCGTAGGTAGTAAATTCTTCTTCTCTATTCCCATTGAAAATAAAACAATTGATTTATATACAACGTGAAAAATGATTTGAGCAATTGTTGAAAAAGCTGGGGATTAAATGCCTCAGCTTTTCTTTTTATGAGTCTATATGTCAACTTGATTGATTTGAGATTGAACTTGTTCAATTAACGCGTTGAGTTTAGCCTCTTGCTTTTTAGTAATCCTAGGTCGAAGATAGAACCATACAAACCCAAGCCAAAGAAAGGTTGCTGCATAAATCATAATCCCATTCATACTGCCCAATAGAACTGCAAATTGCCATAAGTAAATTGCTAATCCTATTCCGAGAATGATAAAATAAGTGTTTATAAACTTATGCTGTATGTTCTTTTGTTCTACTTGAATCTGCAGCAGTTTTTGTAAGTAAGTATTACTATCAGTACCTTGATCTAATTTGTTGAATTTTCTATAGAATTTATTGAACTTAAATAGAGAAATACAAATAGCCAGAATAATTAAGGATAATCCCAATTTACTTGACCATTCCAATTGATCTAAATTTACCCAAATTAAGATTAATACGGAAAGCGTTAGGATTAAGTTTATATTGGCGAATATTTGCTTGCGAACATTCTCCTTCTTGTATTTGGCAATTTTGAGTTGAAGATCTTTAATGTCAGGCTCAGTTGTTTGCTGTGCATGCCACAGTTTTGCAAAATCAAGTTCCTTATTTTCCATGGCTTTTAAATTTTTGAGTTAACTTCTCTTTGATGCGGTGAATTTTCACCCTTACATTTCCTTCTTTGATACCAACTACTTCAGCAATGTCCGCTTGTTTTATTCCTTCTAATTCAAGGGAGATGATAATTCTGTCGAGTTCGGGTAATTCAGATATAAATCGATAGAGTAGTTGAATTTCTTGTTCTATGCTTTGTACTTCGGGTTCGGGAAATTGTACTGGAAAGTCCACTTTAGGCATTCGCATGTCTATCTGGATTTGCCGAAGGCAGGTATTACTGGCAATACGGTATAGCCAAGTTCCTATACTTGCCTCATGCCGGAAATTATCCAGTTGTTTCCAAGCAGCAATAAACGTTTCTTGAGCTAAATCTTTCGCTTGGTCTGGATTATTAATATATCCCAAACACAAGCGATAGATTTTATCCCAATAATTAGCATATAGTTCCTCAAACTGCATTACTTAATAAAGTTACGTAATTGCGTTAAATACCAATCTTTCGCATCAAACATCAAGAAGTGTGTAGGGCTTGGTGCATATTGAATATCTTTATTTGCATATGCTGTATATTGGCTGTTAATGCCTTCTTTCATTTGTCCAAATCTGCTGTTCAGCATGATTAAAGCTGGTACTTTAGCTTTAGCCAATTGAGCTCGAAGATCGGTATTGTTGAACTCACAAAAGATCTTGGCTGAGGCTTCACGGTCAGACTTTAAGGACCAGTTTACAATTTCCTTTTGTTTTTCTGGAATAGTACTCATGGAGCCTGCAGTTTGCTCCTGCATGGTTTTGAATTGCTCATCTGTTAATCCAGTAAACTGCATAATAATATCTGTGCAGTCTAAATTCTCCTGGACTTTAAAGTTGGGATTAAATGCAGCAGATAAGCTTGGTAATGCATCCACAACAACAATGGACTGCATAAGGTCTGGGTATGTACTAGCGAGATCTAATGCCATGACTCCACCTAAACTATGTCCGATGATAATCGGGTTTTTGATTTTCTCTTTTTGAATGTATGTTGCTAGGCTAGCCTTCCAATTGCTAAGGCTAGGTTCGCCTTGAGCAGGTTGACCAGCAAATCCATCAAACTGAATAGTGTAGCATTTGTAGGTCGAAGACAATTCACCTATAGTTTCATTCCAGACATCTACAGAAGACATAAAGCCGGGAATAAAAATTAAGTTTTTAGCTCCATTTCCTGAGATCTTAACTTTAAATGGATAGTCGTTGCTTTGAGCAGAGCAAATTCCAAAAGATAATAATATCATCAATAAACTCCATACCAAATTTTTCGTTTTCATAGCACTTGTTTTTAAATGTGCCATTTAGACAATGGTATTGATAAAATGTTACAAGATATTTTTAAAATCTGTTAATTATCTACTCTTAAGTTTGAGAATCAATTAATTAGTTGATAAAGGTTGTTTATGTTCAATTCTTTTTGGAATGTCTGAAAAACCACTAAGAGTAAAAGGAAAAGCAAAAAAGCTGTCCATAAAATACAAAGACTACGTCCATACATCAGGTCGTTTGAAAGGTACCATTGAAAAACTAGGACAGCAGAAATAGGAAGTAGAATAATTATAGAGAAGATAATGAAACCAAATGTAACCATGGGTATTGTTAAATAATATTTTATTGTAAATGAATTTCTACAAGTTTAATAAATATATATTAATTTAAACAAAAATTACTTATTAAGATAAAATGAAATTCTCCAAAATTTTCTTTAAACTGAGAAAAAAAAGGAGGCTTATTATTAAATAAGCCTCCTTTTGATTTTAGACGATGGATGTCTTTCTGATTAATCATCAATTTTTAAAAATTTACCTTTAGCATCAAATTTAAGATCTATTCCGCTTGTCAATTCCACCTCATAACCTTTTTTCTTTTTCTTTAATTCGACAATTTCATTGTTTGGAAAGCTTTTATTTACGTGTGCTTTAATGGCTGCTGGTATGATGGCAGTTGGTACAGCATTTCTTTTTCCATCAATCTCTGTCCAATTCCCTTTTTCATCAAATTCTATTTCTGTTCCATCTTGCAATACAACCTTGTATTCTAATGGGGATAATGTTTCTTTTTCCGATTTTACTAGTGAAACAGGGCTTTTAGCATAGTGTGAGCTAATGAATGATTGAGCTGTTTTAGGTAATTGATTTACCGTGATTACTTTTTCTTGAGCTGTAGCTGTGAAGGCTGTTCCTAAGAATGCAATTAGCATCCATGTTTGAATTTGCTTTTTCATATCTTCTTGTTTTTATTTACATCAAATGTCGTGGTCAATTTGGGAAAGAATTAGGAATAGCATGGAATAGTTTGAATTTATTTCACTTTTTTTAAAATAAATTGATGATTCCCCTGCTCAAAGGCATAGGCAATTGTTAAATCATTTGTTTTGTCAACAATAGATTTGACGATGGATAAACCTAAACCATTAGAATGGCTATCCTGGCTACCTTTATGAAATCTTTCAAATATATAATTCGGATTTAACGCCTCATTTAATCCGATATTCGAAATAACCAAACGATCAGACTTGGTAAGAATAGTTATCTCGCCATCATCTTGATTATATTTAATAGCGTTTCTAATCAGATTGGAAATTAATATCGTCGCTAAATCTGGATTCATAGAAATTAGGAATGTTCCTTCTTCCTTTAAATTGACTCTTAGATTCTTATACGTGTACAGCTCCTTAAATTCTTCTAATAGTGTTTTCAAGAGCTGGCTGAAGTTCACTTCTTCCTCTTTATTATATTGATTGTTATCAATTCTTGAAAGCATTAATAAGGACTTATTTAAAGCCACCATTCGGTGTAAGGATTGCTTAGCTTCAGACAATTTGATTAGTTGTGCTTCTGATAAGTCAGCGTCCTGCAGTAACAATTCCATCTTCCCAATACTGATAGCTAAAGGAGTTTGAAGTTCATGAGAGGCATTTTCCAAGAATCGTTTCTGGTCATTAAAGACTTGCTCATTTCGATCTATCATTCGATTAATTTGAAGATTTAGCTCTTCAAATTCTTTTACTTGACTTTTAATCGGATTGAAGCTCTTATCGTCAGCAAATCGATATTGATTTAAATTGGCTAATGTATCTTTAAATGGACGCCACGCTTTTCGTAGTACAAAATGGTTAATTAACAAGATACTGATAACGATGACCAAATATAAAACAGATAAGGAAATCGCTAGGTTAATTAAAAAATCATCTTCTTCCACTGTAGAGGTTCTGATCTCCAATAAATAAGCCTGACCATCCTTGCCATAAAATCCAGTGGTTAGGATTCGATATGGTTCTTCTTCCTCATCATAAGGCATATAAATTAGCTTTCTGGAGAATTTGTTTTTATCTAAATCCTCACTAGGCTTCGTGTTGCTTATTCTAAATTGATTAATTCCGTACGTTCTACTGTTATTTATTAAATCGGGATCATTGAATGCCTCCCGGATAATTTCTATTTTCTGATTTTTAAGACCATCATCGATATTGTCGTAGACCTCGTCCATAAGAAGGGCATAGAATAGGAGCGCCCAGACTGCCATGATGATTAAGATGGCAAACGCTAAGTATCGGTTGGTATAGTTTCTTACGGAAATAGCCATTATACGAGTTTATAGCCAACACCATAAACAGCTTGAATATCTGCTCTGGCAGAAGCATCCTTAAGTTTACGACGTATGTTTTTAATTTGTGAGTAAATGAAATCCAAATTATCGGCTTGATCTACATGGTCTCCCCAGACAGCTTCTGCTAAAGTAGTCTTTTCCAATAGCCGCTCAGGACGCAATAAGAAATAATAAAGTAAATCAAACTCTTTGCGGTTTAAGGTAAGCGGATTGGAGTCTACTAATACGATCCGGTTCTCCGGATCTAGTTTGATGTTTTGATAAGAAATCAATCGAGAACCCTCTTGGGCATTACGGCGAATAATGGATTTTATGCGTGCTAATAATTCGGTGAAATGAAAAGGTTTAGCCAGATAATCATCGGCACCAATCTCTAACCCCAATACTTTATCCTCAACAGAATCCTTAGCAGAGAGAATCAATACAGCATGCTTTTTACCGGTTTTTTGAAGTTCCCGCAGGATATCCAAACCGTTTCCTCCTGGTAGCATAATATCGAGTAGAATACAATCATAACTGTAGTTCATAGCCTTATCTAATGCTGTTGGAAAATCAACTGCGGTTTCTACCAGGTATTGCTCAGATTCCAAGAATTCTTTAATATTCTCTTGTAGAGCTAATTCATCTTCGATAATAAGAATCTTCATGTCATTTAAAATTACGATATTAAGCTATAATTCTGGAAAGAAATGGGAATTATCCTATTTTAGGTAAGGTTCTTGTATAAGAAATAGTTGAGAATAACATATTGTAAACCAAAAATAAATCAATATAGAAAGGGGAGTGCCGAATGGGAGCCAAGATTAAAGTAATTTTAGGGGATATAACCAAGGTTCATGCAGATGCCATTGTAAATGCTGCAAACACCTCACTTTTAGGTGGAGGAGGTGTAGATGGAGCCATACATCGACATGGTGGAGTCCAAATCTTGGAGGATTGTCGAAAGATAATTGCTAGGCAAGGTGGTTGTCGAGTAGGAGAGGCTGTTTATACCACTGCAGGTAATTTACCGGCAAAGTATGTAATCCATACCGTTGGACCATTCTGGAAAAACGGAGAAATGCAAGAAAGCTATTTTTTAACGAAATGCTATCAAAATTCCTTAAAACTAGCAGACGAATTAGCGTGTAAGACAATTGCTTTTCCTAGTATCAGCACTGGTATTTATAAGTTTCCTAAAGATTTGGCAGCACAAATTGCCATAAAGGCAATCTCTGACTATATGGCTTCTAACTCTACAATTGAAGAGGTTATTTTAGTTGCCTTTGAAGAAGAGGATAAGGATATTCTAAACAATGCTTTAACATCTTAATAAATTAAGCACCCAATAATAAGGATTCCACTCCTGTAAGTTATGAAAGCTAAATAATTGATGTTTAGACATTTATTAACTGTTTAATGTTTTGGTAATTAAATTTGTTGTTTTTCGCGTAATATTCAGATGTAATGTGTTAAATTTGCCTAACTTTATTGTGAATTTTTAATAAAGCAAAGATATTCTGACCGAATCTTAACAGAAATAACAACATGCAACGGAATCGTTTTGTTCCAACCCTTGAAATTCTCCTTCAAAAATTGTTGATACCAGCAATGATTATAACGCTTTTGAATTTTCTTCTTTACGAGATAACAATCATTCCTTTGTACATTATTATCCTGTTGTATGTATTTGCTATGTGTAGCTATTTTCTGTTAAAAAGCAGTACTCGAGAGCGATTAGGTAGTTCACTGGAGGTATGGACCTCTATGACCGTAATAATAGGTGCTTTCTTAACTTTTACATTATTAGGATTCAATTACTTGTTTTCTAACGCAGAGACACATGCACAATCCTGTAAAATAAAACAACAATTTCCACTTCGATTGATGAACCAGGAGGAATCTGAAATGACTGCTATTGCTTATGCAGAGATCACCAAAGGTCAACATAAGCGATTATTAATTCTGAATGAAAGACTAAATAGTAAGAAGGAGGTAGACTCTGTCAAGTTTAGGTTATCTCATGGATTCTTGAATTTTCCGATTATTCGGAAAATCATCCTTTAATTAATCGAAATCACAACAGTTACTTATTATGCATTTTGATCCTAATAAAGGTTTGAGATATGGTTATAAAAAAAACTCCTAAAGCGGGGAGCTCCAGGAGTTTTAACTAACCAATTATTAACCTAAATTATGAAATTTGATAAGTATTATTCAATGTCTGTGCCGAAAATAAGTTGCCTTTTCATTTTAACGTATTTTTAACACTTTATTGTTGATTCTCGATATAAAAATAGAATTGTATTTCATTGTCATCTATAAAAACATTGGCAGCTTTTGGCAAAGTGTACTTTCTGTCACCTGACATGTGTATGATTTGAAGAATATATTTCTTCAATCTGTTATTTTTCCTTGAAATTATTTCCATAAAAAAAAACTCCTAAAGCGGGGAGCTCTAGGAGTTTTTAACTAACCAATTATTAACCTAAATTATGAAATTTAGAAAGTAATATTCAATTAGTATGCCAAAAATAGTTTTGTTATAACAATTCTTTAAAACCAATAATATCTGGGATGATTTTGTAGCGAATAAACTACAACTATATGTAGCTAATCTACTTTAAACGATCAGATTACCTTTACCATAACTGTAATCTTCAATTTTAATTGGACATTTCTGATAAAGTTGCAGGTTATCCATTGTGGAATAATTGTCTTTATCTAAGGTGAATTTCAATTGAAAAGTGTCATTTTTACCTGTACAAGCATATACATAGTTTCCTGGTCCTTCCTCTTTTGGGATATAGATCATGATATTTTGATCAATGAGGTGTTCATTGAGCCAATATTCACAATCAGGGTTAGATAACCAGCCTGTAATGGTCCCTTTATTTGAAAGTTTGTTTACAAATCTTAAATAATTAATCAAATAACAGAAATGCTTAAATGAAATATCGTAGGGAAAGATTAGGAGGTTGGTTTCAGGGTTTATGCGGATAAGATTAATGATTACTTGAAATTTATGTTTATTAAATTCCTGGCAAAATTCTTCACAAGCAATTCTTACATCATTATTTATTGGCCCTTTAATTAGAATTACCTTATTGTTATTTTTTGTTTTGAAGTCTTCCTCATTGAATTTGAGACCAGGTTTTTTAGAATTTGTTGGTTTTAAAGTTTTTACAATAGTAAAAATTACGATTAGTACTATAAGGATGGTAACAGCGCTAAACAAGGACATAAAATAGTAATGGTTAGATTTTTTCGAACAGAATTATCTTAATTCTCGGTCGTAAATCTATATATTTTATTCCTATTTTTTCACTTCTTTTTCTTAAAATATTAATTATTTATTTAATTGATTAATTCCATGAGTATCAGGTCATTAGTTTTGTTGGTTTCTTCTGCTGAAGTAGATTCAATTACACGATTAAATTCAATACATTTGAAAATACCAGATCGATAATCAAAAATCATATTTGACCTATCTAGTAAACTGAATCCAATCGAGTCTTTATCCATTGTTTCACTATCCATTACTTTAGCAAGCTCTTGGATTGTTGTTATAAATTCATTTAATGATTCCGGATCAAACATAGCTTCTTGCTTAATTAGGATGGTTTGCTTGCTCGTGTCTATGCTGTCTAACCAAGTTATGGTATTGATGACTATTCTATTGTCTGGTAAAGAATTAAAGTTCTTTTTCTCAGACCTGCTTTGGGGAATGCCAACCTGGTATGATGAACCATAAATCGAATGCAACAAGCCTACCTCTCGAAAAGCTAGAGCTTGTATCATTTCTTTACTTTTAAAGAGTTGAATGATAGCTTTGAATTCTTCTTCATTTATAGCGGTAGATTCTGGGTTTACCTTATCAGCTAGTTTACGAATTTTATCAATTTGTTTTTCAATGGTATTCCCCACTTCCTGCCAATTCTCAAGTCCTGTAAATCCTCCATAAGAGTCCGTCAAATAAACTAAGTCTAGGCTATCCATGTTGTGCATTGGATCTTCAATACTTTCCAATATACCTAAGCTTTTAAAGTTGAATTTATAAGACCATTTTAAACGATAACCAGCATTAAAGCTGTCTAAAACAGAAAGTGTTACGATATAATCACTCTTTACCTCGTTTTCTAGACTATCATTCAAATAGCGCGATTGGGATTTATTGATTTTATATTTCATAACATCGCCAACCTTCCATTTCGGGAAAATATCATATTCCTGACCTTCTTGAGCAAGGGTAATTATTGGAATTACCATAATTAGGAGGATACTGCAGATAACTTGAAGAAAGGATTGTTTTAACATAATATGCTGATAAATGCTTGTCACAATTATAGAAACAATTTTGAATTTTAGAATTATATAAAAGCAATTTTCAGAAAATTATCCGTAAAGAAATTTGAAAAATACCCTATTTGCGGTATTTACATGAAAGGTATTGGTTTATAACTTTGGATTACATTATTAACTTAATTAGTTTGTTTTATGAAAAATTATTTACTGCCATTGCTATTGTGTTTTTTTACGGTGCTGGCAAATGGTCAAACAAGGCCTGGAAAGAAGTACTTAAATGTTGGTTATGTTTCTCAAACTCTTAAGTTGGAGGAAGATACAGAAGGATTATTTGACTTGAAGAGTAAAATTGGAGCGACTTTTAATGCAGGTCGTACATTTTTCTTAACCAAGGCTCCAGTTGCTAAGCTTTTGAACTTTGGTATTGATTGGACTTTTATCGATCTGAATTATACCCAATTTAATCCTTCCTATGAAGATTTAGATGAAGAGGAGTCTACTAAGATCCAAAAGGCAGAGATAGGCATGCAAGTAGGTCCTTCTGTGCATGTATCTGTTCCTGGAGGCTTTTCAGTTTCTGCATATGTGCGTTATGCGCCCAGTTATTCTTTGATGTATGCGGATGAAGAATTTTCAAGTGGATATGCCGGTCTAATGGTTGCTGGATTATCCGCAAATTATACCGCATTTGGTTTTGGTATTGAAAACCGTTGGGGAACTGCTAGTCATAATTTTAAACTAAATGAAGAAACCATTACTGGTGAAGGCGAAGAAGCAACAGCTGCACAGAAATTTAAATTAAGTGGACCACGAGTATTCCTGTCATTTAGATTTTAGTCAATTTTAAAATACCTTGTGAATTAAATACACCCTCTATTAGCAATAATAGGGGGTTTCTTTTAGAAGGTGGTTTCTTTCTATTCCTTGTTGCGTTCAAACCAATTTTCAGTTTGTTACATTAAGTTTTTGTTAATAATTTATGGTTTAAATATTTTCTTAAACCATAAATAGATATTATACAGTTGTTTAAACAATGATTAATCTGAAAATTATATCCCAGACAATCTGCTAAAAATAGTTTAAAGTACTTGGTATTTACTGATACATCTTGTTTTTTAATAGTTTTGAAGAATTTATTTCACAACAATTAATAGTAAATTTTCAAAACGTATGAAAGCTTTAAAAGTAATTTTATTATCCGCTACCACATTATTCAGTGGTTCCTTGATTGCCCAAGAACAAGAAACTGCTGATACTACAAAAACTTGGACTATAAAAGGTGAGAACAGTTTTCTAATCAACCAGAGTTCTTTTTCCAACTGGGCAGCAGGCGGTGTAAACTCCTTAGCAGGCAATTTAATCTTCAATTACGATTTCAACTACAAAAAGGATAAATGGAGTTGGGATAATAAACTTTTGGCTGCTTATGGACAAACGCATCAAAAGGAAACAGGATGGAGAAAGAATGATGATCGTTTTGCCTTAAACAGTTTAGTTGGATTAGAAGCGAGCAAAAAATGGTTATATACCTTCTTTTTAAACTTTAACACACAATTCACCGATGGATTTGAATACAAGGACAATAATCGTGGAGATAAAATATCCGGAGCTTTTGCCCCTGCATTCTTAAGCTTTGGTCCGGGTATCGCTTACAAAGAGTCGGACAATTTTAAAGTTAACCTTTCGCCTATTTCTGCTAGATTTATTATGGTAGGTGATGAAAGTTTAAGAAGCCGCTATTCCGTAGATCCTGATAAGTTCTCTAGAAATGAATTAGGAGCTTCCTTAGATGCTTACTACAAAGTAAACCTTATGGAGAATATCTCTTTGGAGAATATCTTGAAATTATATTCTAACTATTTGCAGGATCCGCAAAATGTTGACGTGGATTATTTGGCAAATTTAGTGATGCAAGTCAATAAATTCATCAGTGTAAATGCTGCTGCTCAATTAATCTATGATGATAACATTGCGGTGCCAAAAAGTAATGGTACACAAGGTCCAGGTCTTCAAGTACGTCAAGTATTAGGTGCAGGAGTAACCTATAAATTTTAATTTTATATCACTGAAATATGAGCCATGTTAATCAAAAACATGGCTTTTTTTATTTGTTTTATATAATTCAACCATAGCATAGTTAGTATACATAATTAGATAGACTGATATTTGAATATATCATCAAAACCTCGATTTATACTATGAAAAAGATATTATTCGGATTTTTAGCATTATCTTATATACTTTCCATTACGTCCTGTAAGAAGGATAAAGACCCCGAGGTAGAACCTGAATATGATGCAGCTTACGATGGTCTGGAGGTATACCTGAGTGGTTACATTCAACCAGAAAATGCAAGTATGCGTGCAACGATTTGGAAAAATGGAAAACCTTCATTCCCTGCGGACCCAAACCATCCAAGTTGGGCCTATGATGTCCGCGTACAAGGATCTGACGTATATGCTGTTGGTTATGTCTGGCGAGAAAATGAAAGCAATAATCAACAAACTGGAAGGGTTCCAATCTTATGGAAGAATGGGAAGAGGCAGGACATCGAAAAATCAGGCGATGTAGAACCAAGAAAGCTTTATATCAGTCCTAGAGATAATATCTATATGATCGGTTATGATTTTGACAATGGTAATCAACAAACCATCTGGAAAAATAACCAACGCATCAATATGGAGAATAGGGGGAGTGATATGGGTTTTCGAGAGATGATAGAAATCAACGGTAGTCTTTATGTAGCTGGAAGTACCCGTATCGGGGCATATCTCTATGCAACAACTTGGAAAGATGGTAAAGTTCAACAAATTAGTTCCATGATATCAACTGGAGATTTTATAGGTTATTATGGTTCGGATATTTATACTTACATAAGTAACGTTCATGAAAGTGATTCTAAAGACCGAGCATTTCGAGTTTTGAAAAATAACTCCTTACAATATAAACTCCCATTATCTAAAGAAGATATTAATAATATTGACCATGCCATTGGTTATATGGAAGGGGAAAATACCTATGTGGCGGCGCAGTTTAGCTATTATCCACAGAAAGAACCTAAAACGATTAAAATATGGAAGAATGGCAAAGTTCTTAGGGAATTAAAGGGAGGAGATTATACTTTAAATAGTTTTGTGGTGAAGAACGATGCTGATTATATCGTTTGTCTAGATTATAAAGACAACAATTATACGCCTAAATTATTCCGCGCAGGTAAAGAATTACCGATTGATTTTGATGCCGGCAAGACGAACAGAATCGAGGGAATTTATGTAAAATAATTTACTATAAATGTGTTCATAAGCAAATACCCTAATCGTTGTGTTAGGGTATTTTTATTCATCAAACATAACATATTTTATAAATACACCATGCTCATTAAAAGCCTCCATATTTTCTTCATCTAGATCAGTTAGGTCAGAATAATTGATAGCGGAATATTCAATTGTATCCATGATTTCCCATTCACTATCTTGAATGAAAAATTCTGCCAATTTATATGCACCAGTTAAATTTTTGAAATCTATATAAGTGGCTGCATAAGCTCCTAATATCTCGCCGAAATAAGTATTGCTCGGCATTGGCTTACATTTAATCTGGAAATAAAACATGGTAATAATTTGGTTATTGGTTATTTGTTGAAAATATCCTTCCAAATTAAGTTAATACCTTGAAAAAGAAAAATACCTCGGAGGAGGTATTTTATAGAAATTAACTTCTTAAATATTATTCTAGTTTTAGGGTTGTTCTATTTTCTCTTTGGTATTGGTGCATTTCGTGCCTCCAATGTATTATGAAGTTCTGTTTTCATCACCGAAATAATTGTTAGTAACTTTTCATCCTGAATCAGGTTATTCTGCTCACCTAAATCTTGACTCAAATCATAAAACTCATAGCTTTCATCACGCATATTCCATATTAGTTTATATTTTCCTAAGCGAATACCTGAGCGGTAGTTAAAACCATCCACATCATTCGTTGTCCATTTATTTGGAATATGGAATATTAATGGTCTGTCCATTGCTGACTTGTCTATTTTGTTGCTTTTTAAATGTCCTAATTGGTTTTGTCCATCCACATATTGGGGTATTTCTTTTGCAGTAATTTTGGCCATTGCTAAAATGGTAGGAAAAAGATCCTCGATGATAACCGGAGTATGATCTCTTTTACTCATTAAATCGCCCTTAACACCTTTCATGATAAAAGGAACACGTATTCCACCTTCATAAATAGAACCTTTGCCCGAACGAAGTGGTTTATTGTGGGTATGTGGGGTGCCAACTCGGGGTGGAGTATGGCTTAAACCACCATTATCACTGATAAATAAGATATAAGTTTGGTCTTTAATCTTTTTCTTCTCTAGGTAATCCATGATATCTCCTAAACTTTTATCCATACTTTCAATCATAGAAGCATACTTTGCTTCATTAGCTGGAAGCCCTTGATCCAAATATTTTTGATAAAAGCGTTTGTCTTCCATCAGTGGGTCATGCAAAGCATAATGGCCTATGTTTAAAAAGAACGGAATCTTATTGTTGATTGGGAAATCTAATGTTTTCAGTGCCTCTCTCGTAAGAGCTTCAGTAAGGTTTATGTCTTGTTTAAAATATTCCTGAAGATTTTCAATACCATGGTAATCATTCGTATTTCTACCGAAGTTTTGTTCGCCCCAATAATGCGCAGGTCGACCTGTGGAAGTTCCAGCGATATTGACTACAAAACCTAAGGAGTAGGGGTTAGAACCAGGTGTGCCTGCCGATGCCCAATGTGCTTTTCCTGCATGTATGGTGAAATATCCATTATCTTTTAATAGCTGTGGAAGGGCTTTTGCAAATACGGTATGCGGAATCCCTTCAACTGGACTCATGCCATTATGATTCCATACAGGCTCTTCAAACTGTTGGTCATCTCGTCCTGTAGGCTGATCTTTCATTGGAGAAGTCCAATTGGTCACATGGTGCCTACTAGCATTCATTCCCGTAATTAAACTGACGCGTGATGGGGTACAAACGGGTGTACTATAAGCATTGGTAAAAGCAACGCCTTCCTTGGCCAATCTTTCCATATTTGGCGTATGGTATCGCGAATTAAAAGCACTTTTAACGGTGTCAAAAGGGTAGGAGGTATCTTGCCAGCCCATATCATCCACCATAAAGACAATGATATTCGCCTTTTTTTGGGCCTGTGCTATATTCGAATGGAATAGGATGAATAAGATGAACAGGAAATAGGTTGTATTGATACGCATGTTTTAATAAATTAATAGATAGAGAAATTGATTATTTTGGGTTGGGCGATTGAATTTAGGACTCGAAGACGGATCTGTGAAGATTGAATAGGTGTCTCTAATTTATGAATAAATTTATTTCCAACCGAAGTTCCTTCCACTATGGTCTTCCAAGTATTCCCTATTTTAGCCTCTACTTTAAACTCCATAATACGATGTCCATGCCTGATATCCTCTTGAATCATGATGTAGCTTACAGGTTGTTTTTTCTTTAGCTTTAATTCTGCGGAAAGACCTTCTATTACAGTTTTTGCTATCGGCTTGGAAAATAGTTCTTTGATAGCTTGACCAAATTCTTCCATTCGTTTAAAATCGCCATCTGGAACGAGACCTTTATCGTCAGGTGTAATTCCCATAATAAGGGTAGCATTCCTCCCAACTGATTTTAGATACATGTCCATAAGTTCTGCTAAGGGATAGACTGCATTTTCATCACCCGGTTCCCAGAACCATTCATGTCTACCTTGTGCACCTCGAAGCGGTGCATCGGCCATTGCAGGGACAAAATACGGACCTTTTGGATCACCATGTTTTAGCAATCTATAGCCATTTTCATAAATTGGCTTAGGAGCTGACTCTCCCGATCCAGTGAAGTTATATGGAAAGGTAGACCAATTTGGATAACCTACTGTCCCTGATTCAGAACCTGCCCAACGAGCTTCTGCCAACTGATCGTTATGATAAAATAGGCAATTCGGCTGATATTTCTGAACAATAGGCAATACATTCGGTGCACCTTTATCGGGATGGCTAGCCCCACCATCAAACCAAATTTCAAAGAGTTCACCATAATTGCTGCATATTTCCTCGACCATACCCTCTACCATCGCATTATAATATTTTTGTCGGTTCTTCTGCATTTCACCAGCACCATCGACTACAAAGTCATGTACACCAAAGAAACTATTCCAGCGAATACCTATATAGAAGCCCGGTTTAATGTCGTGTTTTCGACAGGCATCAACAAAATCTTGTAATAAATCGGCTTTGCCATCCTTAAATTTTAGCTGACTAACATTATATGGGTTATACTTTGAAGGGTACAGCGCAAAACCTGTTTCATGAGTGACAGTTAATATGGCAAACTTTGCACCCATGGCTTTAGCCGATAAAACCCATTGCTCAACATTTAATTGACTAGGATTGAAAATTTGAATGTCTGGAACTGGCACAAGCCTATTTCTAGTCTGATTGTATTTTTTGCCGTCAAATACATGAAGGTCATAATGGAATACAACCCCCAATTCTGCCTGTTGCCAATTGATTTGCCTAGAATTTGGTAATACGATGTTTTGTCCATATCCCACAACTGGTGTCATAATGCTGCAAAGAACAAAAGTTAAGAATATGAAAATGTGATTTTTCATGGTTTAGATTAGTTACTTTTTATTGAATAAGTTTGATGGTTGATGTAGAACAGGTTTTTTAGGAAAGACCGTCTACATAACAAGGATAGAAAAAATAAGCCTAACCCTAAAGTTTATGGCAAAATAATATTGTAATTATTTTCTTACAGCAGCATAATTGGTTTCCAAGTAATCCTAAAATAAATAATGTTCAATAACAACTTTAGGTTATTTAATATTCTGAAAATTTCCTACAACTTTAAATAACAAATACATAGGTAATTTAATAAATTATAATCAACTGTTGGTGTATAGCAATAAGACTATTTGTAGATGAATTTTAAAGGTATGTAAAATAAAACAAACGATTGTGCAATTTATGCAATCGTTTGTTTTAGGGTTGAATTTAGGAAATAAATAAATTATGTATAACTTAAGTCCCGTAATTAACTAACAAACCTAAACCTATATGAAAGATTACCATTTAATCGGTCTCCGATTTAGGAAGAGGATATCCTCTTTTTTTCATCGACAGGATTATTTATTAATCCTATTCAGTGCCATTTTGTTTACATCATCTTGTAAGGATGAAAACTCTGTAGGTTCTACGAATGGAACTACAAGTATTGATAATTTTTACCCAGATTCAGGGGGAATAGCTACAAAATTTATCATTACTGGTCAAAATTTTGGTACGGATTTAAAACAAATTCGTGTCTATTTCAATGAAAAGCAAGCGAAGCTTCTTCAAATCAAGGATAATGCGATCTATGGTCTTGTTCCTAAACAACCAGGGGATGAAAGTGTCATATCCGTTGTAACGCAAGATGATTCCATATCATTTCCTGGCAAAAAATTTAAGTATAACATTGCTTCAAGCGTAACTACAGTTTCTGGAAAAGCGAAGGAAGCTGGGGGAGTAGATGGAACATTAGCACAAGCAACTTTTAATCTACCTAGGTATGTCGGTGTGGATAATGAAGATAATATATTTGTAGTTGATAACCAGATTTACAAATTACGTCTTCTCTCTCAAAAAGAAAACCGCACGCTTACCCTAACTTCTCAATTATCGCTTTCCCAACCTGTTTTCAGTGCTGATAAACGTGTTTTATATTTTACAACAGACAACGATCAATACCTATTCAAGTTTGATGCAGAAACACAATGGATTTTAGAACGAATTGGTAAATACGATAATGCTGGTTACCACCATAGCTTAGCGATGGACCCAAGAAACCCAGAGTATATTTTTACACGTAAAAACTCAGGTCCATTTTTACGTATTAATTTAAATAAACCAAATATTCTAACTACAAAAACGATAGGCGATATTAAACAAGTATCAGGTGGACAGAATGGACATTTGGTTTTCAATCCAGTAGATAATCATTTTTATTGTGCTAATAATGCAGATAATATGATTTATAAAATAAAGGTTGCTGATGACTATAATTCAGCTACTGTAATTCCTTGGGCGGGTAGTGGAGTTGGATGGGCAGATGGTCCTGTTGATCAAGCAAAATTCAATTATCCTCGTGGTATCGCTGTGGATTTAGAGGGAAATATAATTGTTGCGGATCAAAACAACCACTGT
Source organism: Sphingobacterium kyonggiense (assembly GCF_039536825.1). Taxonomy (NCBI): domain Bacteria; kingdom Pseudomonadati; phylum Bacteroidota; class Sphingobacteriia; order Sphingobacteriales; family Sphingobacteriaceae; genus Sphingobacterium; species Sphingobacterium kyonggiense. The sequence goes on from NZ_BAAAZI010000006.1 coordinate 718,957, forward strand.
ATTCGTAAAATCAGTCTTGATGGTATTGTAACGACTATTGCTGGTACTCCTCGTTCAGCTGGTTATGTTGATGGTTTACCTGCTCAAGCCAAGTTTAATCAACCTACTGGCGTGGCGGTGGATCGTAACGATATGATTTATATCGCTGACCAAAATAATCATTGTATCCGTAAATTGGCGATCGAATAATCAATACCTAAACCTTATTTAGACAATTATTAGTTCATAATAATCGAAAAAACCTAAAAAGAAAAAACATGTTTACTAACCTAAATAAATGCTTAAAGGCCACTTTAAGCACCACATTTTATTGCTTCATGATTTTGATGAGTTATGGGCAAACCAGCAGCTCTGACCTGTCGGGAGAGGTGTTGGATGCCCAAGGAGCCAAAATCGCAAGTGTAACAGTAAGTGTACTCACCCAATCAAATAAAAGAACATCCACTGATGACAAAGGAAGATTTGTGCTAAAAGATGTTTCCCTTCCAAATACCTTAATTCTTACCGCTGTGGGTTATGACACCCTACGTTTAGAGGTATTAACGGCATCTCAAGCTCTTCGAGCTGTTTTGCAAGAAAAGAAAGGAGATTTGGAAGAGGTCGTAGTTGTAGGGATGGGAACCCAACGTAAAGTTTCTGTTGTAGGGGCTGTAACTACTGTTGATCCAAAACAATTGCAAAGTCCTTCGACATCAGTGACCAATATGCTAGGTGGCGTTGTACCGGGAATTATCTCCACCACACGTAGTGGTGAACCTGGAAACGACTTCTCCGAATTTTGGATCCGCGGTATATCAACCTTTGGTGCAAACTCAGGTGCATTGGTTTTGATTGACGGGGTAGAAGGGAACCTAAATGATTTAGATCCTTCTGACATTTCTGGATTTTCCATCCTGAAGGATGCATCTTCTACCGCAGTTTACGGAGTACGTGGCGCGAATGGTGTGGTATTAGTAACCACACACAAAGGAGAAGCTGGTAAAATGAATATTACTTTAAAGTCCAATGCTTCTTTAAGCTATTCTCCTCGTATGCCTGAATACCTCGGTGCATATGATTATGCTCAATTAGCCAATGAAGCGAGACAGGTTCGTGGATTGGACCCTCGATACTCTGATATTGAGTTACAAATTATGAAGTATGGAATGGATTATGATCTTTATGCCGATGTAAATTGGCAGGAAGAAATCCTAAAAAAATATACTTTTAATAACCAACATTACCTGAATCTTTCAGGTGGTGGAAAGATTGCGCGATACTTTGTATCCGTAGGTGCTATTGACAAAGATGCTGTGTTCAATCAAGATTTATCTGCTAACAAATATAAAACCAATGTAAATTGGAAAAAGTACAATTTCAGAGCCAATATTGATGCAAATATTACGCCTACTACAGTCTTATCCTTAGGATTAGATGGTGCAATAATCAATCAAAATGCACCTGGTTTTGGAGATAACAATAATGCCTTATGGAATGCTCAAGCTAATTTAACACCAGTTACAGTACCAATTCGATATAGCAATGGAAGTCTTCCAGCATATGGTATCAATGGTAATGAAATTTCTCCATACGTATTGTTAAATCACACTGGGTTTAAGAATTCCAATAGAGGTACTACGAAAATAAACTTTTCATTAGCGCAAGATTTGAATTCGATCACCCAAGGTTTGAAATTCCATGCATTGTATTCTTACCTTACCAACAATGGACACAATATGATCCGACGTAAAATGCCTGACCTTTACAAAGCCTATGGTCGTTATAACGATGGTACTTTGATGATCCAACGTACAGTTTCAGAACAAAGCATATCTTTTGCGAAATCAACATTCTATGATCGGAAACATTATTTTGAGTCCCGTTTAAATTATGACCGTTCTTTCGGTGATCATCGTATTGGTGGTTTAGTTCATTATTACATGTCTGACTTCCAGACATCGACTGCAGATAATGAAATTAACTCCATTCCTAAACGCTATCAAGCTATTTCTGGACGTGCTACTTATTCCTTAAAAGATACTTACTTCTTGGAAGCTAATATTGGTTACACGGGTTCAGAGAACTTTAAACCAGGTGAGCAATTTGGATGGTTCCCGAGTATTGCTGCTGGTTGGGTTCCTACGCAATACAAATGGGTTAAAGAAAACTTGAGTGCATTGAATTTCTTCAAAATCAGAGGTTCTTATGGACAAGTAGGAAATGACCAAATCAGTTCCAGAAGATTCCCATACTTAACTTATGTAAACTTTAACAATGCTGGACGATGGGGGGCAAATGGTTTGACAGAAGGGCAAATAGGCGCAGACAACCTACGTTGGGAAGTTGCCAAAAAATATAACCTTGGATTAGACTTTCAGTTCTTCAACAATAAAGCAGGATTGACTGTTGATATTTTCAAAGATTTACGTGACGGGATCTTCCAAGAAAGACAGTTAATGCCAGTTGAGGTAGGGGTAGTAAATAAACCTTTTGTCAATGTTGGTAAAATGCGCTCGCAAGGTTTTGATGGTAATGCTTACTATAACTTTCGAATCAATAATGATTTAAAAATTACAACTCGTGCCAACTTCACTTTTGCAGAAGGTAAAGTTGTTCACTGGGATCAAGATATTCCAAAATATCCTTATCAATCATATTCTGGTGTACCGCTTGGAATCAATCGTGGTTTGATTTCTATGGGCTTATTTAAAGATTCAGTAGAGATCATGAGTAGTCCAAAACAAGTATTTGGAGAGGTTTTACCGGGTGATATTCGCTATAAAGATGTTAATGGTGATGGTGTTGTAAATGATGATGATATTGTTCCAATTTCTTTCTCCAATACACCGAAATTTCAATATGGATTAGGCGCTTCTGTGGAGTATAAGAAATTCACTTTAAGCTTCTTATTCGAAGGTGTGAGCGATGTTAGTTATTTCTACGGTGGTAATGGCTATTATCCATTTGTAGGTGGAGAAGTAGGTAATATCCTAACTATTGTGAATGATCCAAGTAATCGTTGGATTCCATCATGGTATTCTGGAGATCCATCAACAGAAAATCCTAATGCTCGATTCCCAAGGTTAACTTATGGAAATTCAGCAAATAACAATCGTAATTCTACTTTCTGGCAGGCTGATGGCCGCTATGTACGTCTGAAATATGTGGATTTATCTTATCGTCTATCTTCAGATCAATTGAATTTAAAACGCTTTGGTGTACAAAATATAATCCTTCAGTTAGTAGGGTATAACTTAGGAACTTGGGATAGAGTGAAGTTATGGGATCCAGGACAAGCATCTTCCAATGGTGCTGTATATCCTGTACAAAGGATGTACACAGGTCAAATTACAATAACCTTTTAATCTTGAGAACAATGAAATTAATAAATAAAATACTCGTAGCATCTGGAATGTTTTTAAGTACAGGATTCTTTTCGTCTTGTAGTTACTTAGATATGGATTCTTATTTTAATGATTTTACTCCCCTGGATAGTATTTTCGCTCGTCAGGAATACTTAGAACGCTATCTTTGGGGAACTGCTGGTTTACTCCCTAATGAGGGTGCACTCTATGGATCTTCTTATGGACCATATATGACTGCTGTGGATGAAGTTATGATGTCCTGGAAGAAAGCAGAATATGGTGGTACTTTTCTAACGGCTGATGAAGTAACTCCTTTCTCGACTTATTATAACAATTACGAACGCTATTATCAAGGGATCCGTAAATGTAATACGATCTTAGGTCGAATTGATGAAGCTAAAGATTTAGAAGCTCTAGAAAAACGTGAGATTTTAGGATTGACTTATTTCTTGCGTGGATACTTTTATTATCAACTGATTCAATTATACGGACCAGTGCCTGTTTTACCAGATGATCCTTTAGAGGTTGATGCATCAATAGACAACCTATCCTTCGAACGTAGTACCTATGATGAATGTGTGGACTATATATGTAATGATATGGAACAAGCATTCAATTTCTTAGAGGAAAAACGTGCTGCTGCATTTTTCAACAGACCAACGAAATATGCCGCTGCTGCAGTTATTTCCAGAGTACGATTATATCAGGCAAGTCCTTGGTTCAATGGTAATAAATTCTATGCTGATTGGGTTGGTTCAGATGGAAAACATCTGATTTCTCAAAATTACGATGAGAAGAAATGGGCATTATCTGCTTTGGCATCTTTAAAAATTATTGAGAGTGGACAATTCAATTTACATACAGTTGCAGCAGATGAGAACACCGCTGTTCCTAAAAACACAACCGCTTCATTAGCAGCATTCCCGAATGGAATAGGTGGTATTGATCCTTATAAATCATATGCTGAAATGTTTAATGGAGAAACTATTGATGTACGAAATCCGGAAATTATTTATCCTGCAGCATTAGATCGTAATGCCTTATCTATTACTTTCCCATTACACATGGGAGGATGGAATGGCTTAGGCGTAACTCAAGCATTGGTAGATGGTTATTATACCAATGTTGGTAAGGATTATGAAACTACGGCTGATTACTTTGAACCAATCGGGGCAGATTCAGTTTTCTCTAACTATACCTTAAAAGGAACAGCTGCACGTATGTTCAAAAACAGAGAACCTCGTTTTTATGCATCTATCGGTTTCTCTGAAGCTTTTTGGCCAGCAAACTCATTGACCAATCCTAGTCAGAATCCAGAGGCAAGAACTTACCAGACAATTACTTATTATTCGAATGGTAATACCGCTCCTCAATCATCAAATCCAGAGGATTACAACTTAACAGGCTACACCATGAAAAAGTATACCCACCCAGAGGATAACTTATGGTCGGGAGGCGCAGTGAAAACCAAAACTTTCCCTACATTCCGTTATGCAGAGATCCTTTTAAATTATGTGGAAGCAATAAATGAGTTAAATGGTAGCTACTCAGATGAATCTGCTAGTACTGGGATCGTTTATACGGTGAGTAGGAATACTGAGCATATTGTTAAATATTTCAATATGATTCGATTCCGAGCAGGTCTTCCAGGAATTACCGTTACGGATGCTCAAGATAAAGAACGCATTAGAGAGCTGATAAAAAGAGAACGTTTAGTTGAATTCGCGCATGAAGGTAGACGATATCATGATGTTCGTCGTTGGGGAATTGCTCATCTGACAGAAAATGAACCTGTTCGAGGTATGGATGTTACAAAGAAAAATACAGAAAGAAATTTATTCTATCGTGTGACTAATATTCAGCATAAATATGCTTTTAGAACTTTCACGCATAAGATGTACTTCTGGCCTATCCCAAATAGTGCAATAACTAAGAACAATAAATTAACTCAAAATCCTGGATGGTAAGTGCAAATATTATGAAGACAAAAATTTTAAAATTAGCGCTTTTAGGCTCCGTTTTCTTTGCTGCCTGTGATAAAGCACCTATAGAATCAGAGCAATATCAAAAATTAATTTATTTGGTTGGAGCACAGGATATTACAAGAACAGTAGAATTGGAATATTCTAATAAACCCGTAGAGACTTTTGTTTCGGTCTCTAGCTCAGGTTCTTTAAATATTGATAAGGATGTGCAAGTAAAACTTTCCAATCCCTTATCTATTATTGAAAGTTACAACGATAAGTATTTTGAAGCTGATGATACCGAATCGTTTTTAAAACCAATCAAAACGGAATTATTCGAACTTCCAAACAAGGATAATTTATGGATTAAATCTAGTGAGGAAATTTTTGCAAGACAGGCAATTTTAATTCAAACTGCAAATCTTCATACCGATTCAGTTCATGCTATTCCGATCACGATTGATCACGTTTCGGAATATGAAGTCAATCCTAAATTAAAGGAGTTAATTCTTTTGGTAAAGCTAAAGAATAACTTTTCTGGAAATTATGGAATGTTAGGTACACGTAAGCATTTAGGAAATAATAGTATTGCAAATCTTCAAAAGAATAAGGTTCTCAAAGCAACTGCTATCAACCAACTTCGAATGTATATCGGGGATGTAAGTGAGGTTAATACAACTCGTGATTCCCAAACTGTATTGTTAACAATAAATGAAGACAATACCATTCAAGTAAGTCCTTGGAGTAGTCTGCAAGACGTATCGGGATCAGGAACATATGATCCAGATAATAAAACGATTACATTGACCTATCGTTATACGCTAAATGCAGTAACGTATGAAGTTCATGAAACCTTATCTTATATCAATTAACAATTTGATCATATTTTTAAAGCTTGCTATCAATAGGTAGCAAGCTTTTTTTATTAATAAATCTCACACATAATAGATCAATTTGTTAAAAGTATTCTATAAAATACCGAACAAATTAAAACTTCCTCAAACAAATCTTAATTCATCTATTCTTTCTGAGTTGATGTATTGATTTTCAATAAGCATTCAAAACATCTTTACTTCGAAATCTGTCGTCTTTTGTCTGTTGTCTATTTGTCCGTTCCTGAAAATGGTTTACAAAATCCGAACAATTAAAACGTAAATTTAACGACATGAGTAAACCGACAAAAAAACGTAAAGGAGGGGTTGCCCCAGTTCACAGCGACACCCTGAAGATCCTTGTTGCCAGGGAATACCTAGAGGGTAAGCTGAGCCATTCCGAACTGGCCAGGAAGCACAATCTCAACAGCGAGGCTACCTCTCGCTATTTCCTGAAGTGGTATGAGCAATGGGAAAGTGAGCTGGACCTTGAAGTTCCCACGGACGCTCCAGAACTTGATCTTTCCAACAAGAGCGAGCGCGAGCTTAGGGACGATCTCTTCGAGGCTAACCTGAAGATCACTGCCCTGGAGATGATGATCAAGAAGGCCGAGGAACTCTTTGGTACCGAGATCGGAAAAAAGTCTGGTGCCAAATCGTCCAAGAAATGAAAGTGAGCTTTGGGAATATCTCCCTTGAACGGCTCTGTGGGCTATTTGGCAAAAAACGGCAATCCTTCTATAAAAAGACGGCCAGGGAGCAGGAGACCGAGGTTCGGAGCGGCTTGATATTGAAGCGCGTGGGCGAGATCCGTAAGGACTCCCACCGGATGGGCTGTATCAAACTGCGGAGCATCCTGCTTCGCGAGATGGGCGAATCCATGGTGGGCCTGGGAAGGGATTCCTTCTTTGCCCTGATGCGGGAGAACAATCTTTTGGTGAAGCCCAGGAAACGCTATGTGGTTACCACGCAGTCCCGGCACCGCTTCAAGAAATGGCCAGACCTGGTCCAGCGCAGGCATCCCGA